>CAYFYB010000018.1:0-32442 GCA_964347345.1 uncultured Methanomassiliicoccales archaeon | reverse complement strand
CTGGACGGCCTCGTCCGTTTGCGGGGGGTCCTCCTTGACCTGGCCGATAAGCATAGAGGTACCATCATGTTAGGAAGGACGCATGGGCAGGCGGCCGCACCCATCACCTTTGGGCTGAAGATGGCGGTATTCGCCCTGGAAGTTCACCGTCATCTCGAGAGGCTTCAGGAGGCCTCAAAGAGACTCCTCGTCGGAAAGATGTCAGGCGCCGTGGGGACTGGTGCAGCCTTCGGTGGGGACGCATTGAGAATCCAGGACACTGTCATGAAGAATCTGGGCCTGTTGGCTGAGGAGGCGTCCAGCCAGATCGTCGGTCGGGACAGGTACGCCGAATATGTGGCCCTGATGGCAGGGATCGCCGCGTCCTTGGAGAAGTTCGCTACAGAGGTCCGCAACCTCCAGAGAACGGAGATAGGGGAGGCCGCGGAGGCCTTCGGCAAGCGGCAGGTCGGATCCTCCACCATGGCCCACAAGGAGAACCCTATTACCTCGGAGAACGTCTGTGGCCTAGCTCGCATCGTAAGAGGCTTCGTTCTGCCGGCCTATGAGAACGTGCCTCTGTGGCATGAGAGGGACCTGACGAACTCTTCTGCGGAGCGGTTCATCCTTCCTCACGTCTCAGTACTGGTGGACGACATGCTCCACAAGATGTCCGGCGTCTTCGAGAACCTTCGCGTCTACGAGGATAGAATGTTGGAGAACCTGCAGGCCACCAAGGGCCTGGTGATGGCCGAAGCCGTGATGATGGCCCTTGCCAAGAAGGGGTTGGGCCGCCAGAAGGCTCATGAACTGGTGCGTCAGCTCTCCCTGAGGGCCAAGGCGGAGGACAGGAGCTTTCTAGAGGTTCTTCAAGGGGAGGAAGCCATCACGTCCCTTCTGGACGGGAAGGCACTCGAGGCAGCCTTGGACCCCCGTGAATACATTGGGGCGAGTGAGGAGATCGTCGACAGGGTGATGACCCTCTGCAAGGAGACTCCATGAAGTTCGCTGACCTGGTGGAAGTGTACGAGGGCATCGAGGCCACTCCCAAACGGTTGGAGATGACGGAGCATCTGCAGGGCCTCTTTCAGCAGGTGCCACCGGAGGTCATAGACAAGGTGGTGTATCTCACCCAAGGAACCCTGTTCCCAGACTTCGTTGGAATCGAGATCGGCCTGGCGGAGAAGCTCGTTATCCGCGCCCTAGCCTTCACGACGGGACTTGAGATGGAAGAGGTTGAGGCGTCTTGGAAGCGCCTAGGGGACATGGGAACCGTGGCGGAGGAGGTGCTTAAACAGAAGAGGCAGAGGACCCTCTTCGCTTCTCCCCTGACGGTCCAGAAGGTGTATGATAACCTGGTCCGCATCGCCAAGGCCTCGGGAACAGGCTCCCAGGAGGAGAAGATCAAGCTGCTGGCCGATTTGCTGCACGATGCAACTCCCAAGGAAGCACGATACATTCTCCGCACGGTGGTGGGCAAGATGCGCCTCGGTGTCGCAGATATGACCATCATTGATGCCCTAGCGACAGCCTTCGCCGCTAAGGAGGAGAGGGATAGGGTCGAGAGGGCCTACAACGTCTCCTCCGATCTGGGAAAGGTGGCACGCGTACTGGCTGAAAAGGGCTTGGAGGGGCTGGATGACATCCATCTCCAAGTGGGCATCCCCGTTCGGGCCATGCTCTGTGAACGCCTGCCGGACCTAGAGCAGGTCTTCGAGAAGCTCGGAACTTGTGCCCTGGAGTACAAGTACGATGGGTTACGAATCCAGGCCCACGTGGGTGACGGGACTATTAGGCTCTTCTCCCGTCGGCTGGAAGATCTGACGGAACAGTTCCCTGACATCATCCAGGAGGTAGGACCATCCTTCAAAGGAAGGGAAGCCATCCTTGAGGGCGAGGCCGTGCCCGTCGACCTGAATACCGGCGCCTTCCTGCCCTTCCAAGAGGTGTCCCATCGCCGCGGCCGAAAGTACGATATCGAGAAGGCAGCCGAGGAGACCCCCGTCCACTTCCTCCTCTTCGACTGCCTGTACCTCGATGGGGAAGAACTTATCGGGAGCCCCTATAGGGACCGTCGCAAGACCCTGGAGAGGTGCATCAAACCCACGGAGAAGGTGATGCTGGCAGAGGCCCTCATCACGGACCGCCTTACAGAGGCCGAGACTTTCTTCGACAAGGCCATAGAGCAGGGCTGTGAGGGACTCATAGCCAAGAACCCTGAGTCCCCTTATGCGGCCGGGGCGAGAGGATGGCAGTGGATTAAGTACAAGCGGGACTACAAGGCGGAGATGGCAGACACCGTCGACTTAGTCATAGTGGGAGCCTTTGCAGGAAGGGGTCGCAGGGCGGGGACCTATGGCGCCCTCCTGATGGCCGCGTACGACACCGAGGAAGACTTGTTCAAAACCGTCTGCAAACTAGGAAGCGGCTTTGACGATGAGACCCTCTTCTCACTCCCAGAGAAGATGAAGGCCCATGCGCGGGAAGCGAGACACCCGCGAGTCGATTCCAAGCTGGAGGCGGACCGCTGGTTCGATCCTTCCCTAGTCATCGAAGTCTTGGGCGCCGAGATCACCCTCAGTCCCATGCATACCTGTGGCTTTGGTCTCATCAAGGAGAGCTCCGGCCTCGCTATCAGATTCCCTCGATTTACTGGCCGTTGGCGGAGTGACAAGGGTCCGAGAGACGTGACTAGTGTGCGAGAATTGTTATCCATGTACAGGAGCCAGCTTAAAAGGGTGGGCTAATACTCCTCCCGCCTCGAACCAGTATCCAAGCCGATAATGCCCCACTAAACTTTATATGAGAACCTGTCCGAATGATACCGCGGTCCGTCTGGAAAGAGGTGAAGCAATATCCCAAACGTGGCGACACTTGTACTACTGCAGGCTCCAATTCTTACCGCGGCTATCTGGTGGGGCATCGTTTACCTCCAGATATTCAGGGGACGGATGAGGACAGCCACGGAGATAGCCTTTGTTTCCGCCGCGGCGTTTGGGGGCGTTTACGCCTTTATGGACTGGCTATTCTTCAGCGCCACTGATGAGAATCTAGCTATGAACGAACTCCGACTCGGCCTTACCGCCCTCACGCTCTCAGTCATCTTCTTCTTCCTATTCGCAAAGTGGTACGTGGATCGACCGAGGCGACGCGATATATTGTTCATGCTCGTCGTGGGCCTGCCCATCCTGCTGATTTGGACAGTGATGCTGGAGTCCAGACTAGATTCGAGTGACTGGGAGGGTTTCACGGCAAGGTACAGTATGAACTGGTTCATCATCTGGCTCGGCTACATCGTTGCGTTCATGGTCGGGGGCATACTGCTGACCTACAAGGCCTCCCGAATTGTTGCGGAACAGAGCCGGTTGCTTGGAAGAAGGATACTCGCTATTACCGTGACCCTGCTGATAGCCCTCGTCTTCGGTCTGGCAACCAACACACTCTTTGCCGTACTGGGGATTTCCGAGCTGCCGCCTTTCTTCTCCACTCTTATGGTCTTTCCCGGTATCTTGACCGTAAGGGCCCTTATGCCAACGGCGGGAACGAGGATTTCAGGAGCCATGCTGAGATGGGCACGGAGGCGACTTGACCTCCTCAACGCCTTCCTGATCTACGGGAACGGAACGCTCATTGCCTCTAAAGGGAAGGAGGGCGTCGACCAGAAGATCGATGACGACATCTTCGGGGCGACCCTGGATGCCATCCAGAGTTTCATGAAGACCTCCTTTCCCTACCTTGTAGGCAAGTGGTTAAGGACCGTAGAACACGGTGATATGAGAATCATTATAGAAAGAGGTCAACACTGTTACCTCGCCTTAGTCATCCAGGGGGTTGAGAGCGACTTCCTTCGCAGGCAGATGATCGAGGCCCTGAACACATTCGAAGCGAGGAACAGAAGTAAAATCGTGAACTGGAACGGGGTTGTAGACGAGCTTCGAGGTCTAGACGAGTTGCTTGACTCATTCTTCACAGAAAGGCCTCTGCTGTGAGGCTCATGCTGTTTCCGTAACTCCCGACTCCTCCATGACCTTTATCCTCTTGGCTCGGATCCTCCTTTCTCTCTCTTCGTCCGTGAGAGTTGAGACATAATCTGTGATCTGTCGCACCTTCCTCCCGATTGGCGCGGCGATGTCCTTGTACACCTCGGCGACATACCTCCCGCCATCACCATGCGCCAGTATTGCCGCAATTGCAGCCCTAGAAGACTGTATTCCGAAGTAGATGCCCTCTCCGGTGAATGGCTCGCAGAAGCCTCCAGCATCTCCGACTAGGAGGACTCGACCCTTCCCGTAGGCCACATCGCCAAACGGTATTGACCATCCTTCCCTGTGCGTGTGACCTCTGGCCTCATAACCGAAAGTCTGATGAATCCACCCGCGGAAACGGGACATGGCTAGGTCCGCTGGAGGACCCAGACTTCGGTGGACTCCGAGACCCAGGACAGTGCAAGACCCCTTCGGAACGACATATGCATAGATGGGTGAGATATCTCCCTTGAAGAAGAGGTAGAAGGAGTCACCAAACGGCCCTCTGCCCTCATAGTGTTCCTGGATCACTGAGATCGTCTTCTGGTTTCGTCCTCCGAGCAGTTCCCTCCTACAGGAGCTGTAGACACCGTCTGCTCCTATCACATATCGGGCTCCCAGTTCCTCCACGCCACCCCTGCTCCGCAGCTGTGCGATCCAACCATTATCGGTCCGTCGCATGGCGACGAGTTCTTTGGGACAGTGCAGCGAGGCCCCCTCCTCGACCGCCAAGGAAGTTAGCCAGTGATCAAACCTGCCTCTGTCGACGTTCTCTATCCGGTTTAGCGGATTGTGAAAGCCATTCGCGCGACCACTTGGGGGTATCACACGCTCGGTCAATACTGGCGGTTCTACGTGCGCTTCTCTAGGGATGTCTCTCCCGAAAATGTCTCTGATTTCAGCTCCGCAATGAGCTGTGATTAGGCCTCCACAAATCTTCTCCCTTGGGAGGACCTTCTTGTCAACAATTGAGGTCCTCAAACCCGATTTTGCTGAAAGATAGGCTGCCGCTGCTCCCGCAGGTCCAGTACCGACGACGAGCACATCTTCCATCTTCTCCCTCAGTAATAGAACTGGTAGATACCATGAGGAGACCCTACAAGGAACAGCTTTGTGGGCTCCCTCCTGAGGTAGACCTGTCTGTTGAAGAGCCTGAGCTCTCGAAGCTGATAGCGGGCCTTGACTTCATCTATGTCGCCATACATCTTCACGAGGCCTTCCCCCGAGTTTATCAGCTTTGAGACCAGACCCAGGGTAACCAGGGCGACCAGCTCCTCGAAGGTCCAGTTGCTGTAGAGCGTCCCGTTCTGACAGTACATGAACGCGGACTTCAGGAGCTTGGAGGGTATCCAACCGCCTCCCGAGAGATTCAGCTTCGTGTGCCGAATACAGACATCCACGTCAGGCAGTGAGTCCAGGTCTCCGCGGAGTTCCGGACTGCTGTAGAGACCCTCCTCATAGTCGACGAGGAAGAAGGCCTTGAACGAGGCGCCCTGCATCTTATGAGGCTGGAAAAGTGGATTGGTCTCGAGCTCGTAGTCCTTCTTCATTCCGATCAGTCGAATCCAGATCTTCTTCCTCTCCGAATATTCAGTGACTGGCTTCGCTCCCTGGGCCATGAGCTTTAGGATTCTCTGAAGGCCCTCCGTCCCCCGCTCTCTGTTGTAGACGGTGTGTGTCATGATGACGCAGCTCGTCGCGCCGAGGCATTTCAAGGTGTGAATGAGAGCAAGACAATACAGGGCAGCGTCGAATCCAACGTCTATGTCTGTCCTCATGCTTAGGGTGGACCTAGTGCCGTCCGGAATGTCGTAGATGACCAGGGACTGAAGCCGACGTAGCGCCTCATCCGAGGTCAGTGGCAGATCCAGGTTCTCCTCTATGCTTCCCCAAACTCGATGAAAGTGTGAACGCATCTCCTCAGCGTTCGGAAACTCGTTGAGAACCTCGAAGTCAAAGCTATCCTCTCTTCCGTGAAGAAAAGGCCTGCTAGGACTACTGGGGATCCTTACCAAGGTACCTCTCTCAGCGGTCATGAGGCCATTCCCGGCAACCAGGTGTTCTCCACCCTGATTATCACCAGAGGTAAAGGAAGCGCAGTATTTAAGACTTGCTACAAATGCTACTATATGTAACCAATAGTAGCGCACGACGAACGCAGAATCTGGTGCGAGGAAAGGTAGATATAATGATACGGGGATACGAAAAAAGGCGGGGTCCCTTGGCAAAAGGCCGTCGAAAGCAGGAGAAGGCCCAGTTCAACATCAGGATGGACCGCGATCTTCTGGAAAAGTACCGGGAGTACTGCGATAAGAACGGTCTCGACCCCCAGGGACAAGTGGTCAACTTCATCCGAAGGATTGTACTGGCCGAATACGATTTTCAAGAGAGGCTCTGGGAGGTTCTCACCCAGGGCAGAGAGCCCTAGGCCACGACGGACGCGAACCGCTTCTCCAGTATCGCCAGCTGGCTCGGCGCGATGGAGCCCCTGCCAACACTGGCGACGACCAAGCCGGACCTCAGGGCTGCAACATCCATGAGGTGCTTCACGTACTCCAGAACAGGCAGGAAACCGGCCTGCTCTATGAGAATCTCCAGTTCCCCCACGTACACGAGGGAATCCTTCGGCAGGGCCTTGGAGACATCCCTCAGCACCTCGAAGGGCAGGCGAGAGGGATCATGGGACGGGAACCTGGGATGGCTGCTGGGGTTCACCCATAAGAAACTGGCGTCGTAGAGCTCGTAGGCCGCCTGAAGCTTCTCTGGGAGGAGGGTGGACACCAGAATCTTGGGCGTCAAAGTGGCCCGGGATATGGCTCTGAAGCATTCTTCCCTCCCTCTTTCCCAAAGTATCGAACCCGGGGGGACAAGGGAGGCCTTCGGAGAGACCTCATCGGGATGCGACTGGACGTCGTCAAAGAGGGACCTCAGCGCCGCTTCCTGCTGCGGCTCCACGGATGAGGGGCTCAGGCTCATGATGAGGGTGCACCCATTCTTGCTCGCGGCCCCCGTCATCTGCGAGACCGACCTCATCGTGGAGCGGAAACCGTTTACCTGGCAGAGGTACTCCAGGTCGTCCAAAAGGATGGCGGATCCCTGGTTTTCCCGCATGAACCTCAGGATGGTCTGCAGCACCTCCACCTCGAGGTAGCTGGGCTTCAGAGTCCACTGATAGGCTTCCTGAGAGGAGAGCCAGAGAATGGGAGTCCTCTGGAGAGTGAACTCATCCGAGAGGATCTGAGGGGGGAAGGCGGTGACGCAGAGTCCCGGGACGTCCTGGACCAGCTCCCTGAAGGCTCCGAAGCTGGCCCTCCTTCCCTTCTCAAGCACCAGGTAGTTTCGACCTTTCTCCCACCTGAAGGCACGGCCCACGGTCACCACTTCTGTGGCCGGCTCGATGACCAGGAACCTGTAGCGGAAGACTGTATAGGCAACGATGGCTGTGAAGGCAGTGGTGTAGGCCGTCCCAAGGCCCACCCTTGTTCCCGTCTGGAACAGATATGGACCGTAGACTTCGCTCACGATCCCCGCCAGGACCGGGACGGCGAAGCCCAGGAGCATCAGCCCTGACCTCGTCCTTGTCCTCGTATCGCCAGCCTGTGCGTAGGCTCTTCCCAAGTGCGAGAGGGCGAGAATGATTATGAGGGCATAGAGAGAGCCCAGGGGCATGTAGAGAGCGCCCACCTTGGCTGAATATCCCATGGGGCCCGTGACCACACTCTCCACCAGGAGGTTCCCCGCCCACAGGAAGGAGGTGAACACGACGGAGGGGGTGTAGATGATGAGGAGGCTCCAAGGGTAGTCCAGGAAGGAGCTCTTCCGCGGATAAGCCAAGACGAAGTGGGACATGAGGCCGGGGATGAATGATATACCAGTCCATTCCAACCTGGTGAGGGCGAGAAGCTGGCTCGGATCGTCCGGTGGAAAGCCCCGCAGTATGAACTCCGGTATGTCCCACAGGATGAAGGCCACCAGGAGTAGGACGTAAATGCGGGCGGTAGCCCCCCGGGGGTTCTTGGACAGTATGTAGACAGCTAAGAGTATGTTGATTATCAGGGCTGCGAGGGACTGGTAGGCGTAGGGATTCATGGAGAGCTCCTGAGAGCCCGCTCACTCGCCCACGATTTCGAACTGTCCCCGATCGACGAGAAGAGGATAGTAATCAAGGTCGTGCCTCACCCCCCTCAGCTTCACGACGCCTATGTAGCGCCTGACGCTCGTGGTCAGGCCCACTTCCACCTCCCTCATGCGAAGGTGCACGATGCCATCGGAGAGAAACTCCTCCACCTGATAAGGGCCATAGCCCTCTACCTCTCGGGGTATCTCAGCCACAAGGAACGTGGTCGCCCCCAACCCTCGCAAGTCCTCAAAGAAATCGAAGATCTGCTTCCTGGGCTCTTTCATGTCCGTCAGGGCATAGATAGCGTTCAGGGAGTCTATGGCCAGCAGGTCGCATCCCGCCTCATCCTTGTACCTCCTGAGCTGCATTCCCAAGGCTGAAAGCCAGTCGGCCCTACCTTCGCCGCCCTTGAAGTCCTTCCTCAGCTCCCTCATGTCCACGACCCGTAGGGACTTGGCCTTGGCGGGCTCCAGGCCGAGGCTCTCCACCTGTTTCCCCAGGCTCCTGCTGCTCTGCTCCATTGAGATGTAAAGACCCTTCGATCCCTTTTCCAAGGCCTCGAAGTGGAGAATGCGGTAGGCAAAGCTGGACTTCAGGCTGCCTGCGGGCCCCGAGACCAATACGATGAAGCCAGAGGGGACCCCACCCTGGAGCCTGTCATCAAGGCCCGTCACTCTAGTCTTCACCCTCGACTGCACTCCCTTCTCCAGCTCAAGACCCCCAGGACTCTTGACGGGATGCCAGGTCAGGTAGGGCATTGGAATCCAGACGTGGATATAAAAAGCCATCGTCGGACCTTCCCTTAAGCAGGCGATATCGCAATGGCGTCTCGCTACGAAACGTAGCATTTATATAATTATGTAGCGATACGTGGGACGAGGCGATACGTTGCCGATCAAGTTCTGGCGAAGAACCCCCCGGAGAAGACCCATCATAACGATGACGACGGACTTCGGAGGAACCCATTATCAGAGCCTCATGGAGGGCATCATCTACTCCATCAACCCTGAGGTCAGAGTGGTCACGGTGACCCAGCACATCAGGTCCCGAGACGTTCGGGGGGCCGCCTTCGTGATGAAGACAACACTGCCCTACTACCCCTACGGCATCCACCTCGGCATCGTCTTCCCCACGGGTGGAATGCCTGGATTCAGGAATCTGGTGGTCGATTGTAAGGGGGGTGTACTGGTAGGGCCTGACAATGGAATCCTGATGCCAGCTGCCAGGGAGCTCGGACTTAGGGCGGTCTATGAGGCCTCTAACCCCGCATTTGGGCTCTCGACCCCCTCCAACACCCATATGGCCGTCGAAGCCTGCGCTCCCCTGGCAGCTCAACTGTCCATGGGCCTCAGCCCAGAGGAGGTGGGCCTTGAGGTGAGAGAATGGGTGGAGATGGATGTGCCACGTCTCGCTGTGAACGGCGAATCCCTCGAAGGCGAGACCGTCTTCATAGACAACCTCGGGAACATCGTCACCAACATCCCCGGCCGGGATCTGGCGAAGCTAGCCGGCTATAACGACCTGCTCGAAGTTCAGATATCAGGCAAATCCGTCAGGCTTCCTCTGCTGAAGACGGCCAACAGCATTCCCAAGGGGGAGATGTATGCGACCCTGAACAGCTATGGTCTGCTGGAGCTGTCCGCCCACCGTCATAGTGCCTCTCGCCAGCTGAGTATAGAGGATTATGGGGCGGTGAGGGTGAGACGGTTCAAGCCAGAGGAGGATGTCTTAACTCCCCTCCCACCATAGGAGCCTTTTATTTATCCCCGCCATTTTACAACGGTAACATGCCGGCAACCGTCGTGGTGGGAACCCAGTGGGGGGATGAAGGGAAGGGCAAGGTCATCGACTACTGCGCTGAGGAAGCGGAGGTCGTCGCCCGCTTCAATGGCGGCTCCAACGCCGGTCACACGGTCATGGTGGGGCAGGAACTCTTCCGCTTCAAGCTGATCCCCAGCGGCATCCTCCGCAGGGAGAAGCTCAACATCGTGGGCAACGGCGTCGTGGTGGACCCGGCTGTACTCCTGAAGGAGATAGAGGACCTGAGGGCCCGAGGCTACTCCGTGGACAACCTTAGGGTGAGCGAGCGGGCCCACCTGGTGATGCCATACCACAAGGTCCTGGACGGCCTGGAGGAGGGCCTGAAGGGCTCCCTGAAGGCGGGGACCACCATGAGGGGCATCGGCCCCTGCTACGAGGACAAGGCGGCCCGCATAGGCCTGCGGGTGGGGGACCTCCTGGACGAGGGCTATCTCAAGGAGAAGCTGGAGTCCCTGGTCCTGATGAAGCAGCGCCTCATCCAGGCCTACGGTGGCAAGGAGGTCCTCTCCAAGGAGGCCCTGCTGAAGGAGTGCAGAGAGTATGGAAAGGGGCTCAGGGCGCTCGTGGCGGACACCTCTCTCCTCCTCCACGACGCCCTGGAGGCAGGGAAGGAGGTTCTGTTTGAGGGGGCCCAGGGCACCCACCTGGACATCGATCACGGCATCTACCCATACGGCACCTCCTCCAACTGCGTGACGGGGGCCGCGGCCGTCGGCTCCGGCGTCGGCATCAGACACATAGAGGAGGTCATAGGGGTGGCCAAGGCCTTCACAAGCCGCGTGGGCACGGGGCCCTTCCCCGCCGAGCTCTCCGATCCCGAGGCCTCCTACCTCCGAGACAAGTCCCTGGGAGAGTACGGGACCGTCACCGGGAGGCCTAGACGGATTGGCTGGCTCGACCTCGTCATGCTCCGCTATTCCGCTAGGGTGAACTCCCTGGACTACCTGGCGGTGACGAAGCTGGACGTCCTGGGCGGCCTGGACCCGGTGAAGGTCTGCGTGGAGTACGAGTTCAACGGTGAGACGCTGCGCCACTTCCCCGCCAGCATGAGCACCTTCGCCCGATGCCGCCCCGTCTTGGAGGAGCTCAAGGGCTGGAAGGATATCAGCGAGGATACTTGGAAGCAAGCAGTTAAAGAGGGGTATGATGAACTGCCTGGGGAGATGAGGGAGTACCTGGACTTCCTCTCCAAGGGGACGGGGGTCCGGGTCGGTATCGTCTCCGTCGGTCCCAGCCGTGATGCCACGCTGGACATCAGGTGATGCGTTGCAGCCTTCAAGGCCCCGCGGCAAAGGAATCCTGCTAATCCTCCGAATTGCCTCCGTCGCCGCCGCCCTCCTCTTCGCGGCCCTGCTGGCCACGACCATCCTCATGGCCATGCCCGGGAACCTGGATTTCATACCTCCCAGTGAGGAAGGGGACTTCCGCTTCGTGGACGGCGTCGTCTACATGGACACGTCCGTCACCATCGGCAACAATGGCTACCATGACATCACCAACTTCACCTTCTCCGTTGAGGCCCTGGTGGAGGACGTCGTGGCGTTGACGGACTACAGGACGGCGCCCGTGGACATCCCCGTGGGCCAAAGGCAGGAGATCCCCATCAGCATACCCCTGGACCTCGTGCCCCTGCAATCCTCAGGGTACCTGATCTTCCTCCCGGCGAACGTATCCTTCACCATGGGGCTCAGCGGGACCACCACCCGGAGCCTCCTGGACTTTGGAGTCTCCTTCACCTTCTCCCAACAGTTCGACGCCCTCATTTCCGCCCTCGATGTGGACTTGGGCAACAGCACCTTCAGGAACGAGACGGGACAGTGGTTCTGGGACGTCCCCTACGTCGTAGGCATGGCTCCCTTCCTTAACGGGAATGCCACGGCTCTCTTCACCATCACCAACGAGACTGGAGAGGTGGTGTCAGAGGCCTCGGAGACCATCCCTCTCGGCGACACTTATGAGGGGAACCTCACCCTCTCCGTGGATGAGTCCCAGGCGCTGGACCTGCTGGCGAGGTCCCAGGATCTCACGGTGCAGGTCACCCTGGAGCTTCCCGGCGGCATCACCGTCACCTACGAGACCGTGGTCAGCTGGGAGCCGGGAGGTGGGTAGATGGAGGCCAAGTATCATCCCATGAGGGCCGCGGGAGTGGCCATCGGGAACGCCATCGCCCTGATCATCATTCCCGTGTACATCCTCAGAACCCTTCCCACAATAATCCCCGTGGACATCCCCTTGGACCTCGAAAGCATGGAGAGGACCATCATCACCATCGGTGCCGCCGCCGTGGGCCTGGCAGCCCTGACCGCCTTCTACGCCAAGGGACTGCTGTGGAGGGCGGCCTTCGGTTCCGCCCGCCAGGGGGTCCGGGTGGCCTGGATATACCTCGTCCTTGGAGGCGGAATCTTAAACCTGGACGTGGGGTTGATCGAGGACCTGGCCGTCTCCTTCTTCGTCGACTTCCAGCGGCTCCTGTACATCCTCTACGCCGGCATGCTCATCATGGCCGCCTACTTCGTCCTGGAGTTCTTCGTCTACCGGACGGTCTGGAGGGACACCTACTACGCAGTGGACTACTATGAGGAAAGCTACTGAGAAATTCCGGCCAGGCGAGCCAGGAGCTTGCAGGCCTGACACAGGCGGTTCACAGTGGGCTCGCCACACTTCTCACAAGTGGTGAGCGGGGAAGGGGGGTACCGCTCCAACAGAAGAGGCTTGAGGGAGTCGTAGCTGCTGAGCAGGGCGTGGCGCGTCCCGGGGGAGTCTCTCTCGAGCTGGAAGAGGACCTCCCTGTACCTCGTCCTCATGGCCCTCTCTGCGTAGGGGCAGACGCCATCGTGGAACTGGATGCCCTTCAGGAGGGCGTACAGGTAGACCTCCTTGTCGGAGATGGTCCTGAGGGGTTGGACCCTGGGAACGAGGCCCGGCTGCACGTGGTCGTGGGGGCCCATCCTGGCCAGCTTGTCCATGTCTGCCCTCCCGAGGTTCATGAGGATGGACTGGACCGTGTCGTCCAGGTTCAGCCCGGTGGCCACATAATCAGCCTCCGCAAGCCTGGCCAGGACGTTCAGGGCCTTGCGGCGGAAGACGCCGCAGTAGCTGCAGGGAATCATATCCGGGTCTGCGGAGACGACGGCGTCCATCTCCCAGCCCACCAGTTCCCGGTAAGTGATGATGCGGTGCTCCAACCCTAGCTCGCTGCAGAGCCTCTCCGCAGTGGCGATGCTGGGTGGCCGATAGTCTCGAATCCCCTCATCCACGGTGATGGCGACAATCTCCACATCCCTCCTCTTGCCGAGGATGGAATTGAGGAGGTAGGTGGCCACGCTGCTGTCCTTGCCTCCCGAGAGGGCCGAGGCTATCCTGCTTCTCTTTGTGAGGCGGAGCTGCTGGCGGACCTCCCGCTTGACCCTCTTCTCAACGAAGTCTGTGAAGTGGGAGGGACAGAGGTGAGCACCGCTGTAGCGGATGAAGGTGATGGCCTCTTCCGAGCAGCGATCACAATCCACGTTTCATCATTTCAACGGTCTTATAAGAATCTGGAGGGATGGTGCAGCCCCATCCCCTCTTTGTAGTTTCCATGACGCTCTCCGCAGGCCTGAGGGTCACTGCCGCATGGCTGGTCGTGTAGTGACCCCATCCCCCCGGTCCAGTTCTCCTTAAATACCGCTTCCACCTACGAATGAACGTGAAGCCCCTCACGGTCCGCTACGACAGGCTCAAGGACTATGTGGACTCCTCGGGCATGTACAGGATGTACGAAGAAGGAGACGAGGTCAAGCTGATCTTTGAGCCCACCTTCGTGGAGGCCAGCTTCCACGGGACCGGAGCCCGCATATTCATCACCGGCAGGAAGGAGGGCGAGGTCGTGACCATCGAGAAGTTCGAGATCGAGGATGAAGCGGGGGAGATGACGGAACTCGACCTGGAGGCCGCCAGGGAGTCCCTTGCCGTGTGGCTGGAGACGGTGGAGGACTAGCCCTTTCCTTTCTAATCTTGTTGAATAACCCTTTTAAACGCCCCCCTCCAGGTCTTGGGACACCCCCATGAAGCCGAAGTCCCCCTGGAGGAAGCATGGCCCCTTCGTCTTTTTCCTAGGGGCCCTCTTCCTCCTCAGCTATTACGTGGACCAGAACCTCGGCCAGTTCCTGCCGGCCCTGCACTCGGCCCGAATCCTAATTCAGCTGGCCCTGGCCGCCACCGTCATTGCCATCCTGCGCAACGTGGTGGGCATCAAGGCCTTCGGCACCTTCTCCCCCGTCATCATCGCCCTCAGCATCCTGTACACGGGCCTGCTCCTCGGGCTCCTCCTCTTCACGGCCGTCATCCTCGTCATGATTCTGACCCGAGCCGCCCTGCAGGGCCAGCGGCTCCAGCAGAGTCACCGAGCCGCCATCATGGTCCTCATGGTGGCCCTGGCGGCCATCCTGATCGCGGCCTTGGCCTCCAGGCTCGGGCAGCCCGAGATATCCTTCGTCCTCCTCTTCCCTGTGGTCATCACCTCCTGGATTGCAGACCGCTACCTGCAGCAGGTGGATAAGGTCGGTTGGGGACCACCCACAAAGGCCCTCTTCTGGACCCTCTTCCTGGTGGCTGCCGCCTACATTGTCATCGTCCAGGACCCTCTGGTGGACTTCATCACCCGGGAGCCCATCACGTGGCCCCTTCTGGTCGTCCTCCACTGGTACCTGGGCACCAAGCTGAAGATAAGGATGTCGGAGAGGCTGCGCTTCGGTCCCCTCAAGAGGCTGGAGGAGGTGGTCCTCAACGGAGGCCTCTCTGAGACGGTCCTGACCATCAACAGGAGGAACAGGGACTTCGTGGAACGCTACAACCCGCCAGCCGCCATGGGAAGCCTGAACAAGGCCAAGGCCAAAGCCCTCCTACTGTCAGAGGGCATCCCCGTACCGGACAACTACCTCCTGGTGTCCAGGAAGGAGGAGATGGCCAGGGCACCGGAAGTCTTCTCACGGGTCTCAAGCTTCGCCCTGAAGCCCGCTGATGGGTACGGTGGTGAAGGCATCGTCTTAGTCCAGGGGCGGGACGGTGACAGGTATCTCACGGGCGACGGCTCGCTCACGATAGATGACCTCATGCAGCACCTGGCGAGCATCCTAGAGGGAGACTACAACGGCGGTCGACCGGACGAGGCCCTGCTGGAGGCTCTCGTGGAGAACCACCCGGCCCTGAAGGCCATCGCTCCATGGGGCGTGCCCGATGTGCGCGTCCTCTGCTTCCGCGGGTACCCAGTCATGGCCATGCTTAGGCTGCCTACCCGCCAGTCCGGTGGGAAGGCCAACCTTCACCTCGGAGCGGTGGGTGCTGGGGTTGAGTTGGCCACAGGGGAGATCACTTTCGCCACATGGAAGGGGGAGCTGGTGAAACGGCACCCCGACACGGGTGCCAACCTCGTTGGCTATCACGTCCCCTTCTGGGAAGAGGTTCTGGAGATTGCCTGTGAGGCCCAGAGACTCTCGGGACTGGGCTTCGCCGGTGTCGACGTCGTCATGGACGCTCAGCGAGGACCTCTCGTCCTTGAGGTCAACCGCAGGCCAGGCCTGGACATCCAGAAGGCCAACGGCTGCGGTCTCCTTCCCCGCCTCAAGGCCATCGAGGCTCTGCCTGGCATCGAGGAGACCTTCGAGGTCCGGGTCCTCAGGGCCAGAGAGATGGACCGCTTCGGATGGGGCACACCCGACGCCTCAGGTCAGGGTGGAGGCCCCTCCGTCCCGCCTGGATACCCGTCCCTGCCCTCCCTAGCGCCCGATGGGGGTCCCTCAAAATGAGCCAGGAGGATGAGAAGGCCAGGGACGTCGTGGCGCGTGTACGATGGGGAAGGTTCAAGAAAGCGGCCGTCGTCGTCGCCGCCCTTCTGCTGACCGGCACCCTGGTCGTGTCCATCGCAGCGGCTGGCTTCATTGACCTATCCCTCGGAGGTCTTCCCCTCTCTGAGGATTATGGGTGGATCTCCAGCGTGACCCAGGCTGAGAGACTCGAGGCCATGGGGCTTGATGGCGAGGGGGTAACCATCTGCCTCGTTGACACCGGAATCGACCTGATTCATCCTGACCTGGCAGGTGCCAACATCGTGGCCTGGAAGGACCTGATAAACGGCGAGGCCCTCCCCTACGATGATGGAGGGCACGGGACTGCCATGGCGGGCCTCATGGCGGCTAACGGGCGGCTGCGAGGCATCGCACCTGGGGCCGCCCTGATAGTTGTCAAGGCCCTCCGTTCCAACGGTACGGCCAGCTCCGAGACCGTGGGCGGGGCCATCAGGTTCTGCATGGACCCCGACAGGGATGGGGATATCGAGGACGGGGCCGACATCATCTCCCTCTCCTTGGGTGCCCAGCGGACGCCCTTCACCACCAATGCGGCGGCCAGGGCGGCGGAGGAGGCCATCGCAAGAGGCATCTTCGTGGTCTCGTCGGCGGGGAACGATGGGCGGGAGGATGATGGGGATGTTGGGACTCCCGCAAATGAGCCCCTGGTGATCGCCGTGGGCTCCCTCAACCACCGCCTTGAGTTGGCCGCCTTCAGCTCCAAAGGCGACAATACGATAATCACGACGTCGGACCCGAACATGAAGCCGGAGCTCGTCCTGCCGGGCGTTGGGCTGACGACGACCGCAAGAGGATCCTCCTACACCTCCATAACGGGGACCTCGGCATCGGCTGCCCTCCTCTCAGGCCTCCTGGCCCTTCTCCTGGAGGCCTATCCACAGTACAAGAAGGCGGGAACGGACGCCGTCGTGGCCATGAAAGGGGTCCTCATGCAGGCTGCCCTCCCCCTGGCGGGACAGCAGCTGCCCCACGACGACTGGTATGGCTATGGCCTCGTCCAGGTGTATGACGCTCATCTGCTCCTCCAAGGGGAGCAGCCTTTCTCGACTTCCTAGACAAGGCGGTCTCTGAATATCAGAGAAGGGAAAAGCGGAAAAGGATTTTTATAGACACCAGCCGACGCCTGCCGAGGTGATTTCCTGGAGATAGGTCAGCTGGCGGTCCTTCTCCTGGGCGTGGCCCTGGGATGGTTCCTCCTCTTCGCAGTACGCCGCAACCGGGTCCAGTGGGGCGCCTTCGCCTCGTTCCTTTCCATCATCCTCGGCTCCACCCTCATCAAGTTTCTGTACGCCTCGGACCTTCTGCCATACTACGGCATCGGCCTTTTCCTGGGCTTCTTCGGAAACATGATCGTCAGGGCAGCGGGCACCATCGTCGGCGGCAGAGTGGGCGATGGCCTCCTAGAGATATCGGCCTTTAGCGTGAAGACGGAGGCAGCGGGTACAGATGACGTGGAAAGAGGTCAGGAGGGCCAAGAGGAGGTTTGAGCGAAAGCTCCTCCGCAAGGCCAACGTCGTAGGCCTGGCCATCGGCAAAAAGGTCGTCGGTGGGGTGGAGACGGAGGAGCCCTGCGTCGTCGTCCTCGTCCGAAAGAAGTTGCCGGAGGCCGAGCTGCGGCCTGGGGATATCGTGCCTCGCCGCGTAGACGATGTCAAGACAGACGTGGTGGAGACGGGGGAGATAAGAGCCCTCGGCATGTCCGTTGTCAAGCCCGAGCAGGAGTCAACCGCTCGATGGAGGCCTGCACCCGGCGGGGTGAGCATCGGACACTACAGGGTGACGGCCGGGACCCTCGGATGTGTCGTCCATCGAGGCTCCGAAGCCTACATCCTCTCCAACAATCACATTCTGGCGGACACCAACCGAGGACGGAAAGGAGATGCAGTTCTTCAACCAGCCGCCATGGATGGAGGAGAGATACCGAAAGACACCATCGCCGTATTAGAGGAGTTCATCCCGATCAGGTGGATGCCTCGAACCTTTCTCTGTCGGATACTGCCCTTCTATCAGAGCCGCAACCGCGTTGACTGTGCCATTGCGAGGCCCCTGAACGATGACGACTTGGAGAATGAGGTCCGCCTGATAGGGAAGGTGGCAGGTCTGGCCGAGGTCTCTGTCGGCCTGTCTGTCCTGAAGAGTGGAAGGACCACCGGGCTTACGAGAGGCAAGGTTACACACCAGGAGGCGACCGTCACCGTCTCATATGGTGGAGGCAGGAGTGCTCTCTTCGAGGATCAGGTCCTCACCTCCTCGATGTCCGAGGGGGGTGATAGTGGCTCCCTGGTCATGGATGAGCAGAAGAGGGCCGTGGGGCTGCTGTTCGCGGGGAGTGACAAGGTAACGGTCCTGAATGGGATTGCTGATGTGCTTTCCTCTCTCAAGGTGACTCTCTAGTCCTCTGAAACGGGCGAGGAAGGGATCTCCGACTCGAATGCGCTTTTCAAGCGAACGGTGTACTCGAATGGCGACTGCCACCGGAGCTCTACCTCCCCCTCGGAGGCGAGTTCATCCAGCACTCTGAGGAGGTCCGAATGAGCAAGGGCGTGGAACTTCCCCCGCAGTGCGGCCTTGGTTGCCTCTCCACCCATGGAGTGGAGGAAGGAGAGAACCTGTTCGTGGATCTTTTCTCTCCTTGGCCGAACGCCTGAGGATCTGGAACTCAGGTCAACAATGGCGACGTCCACCTTGCCTTCCATGTTCAACCTCAATGCGTTGCTTTCCCGTTTGTGCGCTTAAGTAGTTTATTTCACAAGCTTCGAATGATCCTCATCATGCTTATCCGACTATGATGTGTCAACCTGCGCTTCCCGCTCGGAGAGGCTTTAAGTGAGATCCCGCTTTCAAAGAGTCGCTCATGGGCACCGAGGACTGGGAACGGATGGCCGAGTGGTATGACGCCAAGCAGGGGGACGAGGGAGACCTCTGGCATCGAACCCTCATCGACCCCACATTCTTGCACGTAGTGGGAGATGTCAATGGCTTGCGGGTCTTAGACTTGGCCTGCGGTAACGGCTACATCGCCCGGAAACTGGCCCGGCAGGGAGCGAAGGTCGTGGGCGTGGACTCCTCCGAGCCCATCATACGACGGGCCCGGGAGCGGGAAGCCAAGGAGCCCCTTGGCATCGAATATCAGGTAACGGAGGCGTCCGGCCTTGGACTGCTGGAAGACGGGACCTTCGACCTCGTAGTCTCCAACATGGCTCTCATGGACATTGCGGACGCCGAAGGGACCATCAGAGAGGTTGCCCGCGTCTTGAGGGCCGGTGGCCGCTTCGTGGCCAGCCTGTCCCACCCCTGCTTCGATACTGGCAATGCCTCTGGTTGGGTCATCGAGAGGGTGGGCTTCACCACCACGGTGTCACGGAAGGTGAGCCGCTACCGGGAACCCTTCGAGGACCGGATTCCCTGGCGGATAGCGCCGGAGGAGGTCATGGAGACCACCGGCTACCATCGACCCCTCTCATGGTACGTCCGAAGGTTGCGGGAGGCTGGCTTTGTCCTGACGGCCTTCGAGGAGCCGGCGCCTACACCGGAATTCATCGAAACAAGCCCCCAAGGTCCTTGGATTGCGGAGATTCCCTTGCACTGCGTCATAGAGGTCAGGAAGGAAAGGGGAGAGAGATTCTCATCGAGTGAGGCCATGGGAAGACCCCGAGGCTGAAGCTTTGCTCTGGACCCTCTGCCTTATACCTCCCCTGCGATGGTGCGCTGTCCCCCCAGGGCCGTCAATATTCACCGACCTCCCACAAAAGGGTTTTAACCGCCTCGGCCATCCATCGGCGAGGCAGGATGCAGGAGGTATGGGTGGAGAAGTACAGGCCCGATGGCCTGGACGAGGTCATAAACCAGGAGGAGATCGTCGCCCGCCTGAAGGCCTACGTTAAGACGGGGAACCTTCCACACCTCCTCTTCGCAGGTCCGGCGGGCACTGGGAAGACCACCTGTGCCATCGCCCTGGCCCGGGAGCTCTTCGGTGAGGACTGGCGGGGCAACTTCGGAGAAACTAACGCGTCGGATCAGCGTGGGATAGACGTCATCCGCACCACCATCAAGAACCAGGCCCGGATGGCGCCCATCGGGCAGCGGGGCTTCAAGATCCTCTTCCTGGACGAGGCCGACCACCTCACCGCCGACGCCCAGGCGGCCCTGCGACGGACCATGGAGATGTACACCCGCACGGCCCGCTTCGTCATCTCCGTCAACTACTCCAGCCGCATCATACCCCCCATCCAGAGCCGCTGCGCCCTGTTCCGCTTCCGCCCCCTGAAGCCCGAGCATGTCAAGGAGTATGTGGCCCGCATAGCCAAGGCTGAGGGCCTGAAGGTGACGGAGGATGGCATGGAGGCCCTGGTGTACGTGGCCCAGGGGGACCTGCGGAGGGCCACGAATGCCCTCCAGGTGGCGGCCGCCCTCTCGAAGAGCGTCGACTCCAACTCCCTCTACCGGGCCGCGGGCGCCGCCAGACCGGAGGACGTGCGGCGGATGGTGGAGACCGCCGTGAAGGGGGACTTCCTGGGCGCCAGGAACATGCTAGACGACCTCCTCATCGAGTACGGCCTGGCAGCGGAGGACCTCCTGAGGGAGATCTACAGGGCCGTCTACGACCTCAGCGTGCCCGACGAGGTCAAGGTGGAGATGGTGGACCGCGTCGGAGAGGCGGACTTCAGGCTGATCCAGGGGGCCAACGACAGGATACAGCTGGAGGCGCTGATGTCCAGCTTCGCCCTCATGGGCCGCCGGATGAGGAAGGCTGAGTAGCCGTTATCGGCGGAGAGAATGACGGCCTAAACTTTATTACCGCAGCGGTGCAGCCTCCTCAGGCATTGAAATGAGTCCCCCCGTGCACTCTGGCAGGCTCTCTCCAAAGCTGCTCAACGCCATCTTCTGGAGCTTGTTCATAGCCATCGCCGCAGGCTCCTTCTTCATGGCCCCCCAGCTGGGGTACGTCTACACGTCCCAGGTGTCCCTTGCAACCTACGGGACCGTGGTCCAGGGGGTGGGGGCCCTTCTGGCCATCGCCGCTGCTGGCCTCCTCATGCTGAGGCTGAAGATCGATGCCGCCGTCAGCAGCCTGGAGGACAGGACCGTCGGCGTCCTCAACAACCGCCTGGGCTGGTCCGTCATCAAGTGGAGCGACGAGCTGGAGGCGCGCCTGGAGGAGGAGTTCGTTGGAGCGGCCTACCCCGAGGTGTACCAGGCAGAGGCGTCGGAGGACTACTTGGAGAAGGAGCTGGATGATCTCTTGGACGCCATCCTCGTGGAGGAGGAACCCGGTGGACAGTCCCAGGCCGAGGTCACCTACCAGGAGGCAAGGCCTGCGCTGAGCTCCGATGTGAAGGAGGTCCTGGCCGCCATCCGGGAGCGAAGATTCATGCTCGGGCGTCGAGCTGGCCTCATCAGGACCATGGGAGGCCCTCTTGCGATGCTGACCATCCTCGTGGCAGCGGCCGCGTGGGCCATTCCCGCCAGTGGCGCCTTCCTGACAGCCCAAGCGAGCCTCAACACCGCCCTCCTCTTCACATCCACCTACGGGGGCGTTGTCGCCCTCCTCTTCACAGCCGTCGCTGCCCTGAAAGCGGCCTTGGCCTAGAACGATTACCTCCTCCCCTATTTTTTTCCCTTGGGAAACATCCCTTCCTCTACGGCATCCAGCTGCATCGAAACGTCCCTCCACGCGGGAGGTTCGCCTCGGGGCCTACGTTGGCGTTCGACCCTCTGATTGGTCCGGGCTCTCCTCAGGTGTGCGGCGTGACTCCCGCTCTGCTCGTAGCCTCGGTCGTAGGTACTCGCTCACGAAGTGGGAAATGACGGCCAGGATGACTGCAACGTCGGCGGTAGCGAGCAGGAGATAGACAGTCTGGGGAGGCAGGCCGAAGAAGGGTCGAACGTCTCGGACGACCTCTGCAAACCAAGTGAAGGGGTAGAATATCCAGGGCGTTGAGGGATCGATGATGAAGACCCCGTAGATGGTGTCCAGAAGGCTCGTCCCACCGGCAAGACGCCCCCCCAAGCTAGAGGCGACCCCAGCCAGGCCAAGGGCTAGGAAGCCCGTTCCCAGGTAGATGGCCAGCAGACCTTGAGATCTTCGGACTCGTCCCCGATAGGAGAATTTCAGGAACAGGAATATGAGCCACAGTTCGGAGGCAAGGACGGAAAGCATTGCCATGTTCAACGTCTGGGTGCTCGGCCCGAGGTTGCTGCCAGACCAGGAGGGGAATTCCATGATCGTGCGGCCCCAGAAGCCTACCAGGAGGGCCACCGCTCCCCCGTAGGCGAGAGGGTCTGCTATCTTGGGGGTGCTCCTGAAAAACCAACCCAACCTGGGCCACCGACCGTGGATTGAACGCCATCGGAAGACCTGAAAGGTCAGGCCCAAGAGGCCGGCCGCGGCCAGAACCAGGCCCCCTATGTGGAGACCAACGAAGAGGCCGTGGAGGCCAGTGGCGTCAATCAACCCCGCTCACCTCCTCCATCTCCTTCCGAATGCCGATGGAGACGATGGCGAGGACCGCGATGGCGAGGGTATATGTCTGTAGGGCAAAGGCGGCGACCTCAGGACGGAGGCCGTACAGGGGGAGGAGAACTGCGAGTACTAGGGCGCCAACGACGAACGCAACGGTACCCACGGCGTACATTCGGAATGCGAAATCCGACACCTCCGAGGTGAACTTGAGGAGGAGGCAGACTGCGGACAGGGCAAGGGCCCCGAGGACCCAGAGAAGCATCAGTACGAATATCAAGGGGCATTCCCCCTTCTCATGACGTCCAGAGCCACTGCTGCAGCGGTTATCCCCAAAAGGTTCCCTGGGATGGAGGAGTAATCGAGGAAAAGGACGAATATTCCGCTCAACGGAAAGATGAGAACCGCCCAGAACAGGAGACGCCCTGGCTCTCCTCTGGATCGAAGCCTGCTCAGGAGGAAGAGGTAGGCACCCAACCCCGCCGCCAGCACGCTCGGGGTGTACCAGCCGTAACCGGCGTATCCAAGGCTCCAGAAGGCCCATCCCCTGACTATTAGGGAAGGAAGGGGACTGAGCAGGGCCTGAATCATGGCAGGTACGGCGGGGAGGAGGGGAACGGCCAAGAGGCCGAGGAGGCCCCTCGAAGGTATACGGATGGGGTTATGCCGTAGATGGACCCCCAAAGCAGTGAGGCCAGCGGCGCTCATCCCAACGGCTGGCCCGAACATCCCCACGAAGGCAAGGGGGTATGGCAGGGCGGTGCCAAAGACGCCCTGAACCCACAGATAGAGGTGATCGAGGAGCTTCGTGAGGAACGCCCCTGCCAGGAGGAGGGGAACGACAGCTGCAGTCCATCCGATGTGGCGACCAACCCTGATGGCGAGGAATACAGGGAACGCCACGAGGGCCGTGGCGTATAGAGCGAACCAGGAGGCATCGGTGATGACATGCGGCAATGCGACCCCCAGGGCCGCGAGGACCTTCATGTCCACGAACAGTATCCCCGTGGCCAGCGAGAGCACGACTACTCCCTCCAGAGTCCTCACCCCGAGGATGACGCCACAAGCCTCTTCCCGCGCCCACAGGGCAAAGAGTCCCAGCAGCGTTGTGGCGCCGAGGAGGACGATGGGTTTCGCCACGGTTCCCAGGGGATACGAGGTCGCCAGATAGTAGCTGGCGAGATACCGTGCAGTGGAGTCCGCCAGGTTAAACGTGAGGAGGCCGAATAGGGCAACGAGGGCTAGCTGGAGGCGCAGGGACCTTCGATACACCCTTCGGCCACCTCTTCCAAGTTTATCACGCCTCGATGAAGATTGTTCTGGGAGTCGTACCCGCTGCGTGGTCTGCGGAACCGCCAGAGCTTCCACCACCGTCAGAGTCCCACACCATGACTATCGAGTAGACGTTTCCAGGGGTCCAGGCGATGTCCTTCCCAGCGGCGTCACCGCTGTTCAGGGGTTTCTTCATCTCGATGGTCACTGCATTGCCAGCACCCACAACCATGGCGCCCACGCCATTCTGGACGCTATCCACGGAGACGCCTGACTTCGACTTGGGCCCTGTGAGGGCGGTGTCAAGGTACCCGTTCGGCGCGAAGTTGTCGTCACCGATGAGGATGAGGTCTCCGGGGTCCATGCAGCCTGTCATCCCCAGCTGGATGCTGAACCAAGGATTGGAGGAGTCCGCGGTAAACTGCAGGGCAATGTAGAGGTTTGTGCCGTCATGCTTGACCCATACCTTGGCGGGGCCGCCGGTGGGGTCCAGCGGGAAGTTGGTATACTGGCGAGCGTCGTTCCACTCCGTTCCTATGGTTCCGTCGATGCTGCCATCGGCTATCGCCGAGGCCAGAGGCGCCGAGAGGTCGCTAATGCCTGCGCCTCCCAGAAAGATTGTGGCGTTCACGGCGAGGGAGGAGGAGGGCAGGTTGGGGTTCAAGTCGACCACGTAGGTCGCGGTCCTCCCTGGTTTCAGAGCTGAAATGTTTATCTGGAATACCTGGTCGGAGACCCTTACATCCAGAACGCCCGAATAGGTGTCGGTGGCGTTCTTGTTGAGGACTTTCACGGTGAAGGAGTCGATCTTCCCTTGGTCGTCATAGACGAAGCCTCCCACGGAGTCGATAGCCAGTTTGGTTTCATCGTAGGTGAACACGAAGCGTCCGCCGGAGAAGTACTGGTTTGACATGACCAGGGCCGCTGATATTCCCAAGATCAGAACGTTCAGGACGACGAGAGAGACCACCACGTATGGGAACACCGTCTTCTTGTCCTTCTCTGTCATATTTCCCCATGTAGAAAATGACACAACGGCAGATAATTCTCTGCTATATGTAATAGTATATGAAATAAACTTTCTTATCGAGGATATTATGGTATATTTCCGCTAATTCTGACGCAGAAATGGTAAGAGACAGGACTCGGTAAAGGAGAGGGAACTGGTCCTTTGACAGGGTGATAGAGGTCCTTAACGTCTCCAAAGGTCGCCCTATCCCAGGACGATGAAATCTTCCCCTATCACTCTACCTCTGCTGAAGCATCTGCTCCAGGGCCGATATCCGCCCCTCCAGGCCTTCCATCCTCTTCTTCAGGCCATCCACGTCCTTCCTCATGGCCTCCAGGTCCTCCTTGACCCAGAACCATAGAGGGGACGGCCTCTCAGGCACGTCGGAGGGCTCGGGTAGGGGCGGCCTCCCTGGGATGCTCCCCGGCTGGGGCAGGCCAGGGATCGTAGGACACCACCTCTTCCCAGGAATCTCGTCAGCGGGTTATAACATTAGCGTGTTATGGCTTCTTGAAGCCCACGACCTGGACGTTGAAGTTGAGGGCCTTGCCCGCCAATGGATGGTTGAGGTCCACCGTCACCGCGTCCTTCCCCACCTCGGTCACGTTGGCCTCGAAGACCTCGCCGTCCTTGGTCTCCAGCTGGAGGACCGAACCGACCTTCACATCCAGTTTCCCCAACTGCTGCTTGGCGAGCCTTCCCACCAGGTCCTTCCTGTGGGGCCCGTAGGCCTCCTCGGGCGGGACGGTAAAGTCCTTCTCTTCCCCTTTCTTCATGCCTACGATATGCTTCTCGAAGCCTTCGATGATCTGACCGGATCCCACTTCGAACTCCAGGGGGTCCCCGCCTTCAGAGGTGTCAAAGACGCTCCCATCCTCTAGGGTTCCCTTGTAGTGGACCTTGACCTTGTCACCCTTCTTTACCTTGTCAACCTTTTTGGCCTTGTCAGATTTCTTGGCCTTATCAGATTTCTTGGCCTTGTCAGACTTCTTCGCCTTCGTCATGATTCCAGCCCGTTTTCGTTTCCATCGACCTGGCCGTACTTATAAGTTTGGCGGTGCTGGAGAGAATAGATGAGGAAGCTCGATCCCTAGTGCTCCTCCTCCTCAAGGCCTGGAAGGACGTCCAGAAGGTTCGAAATCAGTGCCTTGAACACCTCCGCCACGCCCTGCCCAGTCCTAGCGCTGGCTTCAAAGGCCTCACAGTCGTGGGAGGCCGCATACGCCCTCAGCTCCTCCCGCGACAGGACCCGGTCCCCGGCCAGGTCGGTTTTGTTGGCCACAACCATCCTTACACCCGGCTCGGCGATGGCTTCTATCGCGTTGAACCAGGATGCCAGCTGCCACAGGCTCGCCCTCCGTGTCACGTCGCACACAGCCACCACGCCATTGGCTCCGTGAAAGTATGCCTCTTGGAGGAGCTCCCGGAAGCCAGGGGATCCCATGACATCCCAGATTACCAGCTCCATGCCCTGGGCCGCTTCTCCCTCATCCAAGACGGCATACACCTGGGTGACCCGGGCTCCCAGGGTGGCCACGTAGCGTTCATCGAAGGCGTCCTGGACGTACCGTCGGATCAGGCTGGTCTTCCCCACCTCCCGGTCTCCAACGAAGCATACCTTCGCCTTGCTCACATCGTGCCGCTGGGTCTGCAGGAGCTTAAGGGGTTGGTCCAACATCCGTAGGGCCTTCACGTGGGGGGCAATAAACCTTCCTTGCAGATTATCAGAACGCCCGGGGTCCTCACGGTTAAGTATTGCGGCTCGTCTTCTCCCCTGGGTGTGGCCGTGGAGTACATCGACCTTAGGAGCGACACGGTAACCCTGCCGACGGAGGAGATGCGGGAGGCCATTGCCACCGCCAGGCTGGGGGATGACGTGTTCGGCGAGGACCCGACGGTGAACCGCCTTCAGGAGGAGGCGGCGAGGCGGCTGGGAAAGGAGGCCGGCCTGCTGGTGACCAGCGGGACTCAGGGCAACCTGGTGAGCCTGATGTCCCTGACGAGACCAGGGGAGGAGGCCATCGTGGAGGCGGAATCCCACATCTGCAACAACGAGAGCGCTGGGATGACCCGTGTGGCGGGGTTGATCCCTCGACCGGTGCCGGCCCGCTACGGCATCCTCACCGGCAGGCAGGTGAAGGAGGCCCTTCGACCGGCCAACGTGCACTTCCCCAGGACATCGATAGTCTGCCTGGAGAACACCCACAACTCCGCCGGGGGGACCGTCATCTCCGTTGAGAGGATGAAGGAGGTGGCGGCGGTGGCAAGGGAGCACCGCCTGAGGGTGCACGTGGACGGGGCCCGCATCTTCAACGCCGCCGTCGCCCTGGGAGTCCCCCCCGTGGATCTTGCCAAGGAGGCCGATTCTCTGACGTTCTGCCTCTCCAAAGGCCTCTCCTGCCCGGTGGGCTCCGTGGTCGTCGGCTCGGAGGAGTTCATCCAGGAGGCCCGTCGAGCCAGGAAGGTGCTGGGCGGAGGGATGAGACAGGCGGGCATCATCGCCGCCGCCGGGCTGGTGGCCCTGGAGAAGATGGTGGACCGGCTGGCGGAGGATCACACCACTGCGAAGACACTGGCGAAGGGCATCGTGAGCCTCGGGGCGGTGGATGTGGACCTCAAGAGTGTCCAGACCAACATCGTCATATTCGACGTGCGTCGGTTGGGCCTGACGGCACCCCAGTTTGCTTCCATGGTGGAGGCGAAGGGTCTGAGGGTCACGACGAAAGGCCCGACGCGGGTGAGATGCGTAACGCACTACGGCATCACGAAGCAGCACATCGAGAAGGCATTGGCTTTGCTGGAGGCCGCCTTCAGGGAGGCGGAGACGAGACGTCCGGCCTAACCGGTAAAGGGTCGAGAATGTCAACTTGATAGAGCCCCACATCGTTGGAAGTGCCCCATGCCCCTGGAAATCTCCTTCACGAAAGAGGCCCTGGAGTACCTCGAAGGCCGGCCCGGCAGGGAAATCGTCATCGACCTCGTCTACAAGAAGGGCCGGTGCACCTCCACCCTCTGCAAGGCCGTCCCGAATGTTGAGGTGTACGTTGGGGAGAGAGAGGGTCGATACACCTTCGAGCCTCTGATCAGCACGGAAGGCAGAGTGGTCCACGTCGCCAAACCCCTAATCGAAAAGGCTGAGGATCGGGAGGTGAAGGCCGTTGTCGACCGAAGATCGCTGAGGGGGCTCACTGTTACGGGGGTCGACCCCTATGAGTTGGGTCTTTGAAGCCCTGCCGGACTTATGGAACTGGGTCTCTCTTGCACCTTCTGGCAGTTCTACTCCCAGCGAAACGAAAGACATCACTCACTGTGAAAGGCCATCGCCACATCGGCCGTGTCGTAGTAGTGGCGAGACCTCACAATCTTGCCGCCTCGCACGGTGAATACCATCACCCAGTCGTGCTCGTAGTTTCGACCGGTGGATCTCACGGTACCGCGGTTCCTTCCCTCGACGACCACTCGATCACCCTGGGCTGTGAACTCCAAATCCTCAAACTCCTCGGCGTGCACCTTCTCCGCGAGTTCCTCGAGGAACTGTGCCACTTGCTCGCGGCCGTGGCGCGGACGGGACCATGATAATTCGGCATGCTTGGATCGAGTCACTGGTGATTGCCAGTCCACATCTTCTGCCAACATGTCCATCACGGCCGGCAGGTCGCCGCGCCCAAAGGCTGCATACAATCGCTGCACACACTGCACGTTGTCCTGCTCCCCCTTCATCATGGTTCCCTGACAGGGATTGGTAACCATATGACGCCAACATGCACGTAGGTGGCCCGAGGACTTAGCGGGGTGACTTGTGTGAAATATCAGAGCGGAACCACTAGTCTTCGAGACCCCTCGGCGCTGCAGACGGACTCGCCCGTTTCATATCACCGCAACGGTGCCGTCGGTACACTCCTTCCTCAGCCCTGCTGTCCTCCCATACGAACAGGCTCGAGACGTCCATCGGCCACCCTTCGGTACGCTAGGTAGAAGGCGTACGCCCATACGAGGTTCGTCAGACCCGCAAGAGCCTCCGGACCCAGCTGTCCACCGAGGAAGAGACTGGTCCCATACCCACTCACTATCTCGTTGATGAAGGCTTCCATCTGGCTGTATAAAGCCGCGGCGACCCCCACTAAGACGCCAGCCTGGACTACAAAAGCCAGCCAGAGGACCTTCCTACCATCATCCTCTTGCAGGCGGTAGGTGATGAGGAGATAGGGGATGCCAAAGGCGGCGCCCCCCACGGCGTAGGCTATGACGAAAGCGGTCCAGGTGGACAGCATTTCAGCAGGTGGCCTCTCCTCTATGATGGCCGCCGCGAGCTGAAGCCCGATGACGACCACGCTGACCAAGACGCCGATGAATATCAGTATCCAAGTGACTATGGACCACACCACGTACATCCTGTGCTGTTCTCCGAAGGCCACCGCCCCCATGTAGATGAGAATCACGGCTATCAGCAAAATGAGGGCACCGACGATGCTTATGAAGGGGATGGCGGAGAGGACGGCACCGATTACCAGGAGGAGAAGACCGGTCCGGGTCCTGTCAGCGGCCTTGCTCGTGTCCGCACGCCAGGCCTGCTCAGCCCCCACGGGGGTCCCTAGCGAACTGCCACAGTTCGTGCAGTAGGACGCTGATCTTTCGTTGGACTGCCCGCAGCTACGACAAGTGATCGTGGGACGCGCCTCCTCTGATACAGGAGGGGCCCCCGCCTCTGTCGGGAGGGGATTTCCGCAATCCGGGCAATAACGTGCAGTCTCTGGGCAGCGATTGCCACAAACGGGGCACTGGACCGTCAAGGGTTCGCCGGAGGACGATGGTCTTTACTGTAATAGTCTTTTTCCCACTACAAGGGAAAAAACTTCTTGCGCAGCAGGAGGATCCCTCCCACGAGGCCCCCAGCGAAGGCGGGCAGGACGATGAGGGGAAGGTTCGGGATGGCCCTCCTTTGAATCGTGAACCTCCCGCCCTTCGGGGCCCTATCCGCCTGGCCTGTGAAGGAGTCCGCCCCCTGGTAGTTCTCGAACCAGACGCCAACGTTGGAGTCCCCGATGCCACCGATGGAGTCCACAGGCACCTCGAAGATCAGGCTGACATTCCCTGAGTCCACCGTCACCACGATGTCCTGCACGTACACCCAATCGGTTCCGTTCCACTGCTCCATGTAGGACCCGGACTGGGAGTGCACCAGGCGGTAATCCTCCTCATAGTCGCCACCCTGGGGCTTGTCCATGTACACCACGTAGGTGTAGTTGTCCACCTCCGGCATGGCAGCCAAGTCCTGGCGGAAGAAGAAGTGGGTGGCGTTGGTGGCATAGTAGAGGTCCACCGCATCCGCTGGAGCGGGCCCATCCCCCTGTCGCACCGGGGGAGGGTCGTCCAGCTGCACCCACTCCGTCTGGGCCTGGACCGCCGGTGCCAGGAGAAGCAGTGCCAGGAGGAAGACAGGCCAGGCCCTCATTTCTCATCCTCCGCAAACTCTTCAGGATGGAGCAGCGCGTTCAGGGACTCCAGCTCCTCCAGGGCCTTGGCGCTGTCCACCGGTACCACCAGGTGGATGCCGCCCTTGGCTAGCACATCCTCGAGGATCTCGGCCCCTGGGTAGATGTCCACACGCCCATCGGCGTAGATCCCCCTCACGGCCGCCCCGGCCTTGAGGGTCACGTTGCCGGAGGTGTACACGACGCCCTGGACATAGCTGAGCCTTCCCAGCTCCACATCCCCCTTGCAGATCAGGTTCCCATAGGCCTTGGACTCCTCTTCCAGGCGGATGCCCTTCAAGGCCTTGGCGCTCCCCTTCAGGGATGCCCCCTTGCCCAGGGTGAGGGTCCCGTAGGTGACCACGTTCCCCTCCATCTCCATCCCTTCCAGGATCTCCAGATCCACTGGCACGCGGGTCAGCCCCGGCATAGCCTCCGGGTCCTTGTTGGATCGCTTCGAGCCCTTGGTTCGGGTCCGCTTCCTCTCCAGGTCCAGGGTGGTGGTGGGGACCTCCCGGGGCCCCTTGTCCCTGCCCCGAGCGTGCTCTATGACCAGGGGGGCCACGAGGGCGACAGGGAGGAGGAGGCCCAGGAGGAAGAGCCATGGGAGCGAGATGGCCACCTAATCACCCCCGAACGCCTTTGCGGCTCCGTGATAGCCGTTGCCGTTGTGGATGGTGTGGTTCCACTTGTGCTTCCCGTTCCTCCTGATGAGGAGGTCCAGGAAGGCCACGGTGCAGCAGACCACGCTCAGGAAGAAGGCGAAGAGGAGGCCTGGGAGCATCCAGAGGAAGCTCTTCCGCTTGTCCAGGTACACCCCGAGGCCCACCTCGAAGAAGGGGGCGAAGTTCCCCACGGCGCTGTAGGTGAAGACGCTCAGGGTCCCGACGTAGAAGGGCAGGATGGGCGGTGCCTCCATGAGGAAGGCCACGATGCCCAGGGTCCAGCCCATGAAGACCACGAGGGGAGCGAAGTACACCCAGAGGAAGAGGAGCATGTCCAGCTTCTGCAGCGGCGACAGCCTGTCCGATCTGAAGGCCGAGCGGGTGTAGCGGAAGGCGCACTGCATGTGGCCCTTGGCCCACCGGTAGCGCTGCCTCCAGTAGGCCCGCCAGGTTGTGACGGCCTCCTCGTAGGACTCCGCCTCCAGCACATAGCGGACCTTGTAGCCGTGAAGGACCGTCTTGGCGGTGAGGTCGGTGTCCTCCGCCAGCATGGCCTCGTCCCACCCGCCGAAGGCCTCCAGGAGATCACGGCGGAAGCCGCCCACGGTGCCGCCGTACTGCGGGATGAGCCCGAAGCGATCCCGGGCCACCTGGTCTATCCTGTAGCCGCCGATGCGCTCCAGGGTGACGAGCTTGGACACGAAGCTCTCGTCCTCGTTGTAGACCGTCACCCTTCCCTGAACGCCGCCGACCTCGGGGTCCACGAAGGGGGCCACCAGCTTCTCCACGATGTCGTACTGGGGAAGGTAGTCGGCGTCGAAGGTGAGGATGACATCCCCCTTGGAGGCCTTGAGGCCCGCGTTGAGGGCCGCGGCCTTGCCATTGCCGCCGTCGGGCCGATGGAGCGGCCTGATGAAGGGGTGCTTGCGGGCGTACTCCTCCAGCATGTCCCCCGTGGCATCGGTGGAGGCGTCGTCGATGGGGACGATCTCCAGCCTCTCCTTGGGGTAGGTGGTGGCCACCAGCCGGTCCAGCAGGGGGCCGACGACCCGGTCCTCGTTGTGGCAGGGGATGAGGATGGTGACGAAGGGGCGGTAGAGGCCCGCGACCTCCTGATAGCTCCTCTCCGTCGGTTCCCTGAAGAGGGCGAAGTAGGAGAAGAGGTAGTGGCGGACCATGTAGATGAGCATGACGGCGATGATGGGGAAGAGGAGGTACTGCATCATGGACCCACCTCCGGGGCCCAGCGGGCCATGAGGGACATCCCCACGGACCAGACGACGACCATCCAGAGGAAGTCCACCATGGGGGAGAAGATGAAATGGATGACCTCGAAGGCCTGCATGCCGACGTAGTGGGCCGTCGAGGCGGATAGGACCAGGCGGTTGACGTTCCAGAAGACGCCGACGCCGGTGCCCACCCCCGTCCAGAGGGCCTTGAACCAGAAGGGTCCTTGGAGGAGGCCCATGGTCGCCGCCAGGATGAGGCCGAAGATGCCCACCGTTATGAGGCCCGAGCACTCTACCAGGATGGCGAAGGCGGCGATGTCCCCCTCCGCCGTCTTGACGTAGAGGGTTGGGTCGTTAGGGGCCAGGACCAGGAGGGAAGGGACGCCGCCGAACTGGAGAATGGCGTAGGTGGCCTGAGCGGTTAGCTCCCAGGCGATGGGGAAGGCGAGGAGTAGGGCGAAGGCCCCAGCTAGTCCACCCTGAGCTAGTGCATGCCCGACGTTGGGCTTGATCCAGAGACGCGACAGCATGTCGCTCCCCTGCCGTAG
>CAYFYB010000017.1:0-36737 GCA_964347345.1 uncultured Methanomassiliicoccales archaeon | reverse complement strand
TCATACTCTAATACATTGCTTCCTGAGAGAGTAGAGAAGTACATCGCGGGAAGGCGACGGGTCATTTGGGGGCCTGGAGCGAGGCCGAGAGGCCCCTCATCGACTCGGCCAAATCCTTGTCGCAGGCCACCGTGTGATTACAGAACAGGCGGCCGCATATTCCGTGCTCGGAAGCTCTGATGACCCTCGACGTCACGGGGTAAGGGAGTCCAAATGCATCTGCGGAAATCAGCACGAGGGAACTGAACCCGTCATCCCACTCCCTCAGGTGGCTTCGGATCACAGGCGCGCGTTGCCCCGACCCTCTAAGGGTCAAACCGGTGGGTATGTGTTCATGTGCAACCCATTCGACCCCAAGGGGGCAACCTGGCGTTACTTTGGAGTGTCATGCTGGCCAGCATTTCCCTCATGGAGGCCATATGATCAAGGCTCGCCGCCATGATTGGCCCTGAAGCCGGGGAAGAGGTTCGGTCTGCTGACATGGCCGACGGTCAATGTGGACTGAGAAAAGGAATGGAGAAGTTTTATCTCCACTTGCCGCAATCTCTTAGAAGGGGATTGCGTAGCCAGAGCTGGATTTGTAGTCGGTGGGCTCTTGATCATGGTCTTTCTCGGTTGGATTCCCCTGATAGGGTGGTTCATCTTCCTCCCAGTGGGATTCATCCTCTTCATCTATGGCCTCGTTGCGCATAGTGAGCTTGAGAAAGCAGCTCTAGCAAGACCACCTGTCGTGGTCAGCCCCACAATACCTCCGCCACATGGGGGAAGCAAGTACTGCTCCAAGTGCGGCGCCTTTAACCTGCTCGAGGCGCGGTTCTGCAGTTCATGCGGAAGCAGTCTCGCATAAGCTGAGGGCCACGTGACCAAGGCTGGATGTCTCAAATGCTGTTCAGGAGGGCTCAGGATCCAGCATCTTTAGCTGGAAGACCCCTCCATGTGCATCTTCCCTAGTTCGCCTGACCGCCTCGTCGCCTCCTCTACGGCGTCCATGAGGATGGCCCTGAAGCCGCTCCTCTCCATGAGGTGGAGGGCCGAGATGGCAGTCCCCGCAGGGGAGGTCACCAAGTCCTTGAGCCTGCCGGGATGCTCTCCCAGGTCCCTGGCCATAAGGGCTGCACCCAGGACGGTCTGCACGGCCAGTGTGTAGGCCTCATCCCTGCTGAGCCCTACCTTGACGCCGGCATCAGAAAGTCCCTCAATGACCTGGAAGATATACATCGGGCCGGTCCCGCTCAGTCCCGTGACGGCGTCCATAAGGTCCTCGCTCACCTCCATGACGAGGCCCACGCTAGAGAAGAGGTCCCTCACATACTCCACATCCTCGTCCTTCGCATGGCGGCCCCAACACATCCCCGTCGCGCCTTGCCGGGATAGGACTGCCACGTTGGGCATGAGGCGTATGACGGGGACACTCTTCCCCAGAATCTCTTCTATGAATCGCGTATGAATTCCGGCGGCAACAGAGACCACCAGCATCTCGTCGTCGATGACCTCAGAGACCTCCCGCAATACGGAGGCCAGGACCTGGGGCTTCACGCAAAATACCACCACGCTGGCCCACGTGCAGGCCTCCTTGTTGTCTGAAGCCACCCGGATGCCCAGGTCCTGCTGAAGTCTCCGCGCCTTCTCCACTGAGGGTATGGTCGCCATCAGCTGGTCCTTATCGCACTTTCCAGCATCCAGGAACCCGCGCACCAATGCCTTGCCTATGTGTCCCGCCCCGATGACCGCCACCTTCTCCTTCTTCATTGGAAGACCGCGGTCTCAATGTCTTTCCCCTAGTAAGGCCTTTGTGGAGAATCGAAGGGCCGCTTAGTCGCCCTCCCAGTGTCCAATCTCGGGAGGCTCACGTTCTTTCTTCCTCGAGATCACCTGGGTGACGTAGAAGCCGCCGTTGGTGTATCCCAGGGCATAGTATCCCTCCTGGTGGGCGGTACGTCTCATCTTGACGCAACGGAGTCTCAGCTGCACCTCAGTCTCCCCCACATCGTAGTGCTTCAACAGAAACACGCCGTCTGCCAGAAAGTCCTCACCGTAGTGGGAGAGGGAGGGATTGCCCACGGGCAGCTCGGAGATGAGGAAGGCAGTCAGGCCGAGGTCCCGCAGAAAGTTGAAGAAATGGAATAGCTCCCTACGGGGATTCGGCAGCGAGCCGAGGGCGTAGAGGACGTTAAGGGGGTCGATGGCTAGGAGATTCCTCTGATTGACCTCCACCGATTCCTTGATCATCCTCTTGATTATTTCCATCCAGTCCTTGTCTATCTCCAGGTCCCTGAGTTCGGCCCTTATCCTTGCGGCGTCCAGCACATACAGCAAGTCATCGTCAACACCGTCCATGCCCAGGCCAGACATGGCGGAGGCCAGTTCCTTCTCCCCCTGTTCTAATGATATGAACAGTCCCTTTCTGTCCTTGCAGGCGTTGTTGTAAAGGATGCTGTAGACGATGGACGTCTTCCTTGCCCCGGGAGTACCGGTTACGAGGACGACGTTGCCCTCAGGCACCCCTCCCCCCAGGAGGTCGTCAAGACCCCTGATGAAGGTGGAAACGAAGGCAGGCATCGAATTGCCTTCATCCATATGGAATAAAACCCTGACGGCCCGGATATCGCTGGCGATAGTCAACCATCGAGTCTTACGTTCTTGTGTTTCGTCTTGGACCTCCTCAGCGCCTCCAAGACCGGAAGCGGGCGCCCCGCGAGGTAGTTAATGAGAGAGCCGCCCCCCGTGCTCAGATGGTCTATCTGCTGCGAGAGTCCCAGCTGTTCCACCACCGTTACTGTATGCCCTCCACCGGCCACCTTGAAGCCCTTGGACCTGGCGATTCCGAGGAACAGCTCGCGAGTTCCTACGGAGAATTCCTCTATCTCAAAGACGCCAGCGGGTCCGTTGAGGATGACGACCTGGGCACCCGAGATGTCCTCCAGGTAGTCCACGATCGTGCTCAGTCCTATGTCGTGGATGGGGTACTTAGCCGGTAACTCCTCGACTGTCACCGTCTTCCCCTCGCCCTTCACGTTCAACACGACATCCTTGGGCACGCCTATCCTTTCTGGGTACTTCTTCATGAGTTCCTTCGCATCCTGAAGGACGGCGTCGCAGGCGGGAACCTCCTTCTGGAGCAACCCTTCGTTGACCTCCCCCAGCCTGGTGCCCCCTGCCCAGAGGAAGAGGCTGGCCACCCCTCCTGCCGTCAACAGCCTGTCTACCACATCCTGGGAGAGCATGTGGCGAGCTACGGCGACGGAGTCGTCGACCTTCATGCCTCCCAAGACGGCGACCTTCGGCCTGGCTTCGCTGTGCATGGCCTGGTCAAGCATCTCTACCTCCCTCTCCATCACCCTCCCTGCGGCGCTTGGCAGGACCTCACTGAAGCCCACAAGGCTGGGTTGGGGCCTGTGGGCCGCGGCAAAGGCGTCGTTGATGAAGAGGTCAGCAAGGGGTGCCAGGGTTTTGACCATGTGAAGGGAAGACATCTTGGAAGGGTCCGTCTCCTTCAGAGCGACCTCCTCGGAGTAGAAGCGCGTATTCTCCAGGAGCACAAAGTCCCCGGGCTTCATGGATCTAACGGCTTCCACCGCGGACTTCCCGAAGAGGCTGTCAACATAGCCCACGTCCAGGTTGAGGTAGTAAGACAGCCTCTCCGCGTGGGCCTCCAAGGTGACGAAATCATCCTTCCCAGGACGTCCCTGGTGGGCCATGATTGCCACTTTCGCGTCCCTTAACTCGCGAAGGGTGGCCATGTGCTGCCTTATTCTGTTGTCGTTGAGGATCCTGCCCGATATGGGATCTATTGGCGAGTTTATGTCTAGCCGAACCAGAACCGGCTTCCCTTCCAAGTTGAAGTCGCTCATGGTGAAGAAATCCAGACCAACTCCCCCGGTTCTCAGTGATAGGCGGATATCTCTGTCCATTTAATATCTTATGTCTTGCGACGGTGTTACGACACAGCGTTTGGTAACACAAGATTTGAGTATCGAGCGTCTATGTGCCCGGCCACACATTGGAGGCTTTGGAGACATGTGGGGACGATTGTACAGGCGGCTACCTGCCAATGTGATGGAGCTCGGATGGTGGATAACCCTGGCGTCGCTGGTGGCCATCGCCGCATTCTGCGTGATGGGCTTCGCACTGGCAGCGGCGGCCCATGATGTGTTCCACGACCTGAGACACGCCTTGGGCATGCCATGCCACTGATGGCATGCCTAGCGGCTGGCCTCTTGGCGGGCCTCGTCCTGGGTCTCTTCATTCTTCTCGTGTTGGGCCCTCTCATAGATCAGGCTGAGGCTATGGAGGGGGAGGAGAACCCCGTCCCCGTCGCGGAGAGGAGGGCTGCGGCCTTCGGGGCGGCCCTCGTGATAGGCATCGTGGTCGGAATTCCCTTTGCTTTAGTCTTTCCGCTGATCAGTGCCATCCTCCCCTGGCGGAGTCTCCTGTCTAAGGCCTGGGTTCACGGCCTCCTCGCTCTCGCCGTCTTCAGCGTGTTACCTCTTCTGGCGGTCCCTGGAACCCCTCCCGGGGTCGAGATCAGCCTTGACGTCGCAGAGGCTGAGTTGTGGTACGTGGGCACCATTCTGTTTGCCCTGGGTGGGGTTTTGGCGGCCTTCGGCCTGTATTACCTACTCTCAAGGAAGGCGAGATCGCCATGGGGCACACGGGGGTCCGTGGGTCTGAGCCTTTCAGTGGGGGCACTGCTCTGGATCCTTCCGTTCCTCCTGAGGCCGGAGATCGAGATCGTTCCTGGCAACGTCTCTCCAGAGCTGATACGGACGTTCTATTATCTTACCCTCCTCGAGTGGACTGTTTTCTGGCTGGTTCTGTCCACCGCGCTGGGACGCCTGTGGCCCAGGTTTCAGGTTCGGGCCTTGGCTAGCGCCTCAGAGGTCCCCGCCTGAGTCAGATTATCAGCTCTGCAACTCGCACGTTAACTTATTTAAGAATCCCCGGGGCTCATTTCTTCGAGGGCGATCGTGCTAAAGGATCTGGAGCTTCCCGAGGGGAGGATCATGAAGGTCGTCAAGGGCGGTCCAGACGCCTTGAAGAAGATCATGCCCCTGCTGGGCCGTAAGAAGTTCAACGGCTACCTGAGGCTCGTATCGACAGATAGCCCCAACGCTGGGTACGTCATACTGAAGGATGGGAAGCGGGTTGAAGCCCTGTTCGCCGCAGCTGATGGCTTCCTGAAAGGCAAGGAGGCCCTGCCTCGTTTCAGGGAACTTGCCAAGGACCAAGGCTCCATGATCGAGGTCCACACGGACGTGGAGGTGGATTCCCTCCTTTCCTCCCTTAAGAGAGGCCGAGGTAGGGCTCTGAGAGGGTTGGGGTCCTTCAAGAAGAAGCTTGACGAGTGGAGGTCCCAAGGGAAGGACGTGGAGCCTCTTGAAGCGGCGATGGGCCAGGGCTTATCAAAGGCTATCAGAGCGTTCAAGGAATACAAGGCAAAGATTGGCCAGGAACAGGCCAGTCCAGAGCCGATGCCCGAGTCAGCCCAGGAACAGAACGGGCATCCCGCGAAGGAGAGAAGTGAGGGGACCGGACCGTCGAAGAAAGAGGCACCGATTCCGAAGGAGGCGGCGAAGGAGATAGCCAATGAGGCGCGTCCTCCTGCAGCCGGGGGAGAATCTGGTTCCCCACACCGTGTTCGTCCTGGACTCTTGGACAGGTACTCCTTCGAGAACTTCATTGTAGGAGCATCCAATCGATTTGCCCATGCCGCCTGCATGGCCCTGGCTAACGGGTCGGTGGATCCCTACAACCCGCTGTTCGTGACGGGAGGACCCGGTCTGGGGAAGACCCACCTCCTTCATGCCCTTGGAAACCGCCTTCTCCAGAGGAGGCCAGAGATCCGACTCACCTATCTAACAGCTGGCCAGTTCAGGACCGAGGTCGAGGAGGCAGAGAGCGGGGCAAGGCTTTCGAAATTGCGACAGGCCTTTCGAGAGCTGGAGGTTCTCATCCTTGACGACATCCGGGACCTCGAGGGCAAGGCCCGGGTCCAGGAGGAACTTCTGGGCATCTTCGAGGAACTCCACGAGAAGGGAAGACTGCTTGTCTTCGCCTCGGTATGCAGCCCCTCCGAGATGAATGGCCTCGATGCCCGGCTGGTATCCCGACTTGAGTCTGGGTTGGTGGCGGACCTGCAGCCGCCGAACCTGGATCTCAGGCTGGCCTACCTGAGCAGACAGTTGGAGGAACGGGGGGCTTCCTGCCCCCCGAAGGTGCTCAGATATTTGGCGGAGAAGTTCACCTACGACATGAGGGAGCTCGACGGAGCCTTGAATCGAATTCTGGCGTATTCCTCCACCCTGGGGGTGCCCCTGGACCTCTCCATGGCTCGCGAAGCCCTCGGTAGGGCTCACCGAAGCCAGCAGGACGCTCGAGCTCCCAAACTGTCCTTCGACCTTCTACCCGGCCGAAGCTACCTGGTGAAGGAGGAGAGGGCGGATGTGGCCTACCGCCTCTTTGCCCAGAGGGTCAGGAGCGTAAAGGGCCTATTGATAACTCGTGTCAACCCATCCAGGGTCAGAGAGAACTACGGAATGACGGGTGCGGAGATACTGTGGCTTACGGACAGAGGCGAGTCTTCCGAGAGCACGGTGGAACCCGTGCTGGAGAGGCTCATGCACAAGGTGGAGAGGTTCATGATCACCGGAGGCCAGGGACTCTTCATGCTGGACGGTGTGGAGTACCTGATGAGCAGCAACAGCTTCGAGGCCGTCATGAAGTTTGTGAGGCGGCTGGTGGACGACATCTCGGAGAGCGAGTTCACCTTCATCCTGGCCTTGAACCCAATGACCCTCGGCGAGAGGGAACTGAGCCTGATGGAAATCGAGATGGAGATCCTAGAGCCCTGAGGTTCTCCTTACTGATATCGGCACGCTAAGGTTTATGGGTGAAGGAAGGGAAGTTCTCTGGTCCTGGGTGGAGCCATGCGACCTTGTCCGTCCCTCCTTGTCCTTTACGCCATCCTTGGATTCCTTTTTCTAGCCGCCGCCACGGCTCCATCGGTCCAAGGAGTAGGCCTGGGTTCCCTCACCCTTACAGCCATGGATGGCGACGGCGACGCCTTCAACGACTTCGTCAAGGTGGAGCAGAGGGTTGTGTGTGACAGTGGTGGCACCTACAATGTGACGGCCAAGCTCTTCGCACCCTCCGTCGACTACCTCAGCTTCCCCGATTCATATATCGACATACGCTGGTGGCGTCAGGTTTTCTCCTCCTGTTCAGGTACACTGACCGTGGGCCTGGAGCTGTACACCAATGTCGATAGTCCCGCCGGCAGCTACAACGTGACGGTCACTCTCACTCATTCCACCGCTATTCCAGATCCAGACAACAGGACAGGACAGGTCTTCCTATACCCGAAGAGGCTCATCAGCTTCGACCTCACAGCGAATGCCTCTTTGAAGGAGTCCGAGCCTGGAACTCAAGTAGTCTATGGTATATCCGTGACCAACCGAGGCAACTTCCAGGAGGGAGTCTCGCTCAGCGCCTCAACTCTCTCCAACTGGTCTGTAAGTGTTTCCCCCATCACCCTCACCGTAGAGGCTGGAGAGACCAGACAAGGCAACGTCACTGTTACTGTTCCTCAGAACGCTCCCATAGAGACGAAAGAGAAGGTGCAGGTGCTGGCGGCTTCGAACAGCAACGCCTCCTATTCAAAGTCCCTCTACGTCGACGTTGTGGTAGGCATTGCTGACCTGATGGTGCTGACAGATGACGTCACCTTCTCCAAGACCAACCCTTCGCCTGGGGAGACGGTGAAGGTGAGGGCCACCATCCGGAACGGCGGAAGCAAGGATGCGACGGGTGTGAAGGTGGGCCTCTTCGAGAACGGCAATTCCGTGGAGTCGGCTACCATATCCTTTCTATCTAAGGGTCAGACAACAACCCTTGAGTTCTCTTGGACCGCCTCTGCCGGAAGCCATCGGCTAGTCGTGGTGGTCGATCCTGAAGAAGCCATCCTGGATCAGGACAGAACGAACAATCGGGTGGAAAAGGTCGTCTCTGTGGCTGGTGTTGGCGGTCCAGCGGGGTACGACTGGCTCCTGTTCGTCGGAATTGTAGTGGGTGGGCTGGTACTGGCTATCCTCTTGGTATCCACCGGTACCATAAAACTGCCCCACACTAGGGGACGCTCGACGCTCGCCCCCTCCAGTGGGGGACCGACCACGGTGCCTACGGACATCGACATCAAGCCGGGAAAGGCCTATCTGCTGGAAGAGGACAAGCCCTACCACGTGGTCGAGCTCGTGAAGGCCCTCAACGTAGGGAACAACAGCCTCATCATCACGAGGTCCAACCCACAACGTCTGACGGAGGAGAGGGGACTGAAAGCTGCGCGTCTCTTGTGGCTGGCGGATAAGGCCTCACCCTCAGAGATGTATGAAGTCGTGTCTCCCTCCTTGGAGCGGCTGATGTATACCGTCGAGGTTCACGCCCGGGAGGTCATGCAGGCGGTTGTCGTGATCGATGGCGTGGAATACCTAATAGACAACAACAACTTCAACGCGGTGTTGAGATTCCTGAGGCGTCTGGTCGACCTGGTATCCCAGACGGAGGCCATCCTTCTTGTCTCTGTCAGTCCCAAGGCCCTCTCGGAAAGGGAGCTAAAGATCTTAGAGCGTGAGATGGAGGTCTTCTGCCTGGAATGATTTTTTATCACGAAACGGAACGGTACCAAGACGCTAATATAGCCGCAGGTCAGAAGCCTTGGTTGAATGAGCCTAATCCCCACGTATGTGGATGGCCTGGACGAAGCTCTGGGCGGGGGGATTCCGGAGGGCAACGTCGTTCTCCTCTGTGGCTCTCCAGGGACGATGAAGACCTCTTTGGCCTTCAGTATCCTTTATCATAACTGCCGTGAGGGCAGGAAGGGCCTGTACATCAGCCTGGAGGAGAGTGGCGAGGAACTCAGGCGGGCCATGAAGAAGATGGGTATTGGGGATTTCAAGGAGTCGGAGCTGTACCTGCTGGACATGGGGAAGATAAGGCTGGAACTGTCAGAGGGGGAGGTGGACCGGGACTGGCTGACCATCCTCAGAGGGATCATAGAGGAAGCCGTGAAGGCGTCCTCCTACTCACTCATCGTCCTGGACTCCCTCGAGTCCCTCTACGCCTTGGGAGTAGCTCAGGACCCGAGGAGGCAGTTATTCCATTTCTTCGGCCTCCTCAAGGAGCTTGGCGTAACTGCACTCATCGTCTCAGAGGTTCCCTTCGGAACGCAGAAGCTGACGGAGCACGGAATCGACTTCCTGGCCGACGGCATAATACTGCTGAAGCAGTTTGAGATTGGAGAATCAGATGTGCAGCTGCGTCTGCGTTGCGTCAAGATGAGGAAGATCAAGCACGATAGAGGCTATTTCACCTTGGACTTCGATAAGGCGCACTTCATGGCCACAAAGGCCATCATGGAGTAGTTAGGAGGCTCCTACCCGTCTCTTGAACAATGTCAGATATCTCAATGCCTCAGAGTAGCTCTCCTCCTTCGTGCTGGCGCTGGCTTGCTTGAGGAGCTGAATAGGCTCGCTCACGTCATGTCCCCTCATCTTGAGTTCCATCACCAATTGCTTCGCCTTCTTCATCTCGGCCGCTACCCCCCTCCTCAGGGCTTCCGTGGCCTTCTCCTGAGCAGTGGCTGCCAGGCGAGACGCCGTCTCCCAGTCTCCCCTCCTCAGGGCTTCCCTGCCATGCCCCAGGATCTCCTGCACGCTGACCACTCCAACGCCGAGTTGGGCCACCTCTCTGACTATCTCCTCAGCGGCTTGCAGAGCATACCTCGCCTCAGTGGTCCCACTGGTCTTCGATGTCAGGTCCTCTCTCGCCAGCTGAAGCTTCTCGTATGCCTTGGAAACACGCCCTCCCTTCAACTCCTGTACGACTTCCTCCGCCAGGGACCCCGCCATGGGAACCCCCTGACCCCTCCCCTGGCGCGTCCTAAGGTCCTCTCTGAGAAACTCCACCCGTTGGGCAATCTGCACGGCAAGAGACTGTTCCAGGGATACTCTCGCCCCCCAGGCCAGCTTGACGGCCGCCGACAGATTGTTGGCCTTGGCCTTAGTCGTGGCTTCCGATATCGCCCGCTGAGTCTCGCCAACGGGTACGCGCAGCCTTTTTGCCAGGGCGAGGAGGGTCTTCAGGGACCCAACTTCGGCCCGGAGGGAGGAAGTCAGGTTTGTCCTATCGCCGACGAGGAGGGGGTTCCTCCCCTTCTGGGTCTCGTAGATGGCCATGACCTCTTTAACGATTTCACCCGTCCCGCTGGGACCCCTTTCCAACCGGAGCTGTTGCCTCGCAGGAGCGGTCGGGCCCTCAGAGAGGCCTCCGCTTCTGAAGGCTCCAGGCTCCCTCACACTTCGAGATCGGGAAGCACTCTCACCGTCGTCCACGAATCTCACCCCACACCTCGGACAGCGAGAAGCGTCGACGGGCACGCTCGAGCCGCACGTGGGGCAGTTGAAGGCCCCACCCTCAGCGAAAAGGGCACCGCAGGACGGACACTGGGAGGCCTGCTCCTCCACCTCCGCACCGCACGCAGGACACTCAAAGGTTATACTCTTCTCCTCCTTCCCGAGGATGTCCTCCTCCAGTATGTCTAGGTCAAGCTTGGGCCGGTCTGGAGGCTCCTCGGGCAGCTCCAAGTCTAAGTCGTCAAGGGTCTCCTTCTCAGGTTTCTTCTTGGGAGGGCTGAGGCTTGAGTCCTCCAAGACGGAGGCCAGAAGATCATCCAGTGACTTTGAGCTCTTTATCGCGGCCAGGTCCTCGCTATCAAGCTCAATGTCGAACAGGGAGGAGTCCGTGCCGCAATTGGGACAGGCTTCAGAGTCGTCTCTCAGGTCTGTGTCACAAATAGGGCACTTTTTCATCTGGCCACGGACCAATCAAAGCCACCTCGGGGCGTCAGGGCGCGCTAGGCAGGTGGTCGCTTAAATATTTGTTCACGAAATTACGAGGGATGATAAGGTCGTCTCACGGTAGATAATGAAGACGATACGGTTAAATCAATTTCTCGGGAGCTTCTAGCAAAACCAGTGGCGAGGGTCAATGCTCAGAAGCTCGATTCCTGGCATGGACAGGGTTTTCAAGACCGATATCGACCCTCCCAAAGTAATCCTCGTCACAGGTCCACCAGGCGCCATGAAGTCGGCCTTCTGCTACACCGTGATGTCGCAGCACCTCAAGAAGACAGGGGAGTTCGGACTGTACACCACCCTGGAGGAAACGGTCCACTCCCACCTGAACAACATGGAGAGCCTGGGGGTGGAGATATCCCTCAACATGCAGCTCTCCGACTTCACCGACCTTAGGGAGATCGACCAGGTGGTGGAGGAGGGCGATCAGACGGACTATATCGCCTTCATGGAGAAGATGATAAACCACTACAAGAGAGCCCACGGAAAGAGGTTCACCCTCTTCGCCCTCGATTCCCTAGGGGCCCTGTACAGCCTGATGCCGCCTGCGGGAGACATGAGGAAGAGGATGTTCTACTTCTTCAAGATGCTCAGGGATCACAATCTGATTTCCTTCGTGGTCATGGAGCGCTCCTTGGGGGCTGACAGCCAGCTGCTCGGGAACGAGGGCTTCCTGGTAGACGGAATAATCATGCTTGGCCTCGACAGGAGCAAGGGGAAGCTGGTCCGATATCTCCAGGTGGAGAAGATGAGGGCCTGCAGCCACAGCATGGAGAGGCACCTTATCGAGGCAGGGAATGCCGGTCTGGTGGTCCTCGGGCCGATATTCGATTTCTCAGGCCCTGAGAAGGTGTAGCTACGTAGATTCTCAACCCTGAGACTGACAGGCAAATCTACTTAAGTGGATGTGAGAAGTCGAACGCGGACTCTAGAAGGTGAGCCTTTGGCTACGCAGCAAGGAGAGGTCTGGGATCTAATTCAGAACAAGGTCGCCGAGCTGAAGACTCTTGAGGCCGACCTCCAGGAGAGGGAGTCCCGCCTGGAGACCGAGCGCGAGGCCCTCAACGCAAAGTCGGAGGAGATTCAGAAGGAGCAGGAGGCCCTGGCCAAGGATAGGGCGTCCACAGAATCTCTCCAGAAGGGGATGGAGGCCCGGGAGAGGGAGGTAGAGAGGAGGGAGCGGGATTTCGAGAAGGAGAGGAAGGCCGTTGAGAAGACCAATGCTGAGACTCAGGCCAGGGAGGAGAAGGTGAACGCGAGACATGACAAGCTCCTTGCTCGCGAGGAGGAACTGGTCTCCCGAGAGGAGGCCCTCAAGGACGAGGCCAAGGAACTCGCGGCCATAAAGGAGAGGATGCTTGCCAAGGAAAAGGAGATGGTCGCGTTTCATGAAGATCTGAAGAACTCGGTGGATGGGTTCACGAGCAAGGTTCAGAGGCTCGCCGAGATGGAAGAGGAGGCCACCAAGGAGAGGCAATCATTGGCCGTCGAGCGCGAGCGGGTCTCCCAGGAGGGCAAGAGGCTTCTGGAGCTGGAGAGGGACCTGCTAGCGAAGGGGGAGCTTCCTGATCAGATAGTGCAGGTGCCGGAGCCGGAGACGGTCGAGGAGGAGGCTGTCGAGGAGGAGGCTGTCGAGGAGGCTGAACCCGAAGAGGAAGAGGTTCCTCCTGAGGCCCCAGAGGAGGAGGATGAGAAGAAGAAGGACAAGAAGAAGAAGGGGGAGGCCGAGGAAATCGAGGAGACTGAGGAACCCGCGGAGGAGCCTGGAGAGGGAGAGATTCTATGTCCAGGATGTCAGACCATGATCTCCGCCGACGCCGTCATCTGCTATGCCTGCGGTCATCAGCTTAAGGAGGGTGAGGGGGAGGAGGAGGCTGAGATTCCCTGCCCCGCCTGCGGCACCATGATCAGTGCCGATGCCGTGATGTGTTATGCCTGCGGACAACCCATGGGCGAGGAGAAGGAGGAAGGTCGCAAGGGCCTGAAGAAGATTCTCAAGAGAAAGTGACCCAACCCGAATTGATTATACTCTTTGAGAATCGCTAAAGAACGTATAAATACGCTTCTCAGGGAACAACCCCCCCAACATGTCGAACGGGGGACTCTGACACAGATGCTGTGCTCACGAGAAAGATTCTGGAGGTCAACTAAATGATGTCGAGGGAAGGACGGAGATTTCCCAGGGCTATGGTCCTTGCACTTACCTTGGCCTTTGCACTTACAGCCCTGGCTGGATTGCTGACCATGGAGAAGGCAGCCGCCACCATTGTCGTCATCAACGGCGACTGGACCGTGAGCGGTACGGACAACGTGTATGACGGCATTACCTTCAAGGTCGACGGCAGCGTTACTATCCAGTCCGGGGCCCTCTTGGAGATTCGGAACGGGGGTCTCATTTTCTTGGAGGACAGCAGCCACGTCTACAGCCTGGACATCCAGGATGGACCTAGCGGTCACGGGAGCCTCCTCCTCGACAACAGCATCCTGACCACGGAACCCAACCAGCTCTCCGACTATCTGAAACTCGATGTGACCGTTGCAGGCACCCTCATCCTGCAGAACGGTGCCAAGATCAAGCACCCTGGAACTCTGACAACCTCCGGCGATGCCAACGTTGAGATCTGGGACTCTGAGATAACGGGCTTTGAGACCGCAGAGATTCAGGCATACACATTGGATCCGAACGACAACAACGACGCCCCCGTCATGGAGTTCGCCGATACTTCCACAATTCTCTTCGCCAGGGCGCGAATCAGTCGGCTCTACGAGAACCCCTTGTCACCTGGTCCTGATGACCGGTACAACACAACGGTCCGGAACTCCGCGTCCTTGACAGTGATTGACTCGTACGTGGGGGTCGACTTCCTGAACTCCCCGACCCAGCACAACGTCATCGCCGTCCTGAACTCTGCAAACGTGTACATCTACAACATGACCCTGGACCAGGCCCAGTCAGACTCCGTGAATCCTAGCTCCTGGGTCCCCGCCTTGGTACCCGTAGGGTCTAGCTCAACCTTCTACATCCACCGGTGGCTAGACGCGCTCGTCACAGACCGGTTCGGAAGCGCTACGCCAGGTGCCTACGTGGAGTCTCGGGTACTGCCCACAGGCGTTCTCGCGTACTATCCAGACAACGGCAACGCGAACGTGCCCGGGGCTATCCTCCTCGGGTACATGGGGAAAACCGCCGGCGATTTCAACGTAACCGACGCCACGGGAAGGGCTCGTATCCCCCTCCTGACCGAGTGGATCGACGCCTCTGTAGCAGACCCGACGGAACCAAACTCGAACTTCGACGGGAACTACCGCATCCGTGCCAGCTTCCAGGGAGATGTCAATATCCAGGACACCTCCTTCAGCGCCTACCCTGCCATGAGGTATCAGGACAACAACCTTCCCCACGAGGCCTCTCTGACGAACCTGGTTCGACCAGCTCAGGACAACACCTATGTGTGGTCCTCGACGCTGGCGATTGATTACGATGTTCAGCTGGACGGAAATCTGCGTATAACGGGCGACGTGACGATGTCCGGGGCGCAGCTAACTATCCTTCAGGGAGACCTTCAGTCTGGGCGTCACTACGTTATGATAGAGGGGACGGGCAGCCTGACCATCCAGGACGGCGGGCTTGCGAGCAACATGCCCCTTGTGGTCTACCTGAGAGACAGCGGTCAGATTTCCGCCGTAGACTCACAGCTCAACCTGAGCACGGGTGACGGAAGGGGCGTAATCTACGGGGAGCAATCATCGGTCATAAGCATCCAAGGTGGAAACCTGAGGGGCGACGTGGTCGCTCTGGGGTCGAGCGCCGCTCTCAAGGGCGTTTCCATCACAAACAGTGATATGACCTTCGATGCCAGTGGTACCTCCTACCTCTGGGACGTCATCTTCGAGGGGAACGTCGACCTGGACCTTCTGAGCGACGACGGGGACGTCGGCACGGTAGACTTTGACATAAGAAACGTTACATTCGACGAGAGCCTGAGCGGGAGCGTCGTTTTCACCGGCACCCAGTATGCGCAGCTGACAAACGTCACCTTCACGAGCGGGGGGGACTGGTGGACGGGGAGGATCGCTGGTAGCGCGAAGGTAGGCCTGTACTGGTGGCTATATGTGCAGAGCGTGGACGCGACCAACACCACGGTCTTTGATTCCAACATCACCCTGGAGAGGCTGGATCCAACGACTCTCCAGTTCTCGGCGATTCCTGCCCCCGGACCCGACGACTTGTACATGGGCACGTGGACACCCACCCACGTAGAGGCCCCCCAGGGTGCCATTCTGTACAGGGCTCTCTCGCAGGAGAGGCTGTCCAGCAGAGGGTGGTCCAACTCCACCTACCGGGCCAACGGTTCAAAGGTAGTGGATAGCGTAACCTTTTACGCGGATAGCAACAGGATGGTTGCTGTCGGGAGCAACACCAACGTCAGTTTGGTCTTCACAGACCTGACCGCAGCTCTATCCATCACGAGCGTAACCTTTTCCGGGGCCAACGGCGTCTCCACCTCCCAGCCCGTGAGCATGGCCTTGGACGTCAAGGCCCAGGTGAGGAACGACGGGAAGGTCGACATCTCCGGGGTGACCGTTCACTTCTATCGCACCGACGTGGACGTGAACGAGGACGGGGTAATGGATAACACCCCTGGGGACTACAGCTCCTTCCTTCTTGGCGAGTTCAACGTAACCATCCAGGACCTGAGCACCTACGAGGCCTCCATGCCATGGACCCCTACTGCGGCCGGGACCTACGTCATCTCCGCCGTGGTGGATCAGTGGGACGCGAAGCCTGAGCTGGACGAGACCAACAACATCCTGAAGGGCACCGTCCAAGTCGTCACCTGGCCCAACCTCAGCGTGCAAGCCTCTGACGTCACCCTGTCAAGGGTTCCCGTGGTGGAAGGACAGGTTGACGTCCTGGTGAAGGTTAGGAACCAAGGAGCAGCCGTTGCCCAGGGAGCCTCTGTGCTGCTCTACGATAATGGTACTCTGGCGGTCTCCGTGAACATTGATGTCGCGGTTGGATCGTCAACGACGGCATCTCTGAGGTGGAGCCCACCTGTGCCGGGTGATCGCCTCCTGAGGGTAGTGGTCCTCAGTAAGAACGACACGGCCTCCAACACGGACTTCTCCATGGACGACAACTCCGTCGAGATCTCCGTAAGTGTGCTTACAAAGCCGGACCTCGAGGTCAGACCCTCAGAGTTCCAGCCCCTCCGGGTGGTGAAGGGCAAGACCTTCACCGTTCCCGTGGTCGTCTACAACATCGGAAACACCGATGCCAGCAACTTCGACGTAGGTCTCTACCTGAACGAGGTAACCCCTGAGAACCTCCTCGCCGTACGGGTTGGTCTCGTTATCCCCGCGGGGAGTAACCTCAGCCTCCTGCTAGAGTCGAAGGCCATCAACACGGATGGCAACTTCACCCTGATTATCCTCGTGGACGCCTCAGGGGTCATTCCAGAGGTTAGAGAGGACAACAACCGCGTCGACATTACCCTGGAGGTCGTACCTCCCGAGGGACAGGTGTTCATCACGTCACCTCAGGAGGGTCGGTCCTACAGCCTAGGGGATCAGATATTCGTCTCTGGAAGGGTGAGCACGCCCACTGGGCAGCCTATTCCGGATATGAAGATCACCCTAGTCCTCAGAGACCCCGAGGCCAACTTCTACGATTCGAAGAGCGTCTTCACCGACCAGAACGGAGAGTTCGTGGTCGGACTCATGCTGCCCGCAGAGGCTGTCAGCGGGGAATGGACTCTCTTAGCAACCGCGGAGGCCGAGACCATCGAGGCGGCCGCCCTGAGGCTGAACGTGGCCAGGGTTGTGCCGTGGTATGAACTCACGGTCCCCATGGTAAACCTGCCCCTGTGGATGCTCCTGATAGTCCTGGCCATTTTCATCGTTGTGGTGATCGCCATCACGGGCTACATGAAGGCCTTCGGGCTCGGTCACTTGGTGGAGTGTGGAGAGTGTGGCGCCTTCATTCCCGAGTCCAGCCCAGCCTGCCCCAAGTGTGGGACCGAGTTCGAACAGGAGATGGCGAAGTGCAGCAGCTGTCACGCCTGGATACCAGTGGACGTGAAGAAGTGTCCAGAGTGTGGTGTGGAGTTCACCACCGGCAAGGCCAAGGCCGCCGACTACAAGGACAGGATGAGGAGGCAGTACGAGCAGGTGGTGGACAAGTACAGGGCCGAAGCGGCTCGAGCCCTGGGCCACAGGCCTTCGGAGAAGGAGTTCCAGGAATGGTGGCGAAGGCAGCCCACGTACGTGACCTTCAAGGACTGGCTGAAGGAAGAGGAGGAGATGAGGAAGATGGGCTCCAAGCCCTGCCCGCGATGCGGAACCCTCAACTCCATCACGGCCACCATCTGCCACAAGTGTGGGACCCTCATGTCCGGACAGGCTCCTCCAGGCAGAGGACCGCCCGGAGGCCCCTCTGGCGGCCCGCCCGGAGGGTCAGGACTGGCCCCAAGGCCTCCCGCACCCCCTCCCGCAACCCCTCAGTCGGCCCCGCAGGAGAAGGCTGAGAGGCCGGTTCTTCGGAAGATAGTGAAGAAGCCCTTCTCGAAGAAGGATAAGTAGGGTCCCTCACCCGACCCTTTCTTTCGGAGCCCCATGGGGGATAATCTGAACTACACTCGTACGTGGCAAGCGAATCCGGACTAGAAGCTCATGTGCCCAACTCGGCCCCGATGATCCTCATCATCTCCTCTGGATCCTTGTAGTAGGCCGAGGCAATCCTAGCTACCTCGCGATAGTTAGAGACCCCTGTCCTCTCCATGTATCTGAAGAGGTCGATGCGCCTCTTCACCTCCTGCTCCATCCTCTTCGGGGTCCAGTTACGAGCCGTCTGAACCTTTTCGTAGACGTAGCTGTGACCGCTGTAGCTGAAGGTGTCCTCCGCTGGGTTCCAAGTGTACGCTGAGTTTGTGATGAGTTCCTGGGACTCTGGGTCCACCCCGATGACCTCGGTAAGGGACTTCACTCTCCTGGTCATGTCGGTCCCCACCTTGACCTGGGACTGCAGCAGGACAATGTCTAGGGCTGCCACCAGGGCCCTAGGCAGGTTGATAGGGTCGTTCTCCAGCCTGTGGACCATAGACTGGACGTCGTCGGCGTGGAAGGTCGTGTAGGCGGACTTTCCGGTAGCCATCGCCTGGAAGACCACGTAGGCCTCGGGTCCTCTAACCTCTCCGACCATGAGGTACTGGGGCCTCTGTCGTAGGGCCGCGGAGAGGAGGTCGAACATGTCGATCTCCCCAGCCATCCTGCCACTGGCAGTGTGCCCACCGAAGCCGTGCCTGGTCAGAGTGGCCACCCAGTTCTCGTGGGGGAGGTTCAGCTCCCTGGTGTCCTCGATGCTGACGATCTTCATCTGGGGTGGGATGAACAGGAGAATGGCGTTGAGCGTGGTCGTCTTCCCGCTGGCTGTCCCGCCGCAGATGAGCATGGATTGCCCGTTCTCTATGGCCAACCACATGTAGGCCATCATCTCCGGGCTCATGGTCTTGTTGGAAATGAGGTCCAGGGGGGTAAAGGGGTTCTCCCTGAAGCGTCGGATAGTGAAACTGGACCCCTTCTTGGTAACGTGCTTCCCGAGGGTGGCTTGAAGCCTTGAGCCGTCGGGAATGGAGGCGTCCAGCATCGGCTGGGCCACGGAGATGTGCTTACCGCACCTTTGAGCCAGCCAAACAACGAAGCTGTCCAACTCCTCCTCAGCGTCAAACTTGAGGTTGGAGGGGACGGAGCCATACTTTCTATGGTATATGTAGAAGGGGATGCCAACGCCGTCGCAGGAGATGTCCTCCACCTGGGGGTCGATCATGACGGTGTCTATGGGGCCGTAACGGACGAAGTCCCGAATGATGTAGTACATGATCCTCTCCTTGGGGAGAGGGTGAAGGGTTATCCCGAGATCCCTAAGCAGCTTCTCCACAGCACTCCTCAGGTAGCTCTCCCGGGTTTCGGTGTCCATCACCCGGGTCATCTCTAGGTTCTCGATGATCAGCTCCTTCAGAACCGACAGAAGGTCCGCCTCCTCGTCAGTGAGGCGGGGCTCGATGACCTCGTAGAAGTACTGGTTGGAGAGGTCGTCGTAGAGTATCCTCACGTAGGAATAGTTGTTAAGGATGGGCTCCATGACGACTTCCCTCATGTTAGGATTCGATATGGGCGGAATAGGGGTGATGCTTCCAGCGATTACCTCTTGGCGGCCTCCGCCCCTGGGTGCACGGACCTTGAGGGCCCTTTCACCCAGAAAGTGAGTGTACATCTTCCTTTTGGCCCTCTGGATGGGGCCTATCTTTCGGCCCACGTGCTTCTTGCGTTCGTATATGATGGAGGGGGTTCCCATGGTGACACCTATATTATCTGAAAGCCCAGGACTGCGATTAGCAGCATGATGAAGGAGTGCCGCAAACCATTGGCTATCTTGCCGCTATCCAGGATACCTGCTAGGATGCCGTCGCCCATGGCGTGAACGATTACGGCGATGAAGAAAGCCACTTGGATGTTGAAGATGATCTCAGGGATATTCTGTGGCAGGGGACTCGCCTCGATGATTCCTGCCTCCCCCTGGGAGACCTCCACCGAGGCCTCCTCCATCCTGGGTAGGAAGGTGACGCCCAGGATCCATATAGTCACTATGAAGACGGCGAAGGAGATGTAGATAACAGCGATGTAGGTGCTCATGGAGATCCTTCTCTCGTCCTCCGTGAGCTGGACCTCTTTGGCGTCGTGGCTTACCATTGTCAGGACGTCCGCAACCTGGCCTCCCGCGTCGCTGGCTTTGATAATGATGGAGACCACCCTCTCCACCAGTGGCGTCTTCACTCTCTCGGCGAAAAGGCGAAGGGCGTCGGAAGCAGGCACACCCCACTCTATCTGGGCGGCCATCCTCTTGATCTCTGATGTAAGCACGCCGTAGCGACCCTCGGCGGCGACAACGATGGCCTCAGCCAGAGTCATGCCGAACCTGCCAGCCTCCGCCACATCCCTCAGAAAGTCAGGAAGCCTCTTCTCGATGGAGCGGATGTTCCTCTGCTTCTTGGCCATGTAGAACCCGTAGGGGCCGATGAAGCCCATCATAGCGATGGCCGTGAAGTTCAGGAATCGGCGGACAGGATGCTCTGCCTGGTCTGGAATACCGTCTCCGTCGGTGTCGTACCCCGACCCGGGGTCGAAGGCCTTGAAGGATATGTTGACCACGTTTACGAGATTGATGACAGCGACGCCGAGGAAGACGAGGCCCAAAGCGAGGCTGATGGTCTTGACCCAGCGACCCATGTCCTTTCTCTCGTAGATGGCTTGTCGGGCCTCCTCGAGTTCCCTGGCAATTTTCCTAGCCTTGGTCATCTCAGGCCTCCTGCTCCTGGTTCCACATGATGAAGATGAAGCCGAACTGGGACAGAGGGATCATCACTGCTACGATGACGTAGAGGAGGGAGACGACAAAGCCCGAGGAACCCTTGCTGATGAGGGCCATTATGGCCATGATGACCACGAGGAAAAGAGGGAAGGCGACGACGACGGTGACGAAGCTCTCGGCCAGAAGGCCGAGGGTCTCCATCCTCTTCTTCATCTCCAGTTTATCCTCCTTCTCGAACTGCTCCGCCTTCATCAGGAAGTAGGGCTTGAGCTGCCCTCCCGAGGTGGTCGTCGTCACCACGCCCTGGAGGAACTCTTGGAACTTGACGCTGGGTGTCCTGCTTGCCCCCCGCTTGATGGCGGTGAGGATGTCGATGCCGAGGAGCTCCGTGTCCCTGGTAATCCACTCGGCTTCCTCCCTTATCTCACCGTAGATCTGCTGCTTCGACAGCTCCCGGAAGATGATGTCCACCGGAACCTCGGCTGAGGCCATGGCGGAGATGAAGGACATGGCGCCCGTCAGCTTCCGGTCAATGCGGCGAGCCCTCCTCTTGGCCCTTGCTGCGGGAATCCCCCTGTAAAGGGGAGGTAGTCCGAAGAAGGTGGCGTATGTTGCCACGATGGGCACGATGAAGACCAATGGAGGGATGATGATGAGGGGGAATAGGGACGCCTGAAGGGTCGCCAAGAGGAAGAAGGTGAGGAAGATGGATGCGAGCATGGTGATGCCTCCCACGAGTCCCATGGCCGCATACCCCACGGCCAGGTACTCCTCAGGTCTGAGGCGCATGTGGGCCTTGAGGAGGTTTTCCTCCAAGTCCTCGTCCACCTTCTTGTTCCTCACGAACCCTGCCATAAGCCTCCAGGCCAGGTGCTGGAAGGGCGTGAGGCTAACGTAACTGGACCTTACTCCCATCGGTAACCGGACCAGATGGGGTCTGGCGCCCTCCCCGTAGGCGTGTCGCGCTGCCCGCCTCTCCGCCTCCCTACGGGCCTCAAGACTGTCGAGGAGGCTGCTGGCCTCACCCGCCAAGGGTCTCACCTCCGGTGGTCTCCAAAGTTCTCTCCCCGGCCCAGCCCATTTCTCGGCGAATGCGGGCTATTGTCTCATCGGGGTACTGATAGTAGCTGACGATGACCTGGGAGATCTCCCTATAGTCCCGGATGTCCTTCTCCACCAGGTAGTTGATGATGTCTACTCTCCTCTGGAACTCCTCCTCCATCTCCTCGTGGGTCATGTTCTTCATCTCCATGATCTCGTCGAAGAGGAAGGAGTGTCCCTTGAACACGAAGGTGTCCGTGGCCTGGTCCCACTCGTAGACCGTGTTGGTGATGAGCTCGTTGGTCTCAGGCTCAAACCCAACCAGTTCCACGATCTGCTTGATTCTCCTCACGATGGTGGTCCCCACCCTCACCTGGGTCTGGATGATGACGAAGTTGAGGGCGGTCAGAAGGATCCTGGGGGTGTTTATGGGCGGGTTCTCGAGCCGGTTGACCATGGACTTCACGCTATCGGCGTGCATGGTACTCATGGTCGGGTGACCAGTGGCCATCGCCTGAAACATGGTGTAGGTCTCCTTCCCGCGGACCTCCCCCACGATGATGTAGTTGGGCCTCTGTCTCAAGGCCGCCCGGACCAGGTCGTACATGTCGATCTCTCCCGGGGCCTTGCCGTCTGGTCCCCTCTCCCCCGTACCGCTGCGGGTCGTTCCTGGAATCCAGTTCTCATGGGGCAGGTTGATTTCCCTGGTGTCCTCGATGCTGACGATTTTCGCCCCCGGCCGAATGTAGAGGGCGGCGCTGTTGAGGGTCGCAGTCTTGCCAGCGGCGGTGCCGCCGCAGACCATGGTGGACTTGCCATGCTCCACCGCGAGCCAGATGTAGGCCAGCATCTCCACCGAGGCGGTGTTGAATTTGACTAGTTCGACGCAAGTAAAGGGCTTCTCCTTGAACCGGCGGATGGTGAAACTGGAGCCCCTGGTGGTCACCTCACGGGCGTACGTGGCCTGGACTCTGTGGCCCTCCACAGTCGTTCCATCGAGGATGGGGTTTGCCACGGAGATCTGCTTCCCGCAGCGTTGGCCCAGTCCGATGACGAAGGAGTTCAGGGACTCGTCGGTATCAAAGGACACCGTAGTCTTGATGGACTCGTACTTCTGGTGGAAGATGAAGATGGGGACGCCGACGCCATCGCAGCTGACGTCCTCGATCTTGTGGTCATTGATGACAACGTCGCAGGGCCCATAGCCCACGAAGTCCCGGGTGATGTAGTAGATGATCTTTTCCTTGGAGGTCTCGTCTACTCCAATGTCTCTAGACTTGATGAAGCTGTTGACGCTCTCCTTCAGGAATTCCTCCTTGTCCCTGACGCTCTGGGCGTGAAAGCTGTAGGAAAGGGTACGCTCAAAGGAATCCTTCAGGAGCTTCAGCAGGCCTTTCTCCCTTTGGTTGAGTCTCGGCTCCCAGGTTTCGTAGAGGTACTCGCTATCGTCCTTGTAGAAGAGGACGCGGGCGTAGCTGAAGGGGGGCCTGATGGGGTATATCTCCACCTCCTCAACCTTGTCCTCCGTGACCGTAGGGATCGGTGTAAGTTGAGAACCCTTCCCGGGGGTCCAGACCACCCCTTTCTCCATGGCGCCCTTGGGGAGCTTAACCTTCTTCCTGCGGAACTGCATTAGGATCAGACCTCCAGGGTAGAACCGCTTCTCCCCACAGCGATGCTCACGAAGGCCTGATGGAGGGTGACCTTCGTTATCGGCCTTCCGGGTGAACCATTGACCATCTCAAGGCTGATGTTGTGCAACAGACCCGACTGGGACCTGGTAAGGACGTAATACGGTGTCTCCACGGTCTGACCCGAGGGGGACTCAAAGTACTGATAGCCCAACTCTTCGAAGTCAGACTCTATGACGCCATAGGCCAGGGAGAGGGTGGTGTTGAGATACCGGAACCACGCATGGCCGTAGGCAGTTGTGTGGTTAATCCACAGTGAATCCTGGATGGAACCAAATGCCTGCATGTCCAAGCCCAGGAGTTTGCTGTGAACACCCTCCGTCCCCGTCCCCGACGCATCGCCAGAGCCGATGAGTTGAATTGTTGTGAATGACACCTGCACCCCGTTGGTACCGTTAAGGATCACCAGCTGAGGGGTTACCCGAACGGCCTCTCCTGCTGTTTGGGACATTATAATGGCTCCGCCCTCGTAGGCTATGGAGAAGGGCACGTGGTACCTGTTTTCCACCTGCAGGACAACGTTACCCGAGGAGGACTGGTTGACGGCGTAGAGGCCGCCCGCGATGGCGTAGTTGAACTGGATCGTCCATGGAGCATTGCTTCCTCTGCCACTCAGTCGACCTACCGTGGGGATGGAGAATACGGGGATGTTCTCGGTCCCGAGCTGAATGGGACTGTATGTCTCCGCGGGAATGTAGGTACTTCCAGAGCTGGCTGCTACTTGAGCAGAGACGATCTGGGTGTCAATGGAGCCCTTGAAGGATCCGAACTGTCCCATGACGGAATTCATGTGGGCAGCCTCTGCCTCCTTGCCCCAGACTGGGACGTACTGGTTGACCATGAGGGACATGAAGGTGAGGACCACCAGGAGGGCCATGATTGTGCCCACTGTGGAGGCGACTCCCTCATCATCTCTTCCAAGGGTTCTGTGCTTTTTGAAGGCCATAACTACCTCGAGGAGAACCCTTCATTCATTCTGGCTCTCGTTGTGTGGGGTGGTTTATAAAAGAATGTCGACCTCAGATTCAAAGTTGAGAACTGTCGGGTTGGTGGTCAGCGCAACAAATTTATTTAGCGTAATGCTTAGCAAGGTGAAAACGCCGCGGTAACTCAGTTGGGAGAGTGCCAGACTGAAGACGTCTGGCGGAAATCTGGAAGTCGCTGGTTCGAGCCCGGCCCGCGGCACTACTCACACATGTGTCGGAACTCATTTCTGGAGCCCGTGGGGCAACCCTATAATATCCAAGACGCGATAGTGAGGGCCAACCCGCCTTAGCTCAGACTGGCTAGAGCGGCTGACTGTAGTGGGTTCCCGGAGAGGTCTCCGGTACAGCCGCCGAAATCAGCAGGTCCCCGGTTCAAATCCGGGAGGCGGGACTACCCACGAACTGCCATCTCACGCGCTGGGATCAGGCTTCCCCGTGACCCCACGAAGCTGGGACGCCATTTCAAGGATGGCTAGTCTCTGCTCCTCCTCATGAACTCTCGAGTCATAAGCGAACTTCAGTGCTGCCCTGGCTTCCAGTCTGGAGATGACCCTGCCGGCCCCGGTTATGAGCCTGCAGATAGCAGCCAGGAGGAGCATGCTGTCGAAGGGACGAAAGCGGGGACTCCTCCTGACAGCCCTGAAGATGGTTGAGAGGTGCGACCTCCTCATCCTCATCTCGATGACAACCGGCTCCAGGTCCCCCAGGTCATAATACAAGGGAAGTCGCCGGTATTTCTCCACGGTCCTGACGGAGACCTTGAACCGACGGGCAACCTCCTCGTCACTGAGGCCGTCCTCGAAGGCCCCGAAGTAGTCGTAAGCCCTCTCGCCTCCGCGAGTAGCTCCTTCCACCCCCTCATCCTCCAATGAAGCAGAGCGTCGCACCCCTCTCACGTCACCGCGGGTCGACCTGCTCGCAATGAGTAGTGCTGATCTGACTAAAGTTTGTTTCGATGCCTTAGCGAGGCGACGCAGGTCCCATATCGACGCTCCCCTCACAAGGAAGAAGCAAACGATTTATCTTCATAGGACCATGTGAAAGAGGAATGCGCCTGGTCCGTCCCGATGCCATCTGGATATGGGGAAATCCTGCCGTACGGGAAAAGCTCGCCTGGTACTACGAGGTCATGACGGATAGGTCCCCCTCCAAGTTCCTCATATGCAAGAAGGTGGCCGTGGAAGGACCTCTGGAGACCATGAGTGAGGATGAGCTCTGGCACCTTCATGACGGTGCCTCTAGGGAGTTCGAGGACCTCCGTTCCAGAATCAGAAATGGGGAGACTTCCCTCCACGAGCTCCCAATCGCCTTCCCGAGCTTCCTTGACCTCAAGGTGGAGCTGGCCTTCCGAATGCTCCGGGCATGCAGTTTCTGTGAGTGGAGGTGCGGGGTCGACAGGGCCTCGGACAAGTTCGGTGTATGCAGACTGACGAGCGTGAGCCGTCTCCATTCCGCCTTCCACCACTATGGGGAGGAGAGCCCCCTCATAGGCGAAAACCAGGGCGGTAGCGGCACCATCTTCTTCTCAGGATGCACCTTCCACTGCGTCTTTTGTCAGAACTACGATTGCTCCCTGGACCCAACTAGCGGTCGCGACATAAGTCCCGGGCAGCTCTCCTCCGTCATCACAAGGCTCCGTCGCGAGGGCACGGCTAACGTGAACTTCGTCGGAGGAGACCCCGTCCCTAACATGCACACAATCCTAGCGGCCCTCAGCACCGCCGAGATAAGCGTACCCACGGTGTGGAACTCCAACATGTACTCCACGGAGGAGGGCATGAGGCTGCTACTGGAAATCACGGACTTTTGGCTCCCAGATTTCAAGTTCGGGAACAATGAATGCGCCCGCCGTCTGGCAAGGGTGAAAGACTACGTACGTGTCGTCGGCAGGAACCATCTCATGGCCTACCGGGACGGAAACATGATTGTGAGACACCTGGTCATGCCCAACCATCTGGAGTGTTGTACGAAGCCTGTCCTGGACTTCCTGGCGCGGGAGATGCCAGGTGTCCTCGTGAACGTGATGGACCAGTACTACCCAGCCAACGAGGTGGTGAGGGACCGGGCCCGCTGGCAGGAGATATCTCGGAGGTTGACGTCCGCGGAGGCGCGCGAGGCGTGGGACTACGCCAGAAGCCTGGGGCTGGACTTCGAGGCCATCTCCCTGACATAGGTCTCCCAGGCGCTTCCCCGCCCGCCCTGCAAAACTTTTTTATATACTTCAAGTCCTAACCCGCTCTCCCGGCGCAGTCGGAGAAGGGATGGGAATGGTGTTCAGCCGAGGTCAAGCAGGCTACTTAGTCTCCAGGTCTCCATGGGCCCCAGTTCCGAGACCCCTTACCTTACGGAACGACCGCCAAGGCCTCTACAGTTACGATCCCTACATGGAAGAGGACCTGACTTCCTTTGCGAAGAAGGGACCCTACTCCTTCTGGTCCTCCGTCAAGTACATTCTCATCCTGTCCGTCATGCTCTGGTGGATACCCACCTTCGGACAGATGATCGCGGGGTACGTCGGAGGCAGAAAGGCGGGCAAACACTGGAAGGCAGCGGCTGCAGCCCTATTCCCCGTGGCCCTCATATGGACATTCTCTCTGATAGTACAGGCAAGCGGAACCTTCCCCCAGCTCGCCAACCTTCTAGCCCTTCCCGCCATGGCGGCCTACGGTGTGGGTCAAGCCCTACCTGTATTCGACCCGTACATCCGCTTCACCGTGGACTACCTGATCTCCTTCGCCGTTGCCCTGAAGGAGACCGTGAGCATGGGCCTGAATGGTTATCTCGTGACCATCATCTTTGCTTACATCGGGGGGCTGATTGCCGACCAGACTTCCAAAGAGCGGAGCCAGCCGTCTCGGGAGGAGTTCGTGGACAGGGAGGCCGCGTTTGGCTATGATACCCGGTTCCCACCCTTTGAGCCACCGATGACTAGGTACCGCCCCGCCCTCGCCTCTGTGCCTAGCGGCTGGTACAGGGTTCATCGGGAGCGATTCGACCATCTTCGCCGCATACCCGTAGCTCCGTCGGGCTACGAGGAAGAGATGGAGGATTACTATGAGCCCGTCCGCAGGCCTGTTCAGCGTCGTGTGGACGAGGGCTACCCTCCGGAGGACGTTTACGACAGGGCGCAGGAATTGGAACCCATCAGGGAGCCGTTGCCACGGCGGCGTCCGAGGCGGCTCGACAAGGAGGAGCTGATCAGGAGGTTGGTGGAGAGAGCACTGAGGGAGTATGACAGGTCCGTTGGCTGAAGAGGACCAGCTGTTCCAAAGTCAAAACGAAAGGTTGATTAGTTCCCATCATTGTCTCCAGATGAGATGTTCTGCATCAAGTGCGGTTCCTTGATGTACCCCGAGGAGGGTCACCTGGTATGTCGCCGAGATGGGTGTGGTTTCACCAGGGACCTCACTGAGGAGGACAACATCCTCTCCAGAGTCATTTCGACCTCTCAGGAGCGTCCGCCGGAGCCCCTAATCTTGGAGGAAGTTGTGGAGACCCTACCCCGGACGCGGATCGAATGCCCCAAGTGCGGCCATTTCGAGGCCACTTGGTACTTGAGGCAGACCAGGGCCGCAGATGAGCCCGAGACGAGGATCTACAGGTGTGCAAAATGCAGCCACACCTGGAGAGAATACTGAGGCCCGGGACATTATATCCAGATTTTTATTATTTCTGACTCATGGAAATATGAATAGCTTTATTATCGGGCCTCTGTTTAGGGTTGCGAACGGGGGAGTCCAATGTTCACTGCCAAGATAAGATCCGAAGTACTCAGGGAGATCACCGACGTGATCTCTACCCTCGTAGACGAGGCAAAGTTCAACCTGACCTCAGACTCCCTTACTGTTAGAGCGGTGGACCCCGCCCACGTTGCCATGGTGGACATGGTCATCGAGAAGGGAGCCTTCGAGGACTACAAGGCGGATGAGGGAGAGCTGGGCATCGACCTAGACAAGGTGAAGGAGGTGCTCCGCTTGGCCAAGGCCGGGGATGTCATCGAGGTGGACCACGATGAGGACCGGAACCGGCTGGTTGTCCACGTCGGGAATATAACCCGTCAGATGGCCCTGGTGGACACGGCGGGCATGTCCGACCCCAAGGTCCCCAACCTTGACCTGCCCGCAAAGGTTGTGGTGAGGACGGACGAGATCCGGCAGGGCATCAAAGCCTCGGAGAGCGTCTCGGACCACATAGCCCTCATAGCCCACTCCGACGGTTTCGAGATGATTTCCGAAGGGGATGCCGACACCGTTAGGCTGGACCTCCCCAAGGACCTGCTAGATGAGCTGCAGTGCAAGGAGAAGGTGCGGTCCCTTTTCCCCTTGGACTACTTCTCCAATATGGTGAAGGCCATAAGTTCGGCCTCCTCGGTCACCATCCATCTCGGCAACGACTACCCGGTGAGGCTGGAGTTCGGCCTGGCTGCGGACAACGGGAAGGCTATCTATCTGCTCGCTCCGCGCATAGAGTCCCAGTGATTTGTCAAGCCAACGCGAATCTCAGGACCGACCAGCATCGGACTATTATCTATTCTTCGCCACGATGTCGCTGAGAGTGTCCGCCACATCCTCGCAGAAATCCGTGGCCATCTCCATCCTCTCGTAGACTTCCTTCATCTTTATGACGGTGATGGCATCCTCGGTCCGGAACAAAGCCGCGATGGCCTCGTTCATCACGTCGTCCGCTGTGTTCTCCAGCCGGTTGACATCCACGCAGAGCTCTTCCACCCTGACTCCCTCTTCCCGCTTCTCCACCAGGCCCAAGGCCTCCTGAAGCTTGACTACCGCCTGAAGGGTGAGGTCGGCCAATTGCCGGAGGCCTTTGTCGGGCTCCTTGACCTGGTATAGATCCAGGCGGAGGACCGTCGCGTATAGGGTGTCTATGACGTCGTCTAGCTTGCTCGCAAGGATCCTCAGGTCCTCCCTCTCGATGGGCGTGACGAAGGTCTCATTGAGGCCCTCGTGAATCTGATGCACTATTCCATCGGCCTTGTGCTCCAGCTCCTTCATGGTCTTCCTTGAGGCGGCGAGGTCCTTGTAGTTGGTCATAAGGTCTTTCATCGCCTGCGCCATGTCCCGGGCAACGTCTGCTTCCTGCCTGAGCATGGGGAAGAAACCTGTCTCAGAAGTCTGTCTTACCATAGGCCTCAACTCCCTGCCATGACAAGGATAAGAAGCTGGTCAGCGGCCTCCTTCGCCATGTCCGACGCCGCCTCGATCTCATCCAGTATATCCGCCAGAAGGGCCATGGCCCTGGCGTCCGGGGAGGAGCGGATGAGCTTCTTCTTTATCTCGAAGAAGTGGCCGTCGATCTTGTGCTCTAGCTTCTTCACCTCCTCCCGCCAATCCAATACCTTCCTCTCCTCCTTCCCGAAAGCCGCCAAAGCGGATCCTAGGGCTTTGCAGGCATCTATCAGGTCCTTGCTCATCTCCTTGAATCCGAACCAGAACTCCTGGGGCACCCTTCTCTCCCATTCCAGTAGCAACTGGAGGTTGAGCCCGGCCTGCTTCACGTGATCCGAAATGTCGTCAACCCGCCGGGCCAGGAGCATGAGGCTCTCCCTCTGCTTCGGCTCCAGCTCTCCCCTGGCCAGCGTTCTCAGCAGGTCTACCTCCAGGTTGTCCGCCGCCTTCTCATTCATGTCCAGCCTCCTCAGGGCCTCTAAGACTCCCTTCCGGTCGTCCTTCAGGCAGGAGGCCAGGGCCTTGTCGAGTTCTACCGCAGTATCCAGAACCTTCGCCAGGTGTTCCCTCATCTGTCTCGAAGCGGCGGACTCACGCCTCTTCGACAACCATCCTGTCAGGGCTCTTTCACTCAAGCTTAAGCGCCTCCTCCAAGCCCTCGTAGGGCCTTGGATAGATCAGCATCCTCTCTTGATTGAACTGGACAGTAGTGTAGTCACCTATCTTAAATCTTCTATGGGTGAGGGGAACGTCAACCGATACTGTATCACCCGTAGCTAACTTGACGACGTACCGCAGCTCCGAGCCCATGAATCTCTCCGTCTCCACCTCTCCTGGTAAACCATTAGGCGAGTATTCCGTGCCCAGGTCAAGGTGCTCCGGCCTCCAGGCCAGCACGACAGCCTGACCCGTCAAAAAGCGCCCATCGCGAACCCAGAGGTACTGCTGATTTCGGAGGGCCACAAGGGCCCAGTCATTCGCTTTCCTGGCAATGGAGCCCTCTAGGAAGTTGTTCTCGCCCACGAAGTTGGACGTGAAGATGTTTGAAGGGGACTCGTAGAGGTCCCTCGGACTCCCCTGCTCCACAATCGTCCCCCTTCTCATCACCACGACTCTGTCGGCCACGCTGAGGGCCTCCTCCTGGTCGTGGGTCACGTGGAGGGCCGTCAGCCCCAGGTCCTTCACCAGGGACCTGAGCTGATACCTGAGTTCCAGCCTCACGCGTGAGTCCAGGGCAGAGAGGGGCTCGTCCAGGATGAGGAGCCTCGCCTTGTTAGCCAGAGCCCGTGCCAAAGCCGCCTTCTGCTGGGCGCCGCCGCTAAGCTCCCCCGGAAAGAAGCCGGATTGGTCCAAGAGGTCCACCAGCTGCAACACCTCATCCCCCAGGGCCTTCATCTCGTTCAGCTCAACCCCCTTCACCCAGGGCCCGTAAGTCGCGTTCTTCAATACGGAGAGGTGAGGAAACAGAACGATGTTCTGGAAAACGTACCCCAGGTCTCTTTCCTCCAGCGGTACAGGGACCACGTCCTGACCGTCGACGAGGACGTCCCCACTGGTGGGTTCCCAGATACCGGCTATCATCTTGATCAGGGTTGTCTTCCCGCACCCGCTGGGCCCCAGGATGGCGAGGTATTCCCCGTCGCCGACCCGCAGGTCGACGTCGTCCACGGCGACGATGGGCCCGAAGTGCTTGCTGACCTTTCGAAGCTCCACGACGGGCATCACTCCACCTCCAGCGCCTTCTTCAGGCCCTCGGGCGGAGGTGAGAATATCCTTCCATACTCCCTCGGGAAGGAGAAGTGTGTCCGCTGTCCCTCCCTAAGGCCGCCGGCCTTGGCGGAGGCCATCTTCACCTTGCCCCTTCCGAGGCCTTCCAGGGAAACCTCGAAGGAAGTCCTCTTTCCGCTGAAGAGGGTCCTGAGAATCGTCGCCTCCACTGTATTCTCCCCGCCATCCTCGGATAGAAAACACCTGTCTATCTTCACCCCCAAGATGACAGCGTCTCTCACCTTCGCCTCTGATCCAGCGCCGACGAGGCGGGGTCCATCGGTGACCTGTACATAGGTGGCGTCCTCCGTAACGTCCACCACAGTTCCCTCAAAGAAGTTGGCCTCCCCCACGAAGTGAGCGACGAAAGGTTCAGTGGACTTCTCGTAGACATCCCGGGGGGATCCGATCTGCCTCACCCTTCCCTTCCTGAGGACGAGGATGCGGTCAGCCACGCTCAAAGCTTCCTCCTGATCGTGTGTTACGTGGAGGGTGGTGATGCCCAGATGGTCTGCCAGGTCTTTGAGCTCTCTGCGGAGTTCGATCCGGAGGCGAGCGTCAAGGGCCCTCAGGGGCTCGTCCAGAAGCAGGATGTCGGCGTTGGCCGCCAGAGCCCTGCAGAGAGCCACCCGCTGCTGCATCCCACCGCTGAGCTCCCTCGGGAATGAAAGCCTCCTCTCGAAAAGCCGCACCAAGTCCAGCATCTCCCTCCCCACACGGGTTACTCGCTCGGCAGGCCAGCCCTTTACTTGGGGACCGAACGTGGCGTTGTCCCAGACAGTGAGGTGATTGAAGAGGGAGTAGGTCTGGGGCAGGTAGGCGATGCCCCTCTCCTCAGGCGGCATCCCGTCCATGACGCGGTCATCAAGGTAGACGTGTCCATCGTCCTGCTTAAGCAGACCTGCTATGATCTTCAGTAGGGTCGTCTTCCCGGCCCCGGTAGGCCCCAGGATGACAACGTACTCCCCATCCTCCACCTCCAGGTCGACTCGATCCAGGGCCACTATGTCTCTGAAGATCTTGCGAATGCCCTCCAGGCGGAGACGCGGCATTACCTTGCCCTCCAGGTCAGGTACCTCATTATGAGCATGGCCGTCGCAGACACGGCAATGAGGATGAGTGTCGTGAGGGCCGCGGCGTAGTAGTTCTGCCTGTTCACGAGGTCGACGATGTATACCGGGGCCGTGACTATGGCGGTACCGGCCACGGCCAGGGTCGCCCCCGTTTCTCCCACACTCCTCGTGAAGGCCATGATGGCCCCTGCCAGGATGGAAGCCTTGATGGTGGGAAAGGTCACCCTCCTGAAGCTCTGAAGGGGTTTTGCGCCGAGGCTCCTGGCTGTCTCCTCATATCCTGGATCCAAGCCTTCTAGGGCTCCCGACACGTTGCGGACCACGAAAGGGAAAGTGAAGGCCACATGGGCCAGGGTGACTAGGAACAGGAGATTGGGGACGGGGATCAGCCTCTGCTGAGTGAAGAAGAGGGTGAGGGATATCCCAAGAGCCGCGCTTGGAACGACGTAGGGAACGTTGACCAGGACGTCCATGACTCGGCCCAGACGCCTGAGTTTCCCTCGAACGATGAACAGGGCCATGGGTATGCCCAGGGCGAGGTCAATGGCGGTGGCCACCCCAGCTATGATGAAGGTGAAGGATATGCTGAGATAGAAGAGCCCCCAGTCCGTGGTCTCCGGAGTGGCCACCACAAGGAACCCTACAAAGAAGAACGAGGGTATCAGCACAGCGAACCCAAGGAATGTGAAGGTGGCTGCATCTCTGGCCCTAGGAGCTGCACCCCTGCTGAGCCGCTTTTCCCAGATGGGGAAAATTCTCTTCATGGGTATCCTAGCCTTCGTGGCGAGTAGCTTCACCACCGCCAGAAGGGCCAGAGCAGTCAGGATCATCAGGATGGCCACCAGGGCGAGGCCGGCGGTGAACTCTGCTTCCAGCTGAGGGCAGGCGGTCACCAGACTCTTCCAGGCCCCGATAAGGGCTGTCCCGTTCATGTCACCAGTGGCAGTGCAGGCCTCCCCGTCGACTCTGAGTCTGCCGATTGTGGCGAGGGCGGCCATAACGCCTCCGGTGTCGCTGAGGGCCTTCGCGAGACAGAGTACTGCGCCTGTAGCTAAGCCGGACCTGAAGAGGGGAAGGGTTACGGTCCTGGCGGCCGTAAGCCGACTGGCTCCGCAGGACCGGGCCGCTACCTCGTATTCTACGTCGATCTCCTCCAGGATGGCTGAGAGGGATCGAGCCATGTAGGGGAAGGTGGTGGTAAAGTGCAGGAAGATGAGGATGAGGAGTCCGCTAGATACGAAGCTCAGGGAGCCCAGGGGCTTGAAGTCGAGGAAGGGGGTCACGCCCCAGAAGAGAGCCACCGAGAAGCCGAGGCCCGCTGTAGGCACAGCCAGTGGGGAGTCGATCAGCGTGTTCACGAGGCTCTTTCCTTTGAAGCGGCGTCGGACGAGGAACCAGGCCAGAGGTAGCCCGAAGACGAGGTCTACGATGGTTACGATGATGGCGATTTCGTAGGAGAGGAGGACGGCGGACTGGATGGTTCCCATGACCTGAGGTCTGGTTGAGATTAGGCTCTGGATGTCTTGCCAACCTGTGAAGACGAAGGTGAGGACGAAGAGGGTGGGGAGTAGGACGAGGAGGAAGAAGTAAAGGAGGACGGTTCCGTACCAAGCGGTCATGATGGGCCGTTTCGAAAGGAGGGAGAGCGTCCGCTGGCGGAGCCTACTGCTCACAGACTCCTCTCCGCCCGTTCGCATCCCGCGACCGCCAGGGGTCGCTAACTTGAACCCAGATAAATCGTTTGCGTGACCGTCTCGAGGCAAACTACCGCGACCTAGGCCTTTCTGATTCTCGGAACGACTACCAGGCGATGATCGGGGGCACCTGCCAATCTACGACCTCCCACCAGGGAGCCACGGGTCTCTGGAGGTTCCCACAGTCGCAGATATGGCGGCAGAGACGGCCTCCGATCGAATCGTCATCATAACCTTCGCAAGCTACAGTATCGATCTCTTAGGGCCGTCGTCCCATCATGAAATTTCTCCTCACTTCTCGGAGGACTCCATGATCCGGCTTTCAGCCAATTCCCCCGGTGGAGTTTCCATTCGTCAAAATCCAGCTTTTTCTTCTTGTCTCGCATCGATGAAGGAGAGTTTCTGAGGTATTGATGACGTTTCGCACAGGAATCTATCGTGAAAGACGATGGCAAACAGCTACCTATATAGTCTATGTAGAGAGCCTTTATGTTTGTATAGTATGTGCCCTCCTATGGAGGCAAACGATGCCTGCCGAAGCTCGCAAGATTCAACTCACCGGAGGGTCGACATACACAGTGTCTCTACCGAAGCAGTGGGCCAGGGAAATGAGACTCCGGCCAGGCGAAACGGTCTTTCTCGAGCAGGTTAGGGATACGCTGGTTCTTCGCCGAAAAGGAGAAGAGAGGAAGGAGCCCAGTGTCAAGGTCCTCCATGTGGAGAGAAAGGAGCCCCGGGAGCACTTACTGCGGAAGCTTGTGGGGGCCTACGTGACCGGCTTTCAGTTTATCGATCTCCGTTTTCCATCGGGCGAGGCAGCATCTACGAGAGCCATCGCCAGGGAGTTCTCTCGTATGGTTATCGGGGCCGAAGTCGTGGAAGAGACCAGTGGAAGGGTACTGATACAGGACCTCGCCAACCCCATGGAGCTGTCCCCGGACAAGTGCCTCCGGAGGATGTACATGACAGTTCGCTCCATGGCCGAGGATTCCATTACCGCGCTGAAGGAGAAGGACCCAAAGTTGGCTGAGGACGTACCGCCCCGTGACCAGGACGTCGACCGCCTCTACTGGATGGTGGCCAAACAGTATCACCTTGCTGTGACGGACTCCAGCTACATGGTGGCGTACAACCTCCGGGGTAAGCTCCATCACTTCCGCACGGTTGCGAAGCTCCTGGAGCGCATTGGGGACCACGCGGAGAAGATCGCCTTGGCCGTCATCAACCTGGGAGGTGAAGGACAGGAGGAGGCATTTATTGGACAGGTGGAGGAGGTCGTCACTCGCGCCCTGGTCATCCTGGAAAAGGCCTTCACCGCCTTAATGGCCGATGACATGGCCATGGCCAACGATGCCCTGGACGGGTGGGAGGCTCTGCAGAAAAGGGTCGGCGATCTCTCCCGTAAGGTGAGTGGCGCCACTGGTCCCCGACTGGTGCCACTGGCGACCATTGTCGACAGCGTAAGCCGCATTGGGGGCTACGGCTCGGACGTGGCGGAGGTCGCGATAAACAGCGTCATCAGCAGGGAGGACTGAGGAGAGGTCTCCGCACGACTTCTTGGCTTACCTGCCCAGATCCCCAATATCATATCCACCGGCCTTGAGCTGCTTGAGTATCTGCCTCCTCATCTTCCTGTTGCCGGCCAGCCCTCTGATGGCCTTCTTGGACGCATTGTAGTACTTCAGCAGCTCCTTCACTTCCTTGGAATCAGTCCCGCTTCCCCTGGCCAAGCGGATTACCCTGGAGGATTTGATGATTCTTGGATTCTCTTTCTCCTCCTCAGTCATGGAGTCCATAATGAACTTGAACCTTCGCAGTCTCCTCTGAGTATCCTCCAGCTGTTCCTCCGAGAGGGTTCCCGGCATCCCCGGCAGCATGCTGAACAGTTTGGAAAGCGGGCCCATCCGGGTGAGGGCCTCCATCTGGTCGTACATCTCCCTGAGGGTGAATCGGCCCGAGAGAAGCTTCCTAGCCGTCTCCTCCATCTTCTCTTGGTCCATGGCCTCCTGGGCCCGCTCCAGCAGAGACTGGATGTCCCCCATGCCTAGCAGCCTCGAAATGAACCGGGGCGGGTCGAATTTCTCAAGGTCCTCGATCTTCTCCCCCGTGCCCACGAAGCAGATGGGCGCACTGGTTTCCGCCACGGCGCTGAGGGCACCGCCACCCTTGGCCGTCCCGTCCAGCTTAGTCACGATGACAGCGGTAACCCCCACGGCCTCATGGAAGGCCTTGGCCTGGGGCCCCGCCTGCTGTCCCGTGGAGGCGTCCAAGACGAGGATGGACTCATCTGGTCTCACAGTCTTGGAAACGCCCTTGATCTCCCGGATGAGATCTGCCTCCAGGGAGTGGCGACCACTTGAGTCCACGATGACGACATCTTGGTCCGCCAGCCTCCTTAGCCCCTCCTTGGCAACCTTGATGGCATCCTTCTCCTTCGGATCGCCATAGAAGGGCACTTCCAGCTGGGCCGCGAGCTGCTTCAGCTGGTCATAGGCCGCAGGTCTGTGAGTGTCGGCCTGCAGCAAGCCCACCCGAAGCCCTTTCTTCTGGAACCACTTGCCGAGTTTGGCCGCGGTCGTCGTCTTTCCCTGCCCGTAGAGCCCCACTAGGAGAACCTTCTGCTTACCCAATTTCAGGTCCCTGGTTTCCCCCAGGATCCTTACCAGTTCCTCATAGACGATGCGTATTACGTGCTCCCGGCCGCTCATGCCTGCCGGAGGTTTCTCCGCTAGTGCCCTTCTTTCCACCTCCCGGCTGAGCTGCAGAGCCATCTCCACTTTCACGTCGGCCTGCAAAAGGGCCCTCTGCAGGTCCCTCACCACTTCCTTGACGAGCCCCGCGTCTACATGGGACGCCCCTGCGATCTTCTTGAGGACATTTCTGAGCGATCCTCCGAGACCTTCCAGCACCATTCAAACCACCATGCGAGGGGCGCCTATATTAACGTGACGTGCCGGCTCCATAGCTCTGAAAAAGAAGAAAACAGGGAGAGGGCTAGCCTTGTCAGAAGGGATGGGATGCACTCTAA
>CAYFYB010000016.1:0-37147 GCA_964347345.1 uncultured Methanomassiliicoccales archaeon | reverse complement strand
GCGGACATCACCATCGTCTCCTGGGGGTCAACCCAGGCAGCCGTGAGGGACGCCCTGAAGGACTTGGAGGAAGAGGGCATCCAGGCCAACTCCCTGGAGTTCTGCGATCTCTGGCCTCTTCGGGCCGAGGAAGCGAAGAAGATCCTGGACTCAGCCTCGGAGACTTTGGCGGTGGAGGGAAACTACACGGGTCAGTTCACCCGCCTCCTGAGGGGTGAGACAGGCTTTCAAATCAGGAATCACCTGTACAAGTACGATGGCGAACCCTTCTACCCTAGGGAGGTCGTTAGTAAGGTGAAGGAGGTGTTGCATGGCGGTTGAGGTAACGGTCTACAAGTCTGAGACAAAGCCAACCTGGTGTCCAGGTTGCGGCGACTTCGGGGTCTTGAACGCCTTTCTCAAGGCCGTGACGGAGCTCGAAATCGATACCAAGGACCTCGTCATCGTGTCGGGCATCGGCTGTTCATCCAATTTCCCCCACTTCGTTAATGCCTACGGCTTCCACGGAATCCATGGAAGAATCATCCCTGTCGCGACGGGCATCAGACTGGCCAATCCGGAGCTGAAGGTTGTGGCCGCTGGGGGGGACGGCGACGGCTACGGCATCGGCCTCGGGCACTTCCTCCACGCTATGAGGAGGAACATGGACATCACCTACATCGTTATGAACAACGCCATCTACGGATTGACGACGGGTCAGGCCTCGCCCACCAGCGAGAAGGGCATGATCACGAAGTCCACCCCGGAGGGCGTCATCGAGTGGCCCGTGAACCCCATCGCCCTGGCTCTAAGCTCGGGGGCAACCTACATATCGAGGGGCTTCTCCGGGGATCCCAACCACATGGCGGAACTGATCAAAGGGGGGCTTCAACATAGAGGCTTCTCTCTGGTGGACGCCTTTTCTCCCTGCGTGACCTACAACAAGGTGAACACATACCAGTGGTTCCGGCAGAGGGTTTACAGACTGGAGGACGAGGAACATGACCCCACGGACCTGCAGGCCGCCTATGAGAAGGCCCACGAGTGGGGGGAACGGATACCCATCGGCCTCTTCTACAGGACGGAGAAACCCACCTACGAGGAGGAAGAGCCCTCCCTCAAGAGAGGACCCCTCGTGAAGCAGCCCTCGGGGATTTCCCAAAAGCAGGCCAAGGATCTTCTAGAGGAGTTCTACTGACGAAAGCTGCGAACGAGGATGATGTGGGTCGAGACACCCTCGGCGGTCGGCTGAGCGTCGGCTGCAGTGGATGGTCCTACGACTTCTGGGTAGGCCCCTTCTACCCGCCTGGATCGGCGGCTCGAGACTACCTCAGGCTGTACTCCACCGTCTTCGACATCGTGGAGGTCGATTCCAGCTTCTACCGCATACCCCAGAGAGGAATGGTGGCGGGCTGGAGGAAGGCGACCCCGGAGGACTTCCGGTTCACCGCCAAGTTCCCCAAGACCATCACCCACGATCACAAGCTGAGAAACATAGAGAGACCGCTGCAGTGGTTCTACTCCTCCTTAGAAGAGTTGGGTCCCAAGCTGGATGCCTGCGTCGTGCAGCTGGCTCCCTCCTTCAAGTACGACAAGGACTTCGGGGCGCTGAAGGACTTCCTCTCCCTGCTGAAGGAAGACGTCCGCCATGCGGTGGAGTTTCGCCACAAGTCGTGGTTCAGGGATGATGTCTACGAGCTGCTGGAGAGGCACGGGGTTGCCTTGGGCTGGTCGGAGAACCAGTATCTCGTAACGCCACCCAGGATCACGGCCGACTTCATCTATCTGAGGATGATTGGCGATCGGTCCCTGGAGAAGCTCGGCCAGACGCAGAAGGACAGGTCGGAGGAGATGGCGTCCTGGGCTACCCATATCAGGGATGCGTCAGACGACGTGAAGCGAGCCTACGTCTTCTTCAACAACCACTTCGCCGGCTTCGGTCCGGCTTCCGTCAACGAGTTCCGACGACTGGTGGGACTTGCCGCGAGGGAGTTTCTCAAGAGCGGTCAGAAGACCCTCGGCGAGTTTTAGGTTTCGGCAGGGTTATAGTACACCAACTCCTGAAAGCACGTAGGCCGACCATGGTTCGAATCGTCATGCATGTGGACATGGACGCCTTCTACGTTTCAGCCGAGCGCCTTCGCAACCCGGACCTTTCGGGCAAACCGGTCATCATAGGGGCCGACCCAAAAGGCGGAAAAGGTCGCGGAGTTGTGGCCGCCTGTTCCTACGAAGCGAGGGAGAATGGTGTCCGTTCGGGGATGCCTATCTCCACGGCCTACAGGAAATGCCGGGAGGCGGTCTATCTTAGGCCTGACTTTCCCTACTACGGAAGGGTCTCGGACCAGGTCATGAGGGTCCTGGAGCGTTTTTCCGATTCCTTTGAGCAGGTCAGCATCGACGAAGCCTTCTTGGACGTCTCCCGTCGGACTGGCGACTTCACCAAGGCCGCGGCCCTGGCCCGCCGTCTCAAGAAGGAGGTGAAGCGAAGGACGGGGTTGACATGCTCCGTGGGAGTGGCTCCGAACAAATCCATCGCCAAGATCGCCTCGGACATTAAGAAACCTGACGGGCTCACCGTCGTCACCTCCGAAGAGGTCTCCGCCTTTCTGAATCCCCTCCCCGTCCAGAAGATACCTGGCGTGGGGAAGAAGAGTGGGGCTGTTCTGGAGGATATGGGCATCCACACAATAGGCGATCTGGCCAAGAGATCCCCGGGAGACCTGACGAGGGTATTCGGGAAGAGCGGCGTATGGCTCTGGGCTGTCGCCCGAGGCCTAGAGGAGATGCCCGTGGAGGAGAGGGGAGAACCGAAGTCCTTCAGCGCGGAGCACACCTTCGAGAAGAACGTGGCCGACTGGGACGTCGTACTGGGCAGCCTCGGAGCATTGGTCGATGACGTGTACTGGCGTGTGAGGGACGATGGATACCTCTACAAGACGGTGGGAATCAAGGTAAGGTTCGAGGACTTTGAGACTCACACCAGGGACAGGACTCTGTCCTCCCTCTCCAAGGATAGAAGGACAATAGAAGAAGTGGCCAGAGAGCTATTCCAAGAGTTCCGAGTCTCTCCAAAGAAGGTCAGGCTCATCGGTGTCAGGGTCTCCAGCCTTAAGAGGATGGAAGCCGGTCAGGAGACCCTGGGTCGCTGGTCCTCGTAGATTACAGGCGAATATCCACCACTTCAGCCTGAGTCGCCCTCAGAATTTCCTGGGGCGATATCTCGATGAGGGCCGTGGTTGAACCCCCTCCTCCCACAACCGTCTCCCATCTCTGCACGGAGGGGTCCATCAGCACCCTGAGCCTCTTGAGATGACCCACGGGAGGGACGGCTCCCACATCGTAGCCTGTCTCTCGAAGGATTTCTTCATCGGAGGCAAGCTTGACCCTCTCGACACCCAGAGCACCCTTGACTTTCGCTAGGCTGAGACGCTGGTCGCCAGGGATGATACATATGTGGGCCCTTCCTTCCCCGTCCATCACTACCAGGCTCTTGATGATTCTGCGGTGATGAACCCCCGTTATCTCAGAAGCCTGCCTCACCGTCTCCACGGGCTTGTCGAACTCCCTTATCTCAGCGGGTATGCCCTTTCCCTCTAGGTACCTCGCCAGGTCGTCAACGCTCATATCTGACCGTCCGTATCATGGACATCGTTTAGGAGGGGCTTGTGATGGAGAGCCGGGACACAGCACTGTGCCAATGAGTTGGTCCACTTTCATGGTGGAAGGCCCTCACGCCTCATCTTTGAGGCCCTCGAGTCCGATTTCCCTGAGAATCTCCTGCACCCGCTCTCTGGCCTCCTTAGGAAGGCTTCCCAGGTTATCCTCAACGACCTGGGCGAGTTCGATTAGCTCGGGTTGGGAGGAGATGGCATATGGGCTCTTGGCAATCTCCGTCCCATCGCCGCCCTTATCGATGACGTAGTCACCGAAGAGGTTTGGAGCCTCTTTCCTCAGTACCTTCAGGACCGACATAGCCACGGACCTGATCTCTACATCTGCAGCCGCCGTTCCCCTCATGTCGACGAAGTGCCTCCATGACCTGGCGTTGCCTGAGACGACTAGGCGGGACTCCACCCCGATGGGCAGGACGGAGCGGGCTGCCTGGCGTATGTTCTTCCTCAGAATGGTTCTCCCGTCCAAAGTGCTAACGTCGATCCACTCGAACCCCTTGGCCCCTAGGAGATCCGTCAGCCTGTCATAGGCCCTGATGCTCTGGGACACCGATTCCAGCCATACCTTGTGGGCCTCCGCATTCGCGGCAATGACCGCCGGCTCAAGGACACACAGCCTCTCCCAGGAGGACTTCAAGAGGGCGTCCACGTACCTGGTCGACATCTGGGAATAGGCCCAGCCAGGTCGGTGACGCACCTGCTCGTGGGTGTATCCTCTTGAAACCCGCCAAACGTAGAAGGTCCAGGTGGGATGTTCAAAGACGGACCCATGACCCACGGAAAGCAGGTGATGAAGGTACTCCCTGTTGGTCTTCTTGCCCAGGTTCTTCCAGGACAGGTAGCAGTTTCTGCCGCTGAACTCACAAAGCAGTTCAGCATCTGTGGCCGCTCCCATGGAGTTCCAAACGTTTATTCCGAGATCCCTGAGCTGCTCCTCATCCTTCGGATCGACTAGGAACTGGGTCCTCGCGATCAGGTGGACTTTGGGTTCTGCCATGACGACGATGGGAACGCCCTCCACCTCAGCCACTTGCCCGTGCAGCATCTCCATGTCCATCCTCCTCGCCTGTTGATTGAAGAGGCCGTTCTTAAGGTTATTGAGAGTGGGTATTCAGCCCCATCGATGTGGCCGATCTTAGAGTCCTCCGGGCGGGCCCACCCGTCCCCGTCGGATGAATATCAGATAGAAAATGAAAGCTACCGCGCCGGCCCCGACGGCGACGACGACGAGGGCGGCAACGACGGCTGCCGATAGGGCGTTAATGAGCAACCTGAGTTCTCCCTCCGACCTCTCGAGATCCTGGCGGGTCGAGTTGAGTTCCGTTCTGGTCTCCTCCAGTTCCTGCCTGAGCTTCTCTTCCATGGACTCGAAAACCACCCGAATGGTGGTCTCTGCCCAATTACCGGCGGGATCGGTGGCGACGATAAGCTTCATACCGAGGTTTCGTAGCTCGTGTTCACGAACCAGCTTCTCTCGTCGTCGATGAAGCCGTCCAGCAGATAGTCGTTCAGGGAAGTGGGGTCATAAACCAATGGGTGCAGGGAGTAAGGAGAAGGACTGTCTGTAACCCTTGCCTGCGTCCCCGCAAGTTTGGGCTGAGCAAAGTCGATGCCGGTGTCGACGACTGCAACCCTCACTCCTGCTCCAGTGTAACCTAACTGATGGGCCTCCCTCGTTCGGTGGACGTCTCCTGGCCCCTTCACCCCAGGGGCCTGCGAGATCCCTTGGTTGAGGCCTCCACCGACCTCCGGGCCTAGGATCCATAGTGCGAGTTCCGCCTTGGGAGGCTTGTATCTGGAAATAAGGCCCCCCACGACCCCGTTCTCCAACACTCCCCTCAGCGGGCCATCGAATCCGACATCCAGTTCAGGCTCGCTGAGGAGTTCCACGTCCTGGGCCATCCCCGTGGCGCTTGAGTAATGGACATAGGTCATCATCAGAAGCACTGCCAACACGCACGCCACAGACCCTCTCATCCACTCACCGTCCTGGGAAGACATCAAGGACGCTTCTCGATTGACCCGCACCCTCGAAAACGTTTCGGGTGGTAGGGTTAACTTGGTGGACGCGATGAGCGGAGTGCATGATCCCTTCGGTGAGGGTGGGAACCTCAGGGTACAGCTACTTCTGGAACGAGGGAAAGCCCTCACCCTTCGAGTGGTACCTCAGGCAGGGCTTCAACACGGTGGAGATCAACGCCTCCTTCTACCGCTTCCCCTCAACCAGCTGGGTCAGGACCTGGATGAAGGCCCCCACGAGCTTCGACTTCAGCATGAAGGTACATCGCTCCATCACGCACTATCGGCGGCTTGGCGAGGCCTCCGTGGAACTCTTCGAGAGATTTCAGCGGCCCTTGGAGCCCATGACGGATAGGATAACTTTCTGGCTATTCCAGATGCCTCCAAGCTTCAGCTGTTCCGAGAGGAACCTGGAGCGGATCGAGGTATTCCTGAATGCCGTGGAGCTTGGATCATCTGCCGTATTGGAATTTCGCCATCCCTTATGGTGGGAACGTCTGGAGGAGGTCCGGCGATCGGGCGCGGCCTTTTGCAGCGTCGATGCACCGGGTCTTCCTGGCGAAATCATAACGTTGAACCAGGTGATGTACCTGCGTCTTCACGGCAGGACGTCCTGGTATGACTACGTCTACTCGGAGGAGGAGTTGCTGGACATCGTGGAGGAGGTATCGCAGTCCCCCGCACCTCGCAGATACATCTACCTGAACAACGACCACGGCATGTTGCCCAATGGGGCGTTCTTGCTCGACCTGTTTGGGGCGTCCAAGGGCAGCTATGAAAGGACTTCCGAAGGGAATTAGATATAGTGGCACCTCAATACGTACTTGTATGGACGTAGAGTCCCGGAAGGTTCAGAAGATGGGTCTCTCCAGCCTTGGCGTATCCCTTCCCAAGGACTGGGCGACGGAGCTTAGCCTGAGCCCTGGTTCCATTCTACACCTGCATAGGGAGGACGACGGGTCCATCCGAATCGATGTCCCCAGCAGACGGACCCGCCAGGAGAAGGGTTGCAGGGTAAGGAAGGATCAGTGCAAGGAGCCTCGAGTTCTGGAGAGGGTCATCATAGGTAACTACCTCCTCGGCAGGGACACCATCGAGATCGCCTCCCAATCCCCGCTCTCCAAGGATGCAATGGATGAGATATACGACGCTGTGGACAAGCTCACAGGAGTGGCCATAGTGGAGCAGGCCCCCCGTTCCATCTTGGTGGAAAGCTTCGTCGAGCCCACGAGATTTCCTGTGAGGGGGCTCCTGCGACGCCTTCAGTACCTGGCGGAGAGGATGGTCAAGGTGTCCTTCCAAGGCATGATGGGCTCCGATGAGGAAGCGCACCTGAGTCTGGGCAGGCTGGAGGAGGAGGTGGACCGGCTCTACTGGCTCATCACTCGCCAGCTCATGGTGGCGGCCCGAGACAGAGCTGCGGGGGCTCAGATTGGGGAGACGGATCCCAGGCACATCGCAGGCGACGTGCTGGTGGCTGCCATGCTTGAACGGGTGGCGGACGTTGCCCTGGGCATGATGGACAGGAGCAGGCAGGTTGCCCTAGAGCTGTCTGGATTCCCCGTGAAGGTCTCGGAGAGCCTGCTAGCCTTGGGCAGTAAGGTGGAGGAGATAGCGAAGAACACCATGGAGGCCTTCTTCAAGGGTGACGTGCTCTCCGCGTCCCATGTCCTGGAGGTCGTCAGGGAGGCGGAGGAGGAGTGTCAGAGGCTCTCCTCTTCAATACCCTTGGGTGCCGATGTCGACACCGTCTATTGCAACCTCTGCCTCCAGCTGAAGAGCGCCCTGAACTCCTTGAGCCACATCGCCGACTATTACGGGACCATAGCCCATGTCGCCCTCAACAGGGCCCTGGAGACCGAGAGCAGCGTCTGCTCTCTGATGGATACACCACCACGCTCAAGAGCCTGATCTACCCCTCTTGACGAAGAGCTGCTGCTTGGACGCTGCCCTCTCTTTCACACCTTTGAGGAGCTTCTCCCTGAACCCGTCCGCATCCTCGCCCCTGAAGAGGGATGCCCACTCCACCAGATACTGGCCGTCGAGGGCACGTTCGAAGGCCTTGGCACCCTCCTTCGTCCTCACCAGGACGGTCTCAAAGCCCTCCGGGGACCCTGAGGGACCCACGGAGATGTCGGCCAGGGTGTTGGAGTAGTCCACGCAGGAGAGGCAACTGGAGTCGAAGGCGAGGTAGAGGTCATCCAACTCCGCCTTGGACTCACTGCCGTCGTGGAAGACCACTCGCACGTCGTCCCTCACGTCCACAGACCTGATGACCTTGCCCTCTGCCCCCACCGCCCTCTCGAAGAATGACCTCCTCCACCTAGCGTTCGAGAGGGTTGCGTAACAGAACTCGCCAATGATGAGCTTTATGTCACCACTCGGTGGAACGTTGTTGAGCTGCATTTTCCTGACCATGCGGGCCTGACAGGGGTTTGCCACCAATGCCAACCTGAGGGGCTTCTCTCTCGAGCGATAAAGATCCCTCAGGAACCTGGTCGTCGCGGGTTTTCGGAACTTGTAGCCCGTCGGGGTTATGGTTTCCTCCCCCTGGCTTGCCAGTAATAGGCCGGAGGGGGTCATGTTGGCAGGGGCGGGCACCACGGCAGCGTCGATCTCCTTGGCCTCGAAGAGGTATTTGAGGATTGAAGGGATGATGCCCCCGTCGTGGGCCTTGGACTTCACGGACCAGTCCGTGGACATTACACTGGTCATCCTGTCCACGTGCCCTATCACGCTCTCCCCGGTCCTGTAAATAGTCTCCAGTGCCAGGTCCAGAGACTCCACCTCAGGGCAGGAGACGTAGCATATACCGCCGCCCAAGCAGTCGGAGGGGGTATAATGGAATGAATCCCCTACCAGGGTGGCGGCTTCGCATCCCTCCCTCGAACAGGCATCGAGACAGACGAGGCAGTAGGTGCACTTGCCGGTGTCGAGAACCTCCGTCATGAGGTTTCCGAAGGTCTTGCTGGGCCCTTCCAGGAATTTCGCAGATTCGCCGGCTACCATAGCACTTCATACGGGTCAGAAGACCATGATTGTTCGGCAAGGACTATGGGTGCACATAGTTAAAATACGTAAAATCCGTCGTTGAACCACCCCATGAGCGGTAAAGATCCCTTCTCCCGGAGCGAGGGAGACTTCGAGTACGCCCTCCGGGTCCTTCGCCTCTACGCCCCGGGGTCCCCTAAGGAAAAGACCAAGGTTGTGGAGAACCCGCCAGAGGTTCTTCGGAGGGGATTCGAACTGGCGGACCGGGAGTACGACAGGCTCCTAAGCTCCATAGATCCGAAGTACTATCACGAGTTCGCCGTCCCCGCCCACCTGGATGTCGATAAAGAGACGGCCCAGCTTCTGCTCGCCTCATTGGGGATGAGACAGGCCTTCCCTGGCGTCCTCGGGCCTGAGGGTGTTCACCATGAGGGGAAGCTCTACAAGGTATGGATTCAGGTTTTCCCCTGCGGTTAGCCTGAGGCGTGTGGAAAAGTGCCATTGCTACTTGGCAATTCTGCAAGGGGCCCTGTATATATTTTCTACACTCTCAATACGGTTGCTCTTTTATATATGCACCTAATGCGCAAGCGTGGTGGACAAGAAGGCGCGGGGCCGCTTGAAGCCAGAGCGAGTGCCGATACCCTCCATCAAGCCTGAGGAGAGGGTATCCTCCTTCGGCGAGCACCTCTTGCTCTACACCATGGAGCAGGCCATCGAGGAGGCACAGCGGTGCATTCAGTGCGCCCGGCCCTGGTGCGTTGAGGCGTGCCCCATCGAGCAGGACTGTCGACTCTACCTGAAGCAGATAGCCGAAGGCGACTTCGAAGGCGCCGTAGACACGATTCTGAAGGACAACCCCATGGCCGGCTGCCTGGGCAAGGTGTGCTACAGCTACTGCGAGCACGTGTGCGTCATCGGGAAGAAGGGCGAACCCGTGGCCATACGCCATCTGAAGTGGGCGGCACTGGCCTACGGCGACGCGTCGAAGAAGTACAAGCCTGAGGCCAAGCGGAAGGAGAAGGTCGCCATCGTCGGCTCTGGGCCCGCGGGCCTGACCGCGGCGTGGTGGCTTGCCATGAAGGGCTTTGGGGTCACGGTTTTCGAGGCCTCCCACAAGCTTGGAGGGCTGGTTACGCAAACAATCCCGCCATACAGGCTGTCCGCCGAAACCTTCGAGGAAGACATGAAGCGTCTGGAACCCCTGGGCATTGAGTTCCGTCGGGGCGTCAGGATCGGCGAAGATATCGATCTGAAGGGCCTTTTCGCGTTGGGTTACGACGCCATCTTCCTGGGTGTCGGGACCCATAAGCCCTGGAATCTTGGGGTTCCCGGAGCGGACCTCGAGGGTGTCTACATAGCCCTGGACTTCCTGAAGGCGGTATTCAATGGCGAGAAGCCCCCCATAAGCGGTACCGTCGTCACCATCGGCGGTGGAGACGTAGCCATGGACTGTTCTCGGACCGTCCTCCGCCTCGGTGCGGAGAAGTCCATCATCCTCTACCGAAGAACGAAGGAGGAGATGCCAGCCTCCCCAGAAGAGCTAGAGGACGCGTTGGAGGAAGGCGTCGACATCAGGTACCTCGTATCACCGGTCGAGTTCAAGGGCCATGGCAAGGTAGAGGAGGTTGTTTGCCAGAAGATGGAGCTGGGACCCCCTGACGATTCGGGCAGGAGTCGGCCCGTCCCCGTGGAAGGCGAGTTCACCACAGTCCCGGCAGACTACGTCATTGTTGCTATTGGCCAGAAAGCAGACCTGGAGGCCTTTCCCGATCTAGGCCTCCAGACGGACCGGGACGGCAGTGTCCTTGCGGATCCCGAGACCTGTGAGACCACCATGAAGGGGGTCTTCGCAGGAGGCGGCCCCTCCATCGTTCACGCCATGGCCGTGGGCCAGAAGGCCGCGGAGAGCATCATACGCTACTTGGAGAGAGAAGCAGAGGCTACCATAGCGGCGTCTCAGCGGTCATCTCCTCCATCCTGAGGAGCCTCTGCCAGTTCTTGTCCACTTCTTCTTGGAAGCCATCCACCATCTCATCCGTCAGGTGGCCGAACCTTTCCTGCACACAGAGATAGTCCTTGACCGGTCTGGGCTTGTGGGGCTTCCTGTTGATGCGGTAGACTCCCTCCTCGACCTCGTAGATGGGGAATATCTTGGCATCAACCGCCAGCTTGGAGATCTCAACGGTCTTCTCCGTGGGGAACCTCCAGCCCGGTGGGCAGGGGCTGAAGATGTGGAGGAAGGAAGGACCGCCTATCTCCCTCGCCTTCTTGGCCTTCTTCACAAGGTCCTCCGGAAAGCCTATCGAGGCGGTTGCAGCGTAGGGGACCCTATGGGCTAGGACGATGCCCATGAGGTCTTTCTTGGGCTCCACCTTCCCCCTCAACTCGTCCCCCACGGGCGTGGTCGTGGTCCAGGCCCCATATGGTGTGGCCCCGCTCCTCTGGACCCCGGTGTTCATGTACGCTTCGTTGTCGTACATGACGTAGATGGCTTCCTCCCGCCTCTCCAGAAGACCGGATAGGGCCTGAAGGCCGATGTCAGCCGTTCCACCGTCTCCCGCGAACCCCACCACGGCGACGTCCTCGACGCCCCTCACCTCCAAGGCTGCCCGGATGCCGGCCATGGAAGCTCCCGTTGACTCGAAGGCAGTGTTCACGAAGGGTACTCCCAGCTGGGCCCAGGGATAGGCCCCGGAGAGGACTGCCCAGCAGCAGGCGGGAATGCTTAGAATCGTCCTTGGGCCCAGCCCCTTGAGAAGGAACCTCAAGGCGAGGGCCGCTCCACAACCAAGGCATCCCATATGGCCCCCGACCACATACTCTTCTCGCGGAATGGATAGCTTTACCACCATCTTCATGCCTCCTGAAACTCCTTCAGGTCAGCCCACGTAACGCCACTCTCCTCCGCCTTGAGAGCTTCTCTCATACATGTCTCGAGGATTCCCGGGGTTATGTCCCTGCCCCCGATGCCAGCGTAGAAGCCCCTCACCTTCGGGATGTAGGGTAGGTTCTGAACAGCTGCGGACACCTCCGTATACATGGGTCCGCCGTAGGTCCCCGTGTAGGATCGGTCTAGCACGGCCACGGAACCAACCTCTCGGGCCAGCCGTCTAACCTCCTCCTGGGGGAAGGGTCTGAAGTACCTCATCTTGGCGAGGCCCGCCCTCATGCCGGATTCCCGAAGCTGGTCCACAACGTCGCGAGCGGTAGAGACGGCCGTTCCAGCGGCGACCAGGACCACCTCGGCATCATCGCACATGTACCTCTCCAGAAGGCCTCCCCAGCGCCTCCCGAAGCTCCTCTCGAACTCCTCCTCGAAATCAGGAATCTTCCTGGCAGCGGCACTCATGGCCCTGGCGAGGCGGTATCGGAACTCTTCATATGTGTCGGGACCAGCCAGGACGTTGAACCCCATGGGTTCCTCCACGTCTAGGATGTGGCGAGGCTGAAAGGGCGGCAAGAAAGCGTCCACCAAGGTCTGATCCGGGATGTCCACAGGCTCCGCCGTGTGAGAGAGATAGAAGGCGTCCTCCATGATCATGACGGGGAGGCTTACTTCGGGGTCCTCGCCCAGTCTGTATGCCTGGATGACCATGTCGAGGACCTCCTGGTTGTTCTCACAGTAGACCTGGAGCCAGCTGGTATCTCTTTGAGCCATGCTGTCCGTGTGGTCCGCCCATATGTTCCAGGGCGGGCCCACCGCGCGGTTCACCACGCCCATGACCACGGGCGTCCTCTGCCCGCTGGCCCAGTGGAGCAGCTCGTGCATGAGCAGCAGGCCCTGGGAGGACGTGGCCGTGTAGGTCCTGGCTCCCGCCAGAGAGGCCGATATGCAGGCCTGCATGGCGCTGTGTTCGCTCTCCACCGTGAGGAACTTCGCCTTCAGCTCTCCCTGGGCGATGAAGTCGGAGAGCTTCTCGACGATGGTCGTCTGGGGAGTAATGGGATACGCGGCAATCACCTGGGCCCGGGAGAGCTTGGCTCCCCAGGCCTGGGCCTCGTTCCCCGTCATCACCTTCTTCAAACCAGCTCCTCCCGGACGAGGATGAGGGCCTCTGGCCTACACTCGTTGACGCAGATGCCGCAACCCTTGCACAATTCATAGTCTATCCAGGGCCAGCCCTCAGCGTCTATCTCTACAGCCATGTCGGGGCAGAACTTCCAGCACAGGTAGCACTTCGTGCACTTCTCCACGTCCAAGACAGGCTTGAACGTTCTCCAGCCCGCTCCGGCCCTGCCTCTCCTCGTGGGCCTAGCGATGCATGATTCCGTCAACTCCAGCAGCACCTGCTCAGCTTTCAAGGATTTCGACCTCCTTCCTCATCTTCTCATAGGCGGCCCTACAGGCGGCCACGTTCGCCTCCGTGCTCCGCGGCACGAAGTCCTTTATGCTCCTCTCCAGGCTCTCCACCTTCACCAGGTCGGTGGCAGCTGAAAACGCACCCAGGAGGGCGGTATTCACTATGGGAGCAGTCCTGCTCCCCAACCCGTGGTCCAGGCTGACGGTGGTGGCGTCAAAAATGAGGGTCTTGAAGTGTATGCTGTCTTCTACCCTCATCTCCGGGGGGCCGTTGATGAGCATGAGCCCCCCCTCCCGAACGCCTGAGGAGACGTCCACGGATCTCACCAAGGATGGGTCCAGGACGAGGACGTAGTGGGGCCTTTGAACTTCAGATTTGATTCTGATGGGTTTGTCGCTTATCCTCGCGAAGGCCAACAAAGGCGCTCCTCGTCTCTCCACACCGAAGAAGGGGAAACTCTGCACGTCTTTCCCCTCAAGGAAAGCAGCGCTTGCCAGAATCTCTGAGGCGAGGACCGCCCCCTGGCCTCCTCTGCCGTGGAACCTCACCTCAATCATGTTTGACGTATGGGAGTGTTTCGTAAAATACTTCCTCAAGCTGCTGCAAATAGAATAAATATCTCCTTCCCGGGCCCTGTTATGTGTACATTCCTTGGAGCTTTAAAGCTGGCAAAAGGGGCCGGGGCAGGGCACAACGGAGGAGGTCAGCTTGGCCCATGCCAGGAGGTGTGGGGACTAGCACGGCGGCCAGTACAGCATGGGCCCCCAGGCGAAGGCCTACTCCAAGGCTGGCGGCTCATAAGCGCCACTACCCCGTGCCCTGTGAGTAGTGGGCCAGCTTCGTAGTTATAAGTTGAGTCGTGATAGTATAGATGAATCTATAGTACTAGCCTGAGATGTCGAATTCGCTGGAGACCTTCACCGCTCCTTCTCTGAGCATGTTAGTGACCGAGCAGTACCGTTCCAGGGAAAGGTTGATGGCCCTCTCTACCGAGTCCGCCTTCAGGTCCTTGCCCTTTACCTTGTAGTGGATGGTCATGCTGGTGAAGACCCTCGGGTCTTCCTCCGCTCTCTCGGCCTCCACCACCACTTCCAGGCCATCCAGGGGCTGCCTCATCCTTTTCAGGATATACACGACGTCCATGGCGGTGCAACAACCCGCGGCTAGCAGGACGGCCTCCATGGGGCTGGGTCCGACGGTCCCGCCTCCATCGCTTCCTGCGTCGAAGATGATGCCGTGGTTCGAGTCCGTGCTCGCCAAGAAACGCATTCCCTCCACGAGTCTGATCCTTCCTTTCATTTCTGTACCTGACGCCTCTAGGCCCTTGGAGATAAATGGCTTTTCCTTGACACCCCGAAGAACAAGGAGGAACGGGTGCGCCCTAGGATGGCGATTCCCCGCGTCGCGAGAGCAAAAGAAGGCCTAGAGCAGGCAGGAATCCCCTCATCCCCACGAGACGCTCCGATTGATTGATAACCCTGGGTTGTTTAGCGTCGCCCAAGGAAGTTCGGAGGGGAAGGTGAAACCACTGGCAAGCACGGCAATCCTGATAATCAGAGGTTTCCAGAAGCCTAAGATGGGGCTCAAGTCGATCCTCACGGCGAAGGAGAGAAGGGAGCTGACGAGGGCTACCTTCGAAGAGGTCCTTATGGCTGTTACAGAGTCCAGGATAGTCGATGAAGCGATCATCGTCTCCTCGGACGAACGGGCCCTGGCCATGGCCTCCAATCTGGGTGCCAAGACCGTTCTAGAGAAGGAGCCGGGAGGTATGGACTCCGCCTTCACGCGGGGGACTGAAGTCATGGCCTCCCATCCTGGCGTTCTCGCCCTGCTTCCGTGCGACCTGCCCTTGCTGAGGTCGGAGGACGTCGCCTTCCTGATAGGAAGGGCTCAGGAAGGTTCCAAGATCGTGCTGGTTCCCTCGCCAACTTCAAAGAGGACAAGCGTCGTAATATCAAACCCCCCTGGTCTCCTACAAATCCCTTTTGAGGGACATTTCGAGCGCCATCAAGATGAGGCGGTGAAGAGGGCGATTCCGGTGGAGGTCCACTGGCATGGGGCTGGCGTGGGCCTGGAAGGGCCCGCCGACCTTTTGAGGGTAATGAGTTCATCGAAGTCCGGCAAAGTGAAGGACCTGCTGAAGGGATGGAACTTCGAGAGGCGAGTGAGGAGGCGGTCTCAGTGAAGAGAGTTGAGATTATCGGACTGGAGGGGATTCCAGAGGTGCGGGAGGGGGATGACTTGGCATCCCTTATCGTTGAAGCTCTCCGGCTGTCCAAACTGGAACTCGTAGACGGCGATGTCCTGGTCGTGAGTCAGAAGGTTGTATCCAAGGCTGAGGGCCAAGTGCTCCGAGACTCTGACGTGGAGCCCTCCCCCTTCGCCCAAGAGCTATCCAGGGCCACTGACAAGACGGCTGAGCATCTGGAGGTCATCCTGAGGAACACTGCGCGGATAGTGCGCATGGACAGAGAGCGAAGCGTCTTCATCATGGAGACCCCTCAGGGCTTCGTCTGTGCCAACGCGGGGGTGGACCGTTCCAATGTCGGGGAAAAGGAGGCCTACACGGCCCTCCCTGCAGATCCTGACGGCACGGCGAACCGCATCCGGGACAGGCTGGAGAAGGCCTTCTCGGCGAGACTCGCGGTCATCATCAGCGACTCCTTTGGACGGGCCTGGAGACGAGGCCAGACTGATGTTACCATCGGTGTCTCAGGAATGCGTCCGTTCCTGGACTACCGAGGGAGACAGGATCCCCATGGGTACGAGCTTACGAGCACCATGATGGCAGTGGCCGACGAAATCGCAGCCGCAGCAGAGCTGGTAAAGGGGAAGGTGGACAGGGTACCAATCGTCCTCATAAGAGGAGCTGTCTACGAACCGGGAGAGGGGACCGCAAGGGAGATTGTTCGGAGCAAGGAGGAGGACCTGTTCCGTTAGGCGGAAGTGAATACCCGGGAGCGGTGTGCACCCCCTGTGGACGCCTCACCTTCCTGATCAAGCATTTGACATCGAGGGTCGTACCAGCATGGCAGCGCCAAAGAGTACCATGAGACCACCGAGGGCGTACATGGCCAGGGCCGAGATCGTGCTCATGTCCACGTTGTCCAAGGACGACATGAGAAAGAAGTCTCCGAAGATCATTCCCGTTCCCACGATAGCCATTAGAAGGCCGTAGATGACCATGGCTCCTCCCTGGCCTCGGGGAGAGACCCTTACTCCGAGAACCAGAATTGTGCCGTTGATCAGAAGCAGTAGGCCGAAGGAGAGGAGGAGGTATGCCGGCAAGGGATCGGGTCTTGTCATGGGAGGCATCACTGGCATGCCTTGGGGAGAGCTCAACGAGAGGGAGGCGGTCACCACGGCGACGAGACCGCTTACGATGGCCAGAATGGCCGATGACAGGAATCTCATGGAGACTCATGGGCAGCCCTCCGTTAAAGGCTTTCCCGCTCGAAGGGCACGTACTTTGCCTGGTGAGACAACCTGTAATGGATCTCGGCGCCCAGCATCTGACCCGGCAGGGATGGTACGTGTGATGGATTGGCCTGATAGCAGGGTTTTTCGCGGGAGGCCGTGCCCTGCGAAGGCAACCACCTATCTAGACCCAAGAGAGCGAAACGAGGCCCAGGAGGAACGCCAAGAAGGCGAAGATCTCCGTCCTTCCGAGACGCTCCTTCAGGAGCGGACCTGCCACTAGGACGGTCACCATGGGATATGCCCCCGCGACGGGAGCGACGAGGGCTGCGGGCCCCGAGGCCATGGCCAGGGTCATAAGGATGACACCTCCAGAGCCGAAGGTGGTTGCTATGGCGGGCCACACCCAGTCTCTCCCCTCACCTCGCCTCTCATCTCCCCGATAGCGCTGATGGAAGAGGATGCTCGACGCCACAATGACGTTTGCCACCGCGAAATAGGCGAAACTGGCGCCCTCCCCCACACGGGTTACCGCCAGCTTGACGAGGAACCCCCAGACCCCCCAGAAGAGGAAGGCCAAGAGTACGAGGACTGTGACGAGGGCCTTCGCCTCTCCGACCTCACGTCTTTCGGCGTGGCTCAGAAGTATGACGGACGCCAAGACGAGGACGACCCCAATGGCTTGCAGCGGTGTCAAGGCCTCCGCGAGGATCGCCAGGGCCATGATGACGGTAACCGCCGGGTATGCTGCCGTGATGGTTCCGATGCGCGAGACCGTTCCTCGGGAGATAGCCTCGTAGTAGATGAAGTATCCCAGCATGCCGGCTATGCCCGCGGTCGTCCCTAACAGGGCACCAAGGAAATCCGACAGTGGGGATGCTCCATGGGCGAGGTAGGCGGCCACGAAGAAGGCTGCTTCCCCCATGCCCACGACAACAATCATCCGACGGGGGCCGAAGGCCATCGCCCCCCTCTTGGCGGCGATCTGACTTACGCCCCAGACAAGGGTTGTGCCCAACGCCAGGGGAAGCCAGGGTTGAACCATCGATGGGGGAAGGCGTGATGCTCTTAATGCCTTCTATGCCCCCAGGAAACATCGCTCATGGAGGCCTAATAAGCACAATAGGCACAAACAAGGTTCGCATCCCACTGTACCTTGGCACACCTATTGTCTTTACACAGCCTAAATATATCGAACCTCCCCCTCCATCAGCAACCCCGCGGGGAAGCAGGAGGGACGGAAGATGAGAGGATTTGCTTCAAAAGAGCTTCGAGTAGTCCTTCTGGTGGCTGCCGTGGTCCCAGGTCTGGTCTTGGCAGCCCCTCTTGAGCTGGCCGAGGCCAAGAAGAAGAGCGATGTGACTCGGGCCGTCATCGAGAATCTCGACATGGAGTTCGCAGAACAGATCATACGGGACCTCCAGAACATGGGGACCAGCGATCTAGGATTCAGGGGAGCAGGGAGCGCCAGCAGTCGTGAGGCGTCTCTCTATGTGAGAGACCTGATGGAGAATCGGATCGGACTTGCCGCCGTGGCCCTCGAGGAAATCCCATTGGACGCCTGGGAGTTCAGGGAGGCTTGGCTCGAGGTGCCGGGCCTTGGAAGGATTCAGGCGGCTTCCTTCGCCGGTTCTCCAGGCACAGATGGGGAGATCACGGCGGAGATGGTCAACGTGGGCAACGGTTTTGCCCTGGACTATGAAGGAAAATCTGTGGAAGGAAAGATCGTCCTGGCCAATTGGGTCGGGAATGATTTCTGGACAGACTCCATGGCTATGGAGGCCTATATCCACGGTGCGGTGGCCATCGTGCTCACCACCTATGCCTCCGACTACGGGAACACCCCGGGGGCTCTGCAGACCCATGACGGCCTCTATAGGCCATATTGGCCGCCGATGATCAGCATTAGCGGCGAAGACGGTCTGAGGATAATCGGTCTCCTTGAGAGTGGTGAGCCCCTGGTCGTCACCGCCTACAGCGATATCTGGACCCTCTCCATGGAGGATGGTGGCTTCGGCTGGAATGTCGTAGGCTACCTTCCAGGAAAGAGGTACGGACAGCCGGACGACGAGTTCCTCATCCTGGGGGACCACACGGATGCATGGTTCTACGGAGGCATGGACGACAACTCCGGAGTCGCCGCGACCTTGGTCCTCGCCGATGCTATCAAGAGGGCTTACGAGAGCCTAGACATGAAACCAGATCGGACCTTCATCTTCACGACCCATGAAGCGGAAGAGTATGGAATCCAGGACGCCTATTTCGACTGGTGCTATGGAGCGTGGTATCAGATTACCTACCACCACCCAGACTGGGTCGGCAGGTCCGTGGCATACATGAACTTCGAGCTCATGGGGATGGAGGGGATGCCGCTCCGCATCAACATGGCCCCCGAACTCGTGTCCTTCGTGCACAAGGTTCTCGGACAGAACAAGGGGAAGCTGCCATACGGCTTCAGGGTAACACCATTCCCCAACACCTGGGCGGACCACTGGACCTTCTCAGCGGCCGGTATCCCGGGTATGAACCTGGCGACGAGCAACCTTTACTGGACTCAGCACTACTACCACTCGCAGTTTGACACCGTCGACCTAATCAGCTTCGTATACCTGCGGCAGCTCTTTGAGGTCTTCGCGGACATGGCCATACGGTTGGTGGAGCTGCCAATAATTCCGTACAACTTCGAGACCACCGCCACGAACCTGTGGGAGAAGCTGACCTATGATGACGATTTCGGCGTTCACCTTCTGTATCCGGTTTACGACAAGTACGGGCTGGACTCTGAGACCAACATGGGGAGGCTCCTCGCCGCCGCTGCAGCTTTCAGAGAGAAGGCAGCCACCCTCAACATGAAGCTGAAGATGGCGAATCCGAGCATGGCCAATGAGATTAACGCGCAGCTCATGGCCATAGAAGCGTTTCTGGGTCAGACGTTGATTGCCATGGGCGTCTGGGAACAGGACTGGTACCCCTACCAGCAGAGCGCTAATGACGTTGTCCATATGGATGCAGGGATCGACATCCTCCTCCGAGCGGTTTTGACGGACGACGATGTCACCGATGCCATTTGGGAACTGAACTGGGTAGGTATCATCTGGTACTACGACTACATGTCATACGAGAACTATCTGGACCAGTACTCGAGGCTCTGTGGCGAAGAGGTCGTCTCCTGGGGTCTGCAAACCCACCTGCTGCCGTGTGTGGAGATCTGGGAGGAGTACAACAGCCTGAGTCAGCTGGCATACTGGGAGGATGTCACCGCGGAGGACATCTCCCCAATTGTCGCTAGCCTCCAGACGAAGTTACTCGATCAGGCCCTCGCCAACCTCGAAGAGAGCTTCCGGACCATGTGGATGGGTCTTGAGGATGCGAATTCCAGGCTGGATGCCTTGATAGCGGATCTCTAGGTCCGGCGTCATCACTCAAGACTGCGGGAAGGGCCCTACGCTACCCCCTCCGCTCCCCCTATACGAGAAAGTGTGTCTCCTCGACTCATCTCAAGTGGACCGGGTGGGATTCGAACCCACGGCCTCCACCATGCCAAAGTGGCGATCTTCCAGCTGATCTACCGGCCCTCGGTATTCTATAGGAGAGGCGGTTAAAAACCTATTTCTGTGAGATGCGACAATCCTACGGTGAGGGAAGGAGTGGTCTTCTATGGTTCGCACGTTCCCCGAAGTCTACGTCTACCGGTGCCTCTTCCTAAGCCTGCCGTCCACCTGCCTCAAGGAGAGGACGGAGACCTCCTCCTCGACCTTTTTCTTCCCCCGCTTGTAGCGGAAGATAACGTAGCCTGGGTGGACCTCCGCGTTGACGAGGTTAGTCCCCTCTGAACCTGAGGTTTCAACGATCTCCTCCTTCTTCCAGTAAACGGCGGTCATAATCTTCATCCAGTCCTCTCTGGAAAAGACAATTCCCCCTCCACCCTCCTCAGGTTCAGACTCCAGGTCATGCCAATGAAGGGTGATGGTGTCGCCGGTGATGTGGGCGTGATTTGCCTTCTGCTTTGGGTTCACATTGACCATATCGAAGGTCGCCACGATCTCATCCATGGTACCGTCCTGCCATACATCAGCAGCTTTTAACCTTCCGCCTAGGCCTTGACTCCCAGCTCGGCTACGTGGCCTCCAGCCGGGACCACGGAAGTCGCATTAAGGGAGACGATGAAGCCATTCTGAGGCGCCACCACCTTCTCCTTCACCCCGCCGTAGAGATCCCGCACCTCGGCTATCAAGTCACCTCTGCTGACCCGAACACCAGGGACTTCCTCATACCTCAGGATGCCCCCAGCGGCGGAGAAAACGGAGGCTCTTCTGTACCCAAGCTCCCGAACTACTGGAACGCCTGTGACAGGTTCCAGCTCCCCTTGAAGGAGTCTGGCCTGGATGAGCATGTTTCTCAGACAGATGCAACCGGCGTCCACCGACATCCAATCGATCCCCTTGAAACCTCCTAGCTCCACGGTGAGCGACACCTTGCCCTCCTTCAGGGCCGCCCCTGGCAGGCTGGCTGCAAGGTTCTCCAGTCGGTACCTCTCCTCCTCATACTCCTGGAGGACCGTCAATCCGGATGCTGAGGCGAACTCCATCACTCTCTCCCGAAGATCTCCACTAACAGGGTCCACGAGGATGTGGGGCATGCACCATCCCGCGGTGTGCACGTCAACCACGTAGTCGTGCTGTTGAGCGATGGACCAGACGCGGGAGGTTATCCGCTCGCTGAGGGAACCGCGGGGGTCGCCAGGGTATAGCCTGTTCAGGTCCACGGTGCTGAGGGGAACTCCTCGGACGTTGTAGTTGAATCCCAGAGGGTTCATGAGAGGTAGAATGGTCAGCTTCCCTCTCATTTCCGCCGTGGCCAGGTACTCCCTGAGCTTCCAGACGCTGGCTTGGCCTGTGATCTCGTCCCCGTGGATGGTGCAACCCATGAAGAGGGCGGGTCCTGGTCCGCCATCATACTCGATGACCGGGAGAGTTATGGGGCTCCCGTCGGGCATCTCTCCGATGGACTCCAACCGCTCCACCACGTTGATCTTCATTGCGGAGGGGATAAGGCCAGGGGCCGAAAAAGCTTGACGCCCACGCTCTTCGGTCGGCTCGAGAGGGCATTGAGTCCGGTTTGGGTGTGGCCCTCGGGACCCCAGGATTGCGTGAAGAGGTATTCTCAGGCCGACTGAGCGGACCCGCGGTGGGCTCGGAGGGTCTCGCGAAGGCAAGCTCCGAAGGCCTCCAGGTCCTTCTGTGGATTCTCAGAGCCTTCAGAAACAGGCACGGGGAAGACTACCTCCTCCTGCCCAACCTGAACGTGCAGCTTGCCAGTCCTGCTGCTCTCAGTCTCTAGATAGAAGCCCAGGACCTCTCTCAGATATATCTCCCGGCGTACCTCATAGCCCTTGAAGCTGAGGACGTTCCAGAAGCCCTCGACGTCCAGGTGCGGCTTGAGCTCCAGGAGCCTGGCCTGAGTGAGAAGGATGTTGCTTGTCTTGAGAGAAAAGAAGGCTAAGGCCTCCTCATCACCTCGTACGTGTTCTGCAATCATCCACAGCCTCTCTTCATCCCGGCGCATTCCCTTACCGGCCCCCAGGAAGAGGGTGCGGGAGAAGATGTCCTTGAGGTCCCTCATGGGGACGCTACCGTCGAAAAGACAAATAAGGTTTCTGCGGGGCTGGGGATGGACGCACCTACTCCGAAGACGCTCTGAAGTCCCGACACCATGCATGCTGAGTCTAACTTCTTCGAATCTCCTGGGGAGCCTCAACCTCCGCGCCTGAAACCGGCCTCTCCAGGAAAAGATCCAGCCTTCTCTGGGGTCTTATCCTCTCTCCCGGCACCTGAACGGGGTACTCCGCCGTGAGGCAGCCCAGGCAGAGGTCCGCCCCTGACATGCCAATGGCCCTCACCAGGCCTTCGATGCTCACGTATCCCAGGGTGGTCGCCCCCAGATACTTTCGAATCTCTTCCACACTACGCCCGTTAGCGACGAACTGGTCCCTGGTCTTCATGTCTATGCCCAGGTAGCAGGGCGACCGGACTGGAGGGCAGCCGATGCGCACGTGCACCTCTCTAGCGCCTGCTTCCCTCACCAGCCTCACGATCTTCTTCATGGTGGTCCCTCTGATGATGCTATCATCGATGAGGACCACCCGCTTTCCCTGCAGCAGGGTCCGCACTGCGTTGAGCTTGAGGTGCACCCCCAGGTCCCGCTCCACCTGATTGGGTATGATGAAGGTCCTCTCTATGTAGCGGTTCTTGATGAGGCCCTCCACCAGAGGCATCTTCGAGGCCTCGGCGAAGCCAAAGGCGTGGGCCCTGCCCGAGTCTGGTATGGGGACCACCATGTCCGCTTCGATGGGATGCTCCTGCGCCAGCTCCTGCCCAATCCTCACTCGGACGTCATACACCAGACGGCCGTCGAGGACGCTGTCGGGTCGGGAGAAGTAGACCCACTCGAACATGCAGTGGGCGGTGTTGTTCGGATGGGGCAGCCTGGTGGAGCTTGGGCCCTTGGGCGTCAGCTCTAGGATCTCCCCCGGCTTCAGGTCCCGAACGAACTTGGCTCCCAGGGTGTCGAAGACGACGCTCTCGCTGGCGACGATGTGCACGCCATCCTTACGGCCATAGCAGAGGGGCCTGATGGCCAGGGGATCCCGGATGGCGAAGAGCCTGTCACCCACGAGGAGGACCAGGGAGTAGGACCCGACGAGCCTGCTGGTGAACTCCCTGAGGGCCTGGTTTACGTCCTTGGTCCTGATGATCTCATTTGCCAGCAGGCGAACGATGACCTCTGAGTCGGTGCCCGTGATGAAGGCCCACCTCTTCCTCTGAAGCTCATTTCTGAGCTCGGGGGCGTTTACGACCTCGCCGTTGTGGGCCAGGGCGATGTCGCCCCCTATGGAGCTGGCGACGATGGGCTGGGCGTTTTCCAGGGCGGAGGCGCCCTGGGTGGAGTAGCGGACGTGACCGATGCCAACGGAGCTGGACATATGGCTCAGGTCCTCGGAGGAGAGGACCTCTGGGACGAGGCCCATGGCCTTCTTGCAGTTGATCTGCCCCTGAAAGACAGCGATGCCTGCCGACTCCTGGCCCCGGTGCTGAAGGACTCGGAGACCGTAGAATAGGTCCGGGACGACATCACCATCCTCCGAGATGGCCCCTATGATCCCGCAGTTGCAGTTGGGATGCTCGTCCGGGGCCTCCGACATGTTAGCGCTCCTTGGCCCAGTTATAGTTTCTCTGCTTGGCGGAGGCGCCATATCCGCAGGAAGAGCAGCTGCCCTTGGAGATGCTGAAGGAGTGGCGACCGCAGCGACGACAAACGATGTGGCTCTTGCCTTTGGATCTCTTTCCCATGGAGGGGGTTCCCTTGGACATGCTTCACCTCAGGGGGAGATGTACACCACGTTGTCCCCGCGGACAACGGCCAGCTCGACCTTCCTTACACTTTCCCTGTTGACCAGTTCCTCGGCGTTCCGGAGGACTAGGTTCATGTGGGGGTCGAAGCCGTCGAGGACCCCACGGAACTCCCTTCCGCCCCTCAGCTCCACAATCACGGAGCTGTTGATGCTCTGATTGAGCCTCTGGAGTGGCTTGATCATGGGATTACGACTTGACAAGGGGTGGAGCGTACTTAAATGTATTTCACTCAAAGTGAAGCAGCTCAATACCATTCAGAACTCGTTCCTCTGATCGTCGAATCATGGATAGGAAAAAGGGGAAAAGGGGAGCTGACTATCACGACTTAGGCAGAACAGGAATACCTGTGCGCCAGTGAACTCGGGCAATCACCAAATGCTGAACACGACGATATGATACAAAAAGAGCCACACGTCTGATGATTCCGTCGGTGTTCAGGGAGTCGCACAGTACGGCAACTGACTCGTCTGCTCACACTGCTTGCCTTTCCTCATTCACCTTCGAGACATCTATGAGGAAGTTCCCCATCTCGAGTATGTCCATCCCTATGATGACGGGGTACTTCATGTCGGTCCTATCTGTGATGCTGACGGGAAGCTCGAACTCCTGATCCCCGAGACGTAGCTTCGCCAGGACGAGAGGTCTGGTTTCTGGTTGGGCACTGGCTGCAGCCCTAACCTTGACGATGTCAGTCACAGGCCCCAAGCCCACCTTGGCCGCCAGCTCTGTATCGACGCTGGTCCTGCTGGCCCCAGTGTCGACCTTGGCCAGCACTGCCGCGGTGCCTCGCTCCCCTGAAAGGACCACCGAGCATACACCGCCAATCACGGTCTTGTCCGTAGGTTTCAACGTGACACCATCCCTTGACCGACCCTTTCGAAGATTGATAATACGATTCCCATTTAGCGGTTTCCCTCCTGTTATCGTTGGCCACTCCTGACTGGGTAATCATCATTCTGGGAATTGCGTCGTCCGGCGTAGCCTATCCGATGACCCAGGGCCGACGAAGCTTCGTGCCTCTCGATACGTTTTTCTCCCTGCCATGCATGATGCACGTCCCTGTCATGGGAGGAACGTATGAAAGTTGGCGTAATATCCCGTAGCGAGAGGTATTGGTCCACAAAGCGGATTCTCAGAGCCATAGGCAGCGCTGGGCACGAGGCCCTTTACTTGAATACTGAGCAGGTCAGGCTCTTCTTGGGCCAGGGCTTCGATGCCACCTTCAAAGGCGGCTCCCTCCACGACATCGACGTGCTAATCCCCAGGATCGGACGCTCCCTCACCGACCTCGGCATCGCCATTCTCAGACATCTTGAGGCCATGGAAATACCGTCGACCATGACCTCTCAAGCCCTTCTCACCTCAAGGAACAAGTTTCTGGCCCTTCAGGCGCTCCAGAGGGCCGGGGTCAGGGTCCCCCGGACCATCCTGTTGGCCTCGAGGGTGGAGGCGGAGGAGGCCATCAGGCTCTTTCCTTCGCCCGCGGTCCTCAAGCTCCTCTCAGGAAGCCAGGGCATGGGAGTCCTGAGGGTGAAGGACCTCTCAGAGGCTGCCTCCATCATTGACACTATGGACATCCTGGGCCAGAATGTGTGCGTCCAGGAGTTTATCCCACACCCAGGTGTGGATATCCGGGCCTTGGTCGTAGGCGAAGAGGTTGTGGGAAGCATGAAGAGGATTGCCGCGCTGCATGAGTGGAGGACCAACATACACCTCGGGGCCAAGCCCGTGGTCCACACGCTGGACGAAGCCACCACGAAGGTCGCCCTGAAGGCGGCGAGGGCGACAGGCCTGGAGATCGCGGGGGTGGACATGGTCTTCTGGAACGAGGAGGCCTATGTCCTTGAGGTGAACGCCAGTCCAGGGTTCAGAGGCCTACTGGAGGCCACGGGAGTAGACGCGGCTGAGTCGATGGTGGAGTACGCCCTTGGAAAGGTCAAGGCTTGACGTCCGCATGGCCTCCTCAAGAAATGTTAATACCTCTCCACCTTACCGTCTGACATGCGAGACGTGGCCGTCGTCGCCCTAGGACTGACCAAGTTTGGTAGACACGAGGGGTCCGTGGTCAATCTCCTTGCAGAAGCGGGTCATAGGGCTCTCCAAGACGCCTCCGTCGACCCTGACGAGGTGGATGCCGTATTGGTTGGCAACATGAGCAGCGGGGAGTTCGAGGGAAAGAGCGGAATCCACAACGCCCTCGTATCCGAACTCGCTCTGGAGCCTGCGTTCGCCTCTAAGGTGGAAAACACCAGTGGCAGCGGAGGAGCCGCCTTCCTTTGGGGCTGGGCCGGTGTAGCCTCGAGACTGTACGACCTCGTTCTGGTGACGGGCGGAGAGCTGATGAGCTCGGTTGACCGGCAGCGGTCCACTGACATCATTGCGAGCCTGACCCATCCCGTCGAGTATGCCCAGGGCATAAGCCTTCCTGGCTATGCGGGCTTGATGGCGAGGGCCTACCTGTCGAGATATGGGGTTCCCAGGGAGGCCCTTGCTCACGTCGCAGTCAAGAACCACTACAACGGAGCGAGGAATCCTTTTGCTCAGTTCCAGAAGGAGGTGACACTGGAGGAGGTGCTGGCCTCCCCAATGATTGCCGATCCCCTTCGCCTCTACGACTTCTGCCCCATCACCGACGGAGCTGCGGCCGTAATCCTGTGCAGCATGGACCAGGCCAAGAGCTATTCCGACCAACCCGTCCTAGTCCGAGGAGTGGCCGGTGCCACGGATACCCACGTGATCCACGAGAGGGAGGATCTCACGGCCATGAAGGCGGTAGGAGTGGCGTCGCAGAAGGCATACCGGATGGCGGGCCTTGGGCCGGAGGAGGTGGATGTGGCGGAGGTGCATGACATGGCTACCATCCTCGAGATAGTCCAGACGGAGGAGCTCGGATTCTTTCCAAGAGGTCAGGGTTGGAAGGCCGCCATGAAGGGCATCACGAGCCTGAAGGGCTCCAAGCCCGTGAACACCAGTGGAGGGCTAAAGGCGAAGGGCCATCCCATAGGAGCAACGGGGGTAGCCCAGGTGGCCGAGGTCACGGCCCAGCTTCAGGGCAGAGCAGGAGACAGGCAGGTGAATGCCTCTGTCGGCCTCACGTGCAACGTCGCAGGTTTCGGGAACAACGTCACCGTCGCCATCTTGGGAGCGATGTAATGAAGGTATACAGGTGCAAGGAATGCGGAAGGCTCGCGTACCCAGCCCACTACGTCTGCGGCGAATGCAGATCCAGGGAGTTGGAGGAAGTGGATGTCTCGGAGGGTACCCTCCTGACCTACACCGTCATCCACGTTCCTCCGCCCGGAGTGCCATCGCCCTTGAGAATAGGCATAGTGGAGTTCGAAGGTGGAGTGAGGGCCCTGGGTCAGTTGACGGAATCCATGGAGGTTGGCTCCAAGGTCACGGCTGAGTGGGCAACTGTGAGACGTCTGGATGGGAGGGAGTACGAGGGCTTCACGTTCCACCATGCTCATGGCCAGAGACCCTCGAAGCCGTGATGCCTTTGCCGATTGGCCCAAGAACAGTGACATCCACATATCCAGGCATTCTGCTGCCTAGAATCCCTCCAGGGAGACCTTCTCCGTGCGGATATCATCCTTGAGCCGGGTCAATTCCTCTTCCAAGATAGATATTATTCTATCTCTCTCCGACATTTGCTCCGGGTATTGGTTGCTCCATCTGTGCCACTGCGGTCTCTTGTGGGCCAGCTTGTACTTCAGCCCCCTCATGAATGTGCTGTAGCTATCTTTGTCGATCTTTCTGACCTTCTGGTGCGCCAGTATGTACCAGTGGAACTGTGTCCTTGGTGGCGCACCAGACCCAACGGGCGCGCTCTCTTCTCTCTCCTTTACTGAGGAGAATGTGAATTCCCATCGGTCGGGAGCCAGCTTTCGCTCCCTCCATATCCCGTTGGGATAGATCCACGAGTGTTGCCCCCCGACGGACATTCCAGTATACTTCCGTCCATCAAACTCCTTGAGATCGTCGTATGCCATGGCCTGTTCACCTACCTTTGTGAATACTATTAGGATTCCGCAGGGAGATGAGTGAAAGTAGTCAGACCCGATGCCCTGCTTCGTGCGGGATAGGGAGAGGTTTGTGCGCGGTCAGAAGTCAATCCCGCTGCCCCCCAACCGGGCCTGGAAGACACAGAGGAGCATCTGGAGAAGTAATCCAGGACCGTGACCTTGAAGGCGGCCATGCGCTTGGCAGAGTCCAGGAGAGACCCCCCTACCTTAGTCCACCTTTAAATATCGAGGCTAACCTCCCATCTCTGGTGTCCTATGTCTTCAGAGGACTATGGGGAGATGGAGCACCGCCACGTTTTCGGCACATGGAAGGCTCAGAAGGGCCATCGACCCAAGACCGTGGTGGGTGCTGAGGGCGTTTACTTCACGGATGCTGAGGGGAACAGATACCTGGACTTCTCCTCACAATTGATCGCTAGCAACCTCGGACACGGCAACAAGGCCGTCATAAAGGCGGTGCAGGAGCACATCGAGAGGCTGCAGTACATCTCGCCGGGCTTCACGACGCCTCAGAAGGCCGAACTGGGTAGGCTCCTGGCGGAGATAACCCCCGGGAGGATGGAGCGGAGCTTCTTCACCACTAGTGGCACTGAGGCCAACGAGGCCGCGGTCAAGATCGCCCGGGCATACACGGGAGGCTACAAGATCATCTCCAGGTACCGCTCCTACCACGGCTCCACGGCCGCCTCCATCGCCTTAACTGGTGATCCAAGGAGGCACTGGGTGGAGCCCGCGGGCCGGATGATAGGAGTCATGCACGGGCCCGACGCGTACTGCTACCGCTGCCCCCTGATGCACGAGTATCCGGACTGCGGCATCGCCTGCGCAGAGTACATCCGCTACATGATAGAGATGGAGCACAGAGACAAGGTGGCAGCGGTCGTGGTGGAGCCAGTGGTGGGCTCCAACGGCGTCATCGTACCACCGGACGAGTATCTTCCCCTGCTCCGGGAGATCACAGAGGATAACGGGGTCCTGCTGGTCGCTGACGAGGTGATGACCGGGTTTGGCAGAACCGGAGAGTGGTTCGGCGTAAACCACTGGAACGTGGTCCCTGACATCATGACCGTGGCCAAGGGTTTGACGGGCTCCTACATCCCCTTTGGGGCTGCCATTGTCTCCAAGGAGATTGCTGACTTCTTCGAGGAAGAGCCCTTTCACCACGGCCACACCTTCACTGGCCACTCCGTTGGGGCCGCGGCCGCCCTGGCCGCCATTAAGGAGTACAAGGAGAGGGGTCTGGTGGAGAACGCCCGCCGACTGGGCCCTTATCTGGGGAAGAGATTGGAGGAGCTGAAGGAGCGCCACCCCTCCGTGGGCGATGTCCGCGGCCTCGGCCTGTTCTGGGGTATCGAGCTGGTCAAGGATAGGAAGACGAAGCAGGTCTTCGCCGAAAGGGAGGACAAGCTTAAGGGCAGGGTGACAACGGTGGACAAGGTCGCTGCCAGCGCCATGAAAGAGGGAGTCTACGTTCTCAGCATGCATTCCGTCCTGCTCATCGCCCCGCCACTATGCGTTACCGAGGAACAGCTAGATCAGGGCGTTAACGCTTTGGACAAAGCCCTAGCTGCTACGGACGCAGAAGTCTCAGGGTGAGGTTCCCCCCTCCCGGATACTCGAATGAATCCATCGAAGCCTGGTCCTCCTCGCTGGACGATGGCCATCGTCGGGATGTCGCTTCACGAGTGAAGGTCCTCAGAATACAGGGAAGACTCTGACAAGGAAGAGGCCAGAGACAAGGAGGACGAGGCTTGCGGAGGCAATGGCGGCATCCAACCTCTGGAAGTTCAGCCTCAGGACGGTGGTCCGCTCCTTGAACGCAAAGGTTCCTCGGGCCTCCAGCGCCTCAGCGAACCTGATGGATCTCCTCAAGGTGCTTACCGCCAGGGGGAGGAGGATGGGAACGACACCGTTCCAGTGCCTTCGGAAGAATCCACCTCGTCTCGGGTCCAGACCTCTAGCCATCTGGGCCTCTCTAATCCTCTGGGCCTCTAGGACTATCGTGGGGATGAATCTAAAAGTGAAGCTCAACGTGAGGACAAAGAAGTAGGGGAAACGCAGCTTGAACAACAGAGCCTCGAGCTTGTCAAGGCTGGTTGTCATGGTGAATACGCTGAGGACCACGAGCATCAGGACCAGCCTGGAATAGATGACTACGCTGAACTCCAGTGCTTCTTGGGTGATGAAGAGTTCGCCCAGGATGGGCGTACCCGCCCTGGTGATCTGAAGCAAGACAGTGCTGCTGCCACCCTCAATAGGGCTGTATATCGAGTGCAGGAGGCTGTTCAGGGGTACGAGGAGGACGCCGAGGATGAAGTACAGCCTCAGGGCCCCTCTGAGATCTCCCCAGAGCTTCCCTGCAATCACAAGAATGCTGACGGGTATGAGCCCGAAGGCCATCACTCTCAGATCCCCACTGAGCCACAGGAACAGAATGATGGAGAAGACCATCAACAGCTTGCTACGTGGGTCCAACCGATTTAGGAGCGTGTCCCTCTCCTTGTACTGGAAGGCCGATATGACGTCCATCATTTCAGAAGCCCCAACAGGAACTCACAGAACTCCTCCGGATCCAGTATCCCCCGTGGCACCCCTAGGTCTCGGAGCCCGCTAGCTAACATCTGAAGCTGAGTTGGGAGCAGACCCGCGTCAGCTATTCTCTCGTCAGCCAGAACTTCTCTGGTGGAACCGTTCAAGAGGACGCGGCCCCTGTGCATGACCACGACTCTGTCCGCCGCTTGCGAGGCAAACTCCGTGTCATGGGTAACGAAGACGGTGGTCCCGCCTGTCCTCGCCCGGTCCCTCGCCATCTCGGCGAGTCTCACCTTCCTCAGATGCTCCATACCCTTGGTCGGTTCATCCAAGAAGAGGACGCTAGGATTGAGGACGAAGGACGAGGCAAAGGCCACCCTCTTCCTCTCTCCCCCACTGAGGGCCGCCGGAAGGGACTGAGCCATGGGATCAAGCTCGAAGCGCGACAGCTCCCTTTGGACGCTCTCCGCAATCTTCTCCTGAGGGAGACGGTAGTTTCGTGGAGCGAAGGCCACCTCATCAAAGACCGTCCTCTCGAATATCTGATGGTCCGGGTTCTGGAACACCATACCCGCCTGCCGAGCCAGCTGATATGTCGTGGCCTTCCTCGTGTCCAGGCCATTAACCAGGACCCGGCCTCTTGAAGGCCGCAGCAGTCCGATGGCCAGCTTCGCCAGCGTTGTCTTTCCAGAGCCGTTCTCTCCCACAAGGGCCACCACCTCTCCCGGACCGAATCGCAGGTTCACTCCCCTGATGGCCTCGGTCCCGCCAGGGTAGGTGTAGTACGCGTCCTCCAACTCTATGACCGAACCGTCAGCTTCCACGGGCCTCCCCCTAAAGTCGTCCTTATCAGCGCGGCCGTCTCACCTATCGTAAGGGGCATGCGGGGCAGGTCAAGGCCATGACGCCTCAGAATCTTGACCACCTGCATGACCTTTGGAACCTCGATGCCCAGCCCTGCCACCTCCTCCTTGCAGAGCACCTCCTCTGGCGGCCCATCCTCCACCACCCTTCCATCGTTCAGGACGACTACCCGCTGTGCCATGGACACCAGGTCGTCCAGTCGATGGTCGGCCACCACCACCGTCCTTCCTTCCTTCGCAATCCGGGAAATGAGCCTCAGTACCTCATCTCGCGCCGCAGGGTCCAGTTCCGATGCCGGTTCATCCAGCAGCAGCAGCCGGGACTCCATGGCAAGGATGCTGGCTATGGCGAGCCTTTGGGTCTCGCCTCCACTCAGGGAAAAGACCTCCCGGTCCCTCAGGCCTGAGAGGCCCACAAAGGCCAGGTACTCGTCCACCCTCCGGAGAATCTCCTCTGGTTGGATCCGGAGGTTCTCCAGGCCAAAGGCCACATCCCTCCAGACCCTGGAGGAGATGATCTGGTCCTCAGGGAATTGAAAGATGCTCCCAACCTTCTGAGCGAGCTTATTCGGCTTGGTCTGCCGAGTGTTCTCTCCTGCCACCTCTACCTGACCCTGGAGCTCACCCTCGTAGAAGTGGGGGATGAGGCCGTTGAGAACCCTAAGGAGGGTAGACTTTCCCGAACCGGAAGGGCCGGTGAGCAGGACAAACTCGCCCTCCCTGATCTCAAGATCCACCTTAGAAAGGGCGAGCTCACCCTTGCCCTTGTACCTGAAGGAGACCCTCTCAAGCCTAGCAGCGAGCATTTAGCCTGCCCCCTTGGTTGAAGCGGCGAGTTAAGTTGGTCTAGTCATCCATTCCGGCTTTAAGTCGGGCGGAAGCCTGTCCACTACGAGGTAGGCCGGAACCACGTTGATGACACCTTGGATGAGGTTGAAGACTGCAATGAGGGGGAGGATTCCAACGACCACGCCTACGGGGATTCCGTAGAAGAACGGGAGGAAGACGTAGTTGTCAACGGTCATTACGGCTACCCTGCTGACAACGGCTGCGCTCCAGGCCACGGAGATGACCAACCATGCATGGCCTTTGCCCTTCGCGAATCCTCTCCTGAGGGCGTAGAGAACGGCTGCCAGCGGCAGCACCGTGGCGACCTCGGCCGTGAACTTGAAGCTCGCACCTACGGGATTTCCCCTTGCCGCGATGGCGATGCCCGCGACGCCGCATGCCAGGAAGCCCGCAGACGGACCGTAAAGGATGGCTGCCATGGCTATGGGAATACCAACGGGATCCAGGGTAAGCCGGGTGAACAGGGGAAAGGGGAGTTCCACCTGAATGAGTTCAAGGACCGCTGCAATTGCAGAAAGGACCGCTGTGCCTGCGAACTGCTTTGTTGACAGAGTCAGCTGAAAATGCTCCCTGGTTACGACAGAGTCTCTCGAGGACACCGCCTCATCCTCCCCAACTGTGGGGCTGATACAATATATGGTTAAATACGTTTTCCTCACAGCAATTCTAGATGGTGTATAAGGAATCCATTACATATCTTCGAACACACTGACAAAGAGGCTATTCCTCGCTTCCTTCCTCGGATTTCCACTTCAGTGTAAGCTCTCGAAGGTCATTGAAGCGATCGGGCTCATTCACTGCAAGGTCGATGAGCTTGCTCTCAGACATTCCTATCATCTGGCTGATTCTCTTGAGGATTTCCGTAGTTCCTGCCTCGATGGTAAAGGATCTCTGCCACCTTCTCCTCTTGGCCATTGGTACAAGGGATTACCTGGCGCATATATAAAGTAGTAATGGGTTGAACATACACTCAATCGATGCCCTCAGGCCCGCGCAGGCTTTCCACGCTGCAGGACAGGTTGCGTCAGAGGGGCTTCTTGGTCACCTTTATGGCCAATTCGGGACACGTCTTCTCGCATATGAGACAGCCAGTGCATATGTCCTTGAGATAAGCAACGTGATACCCCAGCTTGTTGTAATCGTCCGTCATGTCCAGGGCATCGACGGGGCAGAGCTCGACGCAGAGGACGCAGCCCTTGCAGAACTCCCTCTCAACTATCGGGTAGAAGCTGAACCTCTTGACCGGGGCTTCCAGTTTCTGCTTCATTTGGGCCAAGTGACCAGCTCCGGACCTATGCGGCCAGCTTCCCTCAGTGCCTCATAGCGGCGCATCTGTATGCTCTTCTCCTTCAAGGAGACCTTCTTCAGAAGCTCGAAGGACCTAGGGAACTGGAATACCGGGGCGAGTTCGAAGATTCCTGCTTTCTCCGCTCGACTGTATATCTCCTTACCGAGGTCCGTCCTCAGGAGGAGGATGGTCCAATCCATGGTCCCCATGCCTCCAGCGGCGATGTCCGCCCACTCCGCTGTGAAGTCGCCGCAATATGTGCACTGGACCCGCGAGTACCTCTTGGCGTCCTTCAGGGGAGCCTCCTTGACCTTCCCATCCTTCATGTAGACAAGGATCTTGCCTTTGATGTTGATCAGTCTAACATCCCTGAGGTCCAAATCCATCTCCTTCTCAACGAACTCGTTCATGAAGCCCTCGAAGGTGAAGACCTCGGAGCAGACCAAGCCCACTGTCAGCTTGATTCTGTCGACGAATCTCTTCAAGGGGGAGTCGCTGAAATCGGTCACCTGGACCTTCCTGATGTATTCGATCTGGCAAGGCACCCCGACGAAAGCCAGGCGTTTGAGATCAGCGACTGAAGCATCCAGGAGGGCCAGAGGGTTCGCAGAGTAGGTGTACTTGGAGCCCGCGCCTGCGATGATCTCTTTTCTAGTCCTGGCCACCTGGGGCACGGGCTTCCAGGGGTGGGCTTCGTCGAAACCGCTGAGAATGACACCGTCGATGATGCCTTGGTCCATCAGCCACACTAAGAGGGCTGTGACGACGCCACCATCGACGCCTGCGTGGAAGATCTCGGTATCCACGGCTTTTGCGACCACCACGTCTTGGTAGTGTCCCATCTCGTCGATCTTGCCGGGGAAATCGAGGCCGAAGAGCATCTTCCTTGCATCGACTTCCCAGTCTCCAAGGCGGGGGCAGGCCCTCGCGCAGAAGTCACAGGGCCGGTTCTCCGCCACCAGGCAGAAGTCGGCGGGCATGTTGGGGAGGAAGTGCTGTTTGGGTGTGTCGGCCTCATAGGTCAGCATGTCATATGGACATTCAACGACGCATCCAGCGCAGCCGGAGCAGAGCTGAGTTGAGACTACGTATCTGTAAAGCTCCCGCCAGGACGGGGCCTCCATAAGGCCGTTATCACCGCGGCCTTTCATAAGCGTATCTTCCCTGACATCGATCTCCCGCGTTCCTCAACTCTGCTTCCACCTTCGAAAGGACTCCAGATTCTTCGAGAGCCCCGCTACCGATTCCACATACGCCCTCCCCAGCTGCAGAGCCTCCACATTCTTTTGGCTCCACCTCTTGGGAGAGTTCGCCTCTACACCCTTGGCGAGGGCCTCATGGGGCATGATGCCGAAGATCGCGTTGATGAACCCGAGGAGGACGGTGTTGGAGAAGCGGTCCGTGCCGAAGTTCTCCTCGCTAATCCGCGATGCCGGGATCCCCAGCAGAGAGCCGTTGAAGCTCTTGGTATCTCGTACGTGGGTTGAGTCGATTACGACATGACCGCTGGCGGAAACGACCCCATAGTCATCGTCGAAGCTCTCCTGAGCCTGAGCGACAAGGAGATCCGCTTCCACGACCTCAGGGAAGTCGACTTCCTCATCCGATATGATCACGTCTGCCCTCGAGTAGCTCCCCGTAATCTCTGGGCCGTAGAAGGGTGTCTCCGCCGCGTGGAGGTTGGTGTACTTCACCGCCGACATCCCGAGGGTAGTGGCGGCCCATATGCTGCCCTGGCCGCCTTCTCCGCATATCCTGATGTCGATTCTCAAAGCTCACTCACCATCTGAGGTCAGTGCACCAATTCCCCCACGGTCACCTTGTCCTTGTGAAGCCCTGGGTCGTAGGTATCCAGGCTCACCGTTCTCTCCGATATCCACCTCGTCAGCTTGATGGGGTCCTCCATCCTGTTCCTCCGTCCGAAGATGGGGGGACACTGAGAAAGGATCTCGACCAGGCAGAACCCGTCTCTGGACAGGGCCTCCCTAAAGGAGTCGGACATCTCCTTGGACTGGAGGGTCGTCCATCTAGCCACGTAGGAGGCCCCCGCTGCCTCTGCGATTCTTGAGGGATCGAGGGGCCTGGCGACGTTCCCCCGGGGGGTCGTCTTCGTCCGCATGTTCTTGGGGGTGGTCGGACTCACCTGTCCCCCCGTGAGGGCGTAGTTGAAGTTGTTGATGAGGACCACGGTCATGCTAAGGTTCCTCTGGGCGGCGTGGAGGAAGTGGTTCCCGCCGATGGAAAGGCCATCGCCATCCCCCAACCAGACGACGAAGCGCAGATCGGGCCGTGCCAAGGCTGCGCCCGTCGCAATTGCCAGGGCGCGGCCGTGGGTCCCATGGAGGGAGTCGAAGTCCATGTACCCGGGAATGCGACCACTACAGCCAATCCCGCTGACCATGGCAATCCTTGAGTGGTCCATGCCCAGATCGTCGATGGCCTTCGCGAAGGCCTGCATGATTACTCCGATGCCACACCCGGGACAGAACATGTTCGGCCATCGATCCATCTTGAAGTAGCTCAGCAGCTCGTGTTGCGTGCCCATGACCTAGACCTCCGCCTCCTTCACCAGCCTCCTCGGATCCACCAGATCTCCAATCTCATAGACCTGACTGAGGCGGCTGTCCCTTCCCAGCACGTCCCTCAGCAGGTAGATAAGCTGTCCGATGCTACCCTCGACAGTCACGATCTTCCTGGGGTTCTGGACGGCGTTCAAGAACTCATCTTCCGGGAAAGGCCACAGGGACTTCGCAATGAAGTAACCCACCCTGAGCCCCTTCTTTCGGGCGGCCTTGTAGGCCCACCTGACTGGCATAGCTGATGATCCATAGGTGACGAACAGCACATCACAATCCTCCAGGCCCGCCGCCTCGTACTTCACTATTCGTTGGCGCTGCTTTAAAATCTTATCCCTAGTCCTCAGCAGCTCCTCCTTTGCCAAAGCTTTGTTGGCTGTAGGGTAGCCACGGGTGTCATGGGTGAGACCTGTCAGATGGACCCTATAGCCGCTGGCGATAGGCGGGAAGCCTGGAATCCCCGCCTCGTCTCTCAGGAAAGGACTCGTCCTGAGGCTAACGTCCAATGGCTTCCGGTTGACGATCACAGGGTTCTCGTTCTCGACAACTTCACCAAACATCCTAGCAATCATCCCGTCCGTGAGGAGGATGACCGGCGTCCTGTAGCCCTCCGAGAGATTAAAGACCTCAATGGTCAGGTCGTACATCTCCTGAAGGGTCGTGGGGCTCATGACGATGAGGTACTGGTCCCCGTGTCGTCCCCATATGCTCTGCATCAGGTCCTGCTGGGCCGAGAGGGTGGGTATTCCCGTGCTGGGACCGACCCGCTGAGCGTTGACGACGACGCAGGGGATCTCCAGCATTGTCGCGAGGCCTATGTTCTCCTGCATCAGGCTGAAGCCGGGCCCGCTGGTGGCGGTCATGGCCTTCATGCCAACCCAGCTCGCCCCGATGGCCGCTGCTATCGAGGCTATCTCGTCTTCCATCTGCAAGAAGGCCCCGCCTAGAGCAGGCAGGCTCTCCGCCAGGTACTCCATTATCTCGTTGGTGGGGGTGATGGGGTAGCCGAAGAAGGCCCTGCAGCCCGCGGCGATGGCCCCCTTCGCGATGGCCTGGTTCCCCATGATGTAGCTCTTGTTGCTCAAGGCCACCTCTTCCTGCATCTCCCACACCAGCGGTCCCTGTCTTAATGCCGTCGTTTTCTTAAATGGTTAATGTCATTCATATAGCTGAAGCTAGCGCTTTCTGACTCCTTAATGTCTAGAGTGGTCGAAGGGC
>CAYFYB010000015.1:0-39780 GCA_964347345.1 uncultured Methanomassiliicoccales archaeon | reverse complement strand
ATGGCGTCCTGGTGGGCAACTTCACCATGACGCTGGTCGGTGGGAGCTACACCTATTCCTCCAGCTTCGACAAGCTGGGAACATACTCCTACACAGTCTGGGCCAATGACACCTCAGGCAACTATGCTTCGGCGACGGGTCAGTTCGTCGTCCGAGATGCGACATCTCCCGTCTTGGGGACACCGACAGAGACACCCAGCCCCCAGGAAGTCAAGCAGACCATAACCTTCTCCGTGAGTGTCACGGACAACTATGGACTGGATGCTGTCACCATAGAGATCAGGGATCCCGATGGCGTCCTGATAGGCAACTTCACGATGACGTTGGCAGCTGGAAACTACACCTACTCCTCCAGCTTCGACAAGCTGGGGACCTACTCCTACACCGTCTGGGCCAATGACACCTCAGGTAGCTACGCTTCGGCGACGGGCCAGTTCGTCGTCCGAGACACTACGCCACCGACGGCCGATGCCGGAAGCCCCGTCACTGTCAACGTAGGCGATGAGGTCACCTTGGACGGTTCCGGCTCCACGGACAACCACGGCATCGTCAACTACACCTGGACCTTCGACGTCGGAGGGCAGACGCTCACCCTTTACGGCGTCGGCCCCAAGTACACCTTCAACGAGGTTGGCACCTACACAATCACTCTGACGGTGAGGGACGAAGCGGGCAACATCGACACCGACACCGTTGTGGTTACGGTCCAGGCGGCGGAATTGCTACCCACCAACACCCTTCTCATCATCATCGGAGGCGTGGCAGGCGTCATCATCGTCCTAGGCTTGGTCTACTACCTCATGAGGAGAAGGGGACCGGGAGTACCTCCCCCGCCAGAATAGACCGTGGCATTTTTTGACCCGGGGTGATAGCCGAAAGGCAGCCCTTAAATAGCCCTCAGGCCGAGGCGGCGCTCATGACCTCGGAGCTCACCTCCTGCTCCATCTGCGGCCAGGAGCTGTCAGAGGAGCAGGTAACGGAGAGCAGGACCGTGGAAATCAAGGCCTCCAAGAAGGTCATCAGCGTCTGTCCCCGGTGCCATGAGGCCATGGGAGACGGCATGGAGGACGACTTTCTGGAGTTCCTCCTCTCTTCCACGTGAGGACCTTCAAGTGTGCCTCTAAGGGAAGTCGACTGAAAGGTCCAGCTTGACGTTGGGCCAGATGAGTTTCACGCTGTAATCGCCTCCAGAGAGGACGATGTACACATCACCTATGTTGGACTTGTACCGTTGCGAAGGGCGGCCCCGGTTCTCTGGATCGTCTGGTTTGGGGCAGAGCAGCCCCTGCTTCAAGAGGGCCTTGATGCGACGATAACAGGCCCTCATGGGAAGCTCGCAAGCCTCGGCTATCTCCTTCACCGATAGGAACTCCACCGCCGTGGATCTCAGAATCTTGACGTTGATCTCATCGAAGAGGGCCGCGAGAAAGCTAGGAAAGGGGGTAAGGACCCCGGTCTGGGCCGGAGTGGCGTCCTCTTCGTCCGCTGTCTTGGCCTCCATCGTCCCCAAGGCCATGCCTCCGGGGCAGTGCCTGGCCTCCCACCTGGCTGACGACATATAATCGTGTCGTCTCCGATATCACCGATGAAATGTGAAGGACGTATGTTCGCCCTGTTTAATTTCTGATGGACATTCATGCAGCAATTCGTCCCGAAACTACATATTAGTCCCCTCTCTACCATCTTGGCGTTACACTCGTTGGCACGGCGGTGGAACAATTGGCTCGGGGAGCGGAAGGCCTTGAGGGCATTCGCGTTCTTGACAGCCCCCTGGGGAGAGAGAGATCTTCCAGGGACCAGGCCGAGGTGCCCGAGGAGATCCAGGGAGTCCTCCTTCGGGGCCTTCCAAGGCTGGTGGGAGACTATCTGGCCTCTGGCCTGGACGGATCTCACGTCCACGTCCACGGGACGGCCCAGGACCAAGTGGCGCAGATCATGAAGGGCGGCCGCCTTGTCATCCACGGGGACGTGGGCCAGACTTTCATGTACGGGGCTAAGGGTGGAGAAACCTTCGTCCTGGGCAACGCCGCTGGCAGACCGCTCATAAACGCCGTCGGTGGCCCCAGGGTCGTCATCAACGGGACCGCCCTGGATTAGCTGGCGGAATCCTTCATGGCGGGCGATCCCCACCACGGCGGGGGTTTCGTAATCCTCAACGGCCTCAAGGTCGATGACCAGGGTCGCCTGCTGGACCTGGAAACTCCCTACGAGGGGGGCAACCTGTTGTCCTTGGCTTCGGGGGGAGCCCTATACATGAGGGACCCAGGGAGGGTCGTGGGAAAGGATCAACTGAACGGAGGCAGGTTCGCTGAGCTCAGGGAAGAGGGCTGGGAGCTCATCCATCCCTGTCTGGAGGTCAACGAGAGGCTCCTGGGAGTGCCAGTCGACAGGCATCTTGAATACAGGGGTGAACGGAGGACGCCGTCGGAGATCTACAGAAAGGTGGAGGCGGTTCCCCTCAAGGCCCTCATCCCGGGCCACGACTAGACTGGGCCCCCCTCAGTTCTTCAGGAGGGACATCCGTCAGAGGAGGACTTCAGGCAAAACGATTAATCGATAGAGGCCTCTGCTGGTAGCATGAGCGGCGCGCAGATCCAGGGGAGAAGAGCTGTGGACATTCTACCCCTTTTTGCACCTGCATTCCACCACCTTTGGCAGTTGATACTTCCGGGACACTGCCTCGTGGTCTATCTGCCCGAGGAAGGGGATTGAAGGCCCAATTCTCCCGAGAGCGCTTTCGTTAACGATAACGGAGTGGCAAAGCTTTTCCCGATTGGCCCTCTAGAAAGCCGAGACGGAAGTGAACACCTACGCGCCCATCAGGAAGAGAGCGTGGCCTGGATCACATCCGAACCTCGGAGCCCTCCTGGGCCTAATCATCATGGTGGTCCTCGTCCCATATGCCCTAGACTACGGGCTGATGGGCCTGGGTCTGTCCCTTTTCGCCGCAGGTCTAGCGGCGGGAGCCCTGGCCAGGGGAGGGGCATCGGGCGGCCTCGGAGCAGGAGCGCGAGCTGCCGGTATCTTCATGCTCATCTTGCTAATCTCCTGGGCTCTCTTTCTACTGCAAGACCGAGGACTCATAGACTTCGCCTCCACCCCTGAGATGGCGGAGTTCGTGCCCTACGTGATGCTGATGGAAGGGCTCTGGGATCAGATATCCCTTACCCTGGACCCTGTCCTGCAGGGCTTCATCGCCTTGGCGGGGGGAGACCTCTTCGTGGACCTCATCCTGCACGTAGTCGCCCCGGCAATCCCCGCAGCCATCGGCGGGGCAGTTTCGGGGGCCGCTGCTGGGAGACCTCGGCCCCGGCCGTTGCCCATGGCCGTCAACCCCCACTACGTGCCGCCTTATAATCCTCAATATCAAGCGGTTAACCCCAATCCGACCCCGCCAGCGATGGACTATGTCTGTCCATGGTGCGGCCTCAAGGTCCTGCCCCACATGGTACAGTGCTGGAACTGCGGGGGACCCCTACAGCTTCCGCCGCCGCCTCCCTACTAACTCACTCCCCCTCTGCAGGCCCGAAGGGAGGGCCGAAGGGCGTCTGCTGAACGACGTTGAGCCTCTGGATGAGCTTCCACTGAACCTTGGCCAGGTTGCCCATGATCTCGTTGAAAGCTGCATGATCTGGCTTGGACTTCACGCACAGCTCCTCCTTAAGGGATTCCAACCCTTTGGCCAGTTCTCGAGCGCTAGACCTCAGAAGCCCCTCCACCGAGGGATCCAGGGTCTGGATGTTCCTCAGCTGGAAGGTGGCTCCTCCCACCTGTCCTAGGATCATTCCCGCCATCATGTACATGCCGCTGTCCAAGAAGTCCCCCAGAACCTGCATCAGGGCCGAAAGGCTGGCAAGCTCCGTTGTGGAGTTGGACCTGAGATCGGAGATGGCTCTGTCAAAGGCCTTGGACAGGTCTTCGGCGCTGAATATCGTCCCCTTCACCCTTGTCACCTCACCTGACAACTCGTGTGAATGTGATGCCCATCTGAGGTCTGCGGACGAGGCGCCTGGTCGCCAGGAAGTTGGCGTACAGGCGAACAACCTGAGACTCCAGCTTCGTTAGGAAGTTCATAGCCCGATGGGCCCTCTCCCTCTCCTCTGGAGCGGTTGCATGACTCATGATCTCCTTGGCGGCCGCTTTGCTGAGCAGGATGTCCATGGCTATGGTGCCAAGCCTCTTCGGGCTCACACCCCTCGAGCCCATCAGGGCCAGTTCGTGAGTCATATCCGTGATTCGCAGAAGGTCCAGGGTCAGTGGCATGTAGTTCCCCCTCCTCTATAGAGACCTGAATGAAAAACCTTCCCAGCAACGGCAACAAATCGACCCAACGGCATCCCTCCAGAAAGTCAGGGGCGATGCTCTCGGACGGGGTTCTTCACATACCCCTGATCGGAACACCGAAGAGATTCAGAGGCCCGCGTCCTTCATGATTATCCAGAAATGGTAGTCCAGGGCCTCCCTCATCCTAAGTATCAGCTCGGACCAGGAGCCGGTGCCTTCCTTGGGGTCCGTCAGACCCGCCATACCGTAGTCGGACTTTTCCTTGATGTTGGGTTGTACGACCGGATGCAGGGCCCCTACCATATGTCGAACCGTGGATGCAGACTCGCCGTTCAAGACTATCACCAGATCCTGCCTTCTGAGGAGGTCGTCGGTAATGGCCTGCGATCGATACTTCTGCAGCGTGAGGCCTTCATGGAAGCCAAGAATGTTCTTTGCCTGCCTCACTATGACCCGGGGAACTCTCTCCCCAACCATCCCGGGAAGGCCTGCCGAATCGATCCTCACACGGCCCTCAAGGCCGCTTGTAGATACCAAGTCCCTCATGATCACGAAGGCTAGGGGACCGAGCTTGTTGTCGGTGCTGCTGGCGAACAGTATTCTGCCGGTCATCGGGTCCTCCGGGCTGTTCTGAAAGAGCGCTTCAGAATTTTGAGCTTTTCCCTAACTATGAAGGGTCTATCAGACCGTCTGCGACCCAAGGAACTCCAATAATGAAATGTGTCCGTAGAATATGCGAGAAGTCCGACATTTGACAAATGTCGCTGCCAGACGCCTCGAAGGGAGCGAAACCTTAAATGCTGAGCGCGATAGGCGGTGGGGGAGGTGGCATGAAAGAGGAAGTCCTCGCCATCTTTCCAGCCATCGAGATATGGGGCCTGAACAGGAAGAGCAACTGCACCATCTTGCTGAGCGATCAGCGGATGATCGTCCTGAAAGAGGGAGCGGATAGCCCAAGACTCTTCGCGAGGATAACGAAGACGCAGATAGCGAAAAAGGGGTTGGACGCTCTCCTGGAGGGACACCACTATTCCCTCCCTTTTGAGAAGATAAAGTGGGTACAGGTAAGGCCCTTCATCACTGGGACTCTCCTCAAGGTTCAGACTCCCGGCGGTGGGTATCGCTTCAAGGTGGGGCGAAGGTCCTCCAAGAAACTGGAGGAGCACCTGAGAGATACCCTGGGCGCCAAGGTGCGGAGGCCAGGCGAGTACTGAGGGGTCTCAGCAAGGGGGAGCATCGGTAAGGTTGAACCTTGGCCTGGCCGTCGAAACACTCCGCCGCCATGACCCTTGGCCCATGCCTCTGCAGCGAACCCTTCAACCGTTAGAGGACCGCATTAAATAACCTCACAGCCTCAAACTTCACGAGGTCGGAGGGCCGGAATGGAACCTGACGAGAAGACCTCCTACAGCCCCTCAGAGGCCGGCAAGACCACCAGACGCCGGTTCATCGGCCTTGCCGTCGGCCTCGGAGGAGTTGTCGCCGCCGGTGTCTTGGCGAGCCGCTTCTTCACCTCAGACCAAGGGATGAGCGTCCCCGATGTTCCGGAAGAGGGGGACTACTTAGGCTCCCTTGACAGCAACATCATCTCTGGAGGGGTGCGCAAGGACGGGATACCAAGCATTGATCGCCCCAACTTCGTCTCCAGAATGGAGGCCGAAGGCTTCCTAACACCGGACGACGTCGTCTTTGGCCTCAACTATCGGGGGGCGGTGAGAGCCTATCCCCAGCGAATTCTGGTATGGCACGAGATTGTGAACGATTCCATAGACGGGAGAAGGATCGCCATCACCTACTGTCCCTTGACGGGCTCTCAGATAGCCTTCGAGGGCAGCCCCGGCCTTGTGGGGGAACACACCTTCGGCACTACGGGTAACCTCGTCAACAGCAACCTCCTGATGTACGACCGTCAGACGGACAGCAACTGGCCCCAGATTCTGGGAATCGCCATCAACGGCCCCCAGCGAGGTGAGTCTCTCTCCGAAATCCCACTCGTTTGGACAACGTGGCAGCGGTGGCGCAAGCTGTTCCCCGAAACCGATGTGCTCAGCACGGACACGGGCCACATCAGGGACTACAGCTCCGATCCGTACGGTACGAGGGGGTATTACACGGGAGAAACCATTTGGTTCCCGGTGATGAATCGCTCGGACCGGTTCGAGGCGAAGAAAACAGTATTCGGTCTGAAACTGGGTGACCGAAGGATGGCCCTTCCGCTGGCAGAGCTTCGATCGGAAGCCGTTCGAAACTTCTCCCTGGCGGGCATCCCCCTCACCCTCTTCTACGATTCCAGACTCGACACAATAAGGACCTTCAAGCGGGAAGTGGAGGACAAGTCTCTGACGTTTGTCCGCCAGGGGGACAAGGTAGTGGACGAGGAGACCTCCACTGTGTGGTCTCCGGAGGGCGTGGCCGAGGAAGGACCTCTCCAAGGGGTCGCCCTGGATCAGGTTAACGTTTTCAACGTGATGTGGTTCGCCTGGTACGCCTTCTTCCCGGATACCGAGGTCCTCCTGTGAGGAAGGTCGAATGAACTTCCGTCCCCCGTTTCGCAAGGCGTGGCAGCGATTGAAGGACTCCCTCGCCACGCCCGGGCTCCGTCGCATCGCCCTCCTTTCAGGCCTCGCCTATGCCCTGCTCTACCTGTACTCCATCGGCCACATCATCATCAGGCCTGGTTCCACCCCCTTCCCCGGGAGGGGGATCGTCTCCTTCGTTTCCCTGGAGAACCTGTGGAGGGAACGGGCGCCTTACAACTTCGAACCCATCGCAGTCTTCCATCCCTTCGAGGGCTTCGCCATCTTCCTTGCCGTGCCCAACCTGCTCCTGGGCGCCTTCTTGGGGCTCCTGCTGGGCCTCAACATCTCCACCCTGGTCCGAAGCTACACCCGGGCAAAGGCCTGTGGGCTGAGTCAATCCGTGTCGGGCATCGCAGCCAGCGTCCCCGCCTTCCTCACCGGGTTTGCCTGCTGCACGCCTAGCCTCGCCATCCTCTTGGGTGCTGCCTTCACAGCGAGCTTCGTGGCCCTCATCCAGTGGTTTATGCCAGCGGCCATCGTCGCCCTAGTCCTGAGCCTCCTTTGGAACCTAGTCAGGGAGCAGCCCTCCACCGTTCCCCCATAGGAGGTCGGGGAGACAGGTTAGAACGAGGACGGCCCCTCACCTTCGATGACGCTGGGTGAAGCTGCTCCCATCCTCGGGAGAGTGGAAGAACCATCTACGGCTTCAGCGCTTCTCGATGGGCACGTACTTGAGGCCCTTCTCCCCCATGTATTGGGCCCGCGGTCGGATGAGCATGTTGTCCGCCAGCTGCTCCATGATGTGCGCCAGCCATCCGGATATCCTAGACACTGCGAAGATGGGGGTGAAGAGGTCGATGGGGATGCCTAGGGTGTAGTATGTGGAAGCCGAGTAGAAGTCCACGTTGGCGTTGAGGCCTCTCTCCCTCATCATGACGTCCTCGATGACCCTGGATATCTGGTACCACCTGGTTTCCTTCGCGGCCTTCCCCAGATCTTCGGAAACGTGCATGAGCTCCTCGGCCCTGGGGTCCACAGTCTTGTAGACGCGGTGGCCGAAGCCCATAACCCTCTGCTTGCGGGCGAGAAGGTCCATGACATAGGCCTCCGCCTTGTCGGGGCTGCCTATCTCCTTGAGCATCTGCATCACCCGCATGTTGGCCCCGCCGTGAAGGGGTCCCTTCAGAGTGCCGATGGCCGACGTCACCGCGGAGTAGACATCCGAGAGGGTTGAGGCGGTCACCCTGGCGGAGAACGTGGAGGCATTAAAGCCGTGATCCGCATGAAGGACCAGGGCCATGTCCATGACCCTTGCCGCGGTCTCGTTAGGCACTTCACCACGGAGCATCCAGAGGAAGTTTGCGGCATGGCTGAGGTCCATGTTCGGCTCCACGTACTCCTTTCCATTCCTCAACCTGTCCCAAGTCGCAATGATAGATGCGAAGGCGGCGGTAAGCTGCAGGGCAGTCTCAACCTGTTCTTCCTTGCTCGGTGCCTCAGGCTGTTTCGCTGAGGCTCCCAGGAGGGATACCGCTGACCGCAGCACGTCCATGGGCAGCGCGTCCTTGCGCCAGTGGGCCATGCACTCCAGGACCTCGCTGGCGAGTGACCTGTGCTCGGCCATCCGCCTGCCGAAGTCGGCCAGTTCCTGCTTCTTTGGCAGTCGACCGTTCCACAGGAGGTATACCGTCTCCTCGAAAGTCGAGTACTTAGCAAGATCGTGGATGTCGTATCCCCTGTAGATCAGCACTCCTTTCTCTCCGTCTACATGCGAGTTTCGCGACTCATCAACAATTATCCCGGCCAACCCCTTGGCAATCTGCATTACGCCCACCAACCTTTGATTGAGATGGCCTCTGCCATCAGCTCATGAATGCAACGACAAACGTCGAACTATAAATGGGTTTTTCGCCCGTATAGTACATACGGCAAGGGGAGCATGGGTTCTCCTTCCAAGTTACCGACCTTCGGCTCAACCGCAAGCCGAATGCTCACGCCTCCCTCGGCCCTAAGCTACCCGCGATCCCAGCTTGCTCTCCCAGTCCGGACTCAGGAGGACCACGGTGCCATCGGACTCTACCGCCCCCAGAACCAGGACCTCTGAGAGGAAGTTGGCTATCTGCTTCGCCCCAAAGTTCACCACTGCAACCACCTGACGGCCCAGAAGGTCCTTTATGGAGTACCACTCCTTGACAGCGGCGGAGGACTTCTTGATGCCCAGGGGACCGAAGTCGATCCACATCTTGTAAGAGGGCCTCCTGGACTCGGGGAACTCCTGGACGTCCACAACCCTCCCGACCCTCATGTCCACCTTCTCGAAGTCGGACCAAGATATCGTTGCCATCGCTGGGGGATACTGGCCCGGCTTAAAATCTTGTAGCCGGCCCGCTACGTGATACTTTTTCGGGGAGTGCGAGGGACTTCCGACGGCGGCACACATCTGCCCGGTGCTAGAGAGGTTCGAGCTGGCCGTCGTGGAGCCTGAATTTTCGCCAGCCCATGTCCAAAGCGAGGGAATCGTGGGACGCCATGAGGATGGCTTTGCCCTCCTTTCGGAGCCCTTCCAGCATACGGAGAAGGTCCATGGCACTCTCCTCGTCCAGGGATGCCGTTGGCTCATCTGCGAGCAGAAAAGGCGGCGTGTTGGCCAGGGCTCGGGCAACAGCCACCTTCTGGCTCTCGCCCATGCTGATCTCCCCCGGCATCCTCTCCGCCAGATCTTCTATCTCGAACCTTCTCAGAAGCTCCTCCACCCTCACCTCAGCCTCCGAGGCGTGACTGAGCTTGAGGGGAAGCAGTATGTTCTGTCTCACGGTTAGCTCCTCGAGCAAGTTGTGATCCTGGAATATGAAGCCGAGGCGGTTCAGACGGATTCGGGCCCTTTCCCTGGCCGCCAGAGAGCTGACGTCCCGGCCCTCCAAGAGGATGCTACCCCTGTCAGGAAGGTCCAGGCAGCCAACGAGGTTCAGGAGCGTCGTCTTCCCGCTGCCGTTCCTCCCCCAGACCAACGTGGCCTCACCACGGTCAAGCTCCAAGTGGGCACCCCTCAGCACCTGAACCCGGCCATCATAGCTCTTCCACAGGTCCCTGGCCTCGAGGAGGGGTGTCATCGCCCTCCGTTAAGGATAATTATGCTAAGAATCTTCACCTAGCAGACGCTGGAGGAGATGGAAGTATTCTTCTCAAGCTGGCGACGCGGTTCAACTGGCGAGTGTCGGCCACCATCCTTGGCATCGCCGTATGTGCCATGTACTCCTCCGGGGCCATGGTCCTCCTGGATGGGCTGGCAGAGGGCAGCAGTAGCGTCCTCGCCAGGATTGAGACCGGCCCCTTCCTCGCCTACAGAGGGTCCTTCCCTGAGCTTGAACCACTGGGAGAGCAGGTGCATCTTGGCGGGGGCTCCGCCCTAGGCAGGCTTGAAACGGCAACCCTTCGCGTGGAGAACTCCACCTTCCATGTCAGACTCTTCTCCATCTCAGACCTCGGGATCCTCTCCCTCAGCAAAGGGCCTCAAGCCCGTGAGGCCTTCCTGACCCCAACCTTCGCGGGTAAGCTAGGCATCGAAGAGGGTCAGGTCGTAAACTTAGCATCTGCAGAGAAGGAGGGAACGCTCGTATTCGCGGGCTTTCTGAAGCCAGCAGTCCCCCTCCCGGAGGGGTGGGTCCTAGTCTCAGAGGGCGACCTGCGGGAGCTGTTCCCGTCGGCCTCAGCGGCTCACAACTTCGCTCTGGTCAACGAGAGGAAAAGTGCCCTGGATCTGGAAGGCCAAGGGCTCACTGTCCTCTCCCTCACTTCCGCGGGGGATTTCTTCCTCCTCGGGCTGGAGGAAGCTAGACGAATTGTCTTCAGCATCGTTGTTGCCAGCTCCATCGCCATCGCTGCCCTGGCCTTCAGCCTGCTGTCGCTGGAGGTCCGGTACAGGAGAAGGGAGATTGAAACCCTTCGAGCCCTGGGCATGGGAGGTCGGGACTTTCTGAAGCTCTACGGCCTTCAGATGGCTTTCATCCTTTCCGCCGGCACCATCCTCGGAATCTCCATGGGCATCGTTGTCGCCAACGGCCTCGTCTCCTTCTCCCCCTTCTTCGGGCTCACTACCGTCATCCGGCCTCAGGTCACTCCGGCAGGAGTCCTCATCCCCCTCCTGTCATCCCTCTTCGCGGGACTGGCGGGGGGCACTTCCAGCATCCTCTATGCCCTCAGGAGGCTCACCCATGAAGCCAAGAACTGAGCTCTTCCTCATCCTCGTCCTCAGTGCCGCCCTCCTCTCGACCGCCCTTCCTTTATACGACTCCCTAGCCCGGACGCCAGAGGAGATCTTCTTCGGGGAGGGGGTGTACGTCGTGAGCCAGTCCTCGAGGAGCTTTTCACTGACCTACGGCTTCGTGGAGGAGCTGCGAAACCAAAACTGGGCCACGGCCGTCAGCCCTGAGGTCTACGCCTTCGTGGCCATAGGGAAGAGGCCCCTCGTACTGAGGGGGGTGGAGGCGGAGGGCTTCCTCGAGCTGGAGGGCATTCCTCTGGACCTGTCCCTGGGGCCGGAGTTCCTCCTCCTAGGTAGTCGGCTGGCGGATGACCTCTCCGTCGGCCTCGGGGACTACCTTCTGATCCCAGGCTCTACGCGTCCCCTTCTCATGGAAGCGGTGGTGGATGGTGTCTTGATCGGCGAGACAGCGGCAGACGAACTCATCATCGACCTTCCCCGAGCGAGGCTCCTCGCTGGCATCGGTGCCCAGTCCATCACCCTCATCAGGGTCAGGGCTGACGGGGAGGAACTTCTGGACTACCTGGTGGCCAGGGGGGCCGACGTGCTCGTGGGTGACGGTCGTAGCAGCCTCCGGGTGGAGGAAGGTAAGGTGGTGGACGATCGGATAGGTGCCCTCATCCTGACCAGGCCGGAGCTGGGGAGAGAACTCGGCCGTAGCTACATCAGTTCCTTCGCCCAGTACAGCGGCAACAGTCTGCGCGTTCTGGTCGTGGGAATGCAAGGGCTAACGTTCGCCCTCTTCCTCCTCATTCTGGCCTCCTCCCTGGTGCGCTTCCTGGTGGAAAACCGGAGGAACGTGGGTCTGATCATGGCATTGGGAGGCATGTTCGGGGCCCTCTTCGCTGCCTACGGCAGGAAGGTTCTGGGTGGAGGACTGGCGGCGGGAGTCCTGGGCCTTACCCTCGGCGTCGTCGTGGGGTCGCTCTTGGAGGCCACCAGCAGCTTCGCCCTCTTTGGGCACACCCTGAGGTATGAAATGGACCTGCTGGGGGCGCTTGCCCTCATCGCCCTCTACGGCGCCGCCCTCTTAGCAGCAGTGCTTCTCAGCCTCCTTTTCCTCCTCAAACAGAGACCCCGGGACCTGCTCTACGAACCAGCGGAACTCAGACTCGAGGCGGGGGAGGTGGGGGGTAGTTGAGGGGCCACGCCGTCGCCATCGCATCGGTGCTATCAGTGGCCACCGCTCTCCGCCTGATTCAGCTGCTGCTCTCGTCCCTGCCCTTCAACATCGACAGCTTCGCGCAGGTGGCCATCGCTGGAGATATCGTCCAGTCAGGCCAGTGGATGCTAGATGAGACCTCGACCAATGCATACAACATCAAGATGCCCTATCTGCCCCTGCTGCTAGCCCTGACCTCCTCCCTTACAGGCCTGGAACCCCTCACCCTGGCCGTGCCCATGGTCATTCTGATCTCCCTGATCGGGATCCTGGGCCTCTATGCCCTCGCCTACCTCATCACCCGCCAAGTCGCAATCGCCGTCTCCGCAGCTCTGGTCCTAGGCCTCCTGGGTCCGTACATCTACGTCAGCAGCACCCTGATGAAGGAAGCGCTAGCCCTGGCGCTTCTGCCCCTGCTGGTACTCCTGTTCCTGAGGCGGGAAAACATGAAGATGAGGGGACTGGCTGCTGTAATCCTCCTGGCCCTGCCTCTCATCCATCACCTCTCCACAATGATGGCGTACGGGTTCGTCACCCTCCTCATCCTGCTTCAGAATGCCCAGGCCTACTGGGCGGGTCGCTGGTCCTGGAGGAATCTGGGACTGGACCTCCTCCTCGGTCCCGCCCTCTTTCCCCTCGGCCTCTGGTACTACATATCCGTAAGGATGGAGTTCTTTACGTCCGTATGGAATCCCAACGAAATCGCCCTGCTGCTGTCCACGGCCGTCCTGGTAGCCGCAGCTGGCCTCTTCCTGGCCTCTGACAGGCGGGCGAGGCCGTGGTTCGCCCTTTCCAGGTCCAGGAGGCTGCCTAGCCTGATGGACCAGAAGGCCATCGCCATCGTGGGGGCCTTCCTTCTAGTTGTGGCGAACTATTACAGGCCCCTCTTTCCCGGGACCTTGAACACGTCCCCTCTCCTCCTGGCCATAGCTGCGGCCTACCTTCCCTTGGCCCTCCTCGCCTTGGTGGGCATCAACCTCCATAGGATGTCGCGAGGACCCGCCAAAACGGCCATCCTCGCCCTAGTCCTCGTGCCCCTGGGCATCATCCTCTACGCCCTGCTGAGGGGACTGGACCCTCTCTCACACGTATTGCTGTATCGCTCCGTCGACTTCATGGACTACGGGCTGGCCATTGCCATCGGCACGGCTCTTGTAGCGCGACTCAGCAAGGCCAGGAGGACTCTGGTGGTTATCGTGGCCCTCGCCTCCCTTCTGGCGACCCTCCCTCTGGCCTATGGGACCGAGGACTCCCTGCAGGTTCAGAACACCACCTATGGTTATGAGCTCGCAGCCATGGGGTGGTTGGCGGCGGCCGCTCCCGTGAACCCCCAGACGGATCAGAGGATGGGGGGTGTCCTGTCCATGTACTTCAGTGTCAGGGCAGATTCCTCCCTACCCTCAAGGCTTGACCAGGGGGAGCGGCCGGCACCAGACTCCATCCTCTTGATGGAAGAGAACTGGAGGACGAGGGGTGCACAGGTTCACCCGCGGCCTTTCCTCGCAATAGAGCACGAGGTCTTCCGCCGACTGGTGGAGGACAGTCATCTCATCTACCAGGGAGGAGACTCCACGGTCACGCTGTACATCGCCCTCACGCGGTCCTAGACCGACGCCCTCCGAACACAGACATCGGTCAAATCGACAATCCAGGGCTCATGTTTCTTTCTTTAGAAATGGCTGAGAAACTCTTAAGTAAGGGAGCCTCATTACGCTTAGGGCGATGATAACCACCTTTGCCATTTCCACCATCTCCAGTGCAGTCGTTGCGGCCCTCATAGCAGGAACCCTGGGCGGCATCGCCGTCGTGACCCTCATCTTCCTGCTGATAACCAAGGAGCTGACCAGTGCAGAGGTGGAGTCGGGGAAGGCGAGTAGGAAGCTTGAGTCCCTCTCCAGATTTGTGGTGATACCCATTGTCCCCCTCCTGGTGGTCTTCGCGGTCATCGTGGCCGTGAAGGTGTGGGAGGTCCTCTGAGTTTTAGAAGTAGAAGGGAAGGATTAGATAGAGGACCACGTTGGCCAATCCGTGGGCAAAGATGACTCCGTACAGGCTTTTCGTCCTCTGCACCACGAAGCCAAAGTAGAACCCCACGCTGAAAACGAAGATCAGGTCTATGGCGGACAGGAAGCCTATGTGCATCGCCCCGAAGAGGACGGAGACGAAGATCAGGCCGGGGAGCCTGCCCAAAACGGCCTCTGAGTTGGGAAGCAGGAGTCCCCTGAAGATCAGCTCCTCCGCCAGGCCCGAGGCGAGGCCTATCACCAGGGCCGCGGGCAGGATTTCCTCCACGGTGAGGACAGGGATCCAGGGCTCCTCGGGCAGAAGGATGAGGTATTCGATGGCCCCGAGCGCCAGGCCCGAAAGAGCTACAAGTATTTGCACAAGGAGGTTCCGAAGGCTTCCCAGGCGAAGGAAGATGTCGCCAAGCCTGAGCTTCATAACATAGCTCATGGTAGCACCTGCCGCCACCAGCGGCAGGGATATGATAAGGAGCCACTGGATTATCGAGAAGGGGGTGAAGGGGAGACCCAGGCTCAGTATGCGTATGAGGGGGGTGAGGGAGAAGATGGCCAGGAACCTCGAGAGCGGCTCGTCGGTCACCGAAAGAATGGAGGAGTGGATGAGGAGGGTGAACATGAGGACGACATGGATGATCATGCCCAGCACGAACCCTTCGGGCCCGCCCCAGAAGGCCGCGATGCTCTCCGCCAGGACAAGGGTGGTGAAGTAGGCGGCAAGGGTGACCGTGCGCATTCTGCGGGCCAAATCTGCCTGCCCTTCGACCATCTCCACCTGGGACATGCCTACCGCCCGCTCCCCCGAGACCTCCTTGACCATAAGGGTCTTTCTATCGTGGGACTGGGGCCCCTTTCACCGCCACGAGAGAGAATGCAATGGTCAACGGTCAGTGGGCCCCATCTCAACACCATCCATAGGTGCATACTCCCTGCCGGGGATGGACTATTCCGAGCTATGAGGACCTAGGTGATGTTATCAACACCGCGAGCAGGGTAGAAACCCTTATGCTCTCTCCCCTCGGCTCTCGCCACATGAACGAGAGGGTCCTTCGGACAGCCTTCCTGCCCCTCATGGGAGCCCTTGTGGCCACCTTCGTCCTCTCAGCCTTCATGGCATTCTCCACCGGTTACGTCTACGGGCTGGAGATACGCCTGGAGACGTACACTTCCCTCGCCAGAGCACTGGCGGCCCTCATCGGAGCCACCGTCTTAGCCCTCATGGTGGTCGGCCATTCACTGAAGGTAAAGCAGGGCCAGCTAGAGCACAGGCTCATGCGGTGGCTTGAGGCTCAGGGGGACTGGGTGCCCAGGGAGTGGGACTTGTCCGTGGAGAGGACCATCGAGGAGAAGGCACAAGTCAGTGGGGTCGAGGGCTTCGAAGTCGAGGAGGCCCTCAACGAGAAGCGGAGCCTGGCCCGCAAGAGGAGGTATGCCACCAGGCTGTTTGCCCTTCCCCTGGCTGCCATGAGCGTCATCGTGGCCATCTCCCTCTGGGCAGTCCCGGCCGCGGGAGCGTTCTTGGAGCACAACGCTTTCATAAACACCACCTTGGTGTTCCTGACGAGCTACGGCACCCTCATGGCGGTGGGGTCCTTCGTAGCCGCCCTCTTCCTGGTCCTGAAAGATTGAGGAAGATGGCAGCTCGTCCATCATAACTTCTTCGAGGCGGCGTCCTCCCCTTCGGCAGTAGCACGTAGGGTTCCGGTCCTCAGGAAGCGCAGGAGGTTCGACCGCGTGTATAGCCTGTACCTCAATAGAAGGAAGCCGATAACACCCAGCCCGAGGAGCTCGCCAGCAAGGATGTAGGGTTCCAGCAGATAGCGGAACAAGAGGAGAATGTCGAAGGTGGCCTTGGGGAAGCCTACTCCCAGAAAGGGCCATAAGACCACCGAAGGCTCCTCCCAAATCCTATCCAGAAGAAGGTGGGTCCACACTCCTACGGTGAGGATCGGGAGGGGATTGCTCAATCGAACAGCGATACGCTTCGGGTACAGGTTAGGCACGATCAAGGGAAGGACGAGAAACAGGGTGAGGGAGATGCTGAAGAGCAAGGTGTGGGCCACGCTCCTTCCCTGGATTCCAAGGAGGAGGGCAATGGGCTTGTCTATGAGGTCCGGCAGCAAGGACCCCAGAAGGAGGAGACGGTAGTCCAGCTTTCGCAACCTAGCTCCTTCACGCAACACAAGCTTTCCCAGGGCCGCCGTGAGGCCCATGTGACCCAGTGGGAACACCTCCCTATGTTCCCTCGTCGGGGTCAAGAACCTTTCGGTGCCCCCCTGGTCGGATTCCTCCCACTAATCTTTTTATCCATCCCCTCCTTGTCCTCCGGGGCTTCATGAAGCTCTTCGTCTTTGACCTGGAAAACACCCTCATCTACAACGAGTTCCTGCCTGAGCTTGCCCAGCTGGTCGGCCGACAGGATGAGGCCCAGCGCATCACCAAGCTGGGAATCGAAGGAAAGATCAACTGGGTCGATGGCTTCAGGCAGAGGGCTAGGCTCCTGACGGGCATCACGGCGGAGCAGATACTGGAGCAGGCCCGACACGTCCGACTGGTCCCGGGGGCCCTGGGATTCGTCAAGTCCCTGAAGGGGAGAGGACACAAGGTGGCCCTCATCACCGGAGGGCCGTCGGAGATAGCCAAGGAGGCTACCCAGCTCTTTGGGGCCGACATGTGTGTGTCCAACGACTTCCTCTACGAGGACGGCAGGTTCACCGGGGAGGTGGTGGCCCGGGTGACCCCCTCCACCAAGGGGTTGTACGCCCTGGAGATGGCCAAGGCTGTGGGTGTGGAACCCGAGGACGTGGTGGCCTTTGCAGATGGGGCCATGGACATCGGCCTGCTCAAAGCGGCGGGAATCGCCATGGCAGTGAACTCTAGGGGCAGGCTCTCGGAGTGGGTTGACTACGAGGTCAAGGACTTCGAAGAAGCATATCGCTGGCTTGTAAACGAGGGCGTCATCTAGGCAGGGACCGCTGAGGTCATTTCTTAAAGGGGGCGAACCGCACCTTGGAAGCTCTACGGCGGACCCGGGAGTTCTGGCTCCTCCGAGCCCCTCCTCGTGACCTGCGCATCATCTTCCTGTCCAACCTGTTCTGGGCGTCGGGCCTGGGCCTCTATGCATACATCTGGCCCATATACATCAGAGATCTAGGAGCCACTGTAAGCGAGGTCGGCCTCGTCCTGGCCTTCTCCACCCTGGTAGCTTCCGTGGCCGTCCTGCCCGGGGGCGTCCTGGCCGACAGGTTCGACAGGAAGTGGGTGATGATACTGGGCTGGTCCCTGGGCCTCCCCGCCCCCATCATCTACTTTTACGCAGGCCACTGGACCCACCTCCTCCCTGGGGTCCTCCTGTACTTCTCCACCTTCCTGGGGGTCCCAGCCCTGACGGCCTACATAGCCGACTCCTCCAAGGCGGAGGACAGAATGAGCTCCTTCGGCTTCGTGTACGCCGGGTTCCCCGTGGGCCTCACCTACTCGCCCGCTCTGGGGGCCTACCTGCTCTCGTTGATGGAGACCAGATACCTCTTCCTCTTCTCTTTCGTCTTCTATCTGGCCTCTGCCCTGGTCGTACTCCTGGCCAGGTCTGTTCGGCATCCCCCGGAGGCTACGCGGGTCGCCCCGAGGTTCAGGGACCTCCTCGGAAGTCCCTCCATCCTTGCCGTCGCATCCCTCATGGCCGCCGCCCTCTTCATCACCTACCTGGCATACGTCTACATCCCCCTCCTCCTTCGGGACCTCTACAAGGCCTCTCTGAGCGATATTCAGATCCTGGGCGTCTTCATCTCCCTCGGATCGGCGGCGATGTCACCGAGCCTTGGACGCTTGGGGGACCTTTGGAGCAGGAAGGGCGCCCTAATCATCTCCCTGGTCCTCTTCTCGGCCTCCATCCTCCTCTACCTCTCTCGTCAGGGTCATGCCTTCCTCATCCTGGGCTCCTTGCTGGCGGGCACCTTCTACGCCATACGAAGCATCGGCGACTCGATGATGACGATCCTAGCCCCTACGGAGGTCCAGGGGACGATCATGTCCATCTTCCTCCTGCTGCAGGGCCTGGCCATGACAGGGGCCTCATACCTGGGCGGGATGGCATACGACTCCGGGTTAGAGCTGCCCTTCATGCTGGCCCTCGCCCTCGCCCCCGTCGTGGCCCTCCTGGCCTTCCTCCTCCCCCTACCCCTCACATCAAGAGAGGCACCCTCGGATCGTGGCTGAGTACCTAGTCGCCTTGACTTGACCTCACCCGGGAATCTTCAAGCACCGAAACGTTTATTTAACGGGATGGTCATCGGACCAGAAGAACCAAAGGGAGGAGTTATAATGGCGGAAACTCCACCGCCTACAGAAAAGAAGACTGTATGGATTGTCGTGGGCGTAATCATAGCAGCCATCGTCGTTATAGTCGCCGCCCTAGCGGCAGCAGGATTCTTCGCCCCGGGGCCAGAGCCCGTCAAGATAGGGACCATTCTTCCCATCACAGGTGGACTCTCCGATTTCGGAACAAGGATGCGGAACGCGGCCGACCTCGCGGCTGGGGAAATCGACGACGCAGGAGGAGTCCTGGGTCGTCCGTTCCGACTCGTCCATGAGGACAGCCAGACACGACCCATTGCGGGAGCCAACGCGGCTACGAAACTCGTTTCCGTCGATGGGGTAGGCGGAATCGTTGGAGCAGCCTCCTCAGGCGTCTCGCAGGCAGTCGCAAGCGTCACGATCACGAACCAGGTCGTTCAGATCAGCCCTGCCTCCACCTCGCCTTTCTTCACGAACTTTGAGATCGAGCGGCACCAGTCCCTAGTTGACGGAGGGTTCCTCAGCCCTGACGACCCGGTGCCGGACACGGAAGGGAACCCCGGATGGTTCTGGCGAACGGCCCCTTCGGACGCCCTGCAGGGCAAGGCGGCCGCAATGATTGCCAACGGGGACTTCGAGGGATACGGCGGGTGGAGCACCATTGCGATCATTGCCGTCAACAACCCGTATGGGAAGGGGTTCGCCTCCGCCTTCCGCGAGGTATACGAGGGTACGGTTGTGGCGCAGGTCAACTACACGGAGGAGCAGGCATCCTATGCCTCGGAGCTGGGGCTCATCGCCGGTGCCAACCCCGATGCGGTCCTGATGATAGCCTACCCGGAGGACGCCCTCACCATGTACAAGAACTGGCTTGCGAATCCCGCCTGGCAGTGGGACTGGCAGTGGTCCGAGGGGATCAAGTCTACAGATTTCCTGACAGACTTGGACACTGAAGGCATAGACACGGACGGGACCGTGGGAACCTCTCCCCTTCCCCCCGCGGGCGACGCCTTTACCTACTTCAAGACGCGGATGAACGAGACCTACGGCCTCGACCTGTACCCCTTTGACCCGCACACGTACGACGCGGTATACCTGCTTGCCCTCGCCATCGAGGCCGGCGGCGCAGCGGATGGCACGACCATCCGGAACAACCTCTACAACGTCTCCTCGCCTCCAGGGACGAAGATCATACCTGGTGAATTCGCGAAGGCAAAAGACCTGCTGGCCCAGGGGCAGGAGATCGACTACGAGGGTGCCGCGGGCGCCATGAACTTCGACCCCACCGGCGAAGCGGGAAGCGACTACGAGTTCTACCTAGTCCAGAACGATGCCTTCACCCAGGTCACTGTGATTCAGGAGGAGCAGCTCCTGGCACCTCCAGCCCCTCTGGTGGCACCTCAGGGGGCCCCGTTCAGCAATACATTCCTGGTTGCCGCCGTCCGGGAGTAGGCCCTAGCCGCCCAGGTACATCTGGCCCACACGGGGGTCAGCCAGCAGGGCTTCCCCCGTCCCTTCGTATTTCACTTTCCCCATGTCCATCACATAGCCTCGATGGGCCATGGAGAGAGCCTTCCGGGCGTTCTGCTCGACGATGACCACAGAGGTCCCTAAGCGGTTGATCTGTCTGATCTTGTCCAGGACCATCTCAACGAGCCCGGGGGCGAGCCCAGCGGAAGGCTCATCGATCAGCATTACCTTGGGATCCAGCATCAGGGTCTTCCCCAGGGCTACCATCTGCTTCTCCCCTCCACTCAGATTCCGAGTCTTCACCCGCAGCTTCGGTTTGAGATTCGGGAACATCTCCACGACCTCTTCCATCCGGTCCGAGGTATCCTCCTCCCGGATGAAGGCTCCCATCTCCAAGTTCTCTAAGACCGTCAAGCTCGGGAACACGTTATCCACCTGGGGAACATAGCTCAGCCCCAGGCGGACCAGCTTCTCGGGGTTCTGGCCCGTGATGTCCTTACCTTCGTAGACGATTCGCCCCGCGGTGGGTCGCAACAGGCCGAAGACGGTCTTGATAAGGGTGGACTTCCCCGCGCCGTTGGGGCCGATGATCGTGACGAGTTCACCCTCGTTGAGAAAGACGTCTACGTCGTGGACGATTTCCACATCACCATATCCCGAGCGGATTCCCTTGGCCTCCAAGAGTGGCGTCACAGCCTAACCTCCTAGGTAGGTGTCGATAACCTTCTCGTTCGACCGGACTTCCTGGGGCGTGCCCTCAGCCAGCTTCTTCCCGTTGTGCATGGCGATTACCACGTCGCATCTGCTCATCACCACGTCCATGTCGTGCTCGATAAGAAAGATGGTGACCCCCTCCTCTCGGAGCCCATCGAGGCGGTCGAGGAGCTTCGCTGCCAGGACCCGGTTCACACCGGCCACCGGTTCGTCCAGGAGAAGATGTGTGGGATCCGTCATAAGAGCGCGACCCAGCTCCAAGAGCTTCTTCTGCCCTCCGGAGAGGTTCCCGGCCAGCTCCGTGGCCAGTTGGTCCAGCTCCAAGAACTCGAGGACGCGACGAGCCTTCTCCACAACCTCCCGCTCCCGGGCCCGCGTCCGAATGGGTCGGAAGAGGACGTTCCATATCTTCTCCCCCGGGTTGTGTTTCTCGGCAATCATGAGGTTCTCCAGAACGGTGATGTTATCGAACTCCCGGGGAATCTGCCAGGTCTTGACGATGCCCTCCTTGACACTCCGGTAGGGTGGCATTCCGTCGATGCGCCGGCCGTCCAGCCAGATCGCGCCCTGGTCGGGCTTCAGAAAACCCGTGACAAGGTTGAACAGGGTCGTCTTTCCCGCCCCGTTGGGCCCGATGAGCCCCGTGATGCTACCGTCCTGGACCTCCAGGCTGCACTCGTCCACAGCAACGAGTCCGCCGAACCGCTTCGTGACGTTCTCGACCCGTAGCGTCAGGTGCCTGACCTCCCTGTCCCCATGACGGTCTTCGAGATTACGCGCTCCTCACCCATAAGGCCGCGGGGGCGGTAAAGCATGACAAGGATGACCAGAACTCCGAGGAGGATGAGCTGGAGGAAGGCCTTCTTAGCTTCTAAGACACCCGGGAAGGGGGTGCGGAGAATCTCGAACTGAAAGCCCCAGACAAGCAGGGCACCTAGCACGACGCCCCGGTTGTTACCGCTCCCGCCGAGGATGACCATGACCCAGATGAAGAAGGTGTCGATGGGCGTGAAGGTCGTTAGGGGCTCGATGAGGGTAAGGAACGAGCCGAAAAAGCTCCCGGCAGCCCCCATGATGGCAGCCCCAAGGACGAAGGCCTGGACCTTATAGGAGAAGGCGTTCTTTCCCAGGGCGACGGCGGCGTCCTCGTCCTCCCGGATGGCCTTCAGGACCCGGCCCCAGGGCGAGCGGCCCACAAACTCGATGAACAGGTAGAGGAACAGCACGGTGAGGCCGATGAGGAGGCCCAGCAGGGCATTAACCACCACAGTGTTCCCCAGCAGATGGCTGAGGCCCAAGAACCGGAGGATGTCACCCGACGGTGTCGGGATGCTCCGAAGCCCCACCGTTCCAGCGGTGATGTTCTCCGACTGTATCAGGGAGAGGCGGATAATCTCCGCCAGTCCTAGGGTTGCGATAGCTAGATAGTCGGCCCGGAGACGGACGGTGGGAAGGGCGATGAGCACGCCCAGGAAGGCGGAGACGAGGATGGCACCCACGAAGCCTGCTATCCAGGGTAGGGCGAAGCCCCAATGGCCGGGGTAGAATGGGCTGGGCGGAATGAAGCGGGTAGTGAGGATGGCCGAAGTGTAGGCCCCCACGGCGAAGAAGGCCGCCACGCCGATGTTGAAAAGGCCCGTGTACCCCCACTGCATGTTGAGTCCCAGGCAGAGAATAGCGAAGATGCCGAGGAAGCTGACGAAGAAGACGAGCGACGCCAGCCCGTAGCGGAGCAGGACGTAGAGGATAACGCCCAGAAAGATGCCGACGTAGGTCAGGTTCCGGGAAAGATCCTCCTTCAGCATAGCGCTACCTCGTGGGCACCTCCGGCCGCAGAAGTTCGCGGAGACGTGCCAGGCCCTCTCGGACCACGTTCCAACGAATCAGAGGCTCCCCTCCCAGGAGCCCCTCGGGACGGATTAATAGCATGGCCACCATGATGGCGAAGGGGAAGGCTGGGGACCAGGCGGCGTCGAACCCCGACCAGAACAGTAGAGCCTTCGCCACCTCGTTTGTGATGCCGATGACGTAGCCCCCCAGGAGAGCGCCGTATGCCGAACCGATGCCCCCTAGGATGACGGCGGCAAACACGAAGAGGAGGATGCCAAACCCCATTAGGGGCTTAATCTGAGCGTTGAGTCCCAGGAGGACACCACCGATGGCGGCAAAGCCCGCCCCGATCATCCAGGTATAGACGATGACACGGTTCACGTCGATCCCCGTGACGCGGGCCAGATCGAAGTCGTCGGAGGTGGCCCGCATGGCCTTCCCAAGCTTGGTGTAGCGAAGGAGGAGGTGGAGGGTCACCACCAAGACGACCCCGATGACGATCGTATACTGCCCCACCATCGTTAGGACGATGCCAGAGCCGATGTCCACGCCCCTCCCCGAGGGCACCGTGTAGAGAACCTGGTCCGTCCCGTAGATGGCGGAGATCATGTTCTGGAGGACGAAGGCCAGGCCAATGGATGCGATGAGAGAGGGAACCGGTCCCCGGTACTGTAGGCGGCGGAAGATGGACACCTCGAACAGAATGCCGGCCAGACCCGTTCCCACCACCGCCGTTACACCTGAGAGCAGTAGACCCGTGGGCACGTGGACCTCAGCGATACCGAGCCGAAGCAGGTTGAGGAGGGGGAAGAGTCCCCCCAGTCCAGCCAGCCCGCCCAGGAGGAGAGCGAGGGGGATGCTCCGGCGTAAGGAGAGGGAGAGCGGGGTCCACCGCCGGAAGAGGAGATGCAAGACCAAGGCGCCCCCCAGGCCCACGGCCGCCATGGCCCCCAGCACCGCCACTGCGTCGCTCACGGCGACCGCGCTCACCCAGTTCCAGCTCTGGAGGGCGTTCAAGCTGAAGGCAATGTACGCTCCCAGGGTGAGTATGTCCCCATGAGCGAAGTTTGCGAAGTTGCGGACACCATATACGAGAGAGAGGCCCACGGCACCTAGGACGAAGATGCTACCTAGGACGATGCCGTTCACCACGAACTCGTGAATCATAGCCCGTTTCCACCGATCCGTCCAGTCCGCGCCGACCTATTCCTAACAGCCTTTATCCTCTTTTCGCTAATAAGACTTCAACCTGGCGAGAGTGTGTCCCGCGCTTTCCGTGGAGCCTTGAGCCCAAGGCCGACAGCCGTGAGGCCAGCATGCCACAATGGGGCCAGCGCGGTGGGCAGCGGCCCATCGGAGGACGGACTTGGATAGCCGGCAATCTCAAGCCCAATCCAGGGCCGCCAGACACTGCCTAGAAGGTCCTCGACCTCAAAACCTTCAAACCGGCGTAAGCAGAACCAGTGGCAACGAGGACAGATGTGGCGGCTATAGTCGCTTCCAATAGGCCACCGCCATTCATCCAGTGGGCGAGGCCGCAAGCTGTGGCAATCAGGGGGAGGCCCTAGCGCCTTGATCAAGAGAGCGATAGGCAGCAGAGCGGCAACAAAGGACCGTGGTTAGCCCGAGGAGGCCTAAAGTCACGGGTTCCAATACGATCATTTTGAGTACCAGAGCGGTGGACAAGACGCCCCCCGCGACAAGCCCAACGAACTTTTCTCGGCTCCTGCGAAGGGAACCAACCCCAGGGTGTATCGGAAGTAGAAAGCGATTAGGTTGGCTCCCATCCCAAGCATCAGGGCCAAAGATGCCTTCTTTAGAGGTCCCATAAGACGCCTAATTCTCTCCCGATACGTCTCCCGGTACTCGGCCGCCAGGAAGGAAAGGAGAGTGGTCGGAATGACGACGCTCGCCACGAAAGCCAGGAGGATGAGGGAGGAATTGGCAAGGGATGCCGTTGCCGCCGCGGACGCTGCCACACCGAGGAGGAGGGTGAGAGTGCACCCGACGGAGGCCGCCACATAGGTCGTGCCCATGACGAAGAGATCACTGAAGCCTGATCTACCTGGTTTGAGACGAAACCTGGGGACGTATACGAGGGGTTTCCCGGCGTAGGAGGCGAGTGCGATGAGGAGCACGGTTACACCTTCGCCGAGCACGAAGCAGGCGGTGTACTGGGCTAGGAGGCTGGACAGGACGATGGCGAGGGCAGACAGGGGAAGAAGGAAGGCCAGCAATCCAAGGGCGAAGGCCGCACTCCCAGGACCGCCTCTCAGCTTTTCTTCGTCCTCCGCCAGGTAGAAGGACACGAGGCTGGGAAGGAAAGGTACCCCACACGGGGAGAAGGCCGTCGGTACCCCGGCGGATACCGCAAAGGAGAGCTCGACGACGACCAGGGGACCACCTAAGTCACCGAAAACGAGGTCGCGGTGGCTATTATGATGGCTCTCCAACCTTTACACAATTGCTGTAACAAGAAAGGGGGATGGGAAGACCGAGGCGCCTAATAGACCGCGGGGGAGGAGTTTGCGGAGGGGAGAAGCAACGGATCTGTTGGGCGCCCAGGCAACCTCATCCCATCCCGGAGCCAAATATTGTTATCACAATTAAAAACTTACGATTCCTCCGGATTGCAACTGCAGTCGTCCAGGGGCATGCTACACAGCCTGCAGTAGTGGAAGAGGCGGTCGCAGTCATATCCGGAATCGTGCAGGCACCTCTTTACGTCCTGGATGCCAAAGTAGTCGTCCATGACTGTTTCCTCGTGACCCCCTTCAATGCCTTCGGCAATCATAAACGTTTCGTTCGACAATCGACGATGACATGCCTGTCAACGTTATCTCGACCCTCGACCATTACGGAGCATGGATACACAGGGGCTCATGTCCCTGGCCCAGGAAATCTCAGGCTTGGAGGAGGTCCCCCCTGATTCCCAGGTGTACCTACATGGTAAGGGAATCAGGCGAATCCTCGTCGGCATAGACATAGGGGAGGGGGAGTTGCTCCTAGCGAAACAGATGGGCTTCGACTGCGTCATCGCCCACCACCCCGCTGGCGGCTCCTCACGGTTACGCTTTCACGAGGTCCTGCAGCGGCACGGGGAGATGATGAGGTCCCACGGAGTTCCTTCCAAAGTCGCCGATGAGGCCGTGGCGGAGCTTGCCTTTCAGCCTGAGGTAGCCAACCACGCCAGCAACTATGACCGCGTTCCCTCCATCGCCCGCCTGCTGGGAATGCCCTTCATGAACATCCATACCCCTTTGGATGAGATCGGAAGACAACGCATGGTGGGGGCCCTAGAGACCTGTAGACCTGAATCAAGGGTAGCCGATGCAGCGGTGGCCCTGATGACTCTGCCCGAGTTCAAGAGGGCCGAGACGTCCATCGCCATCCGTCATGGCAGTGGGAGCAACGCCCTCGGAAGATGGGTCGTGGCTCACGGCGCTGGCACCAACGGCGGCTACCCTGTTGCAAGGGCCTACTTCACCCATGGCATCGATACCTTGGTGTACATCCACGTATCTCCGGCAGATCTCCGCAGGCTCAGAGAGGATTCCGGGCTCAGAGGCAAGAACCTGATCGTCACCGGACACATCGCCAGCGACTCCCTCGGGATTAACCCCTATGTCCAGCGGCTTCGGCAGGAGGGGTTAGAGGCCACATGCGTAGGCGGCATCATAGAGCCCTGATTCTCCTGGGACCTGCGAGACCCACTTGACCAGCTCAAGTCCTCCTCTCGATCAAGACCTTTAGGGTCCTTCTCTTCGCGAGGATGATGCCCACGACCGCCAGAGCGGCAGTCCCGTTTGCGGTGAGCCAGGCGATTCCCGTCCCCTCCAGGCCGAACGTGGGGATGAGCCAGTAGGAGAGGCCGATGGTCGTCAGCGTGATGTAAGCCACAAAGGCGATGATGGCCTTCACCCACTTCTTCACTCTCGCCACCGCGATGAAGAGACCGTTGGCAGCCACGAAGAGTGCGGAGACTGCCAGGATCCTCAGGAGGGCAAAGCCCTCGGCTGCGAACCTGGGTCCGAAGAGAGACAGGATCCAGTCGCCCAGGAACCAAACGAGCAGTATGCCAAGAGCCAGAAGCGGGGCCATGAATCGCATGGTGCGCCTGAAGTCCCCGTAGAGACGGTCCTCGAAGTGGGACCCCTCTGCAAAGAGGGACACGCTTGCCATCAGGGGGATGGCAAAAAGCATGCTAGCAATGAGCCACGGTACGCCGAAAAAGGCGGCCTGGTCCACCCTCCCGGTGACGTGGGTGACGATGACGAGGATAACAGGCTGGGGAAGGACCTGCAGCACCTCCGCCACGTGGTTTCCAAGGGAGAAGTGGAGGATATCGTTGATGACGACCTTGTCGATAGCGGGACCAGGCCGGAAGCCCGGGAACATTCGGGGCAGCAAGATGAAGAAGGAGAGGGAGAGGGCCGCGGCGTGAGCTACCACCAAGGATCCCAGGATTCCCATAAGGCCCAATACGCCCACCAATATGAAGGGCATGACCAGGCGTACCGACTGAAACACTCCGTTCCTCACCAGAACGAATAGGGCCCTCCTTCCAGCAACGAAGGAGTTGTCGACGATCGGGCTGTTAACGGTCATCGGCACCAGGGCAAGAAAGATGGGTACCAAAATCCAGAAACGAATCAGCTCCCTCCCCTGGGGCAGCCACACTTCTATGAAGGTGAGGACTATGACGGAGATGGCGATGGATACGAGGGTACCGATGGTGAGGCAACTGTTTATCAGCTTCCCCTTGTCGTTCTTGGTACCGGGCAGAAATCTGATGATGCCTGTCCCAAAGCCAAGCTGCGATATGGCCGCCAGGAATGAGGCAACACTGACTAGGACAAGGGCCAGGCCTAACTCCTCCTCCGTGTAGAGGTTGGCAGCTACCACCCAGAAGAGGAAACCCGCCCCCGCGATCAAGGCGGTGTTGATGATGAGAAGTAGGGCATTCATGTAGAGGGGGCTGCGGATGTCCTCAAGGATGTCCCTGACGAGGTCGGAGGCCATCTACTCCGCAGTATCTGCGCGCCATAGATAACGTTACCTCTTCTGAGAATAGCCTTGCTATGAAATGACACGCTTCTCTCCTCTATTCTGGAATTGCCAAGCATTGAGAGTCGTTACGACAGGGAATTATAGCCGTCTTGACTCTCACTTGAGTGAGTTCTCCTGGGTCAGAGGAGGGATGAACGCGAAGGAAACTACGTATCTAAGGCGGTTGAAAAGATGTGGTGCCCTCATGGAGGCTGCAGCTAGCGACGCCTTGCTGCTCACCAAGCCAGCCAACATGTTCTACTTGACAGGCGATGGGCGTCTCTGCGCCTACGCTATGATCACACAAGACGGAAGGGTAGGGATGGGAGTGCCTATGACGGACTTAGAGGATGTGAAGAGAGCCGCGATATTCGATCACGTCGTCGGATTCGAGGACGAGGTGGGGATGATCCACTCAATAGCCCACTACTTCGAGGAGTTTGGGATCCGTCGCGGCGCCGTGGGCTTGGAGCACACGTTTCTGACCCATTCCATGATGGCCATGCTCACCCACCCCCACGCGAAGCCGAAGGAAGTCGAAGTGAAGGACTGCACCCCCATCATGTCGCGACTTCGACTGATCAAAGACGCCGAGGAGATTGCGCACATGAAGAAGGCGGCAGGGGTAGCGGGGGAGGGTATGAAGGCAGCTGTCGAAGCAGCAGAGCCCGGCATCACTGAGAGTCAGATAGTGGCTGAGGCTGAGTATGCCATGAGGCAGGCCGGAGCAGAGGGGTTCTATCGCACCTACGTAGCATCAGGACCTCGCACCAACATCGCCCACGGGATACCCACCCTGCGCAGGCTGAAAGAGGGCGAGCTTGTGATGATTGACCTGCATCCAACTGTGGACGGCTACAGTTCGGATATGTGTCGTACGGTGTCCACGGATGAGCCTACCGCCGAGCAACACACTGCCTACGACCTGTACCTGACGGCACAGCAGGCCACTGTTGCCAGAGCGAAGGTCGGAGCGAATATGGTTGAGCTCGAGAGGACCCTCCACGGGATGCTGGAAGAGGCGGGACATGGAGACCATATCTTCGGGCCGCCCATCCACGGTGTGGGCATCGAGTTTGAGGAGGCACCGCTTCCGTCAGGCCACGCCTTCTTCCATGGCGAGGAGGAGCCCCCGCCCCTGGAGGCCAATGTGGTACTCGCCGTGGGCAACTGCGGGCTGTATACTGGACCCTGGGGGGTCAGGGTGGAGGACACCGTGGTGGTGGGCCCGAAGGGACCAAAAGTTCTGACAGGGTATCCGAGGGAGCTCGGGAAGCAGACCTGAATGCCTTTCACGAAGCCAGGGTGGTGCCTACGCGGAGTCTACTGGACATCCGACCATTCTTTAAGTACGGGTACGATTACGGCCTCAGGCGGGCTTAGTCTAGCCTGGTTAGGACACGAGCTTGCCAAAGATCCATGCAAAGAGCTCGTAGCGCGGGTTCGAATCCCGCAGCCCGCATTTATCCGGCTTGGTCAGTCGCAACGATGGTACAGACTGCACCAGGGGTCACGGATTATTATACATGTCAACCCTTCAAGAAGGCGTGCCTAGGCTCTCGGACTTGGGGGAGAGACAGCTGGTCCACGCCCTCCTGAGAATCTTCCAAAGCGACGCCGACGTAGGCCTGGGAGATGATGCCGCGTTCCTCCCCATGGATGACCACTTCCTGCTGTTGACGACGGACGTCATCAACGCCAGGACGCACATTCCTGAAGGGGCAACACCCGAGCATGTGGGTTGGTATTCCGTAGCAGTCAACTTCAGTGACATTGCTGCCATGGGTGGAGAGCCCTTGGGATTCTTGGCCTCCCTGAGCCTTCCGCATGACCTGGACGTCAGCTATCTGGAGAGGATGGCCAAGAGCATGGACGGCTGCGCCAGGAAGTACGGAGCTGGCGTCTTGGGCGGCGACACCAAAGAAGGAGTGGAGCTATCGGTCGGCGGAACGGCTGTGGGACGGACACGGCGCAAGAGGGTTCTGAGGAGACGAGGTTGTCGGGAGGGAGACCTAGTAGCGGTGACAGGCAATCTTGGGAGGGCGGGCTGGGCCCTAAGGGAACTGGCAAGGGAACCGTCGTCCGAGGAGGGCCTCGACATTCTCATGAGGGTCCAACCCCGGATTCGAGAAGGGCTGATCCTCGCTGCCGAGGATGGTGTGACCTGCTGCATGGACATCTCCGACGGTCTGGCAGCCTCTCTGGGCCAGCTGTCCGCTGTGAATCCCACGTCCTTCGTCATCGAGTATGAGAGCCTTCCGGCCGCCCCTGAGGTTCAGCAGCTTCATGACACGGAGAGGAGAGAGGCCCTGCTCTTCGAGGGCGGAGACTTCGAGCTCCTCTTTACTTTGCGGCCGGAGGCTTGGGACTCCCTCAGGTCCGATCTGGAGAGAGATGGATGTCACGCCACGGTCATTGGCACGGTGGAGAGCGTGGGCCCGAATGTACTGAGCATCCAAGGAAAACGAGGGGCGTTGGAGGCCCGTGGGTATGAGCACTTCAAGTAGTGAACTTTCAGCACGAATAATATATAGGCAGCCAGCCCCATAATTTTCAGCGAAGATACCATGAAAGAGGCCCTTCTCTACGAGCCCGCCGACCGAGGGAAGGTCGTCTGTACTGCCTGTGCCCGATACTGTAAGATGGGCCCTGGTCAGATAGGGTTGTGTGGCATCCGACAAAACATCGATGGCAAGCTCTTCCTCCTTGTTTATGGAAAGGTCATTACAGGCCACATCGACCCGATTGAGAAGAAGCCCGTGACCCACTACATGCCCGGCTCGAAGATATTCTCCATCGCAACAACTGGGTGTAACTGGCTATGCCATCCAGCTGGAAGTGAGATTCTGTTGTCGGATGGCAAGAACAAGAGGGTGGAGAGCCTGTTGCCTGGGGATACTGTATGGTCCTATGATCTCGAGAACGACATGGCGATTGCTCCCAGTGTGGTCACCCACACCGGCAGTCGCTTCGCCCGCGTGTGGGAAGTTAGGTATGGTGCCCGAGGAAAGGGACGGATTCTTCTGACGGAGGAACATCCTGTCCTCACGAAGGCTGGATGGAAGACGGTTCGGTCGCTATCCCCGGGCGATAGTATCTTGAAGACATGGTACCAAAACACCCAGTCGTGGAAACGGAAGAGAGCAGTGACCATTCAGCAGGCCAGATTTACTTGCAGGAAGTGCGGTGCCTCCGTAAGGGGCCTCACTCGCTGGAATCAGCACCGAGGTAAGTGCTATACACGGGGTCTCGAAATCCCCCTTGAACGGCGAAAACTGTACAGCTGGAGGATGAGGGCAAACAACCCAATGAAGGACCCCGAGGTGGCAAAGAGAGCTCTCGCTGCTAGCAGAGCGAGATTCCTCTCTGATCCCACCCACGGGTGGCATAGGAACGTTAAGAGTCTGAGACAGTGGTTGCACCGTCACCCATCAGTGGCCCAAGAAAGGTTGCATGAGCTTCTTGACGGACTGGGTGTCCACTACGAAAAGGAGTTCAGAATTCACCCCGTCAAGCACTTTCCTCGTTCGCGAGCCTACTACATCGCCGACGCCGCAGTGCCAGAAATTAGCCTTGACATCGAGGTGGACGGCTGTTGGCACTACAATAGCAGGCGAGTCAAAGAGGGAGACGCCATTAGGGACCGGACCCTCAGGGCCAATGGCTGGGAGGTCCTCCGCATCCCGGGGTCGGACCTGTTCAACCACCCGGAGGAGGTCAAGGCACTCATCGCAGAGCATCTGTTACAGCCTGTCATGGTCAACAAGCGGATGTGGCTCAGAGTATACAGCGCTGAAGCCACAGACGAAACGGAGCAGGTCTATGGCTTGGAAACAGTCCCTAACCACAACTATGTCGCTGACAACATCGTAGTCCATAACTGCCAGTATTGCCAGAACTTCGACATATCCCAGCGGCGCAAGGTGGAGGGCATCGACGTCACTCCCAGGCAGGTGGTGGACATGACCCTGGAGCACCGCTGCCAAGGCATCGCCTACACCTACAACCAGCCCACGATCTTCATCGAGTTTGCCCACGACATCGGTGTCATAGCCCGCCAGCAGGGCCTCATCAACATCTTCGTCTCCAACGGATATGACACCCCTGACACGGTGAAGATGATGAGGGACTTTCTGGACTGTATCACGGTGGACTTCAAGGGCAATGGTGAGCCCAAGTTCACCCGCAAGTACATCGGCGTCATAGACCCTCAGCCCATCTTCGACACTCTACTGGAGATCAGGGACAAGACGGAGGTGCACATCGAGATCACGGACCTCGTGGTGCCCGAAGTGGGGGACAGCCTGGAGTACGCCCAGAAGCTGGCTCGGTTTGTCCTCGATGAGCTGGGCCCTGACACCCCCATCCACTTCCTCAGGTTCCACCCTGACTACAAGATGATGGACCTGCCCTCGACGCCTGTGAGGACCCTGGAGGAGCACCACCGCGTTGCCCAGGAGGTGGGTCTGCGATACGTCTACGTGGGCAACGTGCCGGGTCATCCCCTGGAAAACACCTACTGTCCAGGCTGTGGCAATGAGGTCATTGGAAGGTACGGCTTCGACATAGCCCGCTGGCGGCTGGACAAGGACAACAGGTGCAAAAGCTGCGGCTTCAAGGTGGCCATCGTGGGCGCCCTGCAGGACACCGCCCGCGAGTTCAGGTTCCGACCTGTCATGTAGACAGAAGATCGTTGACGGGGTTCTCAGTCCCCCTCGGGGGCTTCAGACAACTCGGCCCCGATCGATGACAAGTTTGCCGTCCGTCTCTAGGCTGACAGACTTCAGGAGAGCATCCACCTGAACATCGCAGCTCACTTGCCCTCCCAGGAACGTGTTGTCCCCGAACCCCACGTGAAGGATTCCTAACACCTTGAAGGCCTCCAGGGGTCCAGCATCAAAACTGGCCTTCGGGTTAAACCCGATGCCCAGACGGGACAGGTGCCTACCCTCGTGACCCCCCGAGTCCATGGCACCCTCCGCCTCGGGGGCGCTGGTGACCCTCACGGCGTATCCCTCCCGCACCGTTACCGTGACGGGGGCGTTGAGGAAGTTCTGGAAGAACAGGTCGACCACAAGGGAACCCTCCGCCGTTCCCTCCAGGGGCGCCACGAAGAGTTCGCCCGCGGGGAAGGTCGCAAAGGCACCGCGGGTCCGGCAGAGACCCGTATCATCCGTTATCCAGGACCTCCCCTTCACCCCCAGGGTCAGGTCCGTACCCCTCGCCGTGGTCAACCGCAAGACGTCCGCCTTCCTGAGCTTCCTGTAGACCCTGGACATCCCTTCCTCGATCTCCTGGTGGTTTGCGGTGAGACAGCCCTCGGCCATCATGTCCTCGGTTATGCCTGGGATGGACACGACCCTGGTACCGGCCCTGTTGGCTTGCCGTCTGGCCTTGGTATGACTCATGGAGTGAGTGGTGGCCATGATCACCACGTCGCAGTCTCTCATGGCCGCCGCCACGGGCTCAGGAGGCTCGGTCCCGGGAGAAGGGACATCCACCACCGTGATGAACGCGATACCTCCCACATCCCTACAGGCCTTCACGAAGGCGTGGCCAATCTCTGCCTTGGGCTCGTCCACCAGGACCATTGCCACCTCCTCCTCATTGAAGTTCAGGGAGTTCTCCACTATGGATCTCGCCCCCTCGCTCAGGTCCACGGGGCGACATGGGAAGTCGGGGCTTAAGTCCTTCGTCTCCCTGATAATATCCTCCAAAGCTTTATCACGGCTTGGCGAGAACCCTTGGGAGAGCATGGTGTCTCCTGAGAGGCTAGAGAAGGTTCTGAGGGACTTCAACTTCACTTACGACACCCTGGTCGCGGGTATACTCACAAAGACGGGGGTTCCCCTGGCCATCCAGGCCAATGTTGAGGTCGAGAAGGAGCACTTCGCCACCATGGCTGCCACTCTGATGGGCTCCACCGAGGTCATCTACCGTGGCTTAGGGCTTTCGTCCCCAGAACAGGTTCTGGTTCGCTCCCGGGACGGCATAATGCTCGTGCTAAATCTAGACAGGAATGCTTTCTTCGTGGCTCTAGGAAGGGAGGGATGCGTCCTCGAGGAGAAGGCTGAGGAGGCCTCCCAGGCCCTCAGAAGAGTCCTGGAGCCCCTCAGGCCACTAGAGAAATTCGCCGTGTGAGGGCATTGCAGGCCAGGCTCGTCAGAGCGCGCAAGCTTTAGGGCCCTATGCCATGACACACCTGATGGAGACCTTACAGGTCTACCGACACCTCAGGAGGTCCCTAGACGGACAGGGTTGGTGGAGGGCGGAGGGTCCCCTGGAGGTCATGGTAGGGGCGGTCCTGACCCAGCAGACCTCATGGAAAAGTGTGGAGAGAGCCCTTCAGAATCTGAGATCCCGAGGACTCCTCGCCTTGGATACATTGGCAGGGGCTTCTGTGGAGGTCCTGGAGGAGTGCATGAGGCCCGCGAGCTTCTACCGAGTCAAGGCTAGGCGGGTGAGGGCCATGGCTCGCAGCATCGTCCAGAATCACGGCAGCCTGGATGACTTCCTGTCCATGGAGCCCCAGCAGCTGAGGGAAAGCCTGTTGAGGATGGCAGGCGTAGGTTTCGAAACCGCTGACTCCATCCTCCTCTACGCCGCTGGTCTTCCCTTCATGGTGGTGGACGCCTACACCCGACGAATCATGCAACGCCTGGGGAATCCACTGCCACGCCATTACGAGGAAGCCCGCCGAAGCCTGGAGGAAACGCTTCCTCTGAGCGTCCACGACTACCAGGAGTTCCACGCTCTCCTGGTGGAGCTTGGGAAGCGCTACTGCAGGCCTAAACCCCTCTGTGGCCCATGTCCTCTCCAGGATCGTTGTCCCCACGGTCAGATGGTTGCCGGAGGTAACGGATGAAGCCTCGAGCCTTGACCTTTGACGCCTATGGGACGCTGCTCCAAGAGGCCCGCACCCCGCTGGTTGAACTATCCCGCCACATCGTCAATCACTACGGCCTCTCCCTGGAAGCGGAGAGCTTTCTCCACCTGTGGGAAGAGGAGTTCTATTCCCTACTTCGGCGACGTTTTCTAGGGATGGAGGAGGCCAACGTCCTCTCCCTCAGCCGGCTGTTGCACTCCATGGGTCTGGAGAGTCGAGGGGAGGCTCTCTTCCAGCTAGTGGTCGAGAAATGGGCCTCCCGTCCCGCTTACCCAGAGGTGAGGGGAGTTCTCATGAAGCTCGAAGAATGGCCGGTGGCACTGGTGACCAACGCGGACGACCGAACCCTTCGGAGGGCCCTAGAGACGAACGGGTTGGACTTCCCTCTGATCGTCACCTCGGAGTCGGTGAAGGCCTACAAGCCCGATCCTAAACCCTTCAGGAGAGTCGTTGAGATGCTCCGAGTCGGGGCGGAAGAGATTCTACATGTGGGCGACTCCCTAGTTGATGACGTCGCGGGAGCCAAGGCGATGGGGATGAAGACTGCCTGGATTAATCGCGACGGACTAAGGCCCTCGGAGGACGACCCCCAGCCTGACTTCGTTCTCCAGAGCCTGGAACAGCTGCCCGAGATCCTCTCCTCATTCCACGGACCCGCAGGAAGGTGATGTCCCCTGAAGGTCCTCGTTACAGGAGCCACGGGTTTCGTTGGAAGACACCTGGTGCCGGCGCTGAGGGAGGCCGGCCACGACGTCCACTGCCTCTGCCGCCCAAGCTCGGATCCGACGGTCCTTGGCGGGGAGGTGGTGGAGCTGTACAGAGGGGACGTCCGCCACCTGGAGACGCTTCTTCCGGCGGTGGAGGAGGTAGAGGTCGTCGTTCACCTCGTGGCCATCATCCGGGAGCGAGAGGCCACCTTCGAGGAGGTGAACGTCCAGGGAGTAAGAAACCTCTTGGAAGCCTGCCGCTCTCGTCAGGTCAGGGTCGTGCACATGGGTGCCCTTGGAACGCGAGAGGACTCCCCGAGCGAGTATTCCCGGAGCAAGGCCGTCGGGGAGATGGCGGTAAAAGAGAGTGAAGTTCCCCACTCCATCCTGAAGCCGTCTCTCATCCTGGGTCCAGGGGGGGAATTCACTGACAGGTTCGGTGCCCTCGTGAGGCGACACCGGCGGGTCCCAGTACTGGGCAAGGGGAAGAGCCTCTTGCAGCCCATCTACGTGGGGGATGTCGTCAAGGCCACGCTGGCCGCCCTCGAGGAAGAGGCCTCTGGAAGGGTATGGGAACTCGTGGGCCCAGAGAGGATCGATTGGAACGTGCTGGTGGCAAGGGTTGCAAGAGTCCTGGGGCTGAGGCGCGCCGTTCGTCACGTTCCTGTCCCGCTCGCACGTCTCGCGGCGTGGACCGCCTCCCTTCTTCCCGGCGAGCCGTCCCTTACCAGGGATGAGTTGTATCTGATGCGGGAGGACGTGTGTGGCGACACAGGGGCATACATCGAACTCACGGGAGAGCAGCCCTTGAGTCTTGATGAGTGCCTCAGAAGGTCCTTCGCTTAGCTGGATCTGATTCGATCCTCTGCAATAACCGGCCAGCGAAGCACAATGATTATGTAGAGGATGCCACTTTCCCGCCTGGGGGAGGAGCTGGCTCTACCTACTGTGGCTCAGAGAATCTTACTGCATCTTTCCCTGTTCGCAAGGTACCGGGAGGAGTATGAGTGTCCTCAAGAAGTTACCCAGCAAGGCATCGCTTCTTCCCTTGTGTTGAGCCGGTCTCACGTGGCCCTAGAGCTTAAGAAGCTCCTGGCGGAGCGTAAGGTCGAATGGCGACTCGCCCACGTTCGGGGCGCCAAGAGCCGACGGAAGGTGTATTTCACGACCCCCTCGGGAGAGAGGGTCGCCTTCCCCCTGAGGGATAGAGCTTGCAGCTCGGAGAGCAGATGGATAGACCCTGAGGGACGGTTGCATCAGGGTCCCGGGGTCAGGCTGATCCAGCTCTCTCGCAGAGTTTCTAGGCCTTTAACCTCGATTTACGAGGGACTCCTCAGGGGGGATGTGGTGGACCTGAGGGAGGCTGTTCGACCACCTTCACCTCTTTTGCCTCGGCTGGTAGGTAGAGAGGGGGAGCTGGCGCGGCTTAGAGCCTGGCTCGATGACGGTGCCATCATGTTCGTCGTCACGGGCCTGCCGGGCATCGGCAAGACGACCCTCGCCGAGGCCCTTTTCCAGGAGGTGGAGGATGGCTTTTGGGTCAAGGTCTTTCCCTTTCACACCCCCTCCTCCCTCCTCGCCTCCATCGCCCATGGCCTCGCCTCCCAGTCCAGGCCCAGGCTGCTCTCCTATCTGAAGAGTGGCCCCGTGGACTTCGCCGAGGTTGGAATTCTTTTGTCTCGGGAAGCCTCAGGCATGTTGGTGGTCTTCGACGACGTGACCTCCTCACCATCGGCATCTCAGGTTCTCCGACTCATGATCGACAACCCCGCTCCTGGATGCAAGATCCTCCTTACTGGCCGAAGGATGCCTGAGTTCTTGAGGGCGGAGGACAGGGTGGGGGGTGTCTTGGAGGAGCTGCAGCTCGGGGGACTCACTCTGGAGGACACTCGCGAGCTTCTCCAGTCCATGGGACGGCAGGAGGAGCTGGAGAGGATTCACGAGCTGACGGGCGGCCACCCCCTGCTGTTGAAGCTCACCGCCACCACCGCCGGTGTGCCCGGCGAGGGAGACGTGACGGCCTTCTTACTCGACGAGGTGCTGGCGAGCCTGGAGCCCCGGGGGGAGAGGATCCTCATGCGGGCATCCGTGTACCGGAAGCCCTTCCCGAAGAAAGCCCTCGGAAATGTGGGTGTCCGTGTCGTCAGATCCCTCCTTCAGGCCGGGCTGCTTTCGCTGAGGGGAGGATTATACGAGGTCCACGACATCGTCGCTCCCCTCATCAGGAGGCACAGCGACGACGGGCTCCAGGATGCCCACCTTCGGGCCGCCAGATACTGGCAATCCCGAGGCGAATGGATGGAGGCCCTGCACCATCTCGCAGTCCTCGGACGAACGAAGCAGTTTCTCTCCCTGGCACGGAAGCAGCTGGACGAAATTCTTGAGGCAGGCCATGCAACGGAGCTTCTGAGGCTTCTCGAGGAGCTTCCCGCAGGAAGTGGACCCACTCTCTTCTACGTTAGGGCTAGGGCTCTGGACTACCTCGGTCAGTGGACTCAAGCCCTTCTGAGCCTGGAGGAGGGGCTGAGGGATCCCGGCCGTAGCCTTCGCGTCCCGCTGCTCCTACTATGGGGAAGGGTGCACAGTAAGCGGGGAGACTTCACTGAGGCGGAGAAGGCTTTCGAGGCGGCAAGGCATCGGGCGGAAGAGGAAGGCAGGGATGTGGAGCTGGGCAAGGCCCTCTACGGTCTTGGCATTGTCCACCGCAAGATGGGCAGGATGAGTACAGCCAGGAGTTTGATGGAGAAGGCATTGGATGCCTTCAAGGCTTCCGGTGCCGAGAAAGAGACGAAGCAGGCCGAGATGGAGATGGGGGTCATCCATCTTCAGTCTCGCAACCCGGCGGAGGCGGTCCCGTGGTTCAAGCTGGCCATGCCTCATTCTTCCACCAGGAAGGTGGATGCAGCCTACGTGTACAACAATCTGGGCATAGCCTACAGCGAGCTCAAGAAGGTGGAGGAGTCCCTCAAGGCCTTTGAGGAAAGCGTGAGGCTGGCGGAAGAGGCCGGAATGCTCCGGGCCGAGGGGTATGCCTTGGTCAACGCCTCTGACCTATTGGCGGAGAAGGGCCAGATCGAGAGGGCATTGGATTACTGCCAGCGTTCCTTTCGAATATTCAGTCAGCTGGGGGACCCCGTGATGATCTCCGCCTGCTATGCGAATCGGGCAAAGGCTACGAGGGTTAAGGGGGACCTAGTCGCTGCGGAGAAGCTTTACGAGGAAAGCTTCAAGGCGCTGGATGGAACGAACGCTCCCTACAGCCTGGCTACCAGATGGCTGGAAGCCAGCGAACTCTACGAGCAGATGGGAGAGCCGGGAAGAGCGGAGGAGTTTCGCTCCAGAGCCATGGAAGTGCTCAAGGGAGAGGGAAACCGACCGCCTGAGCCCTAGGATAGGACCTCCCGTATTCTTCTCAGGGCCTCTTGGAGGTTCTCTTGCGAAGTGGCGAAGGAGAGGCGGATGTAGCTCTCGCCGCTGTCACCGAAGGCGCTCCCGGGCGTGACGGCGACCCCCGCCTTCTTCAGAAGCATCTCGGAGAAGTCCATGGAATTCATGGAGGACCGGAATCGTACCCAGGCGTAGAATGCCCCCTGGGGCTCCCGACACTCTAGCCCCGGTATGCTGTTGACGCCCTTCATGACGATGCTCCTTCGGCGTCCAAACTCCCTCACCATTTCCTCTACAGGTCCCTGGGGGCCTCGCAGGGCGGCCACCCCTCCCTTCTGGGCGAAGGAGGTGGCGCAGGTGAAGGAGTGCTCCTGGATCGTGCCAATGGGTTTTAGAAGCTCCTCCGGGGCAACGACCCAGCCCAGCCTCCATCCGGTCATGGCGTAGGTCTTGGAGAAACCATTGGCTGTGATGGTCCTCTCGAAGGCTCCCGGGAAGGAGGCTATGGAGTAGTGCCTCGCCCCGTACACGATCTTCTCGTAGATCTCGTCCGTTGCCACGAGGAAGTTGTGATCTGCCGCCAGGTCGGCGATGCCCCTGAGGGCCTCGATGGTGTAAACGCTCCCTGTGGGATTGTTGGGAGAGTTCACCACGATAATCTTTGTCTTCGGGGTGACCTTCTCCGCCACGGCCTCGGCTGTCATCTGAAAGCCGTCTCCATCGGGGCATGGTATCAGGACTGGCCGAGCCCCGGCCAGCTGAACCATGGGGAGGTAGGACACCCAGCCGGGATCGGGAAGCAGGACATCGTCCCCTGGCCCTGCAAAAGCCAGTATCGTGGCGAAGAGGGCGTGCTTGGTGGAACTGACCAGAACATGCTTCGGCTCGCAGGGTATGCCGTTCTCCAGTCGCGTCTTCTCGGATATGGCCTCCCTAAGCTCCGGTATGCCCGGAGAGGGTGTGTACTTCGTGAAGCCCTCATCCAAGGCCTTCTTTGCCGCCTCCACGATGTGGGCTGGCGTCGCAAAGTCGGGCTCTCCTATGGCCAGGGAGATGAGGTCATGTCCCTGAGCTCTCAGGACGGAAACCAGGCCAGAGAGCTGAACCGTCGGCGAGCCCTTCACCGCTTTCATCCTTTTCGCTACCATGGAACCCACGAGGTAATCCGCCGGGGCTAAAAAAGTGTCTCCTACCGGG
>CAYFYB010000014.1:0-44956 GCA_964347345.1 uncultured Methanomassiliicoccales archaeon | reverse complement strand
CCACATTGATAGCACGGGGTCATGGCCCCTGCGGTAAGCTGATATACCTTGTCCCACAGCTCGTCGTTCAGCTCCACCACGGCCTTCGCCATCAACTGCCTCCCTCCGCTGCTTCCCCCACGGCCTCGGGCTTGGCAGCCTTCAGCTCCTGGATGCGGTCGTGCATCTCCTTCATCTTCGCGGCGAACAGCTTGCCCTCGGCAGCGGTGAACCAGGCCAGGTCGAGCCTGTTGGGGTCGTACCCCCTGGTCTCAAGCTTCTTCTTCCACCTCGGAACCCTCTTCGCTGTCTCGTAGTTGGCCGTCAGGTAGTGACAGTCTCCCAGGTGGCATCCGCTGATGAGGACTGCCCCGGCACCCCTCTCGAAGGACCGAAGGACGAACTTCTCCGAGATCCGTCCGGAGCACATGGTCCTGATTATCCTCGAGGAGGGCGGATACTGGAACTTGGCGATTCCAGCCTGGTCCGCCCCTGCGTAGGAGCACCAGTTACAGGCGAAGACCACCACCTTGTCCTCCGGGGTCTCATCGGTGGCCGCGTCGATCTGGGCCAAGATCTGGTCGTCTGTGAACCCTGGCATGGTGATGGCGTCCACGGGACACGTGGCGGCGCAGGTGCCACAGCCCATGCAGGCCGCCTCCACAACGATGGCTGGCTCCTTCACCTCGGCTATGATGGCGCTGTAGGGACACACCTTAGCACAGAGGGTGCAGCCGGTGCAGATCTCAGGGTCCACAATGGCCGTAAGCGGCTCCTGCTCCACCTCGCCCCGGGCCAGCAGGACGGAGGCCTTGGCCGCCGCTCCGAGACCCTGGGAGATGGACTCCCCCACGTCCTTGGGACTCTGACAGGTGCCTGCCAGGTAGATGCCCTGAACAGCGGCCTCCACGGGACCCAACTTCGGATGGCTCTCCAGGAGGAAGCCGTCCACGCCATGCGCGAGCTTGAGTTGCTGGGCCACCGCCCCTCCAGTGGAGGGCTCAAGGCCGACAACCAGTACCAGGAGGTCTGAGGGGATGGCGAGATGCTGGCCTGAGAGCAGGTCATAGATGAAGAGGCGCCGGTCCCGCCACTCTACCTGCTCCTCCGAGGGCGGGGCCTCCGATATCTTGAAGAACTGGACGCCCCACCTGGCCGCCTCTTCGTAGAGCTCCTCCGCGTGTCTGTTGTAGGTTCGTATGTCCTTGGAGACGACCCTCACCTTCTTGCCCATCCTTCTGAGGCGAAGGGCCTGCTGGATCATGGACTGGCAGCAGTAGCGGGAGCAACCCCGGTTGCCTTGGCGAGAGCCCACACACCCCAGGAAGGTGACGGTCTCGGCCTTGACCTTCGGAAGAATGCTCTCCAGCTCCAGGTTCGTGATCACCCTGGAGTCCTGGCCCCAACCCAGAGTATTGGGCACATGGGGCAGGGCCCCGGTGGCCATCACGATGGCACCGACATCGAGGCTCTTCCCGTTCGTCAGGGTCGCATGGAAGTTCCCAACGTAGCCGCTGACGACCTCCACCCCGGTCCCCAGGTGCACGTCGACGCCGGCCCGGGACAACTCCTCCTCCTTCTCCCGGAGAATCTCCCGAGAGGCAAGGTTCAATCCGGAGATGTGCTCCAGCTTCCTGGCGAGACCACCCAGGTGCAGCTCCTTCTCAACGAGATGGGTTTCGAAGCCCTGCTTGGCGAGGGCGGTGGCAGCGCTCATCCCCGCGATTCCGCCGCCCACGACCATGGCCCGCTGTATCACCTTCTGCCTGATCTTCGTGAGGGGCCGCAGGCGCTTGGCCTTCTCCACGGCCATCTTCACCAGGTCTTGGGCCTTCCTCGTGGCCTCCTCCGGCTCCTGCTTGTGGACCCAGGAGTCCTGGTTCCTGATGTTAGCCATCTCCAAGAGGTACTGGTTCAGGCCGGCCCGAGCACACGCCTTCTGGAAGGTTGGGCCGTGGGTCTTTGGCGAACAGGCCGCCACAACGGCCCTGGTGAGCTTCTTCTCCTTGATTACCCCAGAGATGTAATCCAGGGACTTGGCGGAGCAGGAGAACATCTGCTCCTCCGAATGGGCTACCCCCTCCAGGCCCTTCGCGTACCCGACCACGTCCCTAACGTTCACCGTTCCGGCAATGTTGGAGCCGCAGTCACAGATGAAGACCCCTACCTGTGGCGGACCAGAGGTGTCGAGGGGCTCCACCTCCTCAGGGACGGGCCAGGATCGGGTGGTAATGTGGCTCATGGCGCTGGCCGCGGCCCCACTGGCCTCCGCCACGCTGTCGGGGATGTCCTTGGGGCCTGAGGCGCAGCCACACACGTAGATCCCCTCCCGGGTGGTCTGCTCGAGGCTGCCACGGGCGCCCACGACCTTCAAGAAGCCGTCATCGTCCAGGTCGACGCCCAGGACCTCGGCCAGCCCGCCTAAGCCGCTGGAGGGCAGCAGGGCGGGGGCCAGGACCACCAGGTCGAAGTCCTCGTCCTTGACGGCGCCTGCTTCCGTGTCCTCATATCTGACCCGCACACTGCCGCCGTTGCCTCGGATCCGGGAGGGTCGGCCCCGGACATACTTCACACCCTCCTCCTTCGTGCGCTGGAAGAACTCATCGAAACCCTTGCCGTAGGCCCGGATGTCCATGTAGAGGACCGTTACGTCGTCCACCCCGTGGTCCTTGGCCTGGATGGCCTCCTTGATCGAGTACATGCAGCAGACCCGGGAGCAGTAGTGGCAGAAGCGCTGGTCCCGGGATCCCACGCAGAGGACGAAGAGGAGGCGGTGAGGGTGTTCGCCGTTGCTGGGCTTCACCACATCTCCGGCCGTGGGACCCGCCGCATTCAGGAGCCTCTCGAACTCCAGGGAGTTCAGGATGTCGGGATGGTCCCCATACCCGTACTCAGGAATGTTCCTGGGGTCGAAGAGGTCGAAGCCGGTGGCCACAATGACCGCCGCGGCTTCCATCACGTGGGTCGAAGTAGGCTGCATGTTGAAGTCGATGCACTTTGGCAGGCAGGCCTCCACGCAACGGTTACAGGGCAGGTAGTTGGGAGGCTCGTTGAGACAGGCCTCGATGTCTATGGCATAGGCCCCGGGCTCGGCCTGCTCGTAGGGTGTGTAGATGGCCTTCCGGGCACCCATGCCCACGTCGAACTTGTTAGGAAGGATCTGGGGGCACACTGGGACGCAGTCGTTGCAGCGCGTACACTCGCTCGTGACGTATCGGGCCCCCTGCTCTATCGTGACGATGAAGTCCCCCTCCTCACCCTGGATGTCCACAACCTCCGCCAGGGTCAGGACCTCGATGTTCTCGTTCTGGATGACCTCGCTAATCTTAGGGGCCTCGATGCAGATAGAGCAGTCCAGGGTGGGGAAGTTCTTGTCCAGGGCGGCCATCTTGCCGCCTATGGCAGGCTCCCTCTCCACCAGGACGACCTTGCATCCCGCGTCTGCCAGGTCCAGGGAGGCCTGGATGCCCGCGATGCCGCCGCCGATCACGACCACGGTGTTTACCATCAGCCGGCCTCCTTGGCCAGCTCCCTTCCTTTGAGGAAGGCAGCCTCGTTGAGCTGCTCGGTGCCCTTGGGGATGCTGTCCAGAATGGCCTTCTTGGCGGCCTCTACTGAGACGACTCCCGTCAGCTCCACCAGGGAGCCAATCATCACGATGTTGGCCACGACCCTCTTGCCCAGGGTGGTGGCGGTCTGCAGGGCCGGAACGTAGGTGGTCTTCAGCTTCCATCCCTGACCGGGGTGAACGAGTTCCTCTTCGAACAGGGCCCGGCCCTCGGGGCTGACGCTGTCCCTGAACCTGTCGTACCCGTCCTGGGACAGGGCGACGAAGATGTCTGGTCTCTCCACCAATGGAAAGGTGATCTCCCTGTCGCTGACCACCAGATCGGCCTTGGACCAGCCTCCCATCTTCTCGGGGCCGTAGTCCTCCGTCAAAACGGCCTCCCTCTTGTCGTAGATGACGGCGGCCCTGCCGAGAATCCTACCCATGGTGATGATGCCCTGTCCCCCGAAGCCGGCCATCCGGATCTCGGTCCTCATTTCGTGCCCACCAGTATCCGCTTCATGAGCGTGTCCTTCCCCTTGATGTAGGAAGGCCTCTCCTCGTCGACGAAGTTGCCAAGGACGATGGCGTCCTCCTTCCTCATGGTGATCGCCACCTTCCGAAGGTCGGCCTCGTGGTTCACAATGGCCCGCTCCCGAAAGTGCCTCATCTCGTCCAGGGCGTCCTCGAACCGGTTCTTCCTGCCGAAGCCCACGGGGCAGGGGGAAATGACCTCGACGAAGGCGAAGCCATCCACCTCAAAGGCCCGCTCCAAGGCCCGCCTCAGCTGTCGCACGTGGAGGCTGGTCCAGCGGGCCACGAAGGGGGCTCCCGAGGCAGCCGCGAGGAGGGGCAGGTTGAAGGCCTGCTCGAAGTTCCCGTAAGGGGTCGTCGTCGTCCTGGCGGCGTAGGGGGTCGTGGCCCCAAACTGGCCTCCCGTCATGCCGTAGTTGAAGTTGTTCACACAGATGATGTTCAGGTCGATGTTCCGGCGGGCCGCGTGGATGAGATGGTTGCCACCGATGGTGGCCAGATCCCCGTCCCCGGAGAAAACCGTCACCTCCAGCTCCGGCTTCATCAGCTTCAGGCCGGTGGCGAAGGGTACCGGCCTTCCGTGGGTGACGTGGTAGGAGTCGATGTTGACATAGCCCGCCGCCCTGCCGCTGCAGCCGATGCCCGCCACGCAGACGTGCTTGTCCAGGGGGGTGGCGGAGTTCTCCATAGCTTCCACATAGCAGCGCAGGGCGTTACCCAGACCGCATCCCGGACACCAGATGTGAGGGAGCCTAGGGGCCCTCAGCACCGCGTCCCCGGGATGGCGATCCGTTACGGTCACGGCGTTCAAGATATCACCTTCCTGATGGCCTTCAGAATCTCGCTCGGATGGAAAATGCGACCCCCCGGCAGGCCCAGGTGATCGACGCGACAGCGGGAGTGCTCTCGCACGGAATGGACCATCTGGCCCATGTTCACCTCGGCCACTAGGAGGGCCTGTACGCGTTCTGAGAGCCTGGAAACTTGCTCGGAGGGAAAGGGCCAGGGGGTTATGAGCCTCAGAAGCCCAGCTTTGATGCCTTCCTCCCTTGCCGCTTGGACAGCTTCCCAGGCTGGACCCGTGGTGGAGCCGTAGACCACGAGGCCCACCTCGGCGTCGTCCAGGAGCCTCTCCTCATACTCCACGATCTCCGCCTGACTGCTCCTGATCTTTCGCAGCAGCCGCGGCACGAGGGCCTCCTGGCCGGGGGCGTTAGTCTCCGGGTAGCCGAGGTCATTGTGGGTGAGGGACGTCATGTGGAACCTGTAGCCGGTTCCAGCCAGGGCCATGGGGGGCACCAGGTAGGAGGAGTCGAAGGGAAGGTACTTCTCCGGGGTGGTGTCGGGGAGGAGCCTGTAGACGACCTCGATCTCCTCCTCCGACGGTATGGTCAGCTTGGCCGTCATCTGGCCAATGATCTGGTCCGCCATGATGAAGACTGGAGTGCGGAACCTCTCTGCCGTATTGAAGGCCTTGACGGCGAAGTCGAACATCTCCTGAACCGTGGAGGGCGCGTAGGCCACGACCTCGTAATCACCGTGAGACCCCCATCGCGCCTGCATCATGTCCCCCTGGGAGTTCAGCGTGGGCAGGCCGGTGCTGGGACCACCCCTCTGGACATCGACGATGACGCATGGCGCCTCCAACATGAAGGCGAGGCCGACATGCTCCATCATTAGGGAGAAGCCGGGGCCGGAGGTTGCAGTCATGGCTTTCGCACCGGCGCAGGAAGCCCCTATGACCGCCGCCAGGCTCCCCATCTCATCCTCCATCTGGATGTAGCTTCCTCCCACCAGGGGCAGCCTCCAGGACATCCTCTCGGCGATCTCTGAGGAGGGGGTAATGGGGTAGCCGCCGAAGAAGCGGCAGCCAGCGGCGATGGCCCCCTCCGCCACGGCATCATCGCCCTTGACGAAATGCTCCCCCGTGAGGACAGGGCGCTGGTCAGGCATCTTCCTCCACCTCCACAGTGAATATGGCGAACTCCGGACACACGTCCCTGCACATCCCGCAGTTCACGCAGGCATCCTCCTTCCCTTGCTTCACCCTGGGATAGCGATAGCCCTGCTCGTTGACCTCGTCGCTCCTCTCCAGGACGTCCAGGGGGCAGAACTCCCAGCAGAAGCCGCACTCCTTGCACCGTCCGGGTATGATGTAGACCTTGCCCCGGGGCTTGGGGAACTTCCGGAGGTTAACGGGGGTTCTGAGGGTCTCAAGATACAGTGCCTCTGGGGACGCTGGCGAAGCCTTAGGCCTCGGGAAGGTCTCCAGGGGCAGAGGGGGCTCCTTGTAGACCTCCCCAGGCTCCGCCGCCCTAGGGGGCTCGGCCTCTAGGTGCCTCTGGATCTCCTTCACGTCCACGTCGCCGAAGAGGGACCTGACGTTCTGCACCACGGACTTGAGAAACTCCTCCTTGATGTCCATGTAGTGGTAGACGTACCTGAAACGTCCCTTGAAGTCCTCCTTCGTCCTCTCTATCACACCTCTTGAGTGAAGGCGCTCCAGAATCGTGCTAACGGTGGCATAGGTGACCTTCGGTCCCTTACTGTTGAGGGCTTCCGCCACCCGGCGGGTAGGAGCACTCCCCAGATTCCTGAGAGTTCCCAGGATCCGGGTCTCGAGGGGACCTAGTCTAAGGGGCATCGACCTCTGACAATTGTAAGAGGACAACTATCCGTAAAACTGGAATGCAACTATGCTGTGGCTATTTTAAGGCCTATTCCATCAGGCCTGACAGAACCTTCTTCAGGGCAGTCCTCAGGTGTCTGGCGAAGGTGCTCCTGTCGATGCCCATGCTGGTCGCTATGTCCTTGGCAGTCCTCTTCCTGTAGAGGTCAAAGTAGCCGCCAGAGAAGGCCCTCTGGAGCACCTCCTCCTGTCTCGCCGTCAAGCCAAAGGTCTTGAGGTCTTTCTTGGACGACATTCCTAGGGCCCCGTGGGAGGTGATCCTGGCGAGCTCGAAGTCGGGATAGTGGGTCTTCACGAAATCCACCAGCTCCCGGGCCTCCTCCAAGTCCTTGACGGCCACGGAGACGATCTCCTGACCCTGGGAGGCCTTGACCTTGAGGGGTATCCACCCATGCTGGGCCAGGAGCGTGCGTATGCAGTTGACGCTGATGACGGCCTGGCAGACCAGCCTGTCGGGAGACTTCTCCATGAAGTGGACCTTGCAGATGCCGTCGGAGGCGGTCACGGCTTCCCCAAACTTGACGGCCTGGGGTCCCCGCACCTCAAAGACCTCCAGGAAGTCCTCGCCAGAGACGCGGGCCATCTCCAGATACTCAACCTCCACCTCTTTGAAGGCGCCCGTCAAGCTGACGAGGGGGCAGAGGTCGGACTTCACCTTGAAGTCAACCAACAAGGAGGCCACGTCTGAAAGGAGGTGGTATCTCTATAAATATGTATTCCATTTGGTGTTCAATACTCCATTTAGTCACTCTGTGCCCGTATGAGGGGGGGCGATGTCTGGTCTGAAGGTTTCTCGGATCCTCCACATGCCGTCCACCCTCATGCTCATCGGCCTGGGTCTCGGCCTTGCAGTGGGGCTAACCTTTCAGGGCATGGACGTGGCCGCCATGGTGGCCCTGGCGAGCCTAATGACCTTCTCCCTGACAGACGTCAAGCTGCGGGGGTTCGGGGACGTGCTCAGCTCCGTTCCCCCCGCCCTGGCATTGAACTTCATCCTGCATCCATCCCTCCTCCTGCTGGCCGCAGTTCTCACACCCAGGGCCTTGTGGCAGGGCTGGGTGATCATGGCCGCCGTTCCACCAGCAATATCCATCGTCCCCTTCACCACCATTCTGCGGGGGGACATGAAGGTGTCGGTGGCCTCCACCGCATCCCTCTACATCCTCTCCCTGGGCCTGACGCCCCTGATGGCCCTCTTCCTCCTTGACGTGGAGGTGAGTCCCTGGTCCCTGGTCTCAGCCATCTTGGTCCTCATCCTCGTCCCCCTTGTCCTTTCGAGGGTGGTGAGTGCAACATCATTGCCCAGGGGGCGAGTGGAGGTCCTGAGAAACCTCTCCTTCGCGGCCCTTACATTCCTGATGGGTGCTGCAAACCAGAAGGTAATCCTGGAGGACCCATACCTCGCCCTCTATGCCCTGGGCGGGTCGGCCGCCGTCGTAGTCGCCGCCTTCGGCCTGGCATGGGCCTTCCTCCACAGATTCGACATGCCGAAGAGGATATCCCTGGTGCTCTTCTCGGGCTACAAAAACTCTGGCCTCGCGGCGGCCCTCGCCCTGGCGCTCCTGGCTCCGACGGCCGTGGTGGCCCCCACCATGATGATATTCTTCCAGATCTGCTGGATCGCCCTACTGACCAGGCTTCGTCGTTAGGGTGGAACCTAGCCTACGATCTGTAGAGTCGCGAGGACCGGCAGGTGGTCTGAGGCTCTGATGGCGGCCTCCGTGCGGATTCTCTCCACAGCCTCAACATCGATGCCAGCGGAGATGAAGATGTAATCGATCCTCTCGTTAGGGATGGCGGCCGAATATGTGTAGCCCTCCGGATCGTCTACCTCGTATCCACCCTCCACCCAAACATCCCTGAGGGAGGCATTGATCTCCGCATAGACGCTGTCCTCTGGTCCCGCATACCCGGGACAGCGCCCCCCGGGACAGGAGTTGAAGTCGCCAGCCAATATCTGCAGGCCCCCGGCGCTGGCCGCCCTTGCAAGGATCTCTCGCGCCTGGGTCCCCCTGTCTGCCGCTCCCAGGGCCAGGTGGGTCACGAAAACCCACACGTCCCAGCCGTCGACGGCTATCCTCGCCTGGATCAGGGCCCGCTTGTCCTCAGAGCTGCTCAGGAGGGAGTAGGAGGCCTCCCTGATAGGGTATCTGGAGAGCAGGGCGATGCCGAAGCTCTGCTCCCATGTGGGAGGACCGTAGTAGGAGTGGTACCCAAACCTCGTCGCCAGGTACCCCACGATGTCCAGGTTGGCGCTGGTGAACCTGGCAGTATCGCTTTCCTGCAGGGCCACTACATCCGCATCTGTCGACTCGATGACCTCCACGAAGACCTCCGGGTCGATGACGCCGGCGTTGTTGAAGCCCTGATGGATGTTGTACGTTAGGAATCTAAGGGTGGTGCCCTCCCTTTCGTCCACCGGTGCTGGCACGAGGGACATGGTGGATATGATGAGCGGGAGGACTATCAGGACTGCCAGGAGGCCCCTGGGCAAGGAGGGGATCCTCAGGGGCTCCCTGAAACCTCCGGTTATGGCCGCGGCCGCGAGGATGACCAGGAGGGAAGCTGCCGGTATCAGGACAACCTCCAGACCCTCCCAGAGGCCCCTCAGCGGCACATACGCGTAGGCCAGGGCGAAGGCGAGGGAGAAGAGCAGGAGGAGCAAGAGGAGGGATCCATACACAAGGGCCACCGCCGTCCGTCTCACTCCCCCTTTATGCAGGAAAGAGAGGAGGTGCAGGAGGATGAGGACCAGGGTGACCTGCCCTACGAGAAGGAGGGCGGGGAGGAAGACGGAGTGGGTCAGGACATGGTCAAAGAGGGCTGCCAGCGTCACGCCACTCAACAAGGCCATGGGTAGGGACCTACCAGGTGGTCGAAGGGGCCTTATGGTGGATGCCACGGGCACCAGGAGGCCGAGGACGGCCCCAAGGGCGACCGTCACAAGGGGAAGAGCGTTCCAGCGGGCGACGCTGTAGGCGCTGGAGAGGATCGCGTACTCAAGGAACAACAAGGCCCCGAAGGCAAGGCCGGCCAGGACGGTCTTCCAACGGGGAAGCTCCTCGTCCCTGGCCTCCCAACCTGCGGGCGGCCTCGAGACAAAGGCAACATAGACCAGGAATGCCCCCACGGGGGCGGTGAAGTACAGGCCGATGGGCCCGGTACTGATATCCCTGGAGGCCCCCAGCAGCCCCACGGCCGAGTCGAGGGCCAGAGCCAGTACGATTCCTAGCCCGATGGCGACCCACCCTTCCTCGTGAACAGCCTTGGACGCCGCCAGCATGGCCGGGAGGAGTGCCAGATATGATGCCACCGCGAGGCCTGAGACGGGGAGATACACCGTGGTTCCCCACGAGAGATTCATGGCCAGCCTGAGGACGACGAGGGCGACGGCGGCCAGAACCATCATCCGGCCAACGTTGGGATTCCGAAGGAACAGGTACAGTGCTGGAGAGAGGACCAGGAGGGTGTAGAGAGCAGAGGCGTTCAGGGACAGCGTGACGAGGTTGACGTAGTAGACGCTCGAGAAGAAGGCTCTTAGGGCCTGGATGAACAGGAGGGTCGAGAGGAGGGATAGGAGAAGGAAGCGGCTCATCAGGAGGTCGACCCGTCGCTCCACGGCCCTCGCATCAGTCAAGGCCTAAAAGACCTTTTTCCCGGATTGGAGCCTTTTCTCTCCCTGACGGCACTCATTCAATGCCGACCGCTATATGGGGGCCCACCCCTAGATTGATGTACTGCAAGGACCATGCGAGCAGCGATGCCTGGAAAGCTTCTGAAGAGGGTTCCCAGGGTCAGCTTCGCTTCAGGGGAGAGGTTCACACCGATAGGTTCGCTGAAGGCCGTGGCCAGCTTCCTGGGAATGGATGCAACGTACTCGTGGTTGATGGGCATCAGCGGTGGTGCCTTCAGGGCCTGCTGGTCGGACCACTGGAGCATGGAGATGACCTACTCCGCTCCAGAAGATGTGGTGGCCAATGCGGGGAAGGCCATAGGCCTGGGCTGCCGAAGCACCGTGGACCTCGATGCGGAGGAGGTCTGGAAGTCGATCGGCAGCAGCCTGGACTCCTCCCTTCCAGTCCTGAGCTCCGGCCTGGCCGGTGCTCCGGAGTTCTGCATCATATATGGGTACGCCGAGGATCCCAGGAGGCTCTACGTAAGAAGCTACTTCTTGGAGGCGGGGGAGGGCGAGGTGCCCTTCCAACCGTGGATGGGCTGGAACTACGCAGGGTATGGACGGATGCCCCTCGTCCTGCTCGAGAGGAGGGAGGATGACCAGGGCCCTTCGGCGGTGGAGTCGCTCCAGAGGGCCGTCAGGTTCTCCAAGGGTGAGGGTCCCCTTGCCCTTACTGCCCGCAAGAAAGGGCTGCACCTAGGCGTGAAGGCGTATGACGCCTGGCTGGAGGCTCTGAAGGGGGTGGAGGAAGACCTTGAGACAAAGGCCTTCAACATGGCCCTGAACCTCAATGCGCTTCTGGATGCCCGGCGGACGGCCGGGGAGTACCTTCAGGTCCTGGCCGCCATGAAGGAGGGGTGGAGGAAGCCCCTGATGAGGGCTTTCGAACACTATCGCCATCAGGTCTCTGTGTTAGCAGAGGCCAGGAAGGTCCTGTACTTCCCCACGGAACTCCCGGAGGATGCCGCCACCAAGGCCGCGGCGAGGCTCAGCGACGCCTTTCTGAGGACCGAATACTCCCGTTTCATCAGGGCGGCCCGGGAGGAGGAGATGCTATCTCTCGAGTGGATCGAGAGGGCCCTTGAAGGGTGAAGGTCTCGCCTGAGGACGCCAAGGCTTATATATCGCTACCGATATATGTACCGATAGGTGTGTCAGATGAGAAGATATGCAATGCCTCACGGCTACTGGATGCGCCACGGTGGGCATGGAATGTGCATCTGCGTTCCTATGTACGGGCCCCCCATTGAGCCTCGGACCAAGGAGGAGGTCGTGGAGGACCTGGAGGACTACAAGGAGCGCCTGGAGCTGGAGATCAGGGATCTCGAGAGGAGGATCAAGAAGCTGAGGGAGCAGGCCTCCGAGTAGATGCCGCCGCGCCGCTGGTGGTTCAGCGGACCCTTCCGCGTAAGCCTAATCCCGAGGGGCCTCCTGAAGCCGGTCATCCTGTCCCTCCTCTCCGAAGGGCCCATGCATGGCTTTGAGATAATGGAGGAGATATCGGCTCGGACCAACGGCATGTGGAGGCCTGGGCCTGGGGCAGTGTACCCGGCCCTGCTGTGGTTAGAGGAACGGGACTACGTGGAGGTTCAGGAAGAGGGGGAGAGGTCCAAAAAGCCCTACGCCATCACAGAGAAGGGCAGGAAGGCCATCGGGGACGTCGATGCCTTTCTCGAAGAGTGGACCGACTCAATGGACCACTTGGGGGGTATCTGGCGTCCGGTCAAGGACGAATGACTAGAATCCTCCAGCTTCCACTATATCCGTTCGGAGTCCCTTGAAGGAACTGAGGTACTCAAGCCTCTCCTTTCGCAGCGTCTCCACCGAGGAACGAACCTTCTCCTCAGGGTAGAAGTTGAGGGGGTCGAACTTGGACATGTCAACGCCATCGACCTTCCCCGGCACTAAAAGGCTCCAGTGAGGGTCCGGCTTCCACTCGATAGTTCCCCTGGCGATCCCCCGGATGATAGAGGCCATCTCCGGTATCTCCACCCTCAGCACCTTCTGCTTGACTATGCGCTTCCCTGTCTCCGATATCTCGGCCACCTCTCCCACGCCTCCAGTGTTCAGGAGGAAGGCCTGCACCTTGCCCTCGTTGGCCCTGAGGAACTCATAGAATCGGTTTCCCTCCTCAGCCTTGTCTCCGATGATGAAGGGATTCGTCCCCACCTCCCTCACCGACATACCAGCCCTGCGGGGATCGCCTCCGGTGGACTCCACTGACTCCCCGAGGACGAAGGCAGCGGCGGCCTGCTCCGCCGTCAGTCTAGCAGCGATGGGCATGACGGTGTTCCGGCGGGTAATGAAGGCCACAATGGCACCGTCCAGTTCCTCCGCCGAGGGGATGTTGATGGGACCCATGAACTTCCCGAAGGCCGTCCTCTGCATGATGCCTCTGCCGTTGCCGGTGAGGGTGAGGTCGTCGAAATCCACATTGCCCTCGTGGTCCACCATGACGTTCTCGAAGAGGGCGTCCTCTTGGGTCACCGCCCTGTATATCAGGGGCTGGGTGTCCGGGGCCACGCCCTCGGTCTTCAGGAAGAACCCCTGCTCCGTCCCGAGGGCGGACATGTCCTCGCGGAGGATTACGACGTCGTCCTGAGCTATCTCTATGCCCTCCCCGTCCCTCTTGAGGTCGTGGGTGTGACAGGTGTGGGTCGTCTTCCCGGTCGCCGTGAGTCCGAAGATGAACATACTGTACCTGTGGATCCGGCCATCTGGACGTCTAGCCTTGAGGATCTTGGAACCGGCGTGAACCCCCAGCATGCCCTTCTGCTTCGAACTCCACATGGCCATCCTCAAGAAGCCCTTCTTGACCTCACCATAGTAGTCCGACCCCAGGACGTATGTGATGCCGATCTCAGGGAAAGCCAGGATCTGGCGGTCCTTCTCCTGCCACTCGGGGAGGTCGACGAGGCAAAAGCGCTCCGTGGCTTCCCCCGGCTCTGAGTCGAAAAGAGCCGAGTTGAAGAAATGGGCCAGACGGACCACCTCAGGCCGGTGGCAGGACACGTACAGAGTGCACAATGGCGAGAACTCAGGGTCCTGACCCATGCGCCTCTCCGTCTTTATCAAAGGAGTCTTCTTCAAATACGCGTCTACCAGCCGCACCGTGGTGGGAACGGCCTCCAAAATCTCCTTCTGGCGCGGGTTGAGACGGTCCTGAAGGACCTTCTCGCTGCCCACGTAAACCGTCAGGCCAGCGCTCCTGTTCTTGACGACAGAGGCGAAGTTGTAGTTGCCGAACTTCGTCCTGGTGCCACTTCTCTCCGCCATCTGTTTGATTTCGTCCTGACTGGGTGACCTGACGTTGGGCCTGCCTTTCAGGCCTTCGACAGTAGACGAGACCAGCGAAAGGGTCTCCTTGTAATCTCCCATGACCGACCGTAGGAGCAGGCCCTACTTAAGGATTGTAGCCACATCTGGTTAGACCCAGTGCAATGACCCGGGGGAAGCGTGGAGAGGTGTCAATAGTTCAGGAAAAAACTTTCTGTACGCCTTAAGTGGGTCCGAGGGCATCCCTCTTACCATGACGGCTGAAGAGCAGTTCAGAAGGAGAACTGAGAGAGAATCTAAGGGCGAGGTCATGGTGGTTGACCTGAGTGAGAGGCCCTCGGGACTGGAACGCCTTGCGCCCGTGCACAGGAAGATACTGGAGTCCCTGCGGAGAGCCGCAGCGGGGCTTCTGGGAAGGGACGAGCTCTTGGATGACCTCCGAGGCTACAGCTTCTCTGACGTGGAGCAGGCACTAAGGGACCTGACCATCCAGGGTTCGATCAAGGTCCTATGGCGCACCCCCTTCAGGTTCATTGCCTACCTCACGGAGCGGGGCAGGAAGGCTGACCTCTCCCTCAAATCAGGCGTGGCGGCTGTCGCCGCCTAGAACCTCTGGCTTACCGAGCGCCCCCACCGGGCCTCCATGGTCCTCTTCCTTCTCCGTGTCCCTCCTCCCGCTGAGGGCCAGAGGTTGGTGGGGGCTTTCACCTCCATCTAGACCTTCATGGATTCCAGTAGAGACTCTATCGCAAGGGTAAGGTGAAACACACTCTAACGAGGGACTAGCATGCGAAGTTTTCGCATGGCGTTCCCTTAAAAGGGTGCGGACTATAGTTATCCCATGCCTGTCACGATCGTGAGGAATGAGCAGCATTACTCTGCGAAGACCGAATGGCTCTCCACAAACTGGCACTTTTCCTTTGATCATTACTTCGACCCGAGGAACGTCTCCTTCGGGCCCCTTCGAGTGTTCAACGACGACACCGTGAGGCCAGGAGGTGGATGGGGCATGCATCCTCACCGGGATATGGAAATCATTACGTATGTGGTGAGGGGCCAACTGGAGCATCAGGACAGTGCCGGTGGAAAGGCCGTCGTTGAGGCTGGCGGTGTCCAGTGCATGACGGCCGGAAGAGGGATATTTCATTCGGAGTACAACCCTTCCCAGACCGAGGACCTTAGGCTACTCCAGATATGGATCTTGCCCGACAGACGTGGCCTGCAGCCCCACCATGAGACAAGGCTCTTCGGAAAGGACAGCATGCATGGCCTATTGCTGCCTGTGGTCTCGGGCAAGGGAGGAAAGGGGACCCTCAAAATTCACCAGGATGCTGCCATGTACTCCTCGAGGCTGTCACCAGCTCAAGCCATCGAGCACCACCTCGAGCCCGGGAGGAAGGGCTACCTCTTCGTCGTCCGCGGAGTAGTGGGCCTCGGCGGACAGACTCTAGAGGAGAGGGATGTGGCCCGCGTTGAGGGCAAGGAGGAACTGAAGGTCACGGCCCGACAGGATGCAGAGTTGATCCTTCTGGACTTACCATCATCCTAGGGAGGCCGCCCTATCGAGATGACAGAAAAGGACTTCGTGGACTCGGTACGGGAGCCATCCTAGTGGACGGTCACTTTCACCCCCGCATCCCTCTCTATCCTTTCAGCTGCCTCTCGAAGGGCGTCCCTCGGTACCGCCTCCACACATTCCTCAGCTGGAGGACGTACCAACGTGTAGAGCTGGACCGCCATGGGGGAAATCTCTGCGACCCTGTCAATGAGCTGCGCGATCCTTTCAGGAGAGGAGTTCTCCCTGGGACCCCGCACTAGTAGGACCTGCAGAACCACGTCCTCCAGGCCTCTCAGACCCCTGACAATGTCTTCCAGAAGGAGGTCGCTAATGGGGCGGTTCACCTCCCTGAAGGCCGCCTGATCGCCCACGTCGAGCTTCATTATCCTCAGGTCGAGGTTGTTCAGCACGGTCCTCACCCGGGCGTCCCGCAGCGTAGCCCCTGACGAGAGGACTGCGAGGGGTTTTTCTGGTGCATACCGATCCCGGACCTCCATCGCTCCGTCCACCATCTCGCCAAAATCTGGATGGAGGGTGGGCTCCCCATTTCCTGAGAAGGTTATGACGTCGATGTCCTGGACCGTCCGCAAGGCAGCTTCCAACCCCTCAACGACACTCATCTTCGAGGGAAGCTTGTCCCTCGGCGGAGCCGAGCTCTTCAGGTCTGTTCTTCCATACTGGCAATATATGCAGTCAAAGACGCAGACCTTGCAGTCCGTTGGTAAGGGATTGATTCCCAGGGACCGACCTATACGTCTCGAATAGACGGGGCCGTAGATCACTCCCTGCTGCAAAGGTATGCCCCTTTCAGCGACTCTTTCTCTCGACATGTCAGCATCCCTTTCATACCCACGGAGCACGGGCCCTATGTTGGCAGTCTCCTTTTTGAGCGAGATCGTATGCGCGCCGGCACCTCCATCGCCAGCTCCCCTTGTGACTTCGTGAAGTAGGCTTGAAGGTAGGGCCTCAAGTTCATCAGGATGCGGGATTCTGCCTTACGGAGATGTTCGCTGAAGGTGGATGGTGCCAGACCTGCCCCCTGAGCGAGCATCTCGACCTTGATCTCGCTTGGTAGAGAGTAGTAGCCGTTATCCAGACTTTTGACGAGCGCGGACATTTGGCAATCCGTAAGACCCGAAAATATGTCAGAGGCGGGTACTAGCATCATCCTCTCCAGCCTCATGTCCTCCAACCTCCTTACGGCGTTCAAACGCAGATCCCCTTGGCCTTGTACCTCACTCAATAGACGTTTGACAGCGCCCTCGCTCCAAGCGATGACCCTCCACGACTCCCAACCCGCCCTGTATACGATGGGGGGGATGTCCCAGGCGCCGACTTCTTCCACGATGTCGAATATCGAGCGACCAGACAAAACCCTGCAGCAGTAACGAGTAACCAAGAGAAGTCCACGAGAAAGCCGAGAGCAATGCTGAACCTGGCAGGATTCATTCGCCCAATGGTGGAACCTCTGCAACTGCTCTTGAGGCCCCGCGACCTGGAAGATCGCGCGACCCGGTACACACCAGTGAAGAATACGCAGACCTGGAAGCTCCTTGCTTACCCCGCTCACTACACAGTCGTGCCGTGTGTCGAAGTGGGCTGCGTATACGTTCTCACCTGCAGAACTCGCGTGTGAAGCCGACATAATCCCTGATCCCCTTGTATGATGGTCCCGCATCAGGGCCGGAGAAGTTAAGATTTCCCCCGTTGCACAGCGGCTCCGGACAACGGCTCAATCGTCTTTGCGCAGGGCGATGTTAGTGGTAAGGTGATGGCGATGTGGAATCTTGCTCTCGTATCCCCCGATTCACCACAAACGAGGCGTAACGAGGAGCTGGCCAGATATGTGAGGTTGGAGTACGGAGAGAAAGAGATCGGCTGGCTCCTGGCCGGGATCGAGCATGAGAAGAAGGCCTTTCTGGCTGAACGACTCCCCTCCTGGCTCCGCTTTCGAAAGGAGGATAAGGTGAGAGTAAGGCGTAGGCGGGGCCCAAGGGCGAGGTTTGTCGTCTCGGGAAGAAGAAAGTTCGAGGCAGACAGGCAGTTGGAGGAATCTCGCAGGTCCACGATTCCAGACTAGGAGGGAAGGTGCAGCAATGTTTCGCATATCAGCAAATAGGACAAGGGAGTTGGGCTGGCTGACATGAGAACAAGGCTACTGGTCCTGTTGGCGGTGTCCGCTACCGCTCTCGTCCTGCTCCTCGTATACATCCTCGCCTTCGTGCTTCCCCCACAGCAGGAACAGCACAGCTTCTCCTTTGAGAACAGCATGGAGGACTGGGTTGCCAAGGGAGTGGATCTGGAGTATGACGGGGGTACGCTCGAGTGGTCCATCATGAGAAGCCAGGAGCGAGCCCGGGATGGCACGACTTCGGTGAAGTTCTATCTGAACAACCTTAACGACGCTGGAAAGGTGTGGATTGAAAGGAGCTTCGAGGTTCAGCCCAATAAGAGATATCAAGTCACACTGTCATATGCCTTCGCTTCCGCCGACTTTGGCGGTGTCAATCTCTGGACAATCATTTCCGGTGCCCTGACTAAACACCCCGAGACCAGGGAAGATCTGACGCCGGCCTACCAGGACGAAACGGGCAACGGTCTGCAGTCAGACTCTGGTTACGTGTGGGTGGAGAAGAGGTACGACGTCACCGTGGAGTCAGGTCCTGACGGTGTCCTGTGGACCGTCGTGGGGGTGTGGGGAACGTGGGAAGGGCCCCGCACGTACTATGTTGACAGTCTGACAATCACCCTGACCGAGAGGTAGTTAGGCGAATTCTCCCTCGAGAGAGTCGATATCAGGGCTCCAACAGCCTTAAGGCCATGGTAAGGACATAGATGGAGTTTGCCGCCAGGTGGAGGAGGATGCAGGGTAGAAGGGAGCCAGTCCTCCTCCGTACCTCCCCCAACAAAATGCCTAGGATAGAGGCGATGATGATGAAACCCGCGAGTTGCTGGTAGATGTCAACGAGGGGGTCGCGGAAATAGAGAACGAAGATGGGAGTGGGGAGATGCCACAAACCAAACGCTATCCCGCTGAAAATCGATGAGAGCGATACTTCAAGCCACCCGATCGTCAGGGTCCTTTGGCGCGTAACACTGTGGAACCGCGTGAACAGGTAGCCCCGAAAAAGGAATTCCTCGAAAACCGGGCCGAAGGTGAGGGTGAAAGCCGCCACAGTGACGACCCTCCAAAGCGATATCCTTCCTTCAAACTCCGTTGGGAGGAGCCACTCCAGGAAAGAGGCGGCAATGTAGAGGGAAATGATCACAGCTGCCAGGGCCAGCCACTGCCTTCTAGAGATGCTTCGAGACTGCAGTCCGAGCTGATGCCTGCCATAGCCGAGCCAGAGCCAGGAAGCGAGCGAAATCCACACAACAAGAGTCAGGGTAAGGAGGATGCCGACGGCGTCCACCGAACGAGTATACGTCATGGTGCTGAAGAAGCTGGAAGCGTTTAGGACGAAAACAATCAGGGTCGCCTCGGTCAGCAATACGCCACGGCTCATAACGAGGCCGTCAGCTTTCGTCGCGGCCAAGGACTCACCGTCCTGCGATTTGAATTCCCGGACAAAACGTTTGCGACGCCCGCCTCTTCGACCAGTGAAGACGGACCTCCAGATTGATGGGGTGCTCGTGGCCACCAAGCTACGAGGTCCCTCGCGAAAGACCCAAATTGACGAAGGACATGGGTCTCCGATTCGTCGGTTACGCGGTCTGGTTCAAGCATCAAATCCTGCAAACTTCAGCCGAATCTGTTTTCTAGTTCTCCTTCCTCTCGCTGTATGCTGAGTGAACCTCATGGACCGCGATGAGCATGCAATTCAGTGGCTTCTAGAATCTGAAGAACCCTCCATCCGATACTTCACCCTGACCGAACTCCTGGGTGAGCCCTCAAGCTCCCCCGAGGTCAAGAAGGTCAAGGAGCAGCTACCTCGCGGTCGGTGGATCCGTACACTCCTTGCTGGGCAGCAACCAGACGGCGGATTTGGCGCCCATCCGTACAAGAAGTGGGACGGCGCCCACTGGCGTCTTGTATCGCTTGTGGAGCTGGGAATCTCCGAAGGGGAGCCGCAGGCCGTACTGGCCGCGAACAGGGTTCTCCGGTGGCTCACCGGTTCCGCCCATCGTCAGCGGATTCCGCGCATCAACGGCCTAACGCGGCGCTGCGCCTCTCAGGAGGGCAACGCTCTTGCTGTCTGCTGCCGTTTGGGCCTGGCTGAGGACCCTCGCGTTCAACAGCTTGCCCAGTCGCTGGAAGAGTGGCAGTGGCCTGATGGAGGGTGGAACTGCGACAAGCGGGAGGAGGCCCATCATTCCTCCTTCTACGAGAGCCTAGCCCCGTTGTGGGGCCTGCTGGAATATCACAGAGCTACCGGCGACGATACTTGCCTGAAGGCAGCAGAGCGGGCTGGGGAGCTGTTCCTAAGACACCGCATGTTCCGCTCCGAGTCAACGGGAGAAGTCGTCAACCCTGAATGGCTCAAGCTGCACTACCCACTATACTGGCACTACGACATCCTTCAGGGTCTGAGAATCATCGCCCTCTCAGGCCGCTTGCAGGATCCCAGGACTGATGAAGCGTTGGACATGATCGAATCCAAGCGGTTGCCTGATGGTCGATGGCGTCCCGAGGGTTACTACTGGCGCCCCCCAGGACGCAAGGGATCCACTGTCGAGGTCGTCGATTGGGGGCGGCGCCGTCCCAACAGGATGATAACCCTCAATGCTCTGCGGGTCCTGAAGACTGCTGGTCGTCTCAGTTAGCTTGCTACAAGCACTGGCCACGCTGACCTAGGTTTTGGCTCGCTGCGGGTACTCGATTCGAGACGCCACCTCGCCTGCCAGTTCTTCATCGAAGAAACGCCGAAGAATCCATAGACCGAGATCGATGGAACAGGTGACCCCCCCAGCCGTAATGATATTTCCATCCTCCACGACGCGGTCCTCCGCTACGGTCGCAGCATCCCTTAACAGATGCCGGCTCGCATGGTGGGTCGTGACCCTCCTTCCCTTCAGGACACCAGCCTGATCCAGTATCAGTGCTCCCGTGCATACTGAGGCAAGTTGCCTGGATGAGGCAAAGTCACGGATGAGGGAGAGGAGTTTGAGATCCCTCGATGCTTCTATCCTGCCTTTACCTCCTGGAACGACAAGGAGGTCTCGGTCGGCGAGGTCGTACCCGACCACGTCAGGCATGAATTGCAGCCCATTGGCACCCTTCAGTCTCTCGGTAGATGCGTGGACCTTCACATCCAAATCGATGGTGGGTCTGACCCGTTTTGCGGCCCCAAGGACCTCAAGGACGCCAACGAAGTCCAGCTCCTCGACCCCCTCGTAGACGAAGATACCCACACGCAGCATTGCGGGAATGACCTCAGGGCGGCCATAAATGGTTATCGATGCCTATCCATCCCATGCTTGGCGAGACCCTCGGCACATCGACGGAATATTTTATCTGCCCATGTTCCTTCGCTGTGGCAGGGTGAGGATGAGATGCTGGAACAGGGACACTTCCTCCTCACGTATTCCTGCAACCTGGAGTGTGACCACTGCTTCGTCTACAGCTCCCCCCAGGCGGAAGGCACCTTCACCCTTCGCCAGATTCGAGGGGTGTGCAAGGAGCTGGCCAGACTTGGAACAGTACAAATGGTCTACTTCGAAGGGGGTGAGCCCTTCTTGTTTTACCCCCTCCTCCTGGAGGGAATCAAGACGGCTCGGGCCGAGGGTTTCAGGACAGGAATAGTGACCAACGGGTACTGGGCCACGAGCGTTGAAGATGCGAAGCTTTGGCTGGGACCCCTTGCCGAGGTAGGCGTGGCAGACATTAGCATCAGCGATGACCTCTTTCACTACGCTCAAGGCAAGAGCCCCGCGAAGTGCGCCCTGGAGGCAGCCAAGGAGCTCGGGATTCGACCCTCTACTATATCGATAGACGAGCCGAAGGTGGAGGCCGGTCCAAGCGGGGAAGGAGAGCGGGGTCGGCCTGTCGTGGGAGGCGGAGCAAAGCTCAGAGGGAGGGCGGTCGACAAGCTCCTGGGTGGTCTCCCCCGAAGGCAGTGGCAGGAGTTCGTGGAGTGCCCCTATGAGGATCTGCGGGACCCGAAGAGGGTTCACCTTGACCCCTACGGGAACGTACACATATGCCAAGGCCTGAGCATGGGCAACATGTGGGAGACGCCGCTGTCCGAACTCGTCCAGGCGTACGACGCCGATAGGCACCCAATCTGCGGACCGCTGTTGAAAGGCGGGCCCGCAAAGCTGGTGGAGAGGTATGGGCTGGAGCATCAGGATGGCTACGTGGACGAGTGCCACCTGTGCTACTCTGCTCGGCTCTCCCTCCTGGAGAGATTCCCTGAGCATCTCGCCCCGAAGCAGGTCTACGGGGTACAGTGACGGCTCGGGGAAGAGGCACTTCATCGTCTCCTAGCCCTTCGGCCGCGTTTCAGGACAGGGTCTTATACCGCGAGTAACATGTTTCCACCCCTCTGCCGAGGTGAAGACATGGCTTTCGTCGTCAGCCGCTGTGTATGTCTGCAGGTTCCCGACTTCCGTGAGGCCCTCGAGTTCTATGAGAAGGTCATGGGGCTCACCGTCAAGAGTCGGGAGGGGAGAAGCGTGGAGTTGGAGGCTGGCCCTCTGCGCCTCTTCCTCGATGAAGGGCCGACAATGGGTCCCATCATGGAGTTCCTCGTAGAGGACGTGGAGGCTGCCAAGGAGGAGCTCCTCAGGGCGGGATGCCAGGTCGTGCGATGGGAGGGAAGGGGAGGCTGCTGCTACATGCGCGACCCCTTCGGCTTCGTCTTCAACCTGTATGAGGAGCCAGGGGCCTTCGAAGACATGGAGGGAGCCTGAGCCACCATCCACCACCACAGAGTCATTCTCGTTTTCCTGGCGGGGGCAATCCGGCGTATATACTGTCTCTAAAGTAAGGTCCGCAGGCTAATTAGAAAATTCGAATCTTCTAAAATCGGTGAAACACTATGGCTGACAAGCTTGCAATGGTGGTGTTTTCCGGCACTGCCGACCGGCTGTTCCCCGTAGGGGTTCTGACCAGCGGTGCTGTGGCCATGGGAATGGACGTGGAGATCTTCCTCACCTTCTGGGGTCTGCAGGCCTTCTCCAAGAAGGCCCAGGGAGCCCCCCCGAAGTTCAGCACTGACTACGCGGATATGGCCCCCATGTTCGCTCAGGTCCTGAAAGAGAAGAACGTGCCCAGCCCCGTGGAGACCCTCCGCAAGGCGAAGGAGCTCGGCAACGTGAAGGTCTACGCTTGCACAATGACCATGGACCTTTTGGGACAGAAGAAGGAAGACTTCATCGACCTGGTGGACGCCACGGCAGGCGTAGGGGAATTCATGGACAAGGCAAGGGACGCGAACGTCACCCTCTTCATATGAGCGGGAGGGAAAGAGATGGAGAACGAGGAGATCAAGGTGGACCGGGTGGTGGATGCCCGAGGGAGCGTCTGCCCCGGGCCTCTCATGGCCCTCATAGGAGCGGTTCGGGAACAGAAGGTCGGAGACGTGATATCAGTCTACTCCGGCGACTCTGGATCCCGAACCGATATCCCGCTGTGGGTCCAGAAGGCGGGGCACGAGCTCGTCGGCCTCAAGGATAGAGAAGGGTACGCAGAGTTCATCGTTCGGAAGAAGAGGTGAATCCGGTGAGGCGAGTCGTCGTTCTCGGGGGAGGGGTAGGGGGCACCATCGTCGCCAACATCCTAGCGAAGAAGGTCAAGGGAGCGGACATCACCCTTGTGGACAAGACCGGGAAGCACGTCTACCAGCCCGGGTTCATATACGTCGCATTCGACAAACAGAAGCCGCGGAAGCTCGTGAGGGACGAGAGGAAGCTCCTGAGACGACGCGTCAAGCTCCTGATCGATGAGGTCACCCGAATCGACGACGATGCGAAGGAGGTCCACCTGAAGAGCGGCAGGACCCTCCCCTATGACTACCTGGTCATCGCGACGGGCTCCGAACTTCATCCCGAGGAGATTCCAGGACACGAGGCGGCCCACCACTTCTACAGCATGGAGGGCGCCCTGGAACTTCGCAAGGCCTTGGCGGCCTTTCAGGGAGGGCGCGTCGTCATCGCCATCGGAGGGTACCCCTATAAATGCCCGCCTGCCCCCGCAGAGTCTGCCTGTCTCCTAGACTACTACTTCTCCAGGCGGGGCATCCGCGACAAGGTGGATATCCATTACCTCTCCCCTCTGGGTCGGGCCTTTCCCCTGGAGACCGTCTCTCCCCTCGTAACCGAGATCTTCGATTCCAAGGGCATCGCCTACACCGTCTTCTTCAACGTGGAACGGGTGGATCCCGAGAAGAAGGTGGTCCACAGCCTCGAGGGCGAGGAGATGCCCTATGATCTGCTCATCCTAATCCCACCCCATCGGGGAGCCCAGTTCATCAGGGACAGTGGGTTGGCGGACCAGGGTGGCTGGATCCCCACGGACAAGTTCACCCTGGAGGTAAAGGGCCATGAAGGTTCCATATGGGCCGTCGGAGATGCCACGGACATTCCCATCAGCAAGGCCGGGGCCACCGCCCACTACGAGGCGAAGGTTGTGGCGGAGAACATAGCCGCGCTGATTCGCGGCAACGCGCCTCCCGCCCGCTACGACGGGAAGGTCATGTGCTTCTGCGACGCGGGCTTCCATAGAGGAATAGCCATGCGTTTTGACTACGACCATCCCCCCGTCCCGCCGCCCCTCAGCCGAAGATGGTACCTGGGAAAGGTTCTAGTCAACAAGCTGTATTGGAACCTTGTTCCGAAGGCGAGGGTATGAAGGCACAAAAGGAGCGTTACCGGATTCAGGCGGACTTCTGCAAGGCCATGGCCCATCCTGTGCGCCTGGAGGTCATCGACCTTTTGAAGACTGGGGACATGACTGTGCAAGACCTCGTGGAGGCCGTGGGAGTCGCTCAAGCGAACCTGTCACAACATCTCGCGGTGCTCCGGGGCCGCGGCGTCGTCCAGTCCGTCAGGAAAGGTAACAACACCATCTACACCCTTGTGAACCACAAGATAGTGGACGCCTGTGCCCTCATCCGCGAGATACTGACGGAACGCGTGGGTCAGCAGCAGTCCGTCATAACGTCGCCAGATTGATATCATTCCCGGGATACCAGCCACGCCCCGGGTATCTAGGTTGAACACTAAAGTCGCGTGAGTCAACCCAGTATCCGGGACAGTCACCCTAGTCGGTGGGGCCAGTGGTTGACCGCCCCTTATCTCCCATAGGGCTGATACTTTAATTACGCAGACTATAAATCACGTCCACCGGTCTATTTGAACCAAGAGGACGGTCTGCGTCCGATGCCAGCATCCACATAGAAAGTGGGGTTGGCCCGCGAGGTGATGGATTGCTGCACATAGAGTTGGATGCGCCTGTGGAGAAGTTCATGAGGCGCAGTCTGTACATGTTGGGCCCCGAGGATACCTGCGAAAAAGCGGCCCACATCATGAAGGAACACGATGTGGGCAGCGTCCTGGTGGGAGGCAAGGGCAAACCCGTCGGGATAGTGACCGAGAGGGACATGTTGAACAGGGTCCTGGGGGAAGGAAAGCGGCCCTCCGAGGTCAAACTGAAGGATATCATGTCCAAGCCTGTGGTTAGCATCAGCCCCCTGGCTTCCGTCCGTGAGGCTCTGGAGCTGATGGCTCATCACGGGTTCCGAAGGCTGCTAGTGGCGGAGGACGACAAGCCGGTGGGCCTCATAGCCCAGCGCTTCACCATTCGGGAGGAGGTGGACGTCCTCATGAGCAAGGCCTTCAAGCCGGCGAAGGACGCCATGAGGTATCACCCCTTCTACCGCGGGAAGGTGGAGCTGAACCTGAAGGTGCCCGTCAAGAGCTTCGACGACTTCGCCGTCTGGTATACGCCCGGGGTCGCGGAGCCCTGCAAGGAAATCTTCAGAAACGCCGAGAAGGTCCACGACCACACGAACAAGGACAACACCATAGCCATAGTCACGGACGGCTCCAGGGTTCTGGGCCTGGGGGATATCGGGCCAAAGGCGGCCCTGCCAGTGATGGAGGGGAAGGCCCTCCTTTTCAGGTATCTGGGTGGGGTAGACGCTTACCCCGTCTGCCTCGGGACCTCCGACCCTGACGAGATCATCCAGGCGGTGAAGTGGTTACAGCCGGCCTTCGGTGGGGTCAACCTGGAGGACGTAGCACAGCCCAAGTGCTTCCGCATCCTGGACACACTGAGGAAGGAGGCGGAGATCCCCGTCTGGCACGACGATCAGCAGGGAACGGCCACAGTGGTCCTGGCGGGCATCATCAACAGCCTAAAGGTCGTGGGCAAGAAGATGGATGAGGTCTTGGTCTCCATGGTGGGAGCCGGCGCCAGCAACGTGAGGACGGCCCACCTCCTGAGGGGGGCGGGGGTGAAACCCGGGAACATCATAATGGTCGACAGCAAGGGAATCCTCCATAAGGGAAGGGAGGAGCTTCGGGAGCGCTACCCTCAGAAGTGGGAAATGTGTCAGATTACGAACAAGGAGGGTAGGACGGGGGGCATCCACGAGGCGATGGCTGGCGCAGACGTCGTCGTGGGGCTCTCCACCCCTGGACCCGGTGTGATCAAGAGGGAGGACGTCAAGGCCATGGCCACAAACGCCATCGTCTTCGCCTGTGCAAACCCCACCCCGGAGATCTGGCCCTGGGAGGCCGTGGCAGCTGGGGCGAAGGTGGTGGCCACCGGCAGATCGGACTTCCCCAACCAGGTGAACAACTCCCTGGGGTTCCCTGGCATCTTCAGGGGAGCCCTCGACGTGAGGGCGAGGACCATTACCGACGAGATGTGTCATGCTGCCGCGAAGGAGCTGGCGAAGATCGCGGAGGAAGGAGGGTTGACCTCAGAGCACATACTGCCGACCATGGAGCAGTGGGAGGTCTTTCCCAGGGAGGCCACGGCTGTCGGGATGATGGCCCAGAAGCAAGGGGTTGCGGGGAGAAGGATCTCAAAGAACGCCCTCTACGAGGAAGCTCACGAGAGGATAAGGAGAGCCAGGGACATCGTCGGTGTCTGCATGGAGAAGGGCTTCATCAGGGAGCCCCCGCCGGAGGAGACCGTCATCTACGGAGCCTGAGTTCCGTGAGGGGGGGATGAAGAGGGCTGAAAACCCGCGTCCCCGCCCCCGTCTCCGCGAGCAGATTTCGCGCTGGCGAATAGTAGCACCCACGGCGACCCCGCTAACCTTATAGGCATCGCCGTAATGGAACGCCCCGTTGGACAGCCAGCAAAGCGTACCTGATCAGAAGACGGAAGAACACCACGGCAGCCCCTGGCCCATCATTGTCGGCACTGGCCTAGGCCTAACATTCCTCGGACTGGCCTATCTGAGCATCCTCACCGTCATTGGTATCGGAATCTTCATCGGCTCAGTCGCGGGATGGGCCTACGACGACTACCGCGGTCGCCGCGTCCCCCATGTCCCCGGGGCCCGGGTAGGAAGGGAGGGAACCCTGGAGGCCATGCCCACAAGGAAGGCAGCCATGTGGATATTCCTGGCCTCCGAGATCATGTTCTTCTCAGGCATCATCGGGGCCTCCTGGGCCGTCAGGGTGAGGGCGGAGACATGGGTGACCCCCGGCGAGGTCCTCAACGTCCCCATAACGGCCATCAATACCTTCATCCTAATCGCCAGCAGCCTGACAATGGCCGAAGCCCTTCACGCTATCCGGCAGGGAAACCAGCGGGCCCTGGCATGGCGACTCCTCCTCACGCTCGCCCTAGGCATCACCTTCATCTCCATCCAGGGGTTCGAGTACATCAGCCTCACGGCTGAGGGCTTGAGCCCTTGGAGCAGCCCCGTCGGACCTGCAGCCTACGGTTCCACCTTCTTCGTTCAGACCGGCTTCCATGGCGGTCATGTCACGGGCGGAATCATCGCCATGAGCTACGTGACCAGGAAGGCATTCAAGGGAGGCTTCACGAAGGAAAGCCACGACACTGTCGAACTCATGGGTCTGTACTGGCACTTTGTGGATGTCGTGTGGATATTCCTGTTCACCATCGTGTATCTCATATGACGGAGGAGAAGATGAGTAGCGCCGAGACCGTGGAACCGCCTGCGCTCAGGGCGTTGAAGAGGCCCTACATCCCAGTCTTCGTAATGCTGGGCATCTTCACCCTCATCGAGGTTCAGATACCTAGCATAGACATCGCCAAGGCAAGCCAGATATTCCTGCTCTTGACCTTCGCAGTTGGAAAGGCGAGCCTGGTCGTGTTGTACTACATGCATCTTCGGTACGAGCCACGGCTTCTGTCCCTGGTTGCTCTTGTACCCGTCTTCATGGCCCTGGCCCTGGTGGTAGCCCTGATAGTCTAGCGCCAAGGGGCCTCTACTCACAGTACCGGGAGTTCTGGAGCAGTGCGGGACGAGGAGTCAGTACTTCTGGGGGACCGCACCGCGAATGCTCACCCCACCAGTTGGTGTTCTTCTTCAGGGTGACTTCTTCTCCTTGGGCCTCCAGAGAAGGCGCGTGCTCATCAAGAAGAGGACCGCTGCAGCGGAGAGCAGGGCCGCGGGAATCGGCCACACAACACCTGGCGGAGACCCATTCAGGGAATCTCCTCCCGTGGTCTGCGACTCTCCAAATCGAAAGTCCCCCAGAGGGAAGTCAATGCCCGAAGGGCCGCCCCAAGTCGCGGTGAGGCCAATGATAAGAGCTCCGATTGCCACCGCAGTCAGGAGCACGGAACAGGTCAGCAGTATGATGATCTTGGTGTTGTCCGTGGGGTTGAGGAGATCCCTGGCCTTCCAGGACAGGCCGTAGTACACGAAGCCATGATCGTCGTACCTTCTCACCAGACCTCCATCCACTAGCTTCTGAAGGTGCCGGTAAACCGCAGCCTTGTCGACTCCCACCTTCTCCGCCAGCTGGGTGACGGTGCTCCTCATAGGCTCCAAAGCATGGAGAATCTCCAGTCTGGTGTCTGACGCTAGGGCGAAGAGACCCTTCTTGTCCAGCTCCACGCGCATCTCTGCGACCCCCATGACATAGAGACTCCTAGACCATATAGATGGCTGTCTAGAGTATCAGCCCTTCGTTCCCTCTGGAGACGCTCGATACACTAGATGACCAGCCGGGGAAAGGTCAGCAAGGGAGTTCGCCCTGACCGCTGAGTCGGAGACGGTGTAGAGGAAGTCGCCGATGTACAGGGATCTCTTGATGCTGTACGGGTAGTGGTGATATGGATCGTATTCGGAATCCCCGGTAATGTTGAAGTGGGCCACGAAGCCCACGATTTCGAAGCCATCCTCAGGACTCACACGGAAAACGTAAGCTCCCTGCCACACCTGGTCCCCGTAGGCGAAGGGTGGTAGCTCCTCTGGGTACTTGCTCTCGTTGATCAGGGCGAGGTCGACCGGTATGATGACCAGGTCCCGAGACTGGATGTACAGAAAGGCCTTGTGGTCCTGCAGCACCAAGGAGGAGGTTCCTCGATCCCCGATGACCTCCTTGGCGATCTCCCTCGGATTCCCGACCTCGGTGACGTCAAAGAGGGAGAGCTTGAGGCCCTGAAACCAGGCGAAGTCGCCCTCATCGGCTTCCTCTGCTTCCTTGCCAACTCCCAGGACGTATCCTTCATCCAGGGGGTGGAGGTACTCAGAGAATCCTGGGATCTTGAGCTCGCCGAGGACCCTGGGGGCCGTGGGGTCTGTAAGGTCAATGATGAAGAAGGGGTCCACCTTCTTGAAGGTCACCAGGTAGAGGGCATCGCCCACGAAGCGGGCGGAGTAGACCGTCTCCCGGGGGGCCAGGCCTTCTAGGGCTCCCACGAGCTTCATCTCCTCATCCAGCACGTAGACGTTGTTGGTGGACTCCATCCACCCGGTGGTGGTGACGACCCTGAGGTATGGCCCCTGCTCGTCCATGGAGAACTGGTTCAGCAGCCATCCCGAGACGCTGCCACCGGCCGCCACCCATAACCTCGTCCCGTCCACGCCAACCTTGTAGATGGATGTGACGGGGCCCTCGCTGGATAACGCCCTGGCCAGCGGGCTCTGAATCATGACCTCCCCGCCGCTCTTGGGGAAGGTGACGTAGAGGTTCGTGTAGGACATGTATACCGTCGACGCATAGCCAGCGATGACAGAGATGTAGTCGTAGTCACCCTCCAAGGGGTCTACAGCGAGGACATTGGTGAAGGAGCTGGCGTCCTCCGACTCGGGATCATAGAAGACCCTCTTCAGGTCGAACTCCTCACACCCACGGTCCGTGCATAGGTCCGGGTATTCGTACCCATCATCCTGTTTGTAGATGTAGGCCTGGGTTACCACGTAGACGTGGTTCGAGGTCATCCTCGAGGTCCTCAGGCTCCCTGGGATTTCGTAGGTAAACGCCAAGGACGGATCTTCAGGCCTGGTGATGTCGAAGACGGAGATGTAGGTCTTCGGCTCCGTCGGTTCCCAGAGCCTCACATCATCCTTCGCGATATCCTGGAAGGCTAGGATTCCTCCGTGGCTGGAGGACATTACCACGAGTCGGTCCTCCAGTATGAAGAGGCCGGAAACCCAGAGGTCCTCTGTGTCCTCTGTCAGCAGGCCTCCCTTGGGAATTGTCGAGACGATCCCCATCTGCTCGGGTGGATACGCCCTCACGATGGTGACGCCGTCTCCGTGGGAGATGTAGAGGAACTCCCCGTCAGTCTTTACAAAGTCCCCTTCGTCGACACCCTCGACCTGAACGTTAGTCTTGGAGTATGATTCTCCCCCTTTGAGGGCTTCGGCCGTGCTGGCGTCTCCCATTAAGAGGTCGAAGGAGCCTCCCCGAGCCCAGGCCCCAAGGTACTTGTCTAGGAAGGAGTAGAGCTCACCCTTGCTCTGGAAGTTGGAGAGGCCGATGGGGAGGCTTCCGTCTGAAGAGATGACTGCATAAGATGCTGCTCCGGCTACCAATAGCATCGAGACGAGCAGTGCGGAGATGAGGCTCTTCACTTGCACCAAACCGTTAATCAGCACGGCGGTATATCAAAGCACTTTTCGCGTTGACCTTTAGGTCAACCACGCTCGAAATCCTTCGAGGTGGGGAAAAGGTCACCTCGCCTCCAACGCCTGTCTCTGACTAGGGTTTCATGTCGAAATCTGGATTTGACTCTATGGCAGCAGAAGTGGAAAACGCACCTTTTGACCCTGAGATGCCACCTCGATCAGGCGAGCATGCTGTGCTAAGCGATGACCGACTTACAGGAGAGATGTCGGGGGCGGGGTTTGAACCCGCGGCCTCCGGATTTCCCAGGAGCGCTTGGTTGACAGCTGATGATACCCTATGAGTCCGGCGCTCCACCAGGCTGAGCCACCCCGACGTGTACGCTGAACCCAGGGTGGATAGATAAGATATTCGTTCCACCGGGGCACGGACGGGAAGACCATCACCCTTATGGGAGAAGAGACCAATCGGACCCGTGCGGGGAACCACGTTGCGTGGCAGCCAGGGCTTCCTTGAGCCCAGCAACGATAGGAAACGGAAAGCCGTCACAGCTATAGTCCTCGCCGCTGGGACCTCGAAACGATTTGGGGAGGCGAAGCAGCTTGCTGAAATCGAGGGCCGTTCCATGCTTGAGACCTCCCTCGATGGCCTCCGCAGGTCCGGTATCGAAGAGGTCGTCCTGGTCCTTGGTCACAAAGCCCATGATGTTCTGAGGGAGGTAGAGACCTCGGACATCACTGTCGTCATCAATCCCCGGTACGAGATGGGCATGAGTGCCTCCATCAAGGCAGGCTTGGAGGCCCTCAGAGGGGCTGAGGACGCCGTCCTCGTGGTCCTAGCAGACCAGCCCTTCCTCCGTCCTCAGACCGTCGACGGACTCCTGAAGGCCTATGAAAGGTCAGGAGCGAGGGCGGTCGCCCCAGTCTTCCGAGGCCGGCGAGGTAACCCCGTCCTTCTGGATCTGTCCCTTCGAGGTGCGATGGAATCACTGGAGGGTGACAGGGGTTGCCGAGAACTCCTTGCCGAGGTTCCCGACGTCCTCTTGGTGGATGTGGACGATCCCGGCGTGCTGATTGACGTCGATACGCCGGAGGATTTGGCCAGGGCCAGGGAGCAGGCAGAGCGGATGGCTGGAGGAAGGGCGGATGACCAGTAACGACGGGAAAGTGTGGATAAGGCTCGAGGTGAACGGGGAAACCTGCGACCTCGTGGCTCCCGTTCAGAAGACCCTTCTCGAGGTCCTTCGAGAGGACCTGGGGCTGACGGGGACAAAACATGGCTGCGAACTGGGTGAGTGCGGGGCCTGCGCCGTCCTGGTGGATGGCGAGCTGTTCCTCTCCTGCCTGACATTGCCTGTCGAGGTTCAAGATCGACGGATTGTCACGGTGGAAGGCCTGGCTGAAGGAGGTCGACTCCACCCTCTGCAGGAGGCCTTCGCGGAACTGGGGGCCGCCCAGTGCGGCTACTGCACTCCTGGATTCCTCATGGGAGCGAAGGGCCTCCTGGATCGCAATCCCACGCCCACGAGGCAGGAAATCGTGGATGCCCTAAGCGGAAACCTCTGTCGATGCACAGGCTATCTCAAGATCTTCGAAGCTGTGGAGCTAGCAGTGAGCCGTATGCGGCCCCAAGAGTCCCTTCGAAGAACCAGGAGGGATTCTGGTGGCTGAGTTTTCCGTCATCGGCAGGCCTCGAAAAAGGGTGGACGGGCCTTCCAAGGTCTCGGGGCTGGCGAAGTACGCCGACGACATCCACCTCCCGGGAATGCTCCACGGGAAGCTCCTACGCTCCTCTCTGCCCCATGCCAGGATACGCTCCGTAGACACCTCCGAAGCCAGGACCCTGCCAGGGGTCAAGGCAGTAATCACCGGCGCTGATCTGCCCGAGAAGTACGGCATCCTGCCCGTCAGCCAGGATGAGGAGGCCCTCTGCACCGAGAGGGTCCGATACGTCGGCGACCCGATCGCCGCCGTCGCAGCGATAGATGAGGCCACAGCCGAGAGGGCCACGGAGCTCATCGAGGTGGACTATGAGTCTCTGCCCGCGTACATGTCCATCGACGAGGCCCTTCACAAGGAGGGCGAGCCCATCCACGACCTCGAGTTGGGGCGGAACGTCCACAAGGTCGTCTCCCTGGAGTTCGGTGATGTCGAGGGGGGGTTCAAGGAGGCCGACCTCGTCCGAGAGGATGCCTTCTTCTTCGAGGGCTCCAACCACCTGGCCATCGAGCAGCACTCCGCCGTGGCCCAATGGGAGCCTGAGGGGAAGCTCACCCTCTGGTCTAGCACCCAGACCCCCCACTACCTCCACCGGGTGGCCTCGAAGGTCCTGGGCCTCCCCATGAGTCGCATACGCGTGATAGCCACCCCCGTAGGCGGCGGCTTCGGCGGGAAGAGTGACATCTTCAACCACGAGATGGCCGTGGCGAAGCTGGCCATGGTCACGGGCCGGCCTGTGAAGATCACCCTCACGAGGGAGGAGGTGTTCTACGCCCACCGAGGCCGCCATCCAGTCCTCATGTGGGTCAGGACTGGGGTGAAGCGGGATGGCACCATAACGGCCATGCACTTCAGGTCCTTCCTGGATGGTGGGGCCTATGGGGGCTACGGGGTGGCGACAACCTACTACACGGGCGTCCTGCAGACCACCACATACGACATACCGGCCTACAAGTTCGAGGGCCTGAGGGTCTTCACCAACAAGCCCCCCTGCGGACCCAAGCGGGGTCACGGCACACCCCAGCCCAGGTTCGCCCTCGAGGTCCACATGGACAACCTCGCCAAGGAGTTGGGGATGGACCCGCTGGAGCTGAGGTTGCGGAACCTGGTGGAGCCCTTCACCAATACATGCAACTGGCTACGAATAACGAGTTGTGGTCTGAAAGAGTGTATCGACAAGGTGGTGAAGGCCTCTGGCTACAAGGAGAGGCGCCACAAAATGCCCGGGGGGAAGGGCCTGGGCCTGGCCGTAAGCAGCTACATCTGTGGGGCTGGGCTGCCCATCTACTGGAACGAGATGCCCCATTCAGAGGTCCACCTGAAGCTGGACAGGAGCGGGACTGTCGTCCTCTTCTGTGGGGCTATCGACATCGGTCAGGGATCTGACTCCATCCTGGCCCTGACGGTGGCGGAGGTCCTGGGGATTGAGCAGGACGACATCAAGCTGGTCACGGCGGACACTGAGCTGACTCCCATAGATCTGGGCAGCTACAGCAGCCGCGTCACCTTCATGGCTGGCAATGCAGCCATCCAGGCGGCCGAGAGGCTCCGAGATCTCATTGCGGAGGCTGTGAGCAGGAAGCTCAACGTGCCCGAGAAGCGTCTTCATTTCAGAGGAAAGCGGGTCTTCGATGGTGAGGAGCCGGAGCGAGGCGTCTCGTGGGAGGAGGCGTGCACCCTGGCCGAGGAGGCCCATGGTGCCCTGACCACTTCGGGGTCCTACAAGCCGCCTAAGCTGGCCGGTCCCTACAAGGGCTCCGGGGTGGGGCCCTCCCCCGCCTACAGCTTCACTGCCTGCGTGGCGGAGGTTGGGGTGGATGAGGAGAGCGGGATGGTGAAGGTCGACAAGGTGTGGGTAGCCCACGACATCGGCCGGGCCATTAACCCCACCCTTGTCGTGGGTCAGGTCGAGGGCGGCGTGTACATGGCCCTAGGCGAGGCCCTGATGGAGGAGCAGTCCTTCCGCAAGGGGCTTCACAAGATCCCCTCCATGCTGGAGTACAAGAGCCCGACGACGAAGGAGATGCCCCAAGTGGAGACCTTCCTAGTGGAGACGGTGGACCCAGAAGGACCCTTCGGCGCCAAGGAGTGCGGGCAGGGGCCCCTGCTGCCGGTCAATCCCGCCATCGCTAATGCCGTATCCAGTGCCCTCGGCGTACAGTGCCACGAGATCCCTCTCACCCCGGAGAAAGTGATGAAGGCCCTGGACGCGGTGCAGCGAGACGAGGTGGGGTACATCGGGCCTGCCAAGCTGCCGGAGTTTGCCTTCAGGGAGCCCATAAGGGTGGATCCTCCCCCTGAGAAGCGGGTCAGGGTTCCAAGGCGGCCAACGGAGGTGAGTGATTGCTGAGGCTCCCGCCCTTCACCTACGTAGCCCCGAAGAGCATTGAGGAGGCCATCCAGGCCATGGCCAGGTACGGAGATGAGGCCATACTAGTGGCCGGCGGCACGGACCTCTATCCGAACATGAAGAGGAGGCAGTTCGAGCCTAAGGTCCTCATCGGACTGAAGGGCATCCAGGAGCTGAGGAGCATCTCCGGAGACGAGAAGAAGGGGATGACAATGGGCGCGGTGGTCACCCTTCACGAGGTGAGTTCCCACCCCACTGTCCGGAAGCACTACCATGCCGTGGCGAAGGCTGCAGGCCTCGTTTCAACCCCGCCCCTGCGAAACATGGGAACCATCGGCGGCAACCTCTGTGTGGACCCTAGGTGCAACTACTACAACATGCCCCATCCCTGGCGGAAGGCCATCGGATTCTGCATGAAGAAGGACGGGGACATATGCCTGGTGGCTCCGGGCAGCAACAGATGCTGGGCCTTGTCCTCCTCCGACCTGGCGCCCGTGATGATCGCCCTCGATGGTCGACTAAGACTTGCTGGGCCAGAGGGCGAGAGGGTCATATCGGCGGACGAGTTCTACAGGGACGACGGCATTGAATACCTGGCCAAAGGAAAAGCTGAAGTCCTGGCGGAGATCCGGCTGCCCCCCGCCGACGGATGGATGAGCACCTACTGGAAGCTTCGACGCCGGGGCTCCTTTGACTTTCCCATCCTAGGGGTTGCGGCTGCTGTCCAGTTCGGAGAGGATGGGCATGTCAGCGCCGCCAGACTGGCCTTGGGGGCGGTGTCCTCCAGGCCCGTGGAGGTGAAGGAGGCGAACACCCTTCTGGCAGGAAGGCGACCCTCCCCTGACGATATCGAGGGTGTGGCAGAGGCCGCCTTCAGGCTCGCCAAACCCGTTGACAACGCCGATGGCCATTTCTACTGGAGAAAGAGGATGGTGAAGCCCTACGTCAGAGGCGCATTCAGAGAACTCCTAGGAACGATGTCCGGCTGACAGTTTGGACTTAGTAGAATGTCCCCCGTTGGAAGATAACATCAGGAGGTCGGGGGGGCCTCCTCAACCTCCTCCTCTGCTGAAGGCTCTTCCTCCTCGGACGGCGCCTTCGCCTTTTCCTCTGTAGCCTCCACCCTTTCCTCGGTCTCTTCCAACTCTTCCTCGGCTTTCTCTTCAATGACGACCTCTGGCATCTTCATGAGCTCGCTCCTCCTCAACTCAATCCTAAAGATGGGTTGGACGGACTTGCAGGCCATGGCCATATCCCGTGCCATGTCGCCAAGAATCATTGCCTTAACAAACTGGGAGAGGCTCATGCTCACGGCCTTCTCGTACAGGACCCGGTGCATCACCTTCCTGATGGCCGTCTGCTTGGAGGCCTGGATCCGGCGGTCTGTGATGGCCATGGGCTTGACCCTGATTATGGCACCATCCTTGGTCTTCACGTCGAAGGTCCCGTCGATTCGGGACCTCTTCCTCCGGGTGAGCCTTCGGATGTAATCGGCCGTCATGTCGTGGCCCATGTAGGCGGTGGACACCTCGCTGCCCTTGACGTCATTAGCCTTGAACTGCACCTTGATGTGCATCTTGGCGAAGTCGCCCGTCAGATCTTGGACCGTAACTTCAGTAACGCGGTTCATGAGCCTTGAGGCGTCCTCGGAAGGCGTCTCCCCCAGGACAGCCCGATTGAACATGTCTGGAGCGTGGACGGTGTACCATATCTTGGCCTTCCACTTGTCCTTTATCCTCTTGGCCACCCTATCCTTCTTAGCCATGGGGGTTCGAGTCCGCTCTAGGTCCGCTGTCTATTTATAACTGATGGAAGGGCCTTCAGCACAGTGGCTCTGGTGCATCCAGATTCCCGGGGAAGCGGACCCGACCCGTCTGCCTGGCGGACATGCCCGGGACCCTAAAGTAGTCCGATGTAGATGGCTCACCTTGTGCTGAACCGCCTGCTCTGGCTCGAAGCCGCCACCCTCCTACTGGGGCTGATTCTGGTTGAAGCCAGCGTCATGTTGATGGAGCTGCGACGAGCCATCATCCTCGACTGGTTCGTGACCATCGTTCCTCTGATCTGGCTCAACGTTTCCATCCTTTTCGTATTTCTCTTCGTCAGATTGGGCTTCGGCAGCGCCGGACAGACAAGGAGCGAGTCAGGCGAGCCCGAGGGTCGCGCTGGGAAGCTGTTGAGTCCTGACCCCCGCTCCCTGCAGTCCGCTTCTCGAAGACCCTGGTTCAAGCCGTGGTGGGCGGGGATCGCGCTAGGTTACGGACTGGTCTACATGTTTCTCCAGGGGACCCTGGTTGTGGACCCATCGGGGCATCTGGTGCCGGTGATCTCCGTCTTTGAGAGCCCCATCGGCTATGGCCCGGGGCTGGCTTGGGCCCCCACGACCACCTTCGGGCTGCTCCTGAGGCCATATACCCTCGCCGCCACTGTGGCCCTCTCCCTCTTCTCAGGGCTGGTCCTCACCCTCCTGTTGGTATTCCTCTCAGCAGGAAGGGAGGCCATGAAAGCCGTCCCGGGCCCCCTGGCCGGCCTGGGCGTCATATGTCCCACGTGTATAGGCACGCCGGCGACGGGGTTATTCCTGGCCTATGTTACGCCTGCGGTCGCCTTCGTAGGCCTAGGTCCGGCTTCCCTCTTCTCCGTCACCCTAGCGATCTCCACGGGAATCCTCATGGGGACGCTGCTGCTCCTCTGGGTGACCGCATCCTGGCTCACTCGGCTCCTATCGAGGGTTGGGGCGCTACCTCATGCCGCGGGTAACCCTTAGGTGATACACCACAGCGAAGATGCCTGTTCCAATCAGGGCAATTATCATGATGCCCTGCACCAGGCCTATGTCCAGGGAGAAGCCCGGACCCCCGCCAGTGGTGCCCACGATGAAAGCGCCCTCCATTCCCAGCTCTCGGTGGCCAGGGACAGAGCACCAGTAGGGAATGGTCCCGGTGACGTTTATGTAAAACTCGAGGTAGGCCACCTCGCCCGGAAGAATCCTGGGGGTCGCGTACCTGACCCCCTCCACGTCTATCGTGAAGTCGTGGACCGACCCTGTGACGGTGTCGCCGTTGACGAAGGTGACGTTGATCATGACCTCAGGCGTGGCGATGGTAATCTCCTTCGGGACGAAGAAGAAGCTTGAGCCCCCGGCGGTGCCATTGCCGATGATTGTGTAGGAAAGATTCGCCGGAGGTGGCTCCTGAGCTCTGGAAGGAGGAAGGGAGATGAGGAATGAGGAGAGGAGGAGCATTGCAGCTAGGGTCAGGGTCAGCCGACGGAGTAACAGGAGGCGAGCGGCCATGGGTTCACATTTCTCCCTTATGAAAGGCTGCTCCGACTACAGGGCCTGTGTATAAATATGTTCGGGGCTGGCGTGGAGCCCCGATCGTCGTCAGGGAGGCATGGGCACCAAGAGTCCCCGGGCCTGGAGGCGAAGGCGCGGCATCATGGAGGTGGCCCATAGGGTAGGGGCTGGCTCCCCTCTTCGAAGACCACCAGCCTTGCCGACATGGCGTAGTGACCCACACCACAGTACTCCGCGCACTGGATGTGGTACTCTCCTGCCACCTCTGCCTTGAACCAGTAGTAGTTGACCCTCCCCGGCACGGCGTCGATTTTGAGCCCGAATTCAGGGATGTAGTAGCTATGTATGACGTCCACCGACGTGACGTTCAGGATCACGACCTCGTTGACCTGCACGTAGAGGACGTCCCGACTGATGTTCCCGTCAGGGTAGATGAACTCCCAGTACCACTGATGGGCCACGACCTCGGCGGTCACGGTCCCCTCAGGGGCAGCGTCGGTGATCTGCAGGGTATAGAAGGTCATGCCTGCGATGATGACGATGACGACTACGGGCAGGGCCGTCCAGGTGAACTCTAGGAAGAGACTGTGGGTCTTCACCTTGGTGGGAAGGTGGAACCCCTCCCTCCTACGATATCGGATGACGGCGAAGATTAGGAGGCCTTCCACGATGACTCCGATTATGATGGCCAGCATCAGGACTAGCCCGAACAGCTCATCCGTGGCCGCCTTGCCTGGGGTCACCGCCTGACCGAGGGCTGGGTGGAGCATGAGGGATATGGCGAGGACGAGAAAGCCAGCGGTGAGAGCTGCCCGCCGCCTGAGGCGTATCATTGCCGAACACAAAGTGTCGTTGATAAAAAAACCTTGCCCGCTTCCCAATGATGCTCTGGCTTTGGTGGCCAGCGTTACCATCCACCGGATGCCGCACCCCAAAACCTTTTTGGAGGGGGCTGAATTATGACGGCCAACACATCTGGAATCGCCTAGGACGTTCACATGGCAACGGAAGCAGTGAGCCGAAGAGCTGTGGCCTACAACGGCCTCTTCAGATGGTTCACCACCACCAATCACAAGGAGATTGGCATCCTCTACATCGTCACCGCCCTGGGTTTCTTCGTCCTCGGTGGGATTCTGGCCCTTCTGATAAGGCTCGAGCTGGCCGCTCCGGGGCCGACCATCGTGGACGCCGCCACCTACTCAGAGCTCTTTTCCATCCACGGAACCACCATGATCTTCCTGGTGACCATACCCCTCCTGGTAGGATTCGCCAACTACCTGGTCCCCATCCTCATCGGTGCAAAGGACATGGCCTTCCCGAGGCTGAACGCCCTGAGCTTCTGGATGATTCCCCCGGCAGGCATCATGATCTGGATGGGTGCCGCTGACATCGGTTGGACGGCCTATGCGCCCCTCTCCATCACGCTGCCCGACAAGGGCATCGACCTCTGGCTTTTGGGCCTGCTGCTCATCGGGAACTCCTCCGTCCTGGGAGCCATAAACTTCATCGCCACGATATTCAAGCTGAGGGCTCCGGGGGTGACCTTCGGCAACCTCTCCCTCTTCGTTTGGTCCGTCCTGGTGACCGCTTGGCTTATCCTCCTGGCCACGCCTGTTCTGGGCTCGGCTCTGGTGATGACCTTCTTCGACCGCAACCTGGGGACCAGCTTCTTCCTCAACCAAGGAGGGGACCCGCTCCTCTGGCAACACCTCTTCTGGTTCTACTCCCACCCCGCCGTCTACATCATGATTCTGCCCATCATGGGCGTCATCTCCGAGGTCATTCCCGGGATGTCCAGCAAGCCCATCTTCGGCTACAAAGCCATCGCCTTCTCCTCCGTTGCCATCGGCTTCATGGGCTTCGGCGTCTGGGTCCACCACATGTTCACCACGGGGCTGGACCTGACGGTCCGCATACCCTTCATGCTGGTTACGATGGCCATCGCCATTCCTACGGGGGTGAAGGTCTTCAGCTGGATAGCCACCATGTGGGGCGGTAGCATCTCCCTGAAGACGCCGATGCTCTTCGCCGTCGGTTTCGTGGGCATGTTCGTCATCGGCGGCATCAGCGGCATCTTCCAGGCTTCCATTCCCATCGACTACGTCGTTCAGGACACCTACTTCGTGGTGGCCCACCTCCATTATGTCCTCTTCGGAGGCAGCATCATGGGGGCCTTCGCGGGCCTCTACTACTACTTCCCCAGGATAACGGGGAAGATGTACGACGAGAGGCTGGGACGAATCCACTTCGTCCTGACCCTCATCGGGGCGAACATGGTCTTCTACGTCATGCACTTCCTGGGCCTCATGGGTCTACCCCGACGGGTCTACGACTACACCAACCTCCTGGGTATCGATCCCTGGCTGGCCCCGCTGAACTTCGTGGCCACGGTGGGTGCCTTCATCCTTGGCTTCGGCATGCTCCTCTTCTTCTACAACATGGTGAAATCCACCATCCGAGGAACGCCTTCGGAGCCCGACCCGTGGGAGCACCTATGAGGCTCGTGCAGTACTTCGCCCTGGGGACGGTGTTGAGCGCTTACGCGACCATAGTCCTGGGGGGATATGTGAGTGCCACGGGGGCCGGCCTTGCATGCCCGGATTGGCCCACGTGTCATGGGCAGCTGGTTCCTCCCCTGACCGACCCACTGGTCGCGTCGGAGTATTTCCACCGACTGGCCGCGGCCTTCGCCGGCGTCTTCGCCCTGGGGACCCTCATCCTGGTCTGGGGCCTCTTCAGGACGAACGTTAAGCTGCTGGTAACCGCCAACGCGGCCTTCGGCCTTCTGGTGATTCAGGTCCTCCTGGGAATGATTACGGTCTCGAGCCTGTTGGAGCCCGTCGTGGTCACTGCCCACCTGGGGGTGGCTACGGCTTTCATCTCCCTCATGACCGTCGCGACCATCCTGACCTTCCGCCTTGGCCCGAAGGCGGAGCCGGAGAGGGCCAAACCATTCCCGCAAGAAGCATCGTGACTCACCGTAGAACGGCTATGAAGAACCCCAGGACAAACATCAGGATGGCGATAATGCCCAGGATGATACCGATCTTGACGTTCTCGTCCATCCAAAATGCCTTCGCGAGTAAAGGAACCATCCTGGAATACTTATCCCTTGTGAAAGGCATCCTGGGGGAGAGCCCATAGCGTCCGGGGAGCGCCCGCCCGATGAGAGAGGATACGGGACATGGGGTGGCCTCCTGGGCCTATCCCTTGTCCTGGCCTTCGTCATCTTATTACCACCGTTGGACGAACTGCTGGAACAGCACGAGGGGCTCCATCACCTCCAGCATGCGCTTGCCTTCCTTCTCAGCCTCATCTCCGGCATCGCCGGTTTCCGCCTGTTGAGGATGGCGGCCACGAGTCCTTCCGGGTGGGCGAAGGATTTCTCTCGGGCACTTCTGGTGGCCAACCACCAGGCAAACCCTGGGGGACTGCCTTCTATACTCTTTGCAGCAGTCCTCGTGGTCTTCTGGCACATCCCGTACTTCTTCAACCTCGCCGTCATCGACGACTTCGTCCACGTTTTGGAACACCTTTCCTTCGTGTTGGCGGGAGGCGCCATTGGTTTTGGTCTTCGACAGACGAGCAAGTGGACCCGCCTGGGAGGCCTCATCGTCGCCGAACTCGCCATGCTCTTTCTGGCAGTCGTCCTGGTGGTATTCGAGCTTCACGTGTACCAGGTCTACCCTCGAGACCAGGAAATGATCTTCGGCATCGGTATGATATACGCGATGATGCCCCTGATGGTCTACACTGTCTACCGTTTCCTAGTAGAGCAGGTCTCCTAGAGGGCGATAACGGAGTCGGTCCCCCAAAGGCAGGAGGGCCTAGCGGACCTCACTTCTGGGGGATGCCATACATGCGGCCCTTCCAGGAGACCCCTCCGTGACGGGTATAGCGCCGAGTTGAGTCTACCAGGATGGCGATGATGATGAGGGCCGCCACGGGCGTGAGTAGGGCGTAATGCGGCTTTCTACTGAGGTACCCATAGGCGACCGCTGACCGCGCCCACAGCATAGCACTCAGGAAAGCGCCTGTTATCAGTAGGAGGGTGGGACCGCGAGACATCAAATCAAGGAGGCCGATGCCGAGGAGGATGAAGGGCAGGACAAAGCCAACGAAGAGACTGATTACGTTACGCGCCACCCTCCCCACGCTGAAGTCCAGGCCGGGAAAGACGTTCTTCACCCAGCCCGACCATATCTCCTTCAGGGAGGGGTACATCCTCACCTCCATGGCTTCCCTGGCATCCCCCAGCCGCAGGCGGTATCCCTCTCCCTTTGCCAGGCGAGCCAAGCGATAGTCCTCGTCCACCCTTTCCTTGACCGCCTTGTGGCCGTCGAGGGATACGTAGACCTCCCTCCGGAACAGGAGGAACTGCCCGTTGCCCACGGCCCAGGGTTTGTCCGGCCGGTTAACCCAGGCCCCTCGGTTAAGGAGGCCTATGAGGAATATCATGAAGGGCAGGATGGCCGCCTCCCAGAAGGACTCCACCTTCATGCGCGGGGTAAGGGTGAGGAGGTCCAGGTCTTCCTTCAGCATGTAGGTCACAGCCCTACGGAGCAGATCCTTTCTGTGCACGGTGTCCCCGTCCGTGAAGAGTAGGAGGTCTCCCGTAGAGGCCCGAAAGCCCTCATGGCAGGCCCAGTTCTTGCCTACCCACCCCTCCGGAAGTGGGGGCTCGTCCAGTACCATGATGCGGCCTTCATACCTATCCAGAATCGCCCTTGTCTCGTCCTCCGAGCCTCCCTCGACCACTATTATCTCCTTTCTTGGGTAATCTGAATCGATCAGGGAATCGACGCAAGCACGTACGGAGGAAGCCTGATTTCTGACCGGGAGAATGATGGAGACCATTGGCTCCTCCGGTCCATCAGTCCCCTCTGGAAGCCTAGGATAACCGATGAATAGAGGGATGGAGGCCAGGGTTACGACCGTAAGGCCTACCGCATACAGGAGGAGAAGCAGGTCTAGAACAGAGAGGCCGGAGATCATCTTGTTCTGTCTAGAGGAAAGGGCTACTTAAGTCTCCTCCGCTCCCTTAGGTCTCCCCGCAAGCCTTCCAGTATTCTCTCTGTTCGCAAGCCCGATGGAGTCTCATTCTCTATGAGTCGTTGGGATCTCCTCTATGGCCGCGGGGTTCTCAACGCTGGAGAGGTCTCCAAGGTCTGCCTCCCCGAGGTACTTGGCTCTTATGACCCGGCGCACGATCTTGGCACTCCGCGTCTTCGGCAGGGCGGAGACGAAGTGGACCGCCGCTGGCCTGAGGGCCTTTCCCAGTTCCTTAGCCACATGCTCGATGAGCTCCCCCTTCAAGGCCTCGCTGGGCTCGTGTCCCTCCCGCAGGACGGCGAAGCTCACGACCTCCTCTCCTTTCACCTCATGGGGGACCCCTATGGCAGCGGCCTCCACCACGGCGGGATGGCTGATGAGGGCCCCCTCCACCTCGCTGGGCCCGATCCTCTTCCCAGCCACCTTTATGGTGTCGTCCGCCCGACCGTGGAGGAACCAGTAGCCGTCCTCATCCACCGTCGCCCAGTCCCCATGGTACCACACGTCATCGAACCGGGACCAGTAGGTCTCCATGTACCTGTCTGGGTCCCTCCACAGGCCCTTGGTCATGCTGGGAGCGGGACTGCGGGCCACCAGGTACCCCTTCTCCCCCCGCAGGCTCCGACCCTCCTCGTCCACTACGTCCACGTCCATCCCCAGGGCCGCCCCTTTGCCCAGGGTGCAGGGCTTCTGGGGCACGATGGGCAGCGGGAAGAGGAAGCAGCCCATTATCTCCGTCCCGCCAGAGATGTTGATGATGGGACAGCGGCGGCCGCCCACCTTCTCGAAGAACCACATCCAGGACTCCTCGTCCCAGGGCTCCCCCGTGCTTCCGAGGAGCCTCAGGGTGGATAGACCGTGCTTCTCAACCCACTGGTCCCCGTAGCGCATCAGGAGGCGGATGGCAGTGGGGCTGATCCCCAGGGTGGTGATGCCGTGGTCCTCCACCATCCTCCACAACCGGGCGGGGTCTGGATAGTCGGGAGTCCCCTCCATCATAACCATCGTACCGCCTAGGGTGGTGACGCCGATGATCTCCCACGGCCCCATCATCCAGCCGATGTCCGTCACCCAGAAGAAGACGTCTTCTGGCTGTAAGTCAAAGCCGTAACCTATCTCCTTCGTCGCCTGGGCCATGGCACCGATGTGGGTGTGGACGGAACCCTTGGGTCTACCAGTGGTCCCGCTGGTGTAGAGGATCATCGAGTAGTGCTCGCTCTCCAGCTTACGGGTCTCGAACTCTTCTGGCTGGTGGGCCACGAAGTCCGACCAGCGAACATCCCTGGCCTCATTCCAAGGAGTGGACCTGACCAGGCGTTCTAGGACGACGACCCTTCGGATGCTGGGCACCATCTCAACCGCCCGGTCCGCCTCCTCCTTCAACTCCACCACCTTCCCCCGGCGAGTGTAGCCGTCGGCGGTGAAGAGGAGTTTCGCCCCCGCGTCCTCCAGGCGCATCGCCGTGGCTGTGGCAGCAAAACCGCTGAATATGGGAACGGCGATGGCCCCCGCCTTCCAGCAGGCGAACATGACGCTGATGACCTCGGGGACCATGGGCATGTAGATGCCAACAGTGTCGCCCTCCCGGATGCCCTCGGCCACCAGGGCATTGGCCAACCTGTTGGCCTCTTCATAGTGATCCTTGTAGGAGGTCTTCCTGATCTCGCCGGAGTCCCCTTCCCATATGCAGGCCGTCCTGTTTCTGGATGGACCGACAGCCCGACGATCCAAGCCGCTGTGGGCGATGTTTATCCTGCCACCAGGATACCAGCGGGCCCAGGCTTTCCCCTCGCTGACATCAAGGATCCTCCCCGGACGCCGGTACCACTCGATGCCCAGGTCCTCTAGGGCCGCCTCCCAGAACCACTCGCTGTCCTTCACGCTCCTTCTGAGCAGCTCATCATGGTCCTCGATACCATGCTTGCGCATGAAACGGGTTATGTTGGCAGCCTCGATCATCTCCTCCGTCGGTCGCCACACTATGCCCCTCATTGGGACCACGCTGGAGTTGGATTCCCCCGCACACTGTTAATCCTTTTGGAAGCCCCCACGGTCCTGCTGCCTCGAGTGGCCCCGCGGCAAGCCTTTATACTTGCGAGGAGGGTTCCCAGGGGAGATGCTGGATATCAATCTCATCCGCGAAACCCCGGAGGTCGTCCGGAGGGACCTGCAGAAGCGCGGGGACGTGCAGAAACTCACCCTCCTTGAGGAACTTCTCAAGAAGGATAGGAAGTGGAGGGAGGCCTACACCCGGGCGAACGAGATGAGGCACCGCAGGAACGTGCTGTCCGATGAGGTTGCCGCCGCGAGACGGGCCGGGAAGGAAGTCT
>CAYFYB010000013.1:31255-45612 GCA_964347345.1 uncultured Methanomassiliicoccales archaeon | reverse complement strand
TCAATCCCCATCGACATGCAGTCTGCAAGGTCCAGAAGCTGCCATACAGCGGAGCCGCCAGCGATTACCTTGGGCATGTGCTCCTGGACCGCTGGGTGGTCCAGGACCCTGAGGGAGCTGCGGCTGATGTAAGGTCGCCCTCGGGGGGTGTAGTCGAGGAGCCGCATGAGCATATATATTATGCCGCTACCGAAGCTGACGCCAAGGGGGTCCATAGTCGTGATGCCAAGGACCTTTGTCTCGGGTCCAATAACCTCGTGAAGCCGGCGGGGATCCGCTATCACAACCTGCTCCCGCGAGAGGCCATTTTGGAGGAGGATGGACTCCACCTTCGACAAGGCATAGGGAGCACGGAGGACCCGGCCGTCCTCGTCCGCCTCAGTGGGAAAGAACCTATCCTCGAGCAGCGGCGGAAAGAACTCCTCTGGAAAGGCTGAAGCGAAGCCCCATAGAGGGCTGCCCCCGCAATCGCTCATCAGGGCCGTCCCGCCCGTTAGAACGACCTCATACCCCTTCGAGGGAATCCCCCCATCCTTCAAAGACCGACCCCATACATGGGGAGGAAATCCAATTCTGCTAGTTTCTCAACCTTCTCCCCAATAAGCATTTTGTAGCTAATTATAATTACGAGCTTCCTGCGCAACAGGTGATCTAACGCTGACCCAGTCGGGACATGCTGCATCGAAATTGGGAAGGGGGAGGGGTTGCGGCCCCCTCCGAGGTACCCTCAGCCTAGATACAGAGCGTTGGCGACGAGGCGGTAGGTGTGCATGGGATGCGCTCGGAAGATCGGGTCGATGCCCATGAGAACGACGCGTGCCTCGCCGAGCTCATGCCACACGACGACGGGATATCCCGCGGCGGGCTCCCTTCCGGGCCAGAAGCCAGCCACAAAGAACTCCTCCGACTCCAGAACAACTGAGATCCCAACCTCTGGGCCGTAGCCTGTGAACCAGACGGGACCGAAGACGAAGGCGTGACTGTCCTCCGGATACTGGGCCGCAATCAGGTCTTCCGTCTGGTAGTGGACCTCGACGATGCCATTGTCTCGCCTTCCACCGGTTTCAAAGGCGACATCGGAGAGGCCAAGGGTGACGGCCAAGTCGACGCCGGAACGGCCAATCCCTATGTAATTTCCGCCGTTGACAACAAAGCTGATGACCGCCTCCTTGCCTGTTTCATCGAGTGACGCCGACAGAAGCCACCAGCCACTATGGACGAAGACATCATAGGTCGAGAGGTCGATACCACTGTTGAGATCGTCCGTCGTCACAACGTCGTAGGGAAAGCCCAGGTCCCGCAAGACAAATCTGAGGTCTGAGTCAGCATGGGTCGCAATCCTAGGCATCGTAAGCCTACTAACGGCGTCGGGAATCGCTGAGAGCCCGAACACCTGCAGGCCATAGCGGGAGGCAATCTCGTTCGCCAGCCTCCTAGCTCCTGGCGCCGTAGCAGGTAGGATGAAGGTACCCGTGCCGAACTGCTCGTCCCTGTCTTGGAAAGGCTCCGTAGACCTCAGCAGCGTTATCCCTCTCCCAAGAAGGTCGTTGGTCGCCCGGACAGCTTCGTTGGACGTGGGCAGGTATGCAAAGGCCGCGGTGCGGCCGCCTACGACGATGCCCTTGACAGGCGCGGCGTGAGTAACTCTGGATGTGGCAACGGTGAGCGTGTCCCAGACCACTACGCGGGTGACGCCCCAGAGCAGCGGATGGCTCCAGGCGGAGATGTCATACATGGTGAGCCCTGGGTAGTAGGATATGTCCATGCCGTCCTCCAAGATGACACTAGCCAAGCCCCTTCTGGGCTGCTGGGTCCAGACGATGTATGAGCCGGCGGGATACCAGTCATCCCCGATGAGGAAGGACGACGTTGCCCTCTCCACCTCCACACCATTGAAGAGGAGGAAGTCCACTAAGGATGTTGCCTGGTGGGGGTTCTCCTGCCATGGAGCGACGGCGGGAATCACATACGCCTCCGGGAACTCCATCACGAAATCGTACTGCTCGTAGGGAGTCCGCTCCAGTATCTCCTCGGGGATGGGCTCCTGCGGAAGGTCCAGGAAGCCCCTCTTGAACATCTCCACCTGGTCCCGAACCATGCTCATCCTGTTGGCAGCCACGAACTTTAGGGCGCCCCACACGGCCCAGTAGTGGGCATCAACGCCACGCTCATCCTCGTATGGGGTCTCCAGAGTGTGCCCGTAGGCCCCGTGATACATTGCATACATGGGGGTAAAGATGGGTGGCCAGTCATCCCATCCCTCATCCCAGTCCCTAAAGGGAATCAGGGCTTCGAAGCCTGTCTTCGCCAAAAGCTCCGCCTCCATAGCCTCGGCCTGACTGAAGGCCCACTTGATGTACAGGTCATACTCATAGCTGGGGTTGTGGGGTGGTGTAGTTGGTTCAATCAGCATTGGCTCCACGAAACCGTGGATGTCTAGGACCACCATGGGCATCCATTCCCTGAAGATCCTGACGGAGGGCCCGGTCTCTGGTTGCGACAAGGTGATGAAGTCTCGGTTAAGGTCGAAGCCGTTGCCATTCTCGCGGATGCCGTGGACCCTGCCGTCGGGGTTCGCCACCACGTTCACCAAGAGAATGACGTTGTCCAGTATGTCTCTTACTTCAGGTTCGTCGCTGTAGGCCAAGGTCCTTATCAGTTCGATGGATGCATCCACACCCGGATACTCATCGCCGTGGATACTGGCGTGAATGTAGAAGGGCACCTTGAAGTCCTCGAAACGTTCCATCATGGCTTGAGCCCTAACTGGGTCCTTGACCATGAGCTGCCTTAGGGCCTGGTATCCACCGAGGCGTCCCATTGCGTCGGGACTGCTAAGGGTCACTAGGTAGAGATCCCGGCCCTCAGCAGACTGCCCGATGACCTCGACCTTGACTCGGTTGCTAGTCTTCTCGATCTCCCGCAAGGTCGGGGCGATCTCCCAGTATGGGATTGAATCGTAGTACGGAGATGTCTCCTCCTCCTGGGGCTGCGTCTCCCACCAGCGCCCCTGGGGAATGGTCTGAACGTCCTTGCCCGACGGTTGGACAGCTGCTGCGCTCCCCGCAAGGGTTACGAAGGTGAGTGCTACGGCTATGGCTATGATTGTCCTAACTATCGCTACATCCTTACTCAATTCTCCTTTCCCTCCAGCCTCTCTTGAGAAGGCTCTGGTAGATGATAAGGGAAAGGCATAATCCTTTCGCAGATAGATTACCTATTCATACATACGGGGTTCTTGCTCGTCAGAAACTGCTCAATCGCATATATCTCCCGGGCTTCCCGCGGACCGCCGTAGGTATTCAGTCCACTTGGAAGGCACGGGGGAAGTACGGAACTTCACATTAAAGGGGGCCCGTGGTGTAGGAAGAAGGGTTATATAGGCTTAGGAGATGTCCTTGCGTGGCACAAGAAGGAGTACCACCGGAGAGAGGAGCTGTTATTTCAAGGACCTTCGCCATAGCGATTGCCGTCGTTCTCCTGGCCGTCGGCATAGGCATCGGCTGGGTGGTCGGCTTCTTCACGGCCCCAGGACCGAGTCAGCCAACGATTCAGAAGATCTTCGACGACGGCATCATGGTGGTGGGCACGGACGCGGCCTTCCCGCCCTTCGAGGACGTCAATGCCACAACGGGCGTGATCGAGGGCTTCGACATAGACCTCATTAAGGAAATCGGCAAGTGGATGGGCGTCGAGGTGGACGTCAGAAATGTCGGCTGGGATGCCATTTTCGTGGCGGTCCCTGACCGTACCCTGGACCTGGGCATCTCCGCCATGACCATCACGGAGGCAAGGAAGGAGACCTTCCTATTCTCAGACCCCTACTTCTATAGCAACCTGACCCTGGTCATCAAGCCCGGGGGACCCTGGGATGGAGGGACCGAGGGATGGATCAACTCCACCGATGACCTGGCCGGGAAGGTTGTCGCCTTCCAAGAGTTTACCACTTCGGACGCGTGGGTGGAGGAGACCCTGATCGGGGAGAGAGGCATCCAGCCCTCAGAGGTCAAGAAGACCCGGCTCTTCACGGACGCCATCCTCCTGCTTCTGGCAGATGAGACGGACGCCGTCATCATCGACTCGCCTGTGGCGGAGAGCTACCAGGCCGCCGGTCAGGTGAAGATCGTAGAGTACATCCGTACGGAGGAGGCCTTCGGCATCCCGATGCCCCGGGGCGAGCTGGCCCTCAAGGCGATGATCGACGGGGCCCTCAGGCACCTGCGGGAGACAGGCAAGTACGACGAGATCTTCGAGAAATGGTTCGGGCCAGGGTAGGACTGAACCCGCCGGTGATTATATAGGTCGGGCCTGATTCCTCCGACCGTGGAGAGGCAGGACAGAGTGCGCAGCAGCCTGGCGCGTTGGACCTCCCGCATCAAGGCCTGGACGGGGAGGGTTCTCACCCCCTTGACAAGGCGGCTGCGCCCCCTTTGGGAGCCGCTCCCTCCCCTAGCACGGCTCCTTCTCCCGCCCGTCATCGGAATCACGGTCATAATCGCCGCCCTGGCCCTCCTGAGCCCTAACCTCTGCGCCGCGCTCGGAGCCGGTTGCTTCTGGGCGGTAGGGGCAACGAACACCTTAATCCTGTTTGTCGGATCCGCCGGTCTGGGCCTTCTCATCGGCTTCTTCGCTGGGTGGGGCCGGGCCTCTCAAATCCCCTCAGTGAGCCTCCCCCTCTTGGCCTACGTAGAAGGGCTGCGAGGCATCCCCCGGCTAGCCATCGTCCTCATGGCAGTGGTCATCTTCCCCCGCATCGGGATTGGAATCAACTGGGCCGTGCTATGGGGCATCCTTGCCCTGGGCGTGAGCAGCGGAGCCTACCAAGGGGAGGTCTTCAGGTCGGGCTTCCAGTCCATCCCCCGAGCCCAGATCGAGGCTGCGACGAGCCTGGGGATGACCTACTGGCAGACGATGCGGCACGTGACCCTACCCCAGGTCGTGCGGACCATCCTCCCTCCCCTGGGGAACGAGTGGATCATTGTCCTGAAGGATACCTCCCTCCTCATCGTCCTCCCCGCCTTCGTCGGTCTTCGAGTTCCGGACGTCTTCGAGCTCACCCGGGTGGCGGAGACGGTGCAGCGGGCCACCCTCGACGTTGTACTCTGGCCCCTCATCTTCCTGGGGGCTGCCGCCATCTACCTGGCCATGACGGTCCTCATCTCGAAGAGCATCCAGTTTCTGGAGGAGCGGTTCCAGGTGCCCGGTCTGGGGGTGGTGGTCGGATGAGCATGATCGAGATGCGGAACATCCATAAGTGGTTTGGGGACCTCCATGTCCTCCGGGGCGTCTCCCTGAAGGTGGACAAGGGGGAGGTCGTCGTGGTCATCGGGCCAAGCGGGTCCGGGAAGAGCACTCTGCTCCGGTGCGTGAACCGCCTGGTGGACCCGAGCCAGGGGGAGGTGCTCATCGACAACCGGCCCATCACAGGGGTGAAGCACGGGGTGGAGCGGCTCCGGCAGCAGGTCGGCATGGTGTTCCAAACCTTCAACCTCTTCACCCATTTGACGGCCCTGCGGAACGTGACAATCGGCCTGACGACGGTAAAGCGGATGCCCGAAGCAAAGGCGAGAGAAGCCGGCCTCCAGCTCTTGGAAAAAGTAGGCCTAAGGGACAAGGCGGCCGCATACCCAGCCCAGTTGTCGGGTGGACAGCAGCAGCGGGTTGCTATCGCCCGGGCTCTGGCCATGGGCCCCAAGGCCGTTCTCTTCGACGAGCCCACCAGTGCCCTGGACCCGGAACTCATCGGGGAGGTCTTGGACGTGATGACGAAACTTGCCCGGGAGGGGATGACGATGCTAGTGGTCTCCCATGAGATGGGCTTTGTGAAGGGCGTGGCGGATCGGGTCCTCTTCCTGGACCACGGACAGATCCTGGAAGAGGGGACCCCGGAGGAGTTCTTCGAGCGGCCGAAACACAGGCGCACCCGGGAGTTCCTGAGTCGCATCCTGTGAGGTGAGCAGGATGGTGGACTTAGATCTGGTGCTGCGATACTTCCGCGACGTGGCCCCCATCGTCCTCCTTAATCTCCGAATGGCCCTCACCGCCATAGGCGTGGGTGTCCTCATCGGCTTCCTCTTCGGATGGGGGCGAGTCTCCCGGTTCCGACCCCTACGCGCCGTTGCCCGGGGCTATACGGAGCTCTTCCGGGGGACCCCCCTCCTGATCCAAATCTTCCTAGTGTTCTTCTCCTTCCCCGCCCTGAACGCTCTTTTCGCCCAATATGGCCTCGCATACCGCCTGGATGTGGCGCCCGTGGAGCGGGTCATCATAGCCCTCACCCTCAACACGGGCGCGTACCAGGCAGAGATCTTCCGGGCCGGGTTCCAGTCCATCGCCCACGGCCAGATCGAGGCCGCGGTATCCATAGGGATGAAAAAGGGACAGGCGATGGCTCACGTAATCCTGCCCCAGAGCCTTCGCATCATGGCCCCGCCCTTCACCAACGAGTACATCATTATGTTCAAGGACGCGACGCCCCTGGCCTTCATCGTGGCAGTCCCGGAACTCCTCCGAGCATCCCTCACCTTCGGCCAGCGGGCCGCGGCGGTCCTCGAGAGCTATCTCCTTGCGGCCGCCGTGTTCCTAGCCCTATCCCTCCTCCTGACCCTCTTTCTCCGCCTGTTGGAGGTCCGCTTCGCAGTCCCGGGCCTGGGGATTGCAGTTCGGAGAGGGGAGTAGGTGTCAGGCCTGGCTCTTAGCCCCCTCCACGAGGCCTTTGAGAACCGTGGTGGCCATCTCGTGAAAGGCCTTCTCCACGTTGTCCCCCATCTTGGCACTGGTGAAGAGATAGGGGCACTCCCAACCCTCACAGAAGAGCTGGAGGCCTTTCTCGTCTATCACCGCCTCGTCCTTCAGGTCCGACTTGTTTGCCAAGACGAGGATGGGGATAGTACCAGCCACCTTCTCGATGGAGGTCTTCCAATCCTCCAGATCCACGAGGGTCTCTGCCCTCGTGACGTCGCAAACCGCGAGGATTCCTTGAGCCCCGTAAAAGTAGGCCTCCCTCAAGAGTTCCCGTAAGAACTTCTCCCCCATGATGTCCCAGAGGGCCACATCGACCTCCAGTTTGCCCTTGCCCCCGGGATTCTTCACTATCACCACCTTCTTAGTCACCTTCGCCCCGAGGGTGACGGTATACTTGTCGTCGAACTGATCGTGGACAAAACGCCGGATGAGAGAGGTCTTACCGACGGCGGCCTCCCCCGCAAGGCATATCTTGATCTTTGCTTTCTCGACAGACTCTTTGGCCATCCGATTGGCCTGTGAGCATCGGGCCTATTAAGCCTTCCCCAGCCATTATCAAGGCCTGGAAATTTCGGATGCTGAGTCGGGTCCCGAGGGCAGCTGGATAGATCACGTGAAAAGGGTTATGTAGGCTCCGTCCCGTGGGAGCATCAATGACCCATCACATCGCTGCCATGCTGGTTGCCGGCGGCGTGATCACTCTCCTCCACGCCCTGGGCCCTGATCACTGGCTTCCCCACGTGACGGTGAGCAAGGCCCAGGGGTGGTCCATGGCCCGAACCCTGAAGGTCACCCTGCTGTCAGCGACGGGTCACGTGGGCCTCACCATCATACTGGGCTTGGCCATCATCTATCTGGTGATTGAAGTGGAGCTGGCCTCCGAAGCCATCACCTCCACCATCATGGCAGCCTTCCTCGCAGCCCTTGGGCTGCTCTTCGTAATCAGAGACCTCAGGCCCCGCGGACATGCCCACCGCAAGGTGATGTCCGACGGCGCTGCCACCCTCGTCCTCTTCCTGGTGGCTTCCTTCCCTCCCTGCTACGCCATCCTGCCCCTCTTCCTCGCAGCCAGTGCCTACGGCTGGAGCCTCGCCCTATCCCTCGCCATTCTCTTCAGCCTTCTCACCGTCGGCGTGATGGTCACCCTAGTCGTCCTGGGCCGGAAAGGATACGCCGCCCTGGACCGATCGGGCATCCTCCGCAGGTTGGAGGAGAGACAGAACCTAATCATAGGCGTCGTCTTCCTCTTCCTGGCGGTGACCCTATGGTTGGGCTTCTGACGACGGCTGCCGTCGCTTTACAAATGTAAAACACAGTTTCTTTAAGGGTAATCCTCCCTACTCATCCACGGGTAGTGAGCTTGGCCAAGGACCCTGTTTGTGGCATGTACGTGGACGAGACGAAGACCACCCTCGTGGCCACTGTCCACGGGAGACAGTACTACTTCTGCAGCGAGACCTGCCTGGAGACTTTCCTAGAGCCTGAGAAGGAGATGAGGACCTTGAAGCTCCTCCTGATCTTCAGCTTCTCTCTCTCCATACCCACCCTGATCCTCAGCTTCCTTCCTGGGCTGGATATCACCATCAGAAACTTCGTCCTCTTCGGCCTGGCCACCCCCGTTCAGTTCATCGCCGGCTGGAGGTACTACAGGGGTACCCTGGACGCCATCAAGAACAGGATGGCCAACATGGACAGCCTCATCGCCGTCGGAACCAGTGCCGCTTGGGGCTACAGCACCGTCGTCACCTTCTTCCCGGGCTTCTTCGCGGGGGAGGAGGTCTTCTTCGACACCGCCGCCTTCATCATATCCCTCATCCTCCTAGGTCGCTACTTCGAGGAGAAGGCCAAGGGAAGGGCGTCGGAGGCCATCCGCCGCCTCATGGACCTGGCCCCGAAGAAGGCCAGGGTTCTCCGGGACGGCGAGGAGGTGGAGGTGCCCGTGGAGCTGGTGAGGGTGGAAGACATCGTCATCGTCCGGCCGGGCGAGAAGATACCCGTGGACGGCCTCGTGACGGAGGGCCGCTCCTCCGTGGACGAGTCCATGATAACCGGGGAGTCCATCCCCGTGGAGAAGGGTCCCGGCGACGAGGTCGTGGGAGCCACGATGAACAAGATCGGCATGCTCAAGTTCAAGGCCACCAAGGTGGGGAAAGACACCGCGCTTTCCCAGATCATCAACCTCGTCGAGGAGGCCCAGCAGTCCAGGGCCCCAATACAGAAGCTCGCGGACGTCATCTCCTCCTACTTCGTGCCTGCCGTCATAGGCATCGCCGTAATCACCTCCATCTTCTGGTACTACCTCGGGACGGGGATGTGGACCCCTCCCATGGGCTTCTCCGCCTTCACCTTCAGCCTGACGGTCTTTGTGGCCGTCCTGATCATCGCCTGTCCCTGCGCCCTGGGCATCGCGACCCCTGCAGCCATCATGGTTGGCACTGGCAAGGGCGCCGAGAATGGCCTGCTGATCAAGGGTGCGGAGTACCTGGAGAAGGCTCGAAAGATGGACGTTGTGGTCTTCGACAAGACCGGGACCCTCACAAAGGGGATGCCCGAGGTCACCGACGTCATCACCCTCGCCGACCTGTCCGAGGAGGAGGTGCTACTGGCGGCTGCCGTGGCCGAGAAAGGCTCCGAACACCCTCTGGCGGAGGCTATCCTCCGAAGGGCGGAGGAGAAGGGCATCGACGTGCCAGACCCGGAGGACTTCGAGGCTGTCCCTGGTCATGGTGTCAGGGCCGTTGTGGAGGGCAGGAGGGTCCTCTTGGGCAATAGGAAGCTCATGGTGGACAGTGGCATCGAATTGGGGGAAGGGGAAAGGGTCGTCCAAAACCTAGAGCGGATGGGGAAGACGGTGATGCTCTTGGCCCAGGAAGGCGACCTTGCAGGCGCTGTCGCAGTCGCCGACACCCTGAAGGAGCACTCCAAGGAAGCTGTGGGGGCTCTCATGAGCATGGGCATCAGGCCCGTGATGCTGACGGGGGACAACGAGAGGACAGCCATGGCCATAGCGGCCCAGCTCGGAATCCAGGATGTCATGGCCGAGGTGCTGCCTGGAGAGAAGGCAGAGCGCATCAAGAGACTGCAGGAGCAGGGCAACGCCGTCGGCATGGTGGGAGACGGCATCAACGACGCACCGGCCCTGGCCCAGGCAGATGTGGGGATAGCCATCGGCAGCGGGACCGACGTTGCCATGGAGGCCGGTGGCATCGTCCTGGTGAAGGACGATCTCAGGGATGTCGTTGCATCCATCCAGCTGAGTCGTCGGACTTATTCCAAGATCAGACAGAACCTCTTCTGGGCCTTCGCCTACAACACCGCCCTCATCCCCGTGGCCGCCGGCCTTCTCTACCCCCTCGTTGGCCTGCTGCTGGACCCCATCTTCGCGGGGGCCGCCATGGGCTTCTCATCCACAACCGTAGTCACCAATTCCCTATTGCTGAAGAGATTCCAACCCACCCTAACGAAGTGGGAAGAAAGGAGGTTCAAGATGGCGAAAGACCCGATATGCGGCATGGATGTGGACCCCGCCAAGGCGGCGGGAACCTCTGAGCATGAAGGGGAGGTCTTCTACTTCTGCAGCACGGGCTGCAAGGAGACCTTCGACGAGGACCCCCACAGGTATGCCCACGGCACCTGAGGCGGACTTCGAGAGCCACAAAGCAGGACGCCTTTAGCGGAAGCGCCGTCCTGACATCGAGTTAAACCCTTTCGAAGTCAGCAAGGAGGAGGTTGAGGGTTCTGAGGCAAGAGGCTGAATTTTCACCACAATCAATAAAATCCCCTCGAGTCCATCACCCGCGCGGGTGAGTTCATGGGCAGAGGCGTATTCATATCGGGACTCGTGCTGGGCATCCTTGGACTGCTGTGGTCATTCCTCCTTCTATTCGTCCTCCTGGCACTGGTTGCCCTAACCTTTGGCAGCGGAGCACCCCTCCTCATGATCTCATTCATCGCCTTCCTCGCGAGCATCGTGGGAATCGTTGGAGGAGTGATAGGCAGGAAGAGGACTGTAGCCGGGGCCTCGGTACTCCTGATAGCCGGTGTTGCCACCATCATCGGGGCCGCTCTCATCTTCTACTCCGTGGCAGGCGAGGGTACCCCCGTGTTGAACATCTTCTACTTCACCTTCTTTGCGGGATGGTGGGCCTACGGCCTCCTGATAGCGGGCATCCTGGCGCTGGCTTCCAGCCGGAGACAGGAGGGGATCCCAGCCCCCTAGGACATGGCCAGGTTGGTCGCTGACTCGCGAACCTTCACGAAACGTATTAATCCTTATAGAGTCCACACGTTACTATTCGCGGACCAGTGAAGACGTCGCTGCCTGGATGGGGCGCGCCAACCATGCTGTCAGACCTCTCCAGAACGAAGGGGACGGGCCATGGATAAGGTGGTAATCGGTATCGCCACGAGGTCGAGGGAGGACCCCCAGTTCCACCGGCTGCTCTCCCACCTGGACGAGCAGGTGGAGAGGCCGCAAAGGCACATCGTCGAAGGCAGAACGGTGGCCGAGGCCAGGAACCTGATGATCTCCGCGGCGATGAGCACCGAGGTAGACGTGCTCGCCTTCATAGATACCGACGAGATTCCCACGAGTCGGGAATGGATTCGACAGATCACCGATTTCCAGGGGGCGGACATTGTGGCAGGGCCTGTCATCCCTGTGGAGGTGAGAAACTCCGGGGCGAGGTACCTGGCGGACCTAGAGAAGGAGATGTGCATCGCCATCCCCCAAGACCAGACGGTGATGCTGACGGGAAACTCCGCCTGGAGGGTGGACGTCTTCAGGTCTGTAGAAGAAAGATACGGGTACGTATACGACGAATCCTTCCGGTACAGAAGGGGGCGGGGAGCGTCCTGGGTGTCCTACGGCGGTGAAGACTGGGACCTGAACCTGAGGGTCAAGGAGATGGGTTTCAAGGTGAGGTTTGACCCGGAGGCGGGGGTGTATCATGACTACTCCCAGATAACGTGGCCCGTGGCGCTTCGAAAGAGATACCAGTACTGCGTAGGTGGGGCCATTGCGTACCTCAAGAACCGTCGGCTGCGCCACAGGGTCAGGGGCGCCATCAGGAGGTCGTCTGTACACGTCCTTGAACTCCCCATCCGGACCGTTGCGCTCCTGCGGGCAATCCTGCTCTACTACGGGGGGATATAGATGAGAGTGGTCCTCACCTGGAGCAGGGATCCATCACAAACGGGGTTGGAGAGGTACGCGAAGGAATTAGTCCGAGCCCTCACACCTCACGCCGAGATAGAGGTTGTGGAGTTGGCGAGGCGGGAAACGACGATCTTTGGGAGACCCTTGGGAGGTTACCTGAGCATCTGGCTCCAGAAGGCTGGCCTTCGTCGATGGGAAGGACTGTTGCACGCACTGGACCCCAGCTCCTCTCCAGCGGAACCTGACATCCTTACAGTCCACGACATGATCCCCTTCAAGTTCCTCCATCTCTACCAACGGGGGGTGCTCCAGGCCCTGGGCCACATCGTCAATCTGCAAGCCATTCTCTCCGCAGGCAGGGTGATAGTTCCCTCGGAACACGTGCGCCAGGATGTTCTTCGGCTGTGCGGCCGGGAGCCAGAAGAGGTTGACGTCATCCCGGAGGGGGTGGACGCTGACAAGTTTAAACCCCTGGACCTAGAGCGGGAGGAGAGGACAATCCTCTTCGTCGGCGACAACAACCCCAGGAAGAACCTCTCCAGGCTGGTCGAGGCCGTGGGTCTGATGAAGCCCCCAGGACGGCTCGTGAGGATAGGCAGCACCAAGTGGAGACATGAGCGGCGAAGGGTGGAGGAGACTGCGAGGAAACTGGGCGTGGAGCTGGTAGAGCCTGGTTGGCTGTCGGACGATGAGCTTCTAGCTTGGTACAATCGCGCCTCAGTCTTCGCATTCCCAAGCCTGGATGAAGGCTTCGGGTTGCCTCCCCTCGAGGCCCTGGCCTGCGGCACCCCCGTCGTCGTCAGCGACATACCGCCCCACAGGGAGCACATGGGGGAGGCAGCGATATACGTGGATCCATACAGCCCTGAGAGCATAGCGGAGGGGCTGGATAGCGCCCTGGCTGAGAAGTGGAGTCCGACGAAGCTGAGAGGGGTCGCGGAGAGGTTCACCTGGGGTCGGTGCGCTGAGGAGACGATCGGGGTGTACCGGGAGATGATGGATGACTTTGAGAGGTGAATGGGCAGAGGCTCCAATGGACCCTGTCGACCGGAGCGACAGGCTGAAAGCGACCGTGAATCGCAGTGGCAAAGGGACCCGCCACAAGGGGTGAGCGTTTGAGAGTTGCCATCATCATCCCCACTTCCTCGATGGAGGAGGGGTTCGGTCCCAGATGCGTTGAGACCGCCCAAAGAACCACGGGCGGGCTCAACACCGAGGTTCATCCCGTCGTCTCCACCGGCCCCGACTTCTCCTTCTCCAAGAGCATCAATCGCGGCATACACGAGACTCCTGACGCCTCCCTCTGGGTCCTGTTAAACGACGACTGCCTCATGGAAACGGGGTGGCTCCAGAGGATGCTGGAAACCGCGGAGCGCCATCGAGAAGTGGGCATCGTGGGGGCTCTCCTATACTACCCCAACGGGATGATTCAACATGCCGGAGGCAAGATCTCCCTGACACCCACGGAGTTCATAGTGGAGGCTGCCAAGGCTTGGGCACCTTTCTGGGCTCTGAGGGAGTCTCTGCGGAGGTCCTGGGGCCGCCACCCCTACATGTTCACTCATTACCGGCATCTATCATCGAGAATCCGTCTGGACTTCATCACGGGAGCATGCTTCCTTATCACAAGGACCTGCCTGGACGAGATAGGCCTGTTCGACGAGGAGTACAGGATCTATCTGGAGGATGTGGACTACTGTCTCCGGGCCCTTCAAGCGGGTTTCGAGCTTGCCCTGTGTTCAAGAGCCATCGGGACGCATTTCGAGGGGGCCTCGACCAGGCCCCTAAGGCGGGAGAAGGACGAGGGGCTCAAGTTCTTCGTCAATCGATGGGATGCCTCGACCATAGAGGAATTGACCAGGCACAGAAGGGGATTCATCGATTGATTTGCTGATACCTCGGAAGTACCGTGGAAGACCATCGACACTATAATATCAGAGTCGCTTCTCCTGCGCATGATTCCGGAACCGATTCCGCCGGAGGCCAGGTCCGACCTGGACACCGCCAAGACCCTCACCCTGGTCGCGATGATATTTCAAGCCATCTTTCTGGTCATCGGGATCATAGTCATGCTCTTCCTCTTGGCAGCTATCTTCATAGCACTGCCGACCTTTGGAGCGGCCCCAGTCTCTTCGGATATAACCACATACCAGGCTCAGCAACAGCTCGCGGTTTTCGCCCTCCTTCCCCTCCTCATCTTCACAGGCTTCGGCTTCATACCAGTCATCTTCCTTCTGCTGACATACTTCCTGATTTACAAAAGGCTCTCCGAGGGCAGAGTTGAGGAGGCCCTAACGCCGGCCCTCGTCATAGGCATCCTCTCCCTAATTCTCGGTGGCGTGATTTCTGGAATCCTCCTGATTATAGCCTACGTGAAGGCCAACGACGCCCACAACAAGATCCTGTACGCTCGAAGAACGACGGGCGCCTAGAGGCCCTCCGCCAGTCCCACCTC
>CAYFYB010000013.1:6097-31155 GCA_964347345.1 uncultured Methanomassiliicoccales archaeon | reverse complement strand
GAGCGCCCTGAAGGCCAGGTAGATCAGGCCCGCGTAGAGAAGGATGACGGGCACCAGGGCGAGGCCCACGGGGAAGGCCTCCGGCCTCAGGAGGAGGCCATAGCCCCCGTAGACGGCGGCGAAGAGGACCAGAGCCGTCCACCGTCCCCTTCGGCCCAGGGCCACCTGGTCCAGGCTTGTGAAGCCCCAACGTCGGGCCCCTCGAACGAATGCCAGGATCAGCACGGCCAACACGAGGAATGATACGAGGACGGATGGTAGCATCACCTCCAACGTCATGCCAAAGCCGTAACCGATGATCGCGCTGATGGCGGGGGCGACCAGGAGAGTAGCCCTAAGGGTCCTTGACCTCAGAGAATCTGAGGCCCCAGGCGCGATGAGTCCGAAGGTCAGGCGCAGGGGAATGAGGAAGCTCATGAAGGCGTGCCAGGTGAAGCCTATCCAGAGGAGTTCCAACCAGGCGATCCCCAAGGGGCCTACCCCGGTGGGGTTCCAGGGCGGGGAGAAGTAGACCTTCGTGATTATGGTCTCGTACATGCCTGTGAGGCAGCCGAGGAGGTAGACAACGGCAAAGCTCTGCCGGCGGTGCCTTATGATGAGGTCGCCGAAGAGGATGTAGTGGACGGCGTAGACGGGGGTAACGAGCAGGAACTTGGAAGGGTTGTAGAGGACATCGGGGGAGCTCCAGCTGAGGACCTCGGCGTGGAAGACGCCGATGGCTGAGAGCAGGAGGTACCATAGGAGCTTCAGCTTAGTGCTGGTGGTCATCATCCTCAGCAGGAAGGCTCCTGGACTGAGCCCTCATAAAGCTGTAGGAAAGACTTCTCCTGCTGGGAACCTAGGCGCCTAGGGGTTCAGCCAGCTTCAGGGCCCTCTCGCGGAGGGCAACTCGACGCCACAACCACAGGAGGATCAGGCCGAAGGTGGCGCCCACCACAGACATCCCCAGAGGGTTGTCGGGCCTTGAGGCATCCATCTCCTGGAGGAAGGCTAGGAGAACCAGGAAGGAGAGGCCGCCGGCCACGAGGGCTAGCTTGTGGGTGTCCTCCGCCTGCGTCCAAGCATAGCGCCGGAGCCTGTCTGCGTAGAGGAGGAGGACGGCACTCCCCACGACGATGACCAGAGCTGGATGCGGGAGGATGAAGGCTCCCAGGAACATTCCAAGGAAAAGGAGGGTGGCGCCCGCCAGCCCGTAGGCCCACAGGAAGAGGGGACGCCTCATGGGCCTCCCGCCACCGGAGGCGAAGTCCGCTGGCAGGCGGCGGGCGACCCAGAGAAGTGCAAGGACGACGAGCAGGAAGAAGAGATACTCCACCGGACCGGGAGTGTACGGGAAGAAGACCAGACCAACGAGGACGATTCCGACGAAGGCGATTCCGGCGGTCAGGAGTCCCTTCCGACCGACCCACGGCGATCGCCTCTGGTCCGGGTATGCCAGCTCCACCAGGAGTATGGGGATGGTGATGCTGAAGACGGCATGGTAGAGGGTGAGGAAGAAGGCCCACACCCAGTTTACGCCCAGCCAGCGACCGTATTCCCCGAGAACGCCCAGATCCGGCCAAGCGGGGTTGAAGAAGCTCTTGACCATCAAGGCCTCCTCGATGATGCCGTAAGCCGCGCCCAGGACCAGGAGGGATGCCTTCCCCTTCCCCCATCTCAGGTTGAGCTCTCGTACGAGCAGTGCACCGCCACCGTAGAGGGCCACCAGCATGCCGAGGACGATGGGGTTGAGGAACTCCACAGGCGGGGAGGAGCCGGAGAGCAGCTCACCAATGGCGGGAGACAGGAGGATGAGGGCCAGGGCCGGGGGGAACCGGAAGCGCATCTTCCACTGGTTCTTTTTGGTATTATTTGATGCTTGGCACGTCTGTATGGGCTGCGAGAATCATTGCTCTCCGTGATGGGCTATGTCCAAGCTCGGTCCTGAGAGTTCGGTGGGCGGATGCGGAACGGTCAGCCTTCCTCTCCGCGGAAGAGCGAGGGCAGCTGTCTGATGTAATTGTATAGACGGGAAAGCCAACCCTTCTTCCAGCTGACGACCCCGGCGATAGCTCCCCCTCCTGCAGCCCCACCTATCCAGAGCCACAGCGGGTCGAAGGGGAGCTGGAATCCAGCCTGCTCAGGCGTTCCAGGCGTCGCCTCTGCCACGGTGTGGAAGCTAATCTGGTGAGACGCCCGCAGCGGGTTGCCAGCCATGTCGGTGGCCTGAGTTCCTACGGTGAGATTGTACGTCGTACTGACCTCGAGTTGGGAGATATTCAACCAGAAGACCTTGGTCGACTCTTTCGGGGTGAGCTCCCATGTAACGGTCCCACCTGTGAAACTCAGGGCGGCCTCCACGGCCGCACCGTCCATCTCCTCACTGAACGTGATCTCTACACCCACCCGGGTGGTGGGAACGGCCTCTAGATCATTCCACGGCGTGAAGCCGCCGTCACCCGCTTCGTCGAAGAATAGGCGGGACGCGTCTACCTGTGGCTCCTTGAAGTTGTCCACCAGAAGAGTGAAGTTCACGGGCTCTGAGGTCTGACCAGCCTTGTCTTTGGCAACGATGCTCACCTTGCGCAGCCCGTCTGGAGCACCCAGGCTGTTCCACAGTTTCTCCCAGGTGGCGTTACCCTTTGCGCCGGGAAGGTTCACCTTGATCTCAGGATTGAATCCCTCGATCGATATGGCGACGGAGCTTAGGTCGCCATCAGGGTCCTCCGCCGTGCCCTGGAAGAGGACGTTCCCTTCCACGACGATCCCTTGCTCAGGACTCGTTACGGTAACCGTCGGCCCGGCTGCCGCGGCTGGAACCGCCAGCAAGGCCAAACTGACCGGTATGGCCAGGGCAATGACGGCCAAGGGGAGCATGCCTCGGGCCAAAGTCCCACCTAGAATCTCCCTTCTGCCGCTGGAAACACCTTAAAGGGACCGATGCCACTATCAGGGCTGATTATCAGATAATCGACCTCGGGAACCCCTCACCCTGCCGTTCCGCCGATTCCCTAGGTCCCGTGTGGGGGGGCTCAGAGCACCTGTCTAAGTGCCTCCGCCGGCGGCATCTTCGACGCTCTCAGAGAGGGTGACAGGGTCGCCAGGACGCTGGCCACGAAGGAGAATACGAGGATGAAGAGAAGGTTGGGCCAGGGGATGATGAATTCGGCGTCTCGGAAGAGGTCCATGCTGCTGTAGAGGTTGTAGGAGAGGGCGATACCCAGGACCAGTCCCAGCAGGATCCCCAAGACAGCAACGAAGGAGAGCTCTATGAGGAAGGCCTTCAGCACCATCTCCTTGCGGAAACCCAGGGCCCTCAGGGTGCCTATCATGGCCTTCCTCTCGACCACGTTTCGAACTGCCAGGACCCCCAGACCGGAGATGCCCACTGCAAGGCCCAGGGCGAGGAAGGCCTGGATGAGCTGCATGACGTTCAGGGTGACCTCCAGGCTCTCCTTCACCTCATCAATGATGACGAAAGTTTGCAGGCCGTGGTCCACAAACTCCCGCTCCAGCGATCTGCTCACGGCGGCCGCGTCCTCGCCCTCGGCCGCCCCAAAGTAGAACAGGGTGGGCTGGCTCACCCCGGTGAATTGCTCCAGACTGTCCCCCGCCATGAAGACGCCGGATACGAACCTGGCATCAAGGATGCCGATCACGGTGACCTCCATCACCTCCCCGCGGGCATTGGTCAGGGAGAGAAGGTCCTCCACGTCCACCCGGAAGTCGAAGGTGGGGCCGAAGTCCACCGGCTGCGCGTTCCGGTCCACCACGACAAGGCTGGGATCCGTCATGAGGGCGTTCCAAGCGGACCTATCGGTCTCGTAACCGTCGGCCAGCATGTGGAAGGTGAAGTTATTGCGATTGGCGAACTCCTGCGAGATCCCCACCAACGGGTAGGAGACGGAGTCGATCCCTGGACCGTCGACCAACCCCCGGGACAGAAGCAGGTCGTCGTGGAAGTCGATTCTCGCTCCGAGGCCCGACTGCGTCAGCCTCTGGTCGAGGTCGTCCAATTCAGCGAAGGGGTTGGCGTAACCTATGACATCGTAACCTCCGGACTCCATCCTGGCGAAGACATCGACGGTGGAGCTCGTCAGGGACATCACCATGCTCATGACGGTGATGGTGAACATGATCAGGGCGAACATGGCCAGGATGACGCCCGTGCGGAACCTCTTGGCCATGGGGTAGGCGATGGCGGCCTTCACCACGGGCAGGTTCTTCCCCTCCCTCGTGAGGCGAGGTCCGAGTTTGAGGAGGGTTTCGCTGTTGGCCATGACGATCAGGACGCCCCCCGCCACCAGGAGGACGCCGGCAATGATGAAGTTCTCAATGCTAGGCTCCACCTCGCCGATCAGCCGATAGGGGCTCAGGACCCAGGCGATGGCGAAGACGCCGGCCAATGTAAGCGGCACCCGCGGGCCGAATCGACGGACGCTTAGCTGGGCCAGCCCAAGGACTACCAGGGGCGCCCCGACGATGTAGAGCATCTCACTCCTCTCCACCAGGCTGTAGTACAGCCCGAAGGCCCCGCCTCCGACGAGGATGGCCCCTGCCAGGATCTCCAGCACGCTGGCCCTCTTTGCGGGGGGTTCCGGAAGGTCCCTGATGGCCCGCACGATGTTGAGCTTGCTGATCCTCCACGAGGCGAGGGTGATGGTGACGAAGGTCAGCAGCAGTCCCAGGGAGAAGGCCGTCATCAGGCTCCCCAGCTCGTACCCAATCCGGAGGTCCCGGGCGAAGAAGGTGAAGATCTGCCGGAAGGCCTCCATGATGACCGTGGCCACGCCGAGGCCAGCGAAGGCGCCCAGGACGGAGGAGGCCAGGGCGTAGAGGAATCCCTCGAAGATGAAGGCCTGGACCAGGTGGCTTCGCCTCATGCCGAGGGCCCTGGCCATTCCCATCTCCGTCTTCCTCTCCTCCGCCACCATGGAGAAGATGTTCATGATCAGCAGGATGCCAGCGATGACGGTGAAGGCGCTCATCAGGGTGAAGAGCTGGCTTAGCTGGTCCATGAGCTTGTTGAAGGTGTCGATGTTCTCCCGCTTAATGGCGTGGATGGTGTATGGGTGGCCGGGGGGCAGGGCCGCCTGGAGGTTCGCCAGGGCGTCATCCGTCGCCTCGTGGCCGTCCTCCACACCCCCGACGTTGGAGATCAGGATGAGGTTTATACTGCCCTCCAGGCCGAGGGAGCTCTGGAGGACTGGCAGCCGGACGAAGATGTTCTCCCCTGTGAGCCACCCGCCTCTCCCCTTGTCCTGCACCACGTCCCTGATCTGGACGTACAGAACCTCGCCGTTGACGAAGACCTGGAGCTCATCCCCTCTCTGAGCCTCCAGCTCACTGGCCAGGGCCTCGTTCACGTAGACCTCGTCGTCGCCCAGATCGCTGCCGTCCACCGCCGTCCCGTCCACCAGGTAGAAGGAGCCCAGGTCCTGGGCGGGGTCGAAGGCTATGAGGGTAGACGATGGCTGGACCAGTCCCGTCCTGTTGTCCTTGGCCGACGCCGCGAGGTGAATCCTAGGCGCCAGACCATCCACGCTCTCCATGGTGGGGAGCTTGTCCCTCAAATCCTGGTATACGGAGAGCTCGAAGGTGGTCCGCCGTCCGTACTCGTCCGACAGGTAGAGGATCTCGTCGACGTGGTCCGTTCCCCGCAGGACGATGGCCACCACGGTGGAATCGAAACTGTCGTCGATGACGAGGGCACCCGATATGATGGAAGTGGCCACCGTGAGACCCGCGATGGCCAGGGCCACCTGGGTCTTCCGCCTGATGACGTTCCTGAAGCCTATCCGAACAAGAATCCTCTTCCTCAGGCCGGCCAAGAGGATGGTCAGGAAGACAATGCCCGCTAGGATGAAGGATACGGTCGCCAGGTTGAGCTCCAAGGTCAAGCCTCCTGGAGCCTCTTCTCCTCCACGATCTGGCCGCTCCTCATGGTGAGGATGCGGTCCGCATGCTGACTTATGGTCGGGTCGTGGGTGACCATGACCAATGTAAGGCGTCTGGACCTGTTCAACTCCCTCAGGAGGGACACCACCTCCTGGCTCGTCTCACTGTCCAGGTTGCCCGTGGGCTCATCGGCGAAGACCACCTCAGGCTCGTTCACGATGGCCCTAGCAATGGCGACCCGCTGCTGCTGGCCCCCGGACATCTCCATGGGCTTCCTCAGGGCCTCCTCCTCCAGGCCGACAGCGACCATGGCCTCCAGGGCCCTCCGCCTGGAGTCCTTCGGATCGACCCCCAGGATGAGGAGGGGCAGCTCCACATTCTCCACCGCCGTCAAAACGGGTATGAGGTTGTAGGACTGGAAGACGAAGCCCATTCTGGCCGCTCTGTAGTCCGTCCTCTCCGCGTCCTTCAAGTCGGAGAGGTTCATGCCCCGGATGTAGACATCTCCCTGGGTGACGTCGTCGATGCCGGAAAGACAGTTGAGGAGGGTTGTCTTCCCGCAGCCTGAGGGACCCATGATGACCACCATCTCCCCCTTCTTGACTTCGAGTTCGATGCCCCTCAGGGCATCCACCTTCACCTTCCCAGTGTCGTAGACCTTGGTCATGCCCACTGCCCTCACCAGGGGCTGTCCGTCCGGCGGGGCCACGACGACCTGGGACGTTCCTTGTCCGACCCGCCCGTTGACGACGTCCTCTCGCCTTCTCTCCTCCAGCTCCTCCCTGAGGACCCTCACTTGGTGCAGCACGAGGAATAAGCCCGCAAGGATCAGGATCAGGGTAGTGATTAGGAGTTCCTGGCCGACGCCGTCGTAGAAGGGGTCTAGGTAGCCAATCCTCAAGCCGTAAATCTGATCGAATACTGTGACGAGGGCCGCTGCGATGCCGATGGTGGCGAAGAAGAGGGCGAGGGGCTTGTAGGGCTTCATCGGGACACCTAGTGGTTTACTTAGGACACTACATTTAAAATGTATAAAAGCCCTTCAGTTTCCTTATCAGCCATTAGTAATCTCTGGTAAAGGAGGCATCATGCAGAGAAGGGATTTGGAAGAGAGGTTCGCCAAGTTCGCGAACCAGTGTGTGCGCTTCACCGAGGGGCTGGCCGAAGACATGCAGGAGGAGATCGACCCCTTTGAGGAGGCCGAGACGAGCGCTAGGATCATAGAGTCTGTCACGAGGAAGTGGACGGTCCCCATCATCTACTTCCTATACAGGACGGGGGAGCTCAGCTTCTCGGAGCTTGGGAAGCTCCTTATGGGCATCAGCTCCAGGACCCTCTCTCTTAGGCTCAGGTCCCTGGAGAAGAAAGGATGGGTTCAGCGGGAGGTGGTCGACAGGAGGCCTCCTCGGGTCCTCTACTCCCTGACGGAGAGGGGTACCACCGTGGCAAAGATGGCGGGCCCGATGTACCTGTATATCAGGTTCACGGAGGAGGGATAGCGGGTCCGCTTCGTGGCAGACGCAAACGTTCTTCTCCAGTTCTCGGCTCAGGCAGCGGCTTTCCTGTTGAAAAGCTCTAGGAAGAGGACGACGAGAATTGCCAACCATAGGATAGCGGCGACGGGAATGGCCCATGCGGGCAAGGCAAAACCGCCGACCGGTGTCCCGAAGAACTCCAGACCCTCTGGAAGGACGAACCCGAACAGGCTCTGGTAGATGCCGTTGGGGTTCGCGAGGCCGAGGTAGGCGGCTATCACGAAGTACTCCCTAGAACCAGGGCCGAGGCCCAGGACCAGCGTGACGAGAAAGATGACAACACTCCAGAGGGCGTTGTAGACGAACCAGAGGACGATGGCAAAGAGGATGGCTGTGCCTGCAGTCTTGGCCACGGTGGAGAGGGTCTGCGCCAAGAGGATGTAGACGGCCAGGAGGAAGAGGGAGAACACGATGAAGCCCGTGGCGAAAGCGAGGCTGGGTGAGGTTCCCGACACCGCGGTGATGATGAGGACGCCGGTCAGGTTGACGGCCGTCACAGGCAGGGCTGCCGCTGCGAAAACCCCCAGAAACTTCCCTACCGCGACAGACCTCCAGGAAGCGGGCCTGTACAGCAGCAGGTCCGCCGAGCCCTGGGCCTTCTCCTTGAAGATGCTGTCGAAGGAGAGGGCGATGGCGACGATGGGGAGGAGGAGGGCCCCGAAGATGAAGGCGATGAAGAAGAGCACGCCGTCAGGTCCGAAGGTGAAGGGGTCCATCCCAACCGGTGATTCCCATGCGAAAGCTGTGATATCGTAACTCTCACCCTGGTATTCGATGGTGATGTTGTTTTCCCCCTCATTGAGCTGGACAGAGAGGAAGCCTTTGGAATCCGGACTTCCGACATCATCACCTTCCAAGTAAACCCGAACTCCTTGAGGAATGTCGCCTCCTGTGTCCAGGAAGTGCATGGCCATTTCATCCCTGAACCCAGAGTCATCGAGGTCGAAGGTTTGATATTCGAATGAGAGGTTGCGCTGCAGCACCTCGGGGCTCAGGTAGATTCCAGTGCCCCAGCTGAAGGTTCCCAGACTGACGGTGATTGCGTAGGAGCCTTCGGCGAGGTTGAGGAAACGCACGAAGCCATTGCTGTCCGTTTTCTTCGTATCCAGGAGAACCTGAGACCCTTGGTCGGGCTGCCTGTAGAGTTGCACGTCCGTATCGACATGGGGAAAACCCCAGGCATCAGAGACGAAAGTCACAATTCCCAACTCACTTTCCTGCATCACTGGGTGTACCCACACCGCCAACTGCTCCTCTGTACCGGGGGCGATGGAAAATCCAGAGAAACCGTAGGAGGCACCGACGACAGCCAGGGCGAAGATAGAGACCAGGACGATCATTCTGACGCTCAGGAGGTTCGTCCTCAACTCCTTCTTGGAGACGACATATATCGGTCTGAGGGGGTTGTAGGTCACCTACTTCCCTCCCGTCAGGGCCACGAAGACATCCTCCAACCGCACGTCCTCCTGCCGGAGAGATCTCACCTTGGAGCCCCGAGAGACGAGGGCAGCATTGATGTCGGCTGCCAGATCGCTACCGCGCTCCACCACGACGGTAAGGACGTTGTTCTTCACCTCCACCTGCCTAACTCCCTCGATGGACTTCACCGCCGCAACCGCCTCTTCGCTGACACCATCGGTCTCTATCCGGATGGCGTTTTCTCGAGTGGATGCTATCCGTTTCTGGAGGGTCGACAGGTCGCTGACCTCCACAATCTTCCCTTTGTTGATCACGCCCACCGTGTCGCAGGTCATCTCTACCTCGGATAGAAGGTGGGACGAGAGGAAGATGGTCTTGCCCTGCGAATTCAACCGCTTCATGAGCTGCCGGAAGAAGCGCATGCCTGCGGGATCCAGACCTCCAGCAGGCTCGTCCATGATGAGGACGGGGGCATCGTTCAGAAGGGCCTGAGCGAGGGCCAGCCGCTGCTTCATGCCGTGGGAGTAGGCCTTCAGCTTCATCTGGGCCGCTTCCTGGAGCTCCACGAGAGCTAGGAGCTCCTTCGCCTGCTTCAACCTCTCCGCCTTGGGTATGCCGTAGAACTCCGCCCAGTAGAGGAGGTGCTCCATGCCCCGCATGGGAGGGTAGAATCCGGGGCTTTCAGGCATGTAGCCTATGATGTCTCGAATAGCCAGGGGCTCCCGCGTGATGTCATGGCCGTCAATTCTGGCCGTGCCCGAGGTCGGTCGGAGGAGGGTGGCCAGGATGCGGATGGTGGTCGTCTTCCCCGCTCCGTTGGGACCCAGGAAGCCGAAGAGATCCCCGCGAGGGACTGTGAAGCTGATGCTGTCCAGGGCCTTCGTGCCCCTTCGTCCGTTGTACACCTTGACAAGGGACTCGATTTCGATCATCAGGGCTTCTATGGTTTCTAGGATAAAAAGGAAGCGACGGCGAAGAGGAATGAGACGGCGAAGTCTCACAGATTCCAGCCCAAGAACTTGCATGTCATTTGCGTGACTTCTTGGATGTATGCTCTCGATAATGATAATAAAGAAGCTTCGAAGTTAAGTTAAACCACAATGAGACTAACCGCATTCTACAAAGATTTTTATACCAGAGTATCCTACAACGACCTACTCTCTCAGGAGGGGAGATTGTGTTGCAAGGAAGGAAAACGCTTTCGATTTTGGTCGCACTGGTGGTCGCAGGAGCCTCAGCCCTATCTTTGGGCGCTCTGGTAGGCCTCGAGGCCGTTCCAGGAGGGTTCCTTCTCGACACCAGTCCGTACGGCAAACTGTCCCCAGGTGTCCTGAAGGCCCTGGGCGACGGCCAGGAGTCGATTAGACTCCTGATAGCAACGAACGGCCCCGCGAATCAAGTGCAGAGCATCATCAAGGCCTGGGGAGGCACGGTGGCCTTCTCCTACAGATACATCGATGCCCTGGCGGCGACCATGCCCGCTTCCAGAATCCTGGACCTGGCCATGCTACCGGCCGTCTCCATGATCTACCTGGACGTGGAGAGGTCGATGGCAAGTTCGAGTCCTAGTATGGCCGAGCTAGATGCTCTCGTCGAGATGCCATCGGTGTTCTCTTTGGATGGCGCGGAGGCCATCACTCTGACCGAAGAGCAGATCGGATTGCTGGAGCCCAACACCTATTACAACTACGTGGCGATGGGTGCCAATGCGGTCTGGTCCACTGGAAGCCTCGGCCAGGGTTCCCTGGCCGTGATCATAGACACGGGCATCTGGTCCAATCACTTCATGCTCTCGGGCTCAGTCATCGGTGGTGTCGACATCAGCCCGGACGTGGGGACGGAGTTTGAGGGCTTCGATTCGGTGGAGAATCACTGGCATGGAAGCCATGTGGCCGGGATCTTGGCGGGCCACGGGGCGATAATCTTGAAGTCAGGAAGCTCGCTGCTCCAGGCGATCAAGAGGTACTCGGGTCTCCCACTGCAGGATGCCGGCGTGTTCGGTTTCCCCGGGTACAAGATAGTCCCGCTCCTGGGAATGGCCCCCCTCAGCCCGCTCTACATCATCAAGGTCTTCCCCCACACTGGGGCCGGCGTTTCTGAGTCCATCATCATTGCTGGCATCGAGCACGCCATCGACCTGAAGGTCAACCAAGGAATGGACGTTGACGTTATCAGCATGAGCCTCGGGGGCCCCAACATGTTCGATGGTAGGGACCTTGAGGACCGCACCGTCGACGTGGCCTCCTCCGTGGGCATCACCGTCGTAAGCGCTGCGGGGAACGAGGGTCCAGCACCGATGACGGTGGCGAGCCCGGGATCAGCAAACTCTGGGCTGACCATAGCAGCCGCCGCGCACCCCGTCAACACGAAGGCCTTCTGGGACTGGAACTTCGGTGTTCCCGGGATAGGCCAGAGCCTCTTCGTCAGCGATATCCCGCAGATCTATGCCTTCAGCAGCAGGGGACCCACCTCGGACGGCCGGGGTAAGCCCGACGTGAGTGCGACAGGACTCTTCGTCCTCTCTGCCTTCCCAAGCCCCACCTCACCCGACGGCCTCGCATTCGTCTCAGGCACCTCCATGGCAACCCCTGCGGTCTCAGGAGCCGTCTCTCTCCTGAACACCTACGCCGAAGCCCTCATCCCTGCGGCCTCTCCCGAGGACTTCAAGCAGGCCATAACGGGAGGAGCGGTGTGGATTGACGGCTACGGTCCGTGGGATCAGGGAAGCGGCTATCTGAATGCCTGGAACGCGCTCGTCGCCCTCGTGACGGACCCATCGTACGGCGACGTCGCCACGCCCCTAGACCCCGTAGGACACTTGGAGGACATCAGGAACACCGATATCGTCGGCTCCGGAGAGTTCACGGCGATGATTGACAGACTGGGGCCGGGCATGGCCCTCACCTACGTTTTCGTCGCCACTGCTGACACCGACTCCATTACGGTGAGCCTGACAGGAGTGGACGTGGGTGTCCGGAACCCCCTCGGACTGAACAGCTTCGAGGTCTACATTCAGAGTGCCAAGCGGACCACCTACGCTTACTACATCGACAGCGCCAACGTCTGGGGAGATGCGAGCTTCAAGGTGACGGATTGGGAGACGTCTTGGTCTGGCGCAGTAACGGGCGTATTCCTCGATCCATTCACCCGCAGAGCCCCCATCGAACCCGGCTTCGTCAAAGTGGTGATCGAGAACGACTGGACCAGCAAGGGTCCCGTCTCTGGGAAGGTCGCCATCAGTGTCACCGAGAAGCCAGACATGGCCCCTGACCTCGAGTTGGTGGGATCAGTTCCCCACAATGGCGTGGCAGCGTTCAGCCTGAAGCTCCCGAAGGGGGCAACGGGGGCCATCGTTGAGCTCTGGTGGTCTAACGACTGGACTACATACCCAACGGCGGATCTGGACCTCTACATTCTGGTCGGGGACACCTTCAACGTCGATGGAGCGACGCTGAACGCGCCTGAGCGCGCCGGTGTTACCGATCTGAAGAAGAACACAAGGCTAACGCTGTACGTCGTGGGCTACGCGGTCTTTGACAGCGCCGAGAGCTTCAGCCTCCGGATAACCTTCGTCAGTTAGGCTCTGGGACTGAGCGGACCCCTCGTCTCGATGAAGAGCCGGAGGATTCGACTGAAGCCAGCCATGCCCCTGAGAGCACTCCAGCCACCGGTCCAGGTGGGTCTTCGGGGGGACACCGGAGTGCCTCAGCCTTGGGGCGGCGATACCGAGATGGTAGTCCTGCCCCTCGGCCCCCGTCCATTGCGCATCCCCATCGCTACGCCACGGACCCGCATCAATAGCTCCTTATAGGCACAGGGCATGAAAGGAGGGATGAGCCTGGCTCGTGCTGCGGTAGGCCTTCTCGCTGTCTTCCTGCTCCTTGCATCGCTCAGTGCAGCCCAACCAGACGATGCTCTGAACGCTCCAACCTACGACGTCAGCAACCGCTGGAGGTACACCGTGGAGGGCGAGGTTGCCGGTCTGGCGGGTTTCAACGACTCAGCAGGGTCCGTCGGCATCCGAGGGATCAGTGACGCAAGGGTCACCTCCATTGAGGGGTCACGGACCACCTTGTCCTGGACCAGTGACTTCTCCCTCGAAGGTGAGTTATCTACAACCGTGGAGCAGACGGACGTGGTAGCCACCTTGGCGGGAACAGTGGGGGTGTCCCAGGTGGAGAGCTATGAGACGCCGTACTTCATGCCCCTGGAGGTCCAGGCCAGTGCCGACTTTGAGCTCTCAGTCACGGCCTTCGTGTTAACTATTGACTACTCCGCGAGCTTCGAGATGTTGCTGAGCAACACTCCCCGAGATTCGTTTCCTGCGTATCCCCTTACGGTGGGAGAGAGGGTGGTCGACGTCCCCACCCACCTGGAGTCCGATTTCACTTTCTCTTTCGGCGGAAGCCAGGTGGATAACACCTCGACCATCGATGCTGAGTCTGTCCTCCGCCTCAACATCACAGGAGGCCACGACGTGAAAGTTCCGGCGGGCACCTTCAAGGCCCTCAGGGTAGAGACAGAGACGGTCAATGGCACGGCCGCCCTGCCCTTTCTGATCCTTTTCCAGGGGACCAGACAAGTGGCTTTCTACTCCAACGAGGTGGGTAACGCCGTCCTGTTTCAGTTCTTCAGCGGGGACGTCGAGATGGGGAATGCCACCCTGGAGTCGTACTCTTACTCCCTGCCGTCGGAGACACCCTTCTGGCAACAGCCCGCTTTCCTGGGCGGCATCCTAGTCATACCTGCAGCCCTGCTGCTCTACTTCTTCTGGAGGGAGCGCAGGAAGGGGCTGTGACGAGTGCTGAAAGGAAACCTTTTTCCGAAGCCGTGACTACGATATGTCAGCATGATCATCCAAGCCGAAGGCCTCACCAAGCGCTTCGGGGACGTCCTCGCCCTCGATGGCCTCACCGTCGACATGCCCGAGGGTACCATCGGACTCCTGGGCCCCAACGGCGCCGGGAAGACAACCTTCCTTCGTTTGCTCCTGGGCCTTCTGAGACCTACTTCGGGCAGAGCCGCTGTGATGAGCTACGACTGTAGTTCCAGGCCCCTGGCCATCCGGGAGCGTATAGGCTACATGCCTGAGCATGAGTGCCTCATCCCGGAGATGACGGGGATTGGCCTGGTGGCCTACATGGGGCGGGTCAGCGGTCTGGACGCCAACACCGCCCTGAGCAGGGCCCACGACATGCTGGACTTCGTTGGGGTGGGGGAGGAGAGGTACAGGAAGGTGGAGGAGTACTCGACGGGGATGAGGCAGCGGGCCAAGCTGGCCCAGGCCCTGGTCCACGACCCGGACCTCTTCCTGTTCGACGAGCCTACGGCGGGCCTGGACCCGGAGGGCCGGTCGGAGATGCTGGACCTCCTCAAGGCCATCTCGAGGATGAAGGGGAAGAGCCTCCTCGTATCTAGTCATCTGCTGCCCGATGTGGAGAACATCTGCAGGCACGTGGTCATCATCAACGGCGGCCAGGTGGTCGCGGAAGGTGAGCTGAAGGAACTCCTCGGACGGGGTCTGAACACCCTGAGGGTCCGCATCAAGGGCGACGTGGACGCCTTCAGGACGGCTCTCGAAGAGAAGGGGGTGGTGGCGCAGGTAGATGCCACCCTCGTCCGGGTTGACAAGGGGGATGGGGTGGAGGATCGGATATTCCAGGCGGCCTTCGAGGCGGGAGTGCAGATACGCTACCTGGGGGTGGAGGCTCGCAGCCTGGAGGAGGTCTTCCTTCAGATAGTGGAGGGTGGCCGCTGATGGTGACTCTCAAGCTGCCCACCTATGCTCGGCGGGAGGAGCCCCTGAGGGGTCGATCGCACCGACTGCTGACCATCTTCGCCTCCGGGGTGAAGAGGGAACTCAAGAGGCCCCTGAACATCATCGTACTCTTCCTGGCGGTGGCCTTTGGGGTCATTACCACCATCTTCAACATCTTCCTGGCTCCCCTGATCAATCCAGGGGTGGAGATAACGGCCTCCTACTTCTACGGGACCCTCGTCAACCCGGCGGTCCTCCTCCTCATCCTCTTGGTGGCCACGGCCCTCGGTTCGGGCCTCATAAGTGACGACATTCGGCACATGTCCCTAACCCTCTATCTCAGCAGGCCCATAACTACTGTGGACTACCTGCTCTCCAAGGCCTCCATAGTGGCCTTCGCCCTAATACTGGCCGTGGCCTTCCCAGGCATCCTGGGTCCCATAGTGGCCGGCATCCTCGTGTACGTCACATGGGAAGTCGCCCTGGAGGCCCTCCTGGCGGGTTTGGCCTTCGGTGCAATGACAACGGTCCTCTTCTCCTTCGTCGTCCTCCTGTTCTCCAGCCTCACGGCCCGCAAGGGAGTCGCCGCCGCTGGCACCTTCTCCACGGGCCTGGCCCTCCAGATCATCAGCCAGCCTCTGAGTAACATCTTCGAGTCCGAGGAGATCCTCTACATGTCCCTCTACGAGAACCTCCTATCCGTTGGTCGGGTCCTCTACGGTGTGGAGGGCAACGGCCTAGCATGGCATATCTCCCTGAGCATCATCCTAGCCGTGGTCGCCGTTTGCATTGCCATCGCCTACTTCCGCGTCAGGAGCATGGAGGTGGTGGCCCCATGAATGTCATTCAGGGAGAAGGCCTCACTAAGTGGTATGGTGAGGTCCTCGGGCTCAACCGCTTCACGGCCACCTTCAGGGAGGGAATCACGGGCCTAGTGGGACCCAACGGGTCCGGCAAGAGCACCTTCTTCAAGCTGGTGACGGGCCAGCTGCTGCAGGACGAGGGAACCCTGGAGGTGATGGGGCAGAGGCCTTGGAACAACCGCGAACTCATGGCTCGAATGGGCTACTGCCCCGAGCATAATCAGGTCTACGGCTACATGAGTGGCCTGAGGTTTGTCTACTCCCTCCTCCGGATGAGTGGTTACAGCCGTGCAGAGGCGATGGAGAAGGCGAGGGATTCAATGAAGCTGGTAGGGCTGGAGGCCCACATGAACAGACCCCTGGCAGGGTATAGCAAGGGCATGAGACAGAGGGCCAAGCTGGCCCAGGCCCTAGCCCACGACCCCAAGCTCCTCATCCTGGACGAGCCTCTCAACGGGACGGACCCCGTAGGGAGAGCCCACATGATGCGGGTCATCAGACGCTTGCCTGAAAGGGGCATAGCCGCCGTCGTCAGCAGCCACGTCCTCTTCGAGGTGGAGAGGCTGACAGATCGTGTCGTCCTAATCAACCACGGGAAGGCCATCGCCTCGGGCCAGATTCAGGAGATCCGGGGGCTCATAGACGAGCATCCGCACACTGTTGTCCTCACCACGCCTCGCCCCAGGGACCTGGCCCAGCTGCTCTCGGCTGAGGACCACGTGGCGGAGATCTCATTCAACGCCGCCGGGAGCCTGGTGGTGCGGACGCGGGACCCCGATCAGTTCTACGGCGAGCTGCCCAGAATTGTCGTGGAGGCCCGCATCCCCGTCCACGCCATGGAGAGCCCAGACGACAACCTCGAGGCGGTCTTCCGATACCTGGTGGGATGAGCATGATCGGTGAGGTGGGAAGGTTCACAACACTGGCGGGTCTGACGGCGAAGACCACCCTGAGCTCCCGCAAGGGGGCGGTGACCTGGGCCGTGGCCCTGCTGCCCCTCTACCTAGTGGGCGGCCTGGCTATCTCCGGGAGGGAGGTGAACATCATCCTCTACCAGAACATCGTAGTACCCCTCTTCCTCCAGGTGGTCCTCATCGTCACCGCCCTGGTCCACGGCACCCGGCTCTTCAGGGAGGAGATAGAGGACAACACCCTGGTCTACCTTACAACCAGGAAGGTATCCAAGGCAAGCCTGGTGGCCTACAAGTTCATCGGGTACTATGGCAGCACCCTCCTGATCCTGATGCCTCCCCTCATCGCCAGCTACTTCCTGGCCATGACCAATGCGGGCATCCCCTTGGAGGATGACATCGAGGTCCTTGGGGCCCTCCTCGTCATGACCGCCGTTGGCTCGGCGGGGTACGGTGGGCTCTTCCTGTTGATGGGCTTCCTCCTCAAGAGGCCCCTGACCGCTGGCCTCCTCTACGGCTTCCTGTGGGAGCCCATCGCTTTCCAGCTGCCGGGGGACGTGCCCCTCCTCAGCATATCCCATTACCTTTGGTCCTTGGGCAGCAACATCGTGGAGTTTGGCCTCCTGGCGCAGTACATCACGAGGCTCGACCTCACATGGTCCATCCTCATACCTGTCTTCGTCGCCCTTGCCGCCATCCTCCTGACCTATCTCCTCTTGATAACCAGAGAGGTAACGACAAAGGATTGAAGCCCATAGGCCTCGGATGTGCAGCTCTCGGGTCTCTCCAGAGGATTGCACCTGGAGACAGCGAAACCCTTATCCTCCTGCTGTAAGTGGTCATTCCTGTTCAGCTCTTCCGAAACATCGGGGAGGCGAAGATGATGGAGTTCATTGAGACGGTGAACCTGGGGAGGTCCTTCGGGGACGTGGTCGCCATCGAGGGGCTAAGCCTCCACGTCAGGGAGGGAGAGGTCTTCGGGTTCCTGGGGCCCAACGGAGCGGGGAAGACAACCACCGTCCGCATCCTGTGCTGTCTCATCGGACCGACGGAGGGCAAGGCCTTCGTGGCAGGGAACCAAGTGGGCCGGGAGCCCGACTCGATGAACATCCGGAGGATTGTGGGCCTGTTGCCGGAGACGCCGGGGCTATACGAGAGGCTCAGCGCCTTCAAGAACCTGGACTTCTTCGCTCGCCTCTACGGCGTGAGCGAGCAGAGGAGGCGGGAGAGGATTGAGGAACTCCTCAAGTGGCTGGGTCTGTGGGACAGGAGGGATCAATCGGTAGCCACCTTCTCCAAGGGAATGAGGCAGAAGATTGCCATCGTCCGTGCCATGGTCCACGAACCCTCCATCTTGTTCCTGGATGAGCCCACGGCGGGTCTGGATCCCGCGGCAGCCAAGATCGTCCGGGATTTCATACTGGAGCTAAGGCGGGAGGGGGGGACCATCTTCCTCAACACCCACAACCTGTACGAGGCTGAGAGGGTTTGCGACAGGATCGGCGTCGTCAACACCACCCTCCTGGCCCAGGGGACCGCCAAGGAGCTGTCGGGACGCTACTGGAAGCCCGCCTCCGTGGTCCGCTTGAGGGATACCAAGGAGGAGGTCATTCAGGCAGTGGAGGCCCTGGACTTCGTCGAGAGCCTGGAAGTTACTGACGGCGAGCTGCACATCGGCCTGGAGGACCCGAAGAGGCTCAACCCCCTCATCGTGAGGACCATCCTGGAGGCAGGAGGCGAAATCGAGTTCATAGTGGAGAAAGAGCGGGGGCTGGAGGACGTCTACATGCGGCTCGTGGAGGAGAGTGCATGAGACTGGAGAAGGCCTGGATAGTGGCCACGAAGGAAATGGCGGAGTTCAAGAGTAACAAGTACATCATCTTCAGCCTCGTCCTTCCGCCGATACTGCTGGCCGTCGTCCTGCCCCTCTCAACCCTCGGGTCCATCGCGGCCGTCGCGCCCTCAGACAAGCCATTACCCTTGGACCCGGTCATTCTGGAAACCTACGACGGTGAGGCCATCGCGAACGAGATCCTGACAAACGTCAGCGTGATCGACTCGGTGATCCGCGACTCCATCATCCGGGGGTCGCGAATAGTCAATTCGACCCTCATCAGGGTGAACATCGAGGCGAGTGTCCTGGAGCGGGTCTCTATCCAGGAGTCCCTTGTCCTCCGTTCCAACCTGATTAATTCCACTGAAGTGGAAAAGACTCCCATCATCGAGAGTGCCGTCCTGGGGGACAGGGGTGAGGACTTCACGGCAACCCTTCTCACCGTCCTGGACTCCTTCCTGCTCTTCTTCATCATCATTCCAGCGGCGGTGCCCGCGGTGATCGCCAGCTACAGCTTCGTGGGCGAGAAGCTTAACAAGAGCCTGGAACCCCTGCTCGCAACCCCCACTACGGATGCTGAACTCTTGATGGGCAAGTCCCTCTCCATCTTCCTCCCCACCATGGCCGTGACCTGGGCGGCAGCGGCCCTCTTCATTTGGCTCACCAATGGGATGGTCACCCCCATCCTGGGCTATGGACCCCTTCCCACCGCCCCGTGGCTCATTGGCGTACTCCTCCTGGCTCCCCTCTTCTGCGTCATGAGCATCACCGCCAACGTCCTGATATCGAGCCGCGTGAGCGACGTCAGAGCTTCCCAACAGCTCGGGACCCTGGTGATCCTGCCAGCCATCTTCCTGTTCATTGGGGCTATGTTCGGAATCCTCGCCTTCGGGCTGATGGAACTGTTGCTCTTCTCCATGACGGTGGCGGTCATCGACACTGGACTCGCGTATCTGGCCTTGAGGGTATTCCAGAGGGAAGAGATACTTGTGTCGTGGAGATAGCCTCACAAGAGGCTGGACTCCCGAGCTGAGAACGGCGTCGATGGTATCTAGTACGCGAAATCGATAGGTCTCTGTGAACTCTGTGGCCAACAGAGAAGCCGAGACGGCGAGGCCTCATCCTCGCATGATCTACGTCTGGGCCCTGAAGGTCATCCTGATACCCTTCCTGCTGTGGCTCTTCGTCTTCGTCTTCTTCGTCCTCATTCCTGTACTCTATACCAGTGGCCTGCAGGCGGCCGGCCTCGGAGTCATCTTCTGGTGGTCCCTCTATGGCGCCATCATCATCTTCCTGGGCTACGTCTGGGCCTACCTCTTCCATGGGTTCTATAGATGGAGGCTTGGAGATGAGGAGATCAAGATATGGCGGGGCATCGTCTTCCGGAAGAGGATCACCATCCCGTACATGAGGGTCCAGAACGTGAACGTCGTCCGGGGGCCCCTTCTGCTGCTCTTTGGACTGTCCGGCGTCGAGGTGGAAACGGCAGGTCAGAAGGCTTCGTACTCCGGCTTATATACAACGGAGGGGTACCTCCCGGGACTCGTCGAAGGAGAGGCAGTTGCCGATAACATCGTCGAGAGGGTCAAGAAGAAGAAAGGTGAGGAGGGGGTGTAGTCGCTCTATCTCCAGACAACCTGAACCTCACGCTGTCTTGTCGGCCACTGGTCGCCGTCGGATATTCTTGGAAGGAGAAGAGCAAGAGGAAACTTTCGACACTACTCAGTCTTCCCGCAATATGACTGGCAGATAAGCATCTAGTGATCACGCTCACCAGGGCCACGAGAGAATCTCGAGGGCCTCCATGAGAACTAGGGAGCCCACGGCGAGGCTGAGGAGGCCCGTCAGGAGGGCGATTCCCATGAAGACCGCGGGCCTCCTTGTCGTGTGATTGTATCCGACGGCCAGTACTGCCGAGACGATGGTCATGGTAACGAAGAGGCCAGCGACCCATGAGATGACTAGAAGGCCTCCGAATGCGGCGGAGCCCACCCCCGCCGCCAGAATGAAGAGCACCATCTGGGTTGGAGTCTCCGCCCCCACGCCATGGATGATTCCTACGGCGTAGGCCGATGTTACGCCATATCCTCCAGAAAGGACCTTGCGGATGGGGGCCTCCTTCCCGGTCACCCTGGCCCGCAGCCTTCCGTAGAGCCTGAGCATCCCGTCGGCCATCAGAATCCACCGGCCTCTGAGCTGGAAGGGTTTCCCGCCATTCTTCCATAGGAGGAAGATGACCCAGGCTCCCAGGATGATGAGGGTGACACCCACCAAAAGGGCGAGGGGTCTCTGGACGGATTCGGGCAGAGCCAGGCCCGCTAGGATGGCCACCACGCCCAGGGCTGCGACGATGCTGGAATGGCCTATGGCGTAGGTCAGGCCCAAGCCAAAGGCCCTCTTCGGCCTGGGCTGTGTGCTTGCTATGTCCATCAGCGCGGCCAGGTGGTCGAAATCCATCCCATGGCGGAGCCCCAGGCCCAGCGCGGTGGCCAGAAGCAAGAAGGAGGTTATCTCCACGGCCATGGTTTCAAACCCGTATTACGATGAAGATATCTGTGTTACTGATATCATCCCTCTATTTGAATCCTTCTTCGCAGTTGGGTGAGGGCCTCTCTGTAGATGAGACGTACAGGAGCTTAGGCCGTTCGAGGGAGACGAGGAAGGAACCTGGGAACCCTCGATGCGTAGTCCTCGTAGGACTTGCCGAAACGTTGCCTGAGATCGCTCTCTTCCTTATTGGCCAGCCTATGGTAGGCGTAGAACAGAATTGGCGCCATAGCGGCGGTGATGACGGTAGGCCACTGGATGAGAAAACCGCCGATTATCAGGAAGAAGCCGAGGTATTGGGGGTGTCTGACCCATCGGTAGACCCCGGAGGTCACCAGGCCTGGGGAGGAGAAGAGCTCTCGCCATCCCAGGACCACGACGATGGCGCCCAGGGAGATTAGGGCAACGCTAAGGACCATCACGAGGGCCACGCCCGCTGGGAGAGGCAGGAGGCCTAGCGAGGCCATGAGCGTGGCCCACAGGTGCCCCTCATCACCGCTGAGCCCGATCCTTGCGCTGAAGGCGGAGGACAGGAGGTATATCGTCAAGGGAAGACCGAACATCTCGGTGAACAGGGCAACGAAGTAGGCCTGGACGACCCCCATCTCCCGCCAGGAGCGTTGTTGCCATGGCCTCAGGAAGGTGGTGAGGAAGAGAGCGAAGAGGAGTACCGAGAGGATGACGAAGGGCCAGTTGCCGTAGAAGTTCTCCCCCTGCATGACGCTAGAGGCGGACCCGCTGACATAGAGGACGACCACGAAGACGAGGATGAGGAGAGCAATTGCTGCTACGAGAAAGCTCACGAAGGAGGCCCAGGGGTTGCGTGGAGGTTTCCTCTCGGACGTCACGATTCCCCAAGGATTCCGGTGCTAAAAGGATTGGCGATGCCTCGTTTCGGGTGAGATGGTTTCTTCCTCCGATGTGGAAACACCGATGATTCTCTCACAACAGCTTGAGCAGTTCCTGGAAGTTTCGAACTTCGATGTCAGGTTCCAAGTCAAGAGGGTCTAGGACAGCGCCTGCACGATTGACCCACAGGGACTTGAGACCCGCAGCCCGCGCTCCCAGGACGTCGAAGGCGTTGGAGGAGACAAGACCGACCTCCTCCGGCGGCAGGCCAAGCTTCTCCCCCACCAGCCTGTAGACGGCCGGGGACGGCTTGTAGAGCTGCACCTCCCCAGCGCTGAGAACGTGGGAAAAGAGCTGGTCCACGCCTCCGTGTCGGAGGAGATCTAGAAGCAGTCGCTTTTCCCCGTTGCTCAGGACCACCAGAGCATGCTCTTTCTGCAGGACCTCCAAGGCCGGCCGGACCTCGGGGTAGAGGGGCAGCCTGGTCCAAGCTTCCAGCAGAGTTGTCTCCTGCGCTGGCCGCAGGTCCTCACCTGACTGCGTGGCCGCATAACGCAAGGCTCGATTGGTTACTTGAGAGAACTCCAAAAAACGACCCATGAGAGACAAAAGAAAGGTGTACTCCAGCTGCTTTCTCCTCCATAAAGCGACAAAGCTCTCAGGCTCTTTCACGATCCCCCTTGCTACATCTTGGACAGCGTCAACATCGAAGAGGGTGCCAAAGACATCGAAGGCAAGGACTCGCATGAAACCGCCATCGTCAACTTTTCAGTAAGCCAAAAAGGTTACGTCCGCTGCAGCGCCGTATGGTACCGGTGTGCCTTCCTCAGGCCGAACTACTAGCTGCTTTGCCATGGGTTCGGAGAGAACCGCCCAGTCCTGCAGGAATATCCCTTAGTCTATATCGTGGGGGATTAGTGTCCTGTTACCTTCTGAACTGCTCTCCTCAACGTCACGCACCAAGGGCTGGGGAGATAGTATGGGTCGTCGTAATCATCCGGCATGGTTCAAGAAACATCGGGCCGTGCAAGGGTGGGGGTATCTGTCACTGGATTGTAACAATCACCTTACCAGTAGGAACGCTGTCTCCCTCTTGGTAATGGGCTCTTACGTGACCAGCACAGGGAGCATAAAGATCAAAGGCTGCTTTCTCTGTTTCAATGGCGACAAGGAGTTCGCCGCGCTCAACGAAATCGCCCTCTCGTTTGTACCACTTGACGATATCCCCCGTTTCATAGCCAAAGGATGGCATGACAAGCTTACATGGCATTTCTCGCACCCTCAGTCGTTGGCAGATTCTGTAGTCGCCCTGATGAGGAAAGCGCTAGTTCCATGAAGGCGAGACACCTCTTTGGTCCAAGCCGACGTCGTGATACTTCCCCGTAGATGTGACCGCCCGGAAATCCTACATTCCAGTAGCAATCGTGGACTTTGCTAGAAGAGACCCGGTAGGTATTGCGGAAGGAACAGCAGAAAGCCGTAGATACCGGATATTATCCCGACAAGCATCGTGACTGCGCCTGTGAAGCTAGCTATCTTGAGTTTCAGACCGAGGAGCAGGAAGAACAGGAACCATAGGAAAGCCCAAATCCACCAGATGACAGCCAGGACTGACCCGTACATGACGCTCGTGCCTTCTGCAATTGCAAGGGCACCGCTTGGGACAGCGGTCACTGCGACCAGCAGACAGTACCAGCCAAGTCCCCCCTGGTCTTCCATGTCTCTGTAGAGATTGAAACCAACCCAGAGATATGTGAACGAAAACAACAGGCCTTGGGCTCCGGCGATGATCACCCCGTCCACGAATGCGGTGTAGAATGAGTTGAAGAAGGTCACTATCCCGGTGAAGAAGTTCATGACCATTGCTTCCTTGGCGGGAATCTTCCCCAGAAGTAGGAGCCCATTGATCACAAGAACGAATCCAACATAGACTAATGACATGCCAAGTAGCGACATTTTTTCCTCCCCCTTTTGAAATTAAGAAAGGGGAAAGGGGGCTACTTCCCCGTAGGATGAGGCGCTGTTCGGGTGGCCCCCTCGGACAAGCCTTTTGCTTTCTTTACGTCGGTCGCCCAGATCCTGTAGAACTCATATGGGCATTCTGCGAATCCGTCTTCCGAATCACCAGCGGCTGCCGTGGCCGTATATCCTCGATGTAGCAGCTTGTAGAGGTGGTTCTGCGCTGTCCAGTTTCTCCTTGCATTCCGGATGCCGAAGAGGGACAGCTCTGCGTACTGGACCTCATCTGGCGATTCACCGCACTCGCCCAGGACCCGGCCATCGTAGTCGATGATGGCAGAGTGTCCGAAGTAGTAGTATGTGCCATCCCATCCGGCCATGTTGGCGACGGCGACACAGCTGTTGTTCTGCCATGCCGATACCCGGGCCACATCTACCTGCTGAATCTTCGGTGGGTACATGTATCCCTGACACCTGACGATCAGCTCGGCGCCTCGCATCGCGCAATCTCGCCAGATCTCCGGATAGTTTCCGTCATCGCAAATGATGAGGCTTACTTTGAGACCCTTGGGTCCGTCGTTAACGTACGTCCTAGTCCCAGGATACCAGGGCTCTATCGGCACCCATGGCATTATCTTCCTGTACTTCTGAACGATCTCTCCCTTGCTGTTCATCAGTATGAGAGTGTTGTATGGATTTCTCTGTGGATGGTCCTCGTGCAGCTCCCCTGTCAGAGAGAACACGCCCCATACTTTGTGCTTCTTACAAGCCTGGGCAAAGATGGCAGTCTCTTCTCCTGGCACCTTGGTAGACAGGTCCTTCCATTTCTCAGGATTGAAGCCCTGAGTGCTATACTCCGGAAAGATTATCAAGTCCAATCCTGGAAGTCCTCTCTTGCAACCTTCCATGAAGCTGGCAATCCGTTTACAGTTGTCTAGGACCTCGTCTTTTGTGCTGAGTACCGGCACTTTGTAGTTCACTACGGCGACGCCGACAGTATCTGCCGACGACGATATATCTCCATGTGGCATAACATCCCCCGCCAAACTGGAATTAGTGGAATATATCTATAGTTAACGTGCAACAGGTGGCCCCCTTTATATGACAATGTTTAGCACTGCAAGATGGGGAATCCTGAGGCTATTCTGGCTGAAGTCGTAGGGCTCTCCAATCGGATATTGGAGAAACGTTCAGAAGCTCCCCTTTTCGGCAAATGCGAGAGCCGGTCGCCACCGAGCCATCGTCGCAGCTCACTTGACTCCCCGTTGCCACAATGAATACCTGCAGGCGACACATTTGCAGTCAGCATCTCCGGTATGTGGAATCTTGGGTCTCCTCCTGGTTCCTGCCTGTCCTTTCTTAGCTTTGTATCTTGAGACTTCTTGGAACAGTTCCAGCGTCTTCTTGGAGGGTGTGAAGACCTTCGCGGGGCTAAACTCAGGCCCGTCTTCCCGCTTCCTTCGTTTTCTTCTTCTTGTCTCCTGCAGAGATCTCACCTTCGAGGGC
>CAYFYB010000013.1:0-5997 GCA_964347345.1 uncultured Methanomassiliicoccales archaeon | reverse complement strand
TTCTGGGCCCGCTGGGCAGAGGAACTCGTTTGGTATAAGAGGTGGGATAAGGTCCTAGATGACGGCAGTCCACCCTTTTTCAAATGGTTTGTTGGGGGTAAGCTCAACGTTTCCTACAACTGTCTCGACCGCCACTTGGGCGGACCTAGGCGCAACAAAGCTGCGATTATCTGGGAAGGTGAGCCTGGGGATTTCCGAGTTTACACCTACGCGATGCTTCATCAAGAGGTTTGTCGTGTTGCCAACGGACTCAAGGAGCTAGGGGTACGACGGGGCGATGTCGTTACCATATACCTCCCAATGATTCCTGAATTGCCCATCGCCATGTTAGCTTGCGCTCGGATTGGCGCAATCCACAGCGTCGTGTTTGCAGGGTTCTCGGCAGAGGCCCTCGCCACTCGTATGGAGGATGCCGAGAGTCGCTTCCTCATAACCTGCGACGGATACTATCGCCGAGGTAAGGTCGTGGATCAGAAGTCGAAGGCGGACGAGGGCCTCACACAACTCCCCTTCGCGGTGGAGAAGGTCGTCTACGTACGGCGCGTTGGCAAGGACTTGGCGCTGGAGGAGGGACGAGAAATCTCTTGGGACAGACTGCTGGAGTCACCTCGTACGTGCGAGCCAGAAGTCATGGACGCGGAGGATGTGCTTTTCATTATGTACACCAGCGGGACAACGGGAAAGCCCAAGGGCAGCGTCCATACGACCGGTGGCTACCTGACCTTCGTGACGTCCACCCACGGCTGGATCTTCGACATCAAAGAAACCGACGTATATTGGTGTGCAGCGGATATCGGATGGATAACGGGCCACAGTTACATAGTCTATGGGCCCTTGGCCAATGGCACTACCGTCCTCATGTACGAGGGCGCTCCAGACTGGCCGGATAAGGATCGACTCTGGCAAATCGTGGAACGCTACGGCGTTAATATCCTCTACACCGCTCCGACCCTCATCAGAGCGGTCATGAAGTGGGGGGAGGAGTACACGCAAAGGAATGATATCTCAAGCCTGCGACTTCTCGGGACGGTTGGAGAACCCATCAATCCCGAGGCCTGGCTTTGGTATTGGAAGTACATCGGCCATGAAAGGTGTCCCGTCGTCGACACCTGGTGGCAGACAGAAACCGGCGGCATCCTCATAACGCCACTTCCAGGCATGACTACGCTTAAGCCCGGTGCAGCCACCCTTCCCTTTCCGGGCATCTTCGCGGCCATTCTAGATGAGGAGGGTAAACCCGTGTCCAAGGGCCAGGGTGGCTGGTTGGTCATCACTAAACCTTGGCCTGGCATGCTGCGCACCCTGTGGAGAGACCCCGACAGATATGTCGAGACCTACTTTGGGAAGTTCGACAAAAGGACCTATGTTGCCTGGGATGCCGCGAAGCAAGATGAAAACGGCTACTACATCCTCATGGGACGCCTGGATGATGTCCTCAATGTGGCAGGCCACAGGCTCAGCACGTGGGAGGTGGAGAGTGCCCTAGTAAGCCATTCTGCCGTGGCGGAATCGGCTGTAGTAGGCGCGACTCATCCTGTGAAGGGAGAGGTGCCCTATGCGTACGCGATCCTCAGAGCTGGTCGGGAACCTAGCGGTCAGTTAGAGGCGGAGTTGAAGGAGCACGTCGCCAAAGCGATTGGCCCCATAGCTAGACCGGAGCGGATTCTTTTCACGCCGGACCTACCCAAGACACGAAGTGGCAAGATAATGCGCAGACTACTGAAGGATATCGCCGAGGGTAGGTCCCTCGGAGATACCACCACTCTTCGGAACCCGGAGATCTGTGATCAACTCCAGAAGCTGGCGGCTGAGTCCTGACACGACGACAGAGCAAATCGATCCAGGGTAGCTATCCAACCATCGCCTTGTCTGGTTCGTCAGGGACCACGCGTCCGTTTGCCTTTCGCGATTCATAGACAGATTTTTCGCGAATAGGATAAGAATAATCCTTCTATTCTCGTTGTGCATATCTCTCATTGGGGAGGTCAGGTGGTAGTAGTTCCTGTGGCGGCCTTGACGGCCACCGTACTCATGTTCTATGGCGTGAACTTCTCCGTACTAGGTATGGTGCTCCTGGGATACGGTCAGCTGAAGGATGCAGGTCCAGTCTTTCTCTTCGCTGGAGGAGTCAACGGTATCATTGGATTGATAGCCTTCAATGCAAACCTTGCGGCGGGGGAGGGGGATTTCGTCATCGTCGCCTTCCTGGTCCTGGTCTTTGCCCTGGCCTGGCTGGCCGCCGGTGTGGTTGCCATAACGGGCAGCGATGCCGCGCCACTAGGCAGCCTTGGCATCTTCTTCGGGCTAGCGATGATTCTCTTCGCGGCTTTCCTGCTGCAGTCAGAGGTACCCGGCCGAATCTGGCTTACTGCCAACGTAATCTCTTGGATATGGGTCTTCTTCACGCTGCCTCTTGCCTTTCTATTCAAGAAGATCGATGCAAAGGTGGTCGGCTGGAGCTTCCTCATTCAGGCATTCTACACCCTCTGGATTCCAGCGGCCATCCTTACGGCAGGTTTCGCCATTCCTTAGTATGGTCGGTGCCGCTGTTGCGGACGAAGGCTGACCGCTCGGGCTAGTCTGTTTGTCAATAACGCAGGATTGGATAAGCACAGACTGACAGACGAACGTTCATCCAGGTCAGCGTGGTCGCGAAGGTCAGGGGCTTCCCGATCCCATCGTGAGTCTCATTCACCGTGCAGTAGGTCGATGTTCCTCTGCACTGCGTTGTCCATAGACTGGGACAAAAAGGACAGTCTTCGGCTGGTTTACCGCTATAGAAAACATTTAAATCATCACAATTGTTGGCGCGTGGCATGGTGCCATCTCGTTTTCGCTATGCTGCTCCATCGACCCTGGAGGAGGCGGCTGGCCTTCTTGAGAGGTACGGTGAGGGAGCAAGGGTGTTGGCAGGGGGGCAGAGCCTCATTCCCCTGATGAAGATGCGGCTGGCAGCACCCGAATACATCATTGACCTCAACCGAATAAAGAACTTGGATTATGTGAAGGAGAAGGGCGGCGTCCTGCGCATCGGAGCCCTTGCCCGCCACCGAGACCTTGAGGCCTCGGACATCGTTCGAAGAAAGTATCGCCTCTTGGTGGATGCGGCGGAGACCGTCGGCGATCTTCAGGTCCGCAACCTGGGGACTGTCTGCGGTGCCCTGGCCCATGCTGACCCAGCCTCGGATTGGGGGGCGGCCTTTCTTGCATTTGATGCTAAGGTGACCGCCACCTCGGCCCAAGGGGTCCGGACAATACCTCTCGAGGAATTCTTCGTGGATAGCCTTACCACTGCCCTTGAGCCGGGGGAGATCCTAACGGAGATCCAGGTGCCCGCCGCGGGCGTCAGGTCAGGAGGAAGCTACAAAAAGCTCAAAAGGAAGGCTGGTGACTTCGCTACCGTCGGTGTGGGCGCCCAGGTGCAACTCAACAAGAAGGGGAGTGTGGCCCGGGCAAGAATCGCCCTCACGGCCGTTGGACCCACCCCTTTCACGGCTAAGGAGGCTGGGGACTACCTCAACGGGCGAGGGTTGGACGACGGGGCCATAGCGGAGGCTGGCCGTCTGGCGGCCGAGGCGGCTAGGCCTACTGCTGACCTCAGGGGCTCGGAGGAGTACAAGCGGGCAATGGTGGAGGTCCTCACCCGCCGCGCGCTCAGGACGGCTGCGGAGAGGGCCCGAGGAGGAGGTTGAGGAGGCTTAGAAGAGGTTAACGGAAAAAGGAGGGAGGAGACTTGGTAGAAGCGACAGAGAAGTGCCGTATTGGCGTTACAGTAAATGGTAAGCTTCGAGAGGCAGATGTGGAGGCCCGTCTGCTGCTCGTGGACTTCCTTCGCGATTACCTGCGGCTCACGGGCACCCACGTAGGTTGCGATACGACCCATTGTGGTGCCTGTACTGTGCTCGTGGACGGACGTGCGGTGAAGTCCTGCACAATGTTCGCCGTCCAGACGGACGGGTCCAAAGTCCTCACCATCGAGGGTCTCGCCACCGACGGGGGGCTCCATCCCCTACAGGAAGCTTTCTCGAAGTATCACGGGCTGCAGTGTGGCTTCTGTACGCCTGGCCTCATCTTAACAGCTTACGAGCTTCTAGGCAGGGCCCCTGAGCCCACTGAAGAGCAGGTTCGACTGGGCATCTCTGGCAACATGTGTCGATGTACAGGATACCAGAACGTCGTGAGGGCCATCATGGCGGCTGCTGGAGCTGAGGAGGGATAGATCGTGGCGAAAGCAACGAAGTACATTGGAGCCCCCCTTCTCCGAAAGGAAGACGCGCGGTTCATCACGGGCACGGGTAGCTATGTCGCTGATATGACCCTCCCGGGGACGCTCCACGCGGCATTCCTTAGGAGCCCGTACGCCCACGCGAAGATCCTGAAGGTGGACCCTTCGGCGGCGAAGAAGCTTCCTGGTGTGGTGGATGTCTTCACGGGGGCCGACCTGAAGGAGAAGGTCGGTGCCATACCCACGGCCTGGCTGATACCCGACTCGGACCTGAAGACCCCGCCCTATCCCCCCGTCGCCGTCGACAAAGTCCGCTATGCGGGCGAGGCGGTGGCCGTGGTCGTGGCGGAGGACCCCTACGTGGCCAGGGATGCCGTGGACCTCATCGACGTGGACTACGAGCCCCTGCCAGTTGTGGTGAGCCAGGAGGATGCCCTCAAGAAGGGAGCCCCGCAACTCCACAAGGAGGCTCCGAGGAACGTGGCCTTCAAGTGGATCCTGCCGGGGGGAGACGTGGAAAAGGCCTTTCAGGAAGCGGACGTCGTGGTGGAGCAGAGGCTGGTCAACCAGAGGCTTCAGCCCTGCGCCATGGAGCCCAGGGCCGCCCTGGCCCAATGGGACCCCACGGAGGAGAAGCTAACCCTCTGGGTGACCTCGCAGAACCCCCACATCCACCGCCTCCTCCTCTCCATCGTACTGGGCATTCCGGAGCAGAAACTCCGGGTCATATCCCCCGATGTGGGCGGCGGCTTCGGCAGCAAGATACCCGTCTACCCTTGGGAGGCCGTAGTGTCGTACCTGGCCCGAAGGCTTGGCCGTCCCGTGAAGTGGGTGGAGACCAGGACGGAGAACTTTCAGGCCACCATCCACGGCAGGGACCACATCCAGTACGTCGAGCTAGCGGCCAAGAAGGATGGCACCATCTTGGGCATCAAGGTCAAGGCCATCGCAAACATGGGCGCATACCTGTCTACGGCCGGCCCGGGAATTCCAACGATACTTTTCGGCTTCATGCTTGGCGGTGCCTATGCCATGAAGGCTTCTCGGGCGGAGGTCTGGGGGGTCTTCACCAACACCACACCCACGGACGCCTACCGGGGGGCCGGTCGACCGGAGGCGGCCTACATCGTGGAGCGCATGGTGGACATCCTAGCACAGAAGCTGGAGATGGACCCCGCGGAGATCAGGAAGAAGAACTTCATCCCGAAGGAGGCCTTCCCTTACACGGTCTGCACGGGCCTCTCTTATGACAGTGGTAACTACCATGCGGCCTTCGAGAAGGCCCTCAAGATGGTGAAATATCAGAAGTTCAGGGAGGATCAGGAGAAGGCCCGGAAGGAGGGACGGCTGCTTGGTATTGGCTTCTCAACCTACGTCGAGATGTGCGGCCTCGGCCCCTCCCAGATCTGCGGTGCCGTCGGCTTCCAAGGGGGCCTCTGGGGTAGCTCCACGATCCGCGTCCATCCCACGGGGAAGGTTTCCGTGTACACCGGGGCCCATCCCCATGGCCAAGGGGAGGAAACCACCTTCGCCCAGATCGCCGCCGATGAACTCGGCGTTCCAGTGGAAGACATAGACATCATACACGGGGACACCGACATGACTCCCATGGGCATGGGGACCTACGGTAGCCGGACCACACCCGTGGAGGGTGGCTCCATAGCCCTCTCCTCCCGGAAGGTCGTTCAGAAGGCCAAAGAAATCGCTGCCCACCTCCTGGAGGCCAGGGAGGAGGACCTCGTGTTCGAGGACGGAAAGTTCCACGTCAAAGG
>CAYFYB010000012.1:0-46467 GCA_964347345.1 uncultured Methanomassiliicoccales archaeon | reverse complement strand
TAACAGCCGTCCTGTTCATGCTGGCGGGTGCGGTCAAGCACTGCACGGGCAGCCGAGAGATCCCTCTCCTGCGAGGGTTGGGCTCCAAGATGCCCCTGTTCGCCTCCCTCCTCATCGTCAGCTTCCTAGCATCCCTGGGGCTGCCCGGACTGAACAGCTTCATAAGCGAATTCATGGTCTTCACGGGGACCTACGCCGGGTTCCCCTTGGACCTCAAGAACCTCATCATCCTACCCCTCGTTGCCGTCGTCCTCACCGGGGCCTACTACCTGTGGACCATGCACCGCGTGCTCCTGGGTAACTTCAACCCATCCCTGGGGGAGGTCAGGGATCTGCATCTGGATGAGTATCTGCCCATGGCCCTGGTCACCGTCTTCATCATCCTCACGGCCCTCTGGCCCGCTCTCTGGGTGGACCAGATATACCCCTTCAGTGGGGTCCTTGAGAGTTCCCTGGTGGCGGCATCAGGAGGTGGGTGAGTGGCCATCCAGCTCCCCATCCTGAGCCTGATGCTTCTCGTTCCTGCCATCGGCGCCCTCCTAACGTATCTGCTGGCCCGAAGGGAGAACAGTGTGAGGGTATTGGCCGCAGCCTTCTCCCTCGTTCCCCTGGCTCTGTCCCTCTATCTCCTCGTGGGCTTCCTGAGGCCGGACCTGCTTGCTCTGAGTTCAGACCCCGCCACGGGGCGTTACAGGGCCTACGAAGAGGCCCTCTGGATCCCTCACATCAACGTCTTCTACAGGGTGGGAGTGGACGAGCTCTCCTTCTCCCTTGTCCTCCTCACGACCATCCTCGCCCCCCTGGCCATGATCTTCTCCTGGGACGAGGCCCACCGAGTGCGGGAGTTCTACTCCCTCCTCCTCATCATGGAGACCACCATTCTGGGAGTCTTCGTCGCCCTGGACTTCTTCCTCTTCTTCGTATTCTGGGAACTCCAGCTCGTGCCGATGTACTTCCTGATCGCCATCTGGGGCGGCCCCAGGAAGAGGTACGCGGCCCTCAAGTTCTTCCTGTACACTCAGGCCGCCAGCCTCCTGGTCCTCCTGGGAATCGTCGCGTTCTACTACTACATGGGAGGGGGCGTGAACGGTTTCAACATCATCGCAATCATACAGACCAACCCCATCCCCGTGGGGGTTGTGCAGGAGCTCCTATTCGTGGCCCTCCTCATCGGCTTCGGGACCAAGCTGCCCATGGTACCCTTCCACACGTGGCTGCCTGACGCTCACGTGGAGGCCCCGACGGCGGGCTCCGTCCTCCTGGCCGGTGTCCTCCTGAAGATGGGCGGTTATGGGCTCATAAGGGTCAACGTGCAGATGCTGCCCCAGGCCTCTTCGGACCTCTTCTGGGTCTTCGCCGTTGTCGGAACGGTGAGCATCATCTATGGCGCCATGGTATGTCTCGCTCAGGATGACCTTAAGAGGCTCATCGCCAACTCGAGCATCAGCCACATGGGCATCGTGATGCTGGGCATCGGTGCGGCCCTCTTCGCCTTCAGCAACGGCTCCCCTGGGGAGTTCAGGGGCGTGATGGGCATGACCGGGGCCATCTACCAGATGTTCGCCCACGGTCTCATATCCGCCGCCCTCTTCATGGTGGCCGGATCCGTGGGCCACCGCCTTGGAACCCGGAACATCTCCGAGCTAGGCGGTATAATGAATAGGGTCCCGCTCCTCGCTGGTTTCATAATCATCTCCTTCCTGGCCTCCCTAGGGCTTCCAGGATTGGTGGGTTTCGTGGCGGAGTTCACTGTGTTCCTGGGGACCTACGAAGCCTTCGGGTTATGGGTCTTGGTGCCCGTCCTGACGGTGGTTCTGACGGCGGCCTACTACCTGTTTGCCGTACAGCGAGCTGTTCACGGACCCTTCAACGAGAAGCTTGGCACCCTCAAGGACATCGCCGGCTACGAGATCGTGCCCCTGGGTGTGCTGGCAGCTCTCTTCGCCCTCTTCGGCGTCTTTCCAACCCCCCTGATGGACCTGTTTTCGGACTGGACCAGAGTTCTCTTTGAGTCCATGGCAGGGGTGGTCTAGATGCCGTACCCTGACTGGCTGGTCCTGTCCCCCGTCATCATTCTGGCCTTCTTCGGCTTCCTCCTCATCGCCCTCACCTTTGTCGTCAAGAGGAAGGCCAGGTTTGCCGACATCGCCCTCGTGGGCCTGATACTGGCCATCATACCCGCCCTCGACATGGCGGGCCTCGGCCTGCTGTCTCGGTTGGGCCTCGAGCTTTGGACGACGCCGGTGGAGGTGGAGGTAAGGGAGCTGATGATGGAGGTCAATACCTTCACCCTCTTCTTCTTCCTGACCATCACTCTGACCGGCATCCTCATCGTCCTGGCCTCCAGGGCCTTCCTGCGGGAGGACGACAGGAATCCAGGGGAATACTACGGCCTCCTTCTGATCTCTCTGGTGGGCATGATGCTCGTGGCAGCCGCCACGGACCTCTTCGTCCTCTACCTCTCCTTCGAGATGGCCAGCATCGCCACCTTCGCCCTCGCGGCTTACCGCAAGCGGGATCGAAGCTCCACAGAGGCCGCCATGAAGTTCTTCATCATAGGCGTCGTAAGCTCGGCCCTCATCCTTTTCGGCATATCCCTCATCTACGGCGTCGGCAGCCACGTGGGCAGCGCCCAGGGCCTCTCGAGCACGTACACAGACCTGCGAGTCCTCAGAGTTACCATGGCCGACGGCCTCGCCACCTTCCAGCCCGTAGTCGTCCTGGCCCTCGTCCTCCTCATCGCAGGCTTTGGCTTCAAGGTGGCGACGGTGCCCTTCCACATGTGGGTACCGGACGTCTACGAGGGGGCGCCCACCACCATCACAACCCTCCTGAGCACCGCGTCCAAGATTATGGGATTCGTGGCCCTCTTCCGGGTGTTCCTGATAGCCCTCGTCGGAACTGCGGAGCAGTGGGCCTTCGCCCTGGGAATACTGGCCATTGCCACCATGACTGTAGGTAACGTGGCCGCCCTGCCGCAAAAGAGCGTGAAGAGGATGCTGGCATACTCCAGCATCGGGCACGCGGGCTACGTTCTCATCGCGGTCGTCGTTGGCAGTCATCCCAGCTCTGATATCGCAAGCTTCTCGATGGCCGGGGGGTTGTACCACCTCTTCGTCTACGTCTTCATGAAGGGCGGGGCCTTCATCTTCGTCGCACTGACGGGGGCCCTCCTCATCGGGGAGAAGCTCGATGATTTCAGCGGCCTGGCGAGGAGAATGCCCCTCATGGCCTTCGGCATGATGATCATGCTGCTCTCCCTGGCGGGCATCCCTCCCCTGGGCGGTTTCGTCAGCAAGTTCATACTCTTCTGGTCGGCCATCAGGGCCGCCCAGGTACCCGGATCCGAGTGGATGGCATCCCTAGCCGTTGCGGGCGTCCTGAACAGTGCCCTCTCCCTTTACTATTATGCCAGGGTCATCAAGCACATGTACGTTCTCGAGGGGCCCAAGGAGTCTGTTAAGGTGCCGAAGGCCTTCGGTACCGCTATCTTGCTGGCATCGTTGGGGACGATCGCCACTGGCGTTCTCGCTTTCCCATTCCTGGACTTCGTGTCCCAGGCGGCCAGGTCTCTATTTGGCTAGCGACTCCTGGGTAATCCCCTCCTCCAAACCTTCTTATGGAGCCCTCAACGTAGAACGGACATGGGGAAGCACACAGACATCCACTGGCGAGAGTGGGAGGAGGAGGCCTTCGAGGAATCCAGAAAGGCAAAGAAACCGATTCTCCTGGATCTCTCGGCAGTGTGGTGCCACTGGTGCCACGTAATGGACGACACCAGCTACTCCGACGACGAGATAATCAAGCTCATCAACGACAGTTTCGTCGCCATCCGGGTCGACATAGACAAGAGGCCAGACATCCGGGAGAGGTACAACTTCGGTGGATATCCCACCACAGCCTTCTTGGACGCTGAAGGGGACGTCATCGCCGGTGGCACTTACATCCCCCCGGAGCAGATGAAGAGGACCCTCATGCAGGTGAAGGGCTACTACGAGAGTGCCCGCGGGAAGCCAGAGGAGAGGAAGATGCCCCGGGAGGCCGTGGTTGACCAGGCGAAGGGCCCGCTGAACCTTGAGGTGGTGGAGGATGTTCTGGGTAACGTGCTCCAGCAGTACGACGAACTCTATGGGGGGTTCGGGGGCGCCCCAAAGTTTCCCCAGCCGGACGTGATTGACCTCGTCCTGTATCAGTTCAAGATGTCAGGCAACAGGCAGTTCCAGAGGATGGTTGAGAAGACCCTGGGGGCCATGGCTGGCGGTGGCATGTACGACGCCGTCGAGGGCGGCTTCTTCCGCTACTCCGTGACCAGGGATTGGAGCGAGCCCCACTACGAGAAGATGTTGGACGTGAACGTCGGGCTTCTGAGGAACTACCTCCAGGCCCATGCTCTTACAGGGGAAAAGTGGTACAGGGATGTGGCGGTGGACGTTCTCCGTTATCTGGAGGCCAGTCTCCGAAGTCCCGAAGGAGGTTTCTATGGGAGTCAGGATGCCGATGAGGAGTACTACAAGCTCGCGGAGGATGGGAGATCAGGCGCGAAGGCACCGTATATCGACAGGACTCTCTATGCTGACCTGAACGGGCAAGCCATATCGACTTACCTCCTCGCCAGCGCCGTCCTTGGGGATGATACGTACCTGGATGCGGCTGTGGCCAGCCTGCTTGCCATGGAGGAGCGCCTTATGGGCGAGGATGGGGGCCTCTACCACTACTGGGACGGAGGTTCCCATGTCCGCGGGTTGCTTTCGGACTACGTGTACCTCTCCAAGGCCTTCCTGGAAGCGTACGAGCATGTGGGGGATGGCCACTACCTGGAGAGGTCAGAGGCCCTGGCTGATAGAATGCTCAGGGACCTCCGGGATGATGACGGGCTCCTCATGGATAGGCAGGCGGCGGAGGGAGACGTCGGCCTGTTGAAGGTGCCCCAGAAACCGTTGGTGCAGAATGCCCACGCTGCACTCCTTCTCCTCAAGCTGCGTGAGTTGACAGGAAACGAGGAGTTTGAGGATGCCGCCCGAAGGATTCTTGAAGGCTTCAGCGGCCAGTACACCAAGTATTCCATCTTTGCCTCCTCTTATGCCCTCGCGGTGGTCGCCCACTTAGAGGGTCCCTTTAGACTCGTGCTGGTCGGTCATCTGGGAGACGAGAAGACGAAGCGGATACACAAGGGCCTCCTCAGGCCTTTCGACCCTCGGAAGGTGGTACAGGTCCTGGACCCGGGGACGCCTGCCTTCGATGAGGCCCAGTACCCGAAGGAACCGATTCCAGCTGTCTATGCCTGTGTTGGGACCCAATGCTCCCCTCCCATAGTGGGCGATGATCCGGTTAAGGAGGCCGAGGACTTTCTCGTACGAGCGCAGGGAAAGAAGCGGGCCTAAGGTTCGTGAGATCTGATGGAGTCCTTGGCTATGAGTATTTCTGAAGGACCGCTCCTTGCCTCTCCTCAGCCCCAACGCCCCTTCAGTTATCACCTCTTGAAGTGCTAGCCAAAGGTTTATCAAGATTCAAGGTTTCGACTCAAACCTCATGGCCAATGAAGAAATCCTCGCCTTTCTATTTGCGGGAATGCTCATTGCAGGCACCCTGATAATCCTGCTATCTCCTCTCATCTTCAAGCTGACGGAAGAGGTCACGAAGTGGAAGCTCTATGCCCTCCTTGCCCTCGTCTTGGGTGTGATGGGTGTCTCAGTCTACGTTGTATGGCTTGCTCTGACTGAGCCTCTCTTCTTCCTCCCCTTCGTGGCCCTGGTCGTGGGCCTCAGAGGGGCCTCCCCGACCCTGCTATACAGGTCCCTCAGGGACAGGTTTGAACTGAAGAATTTCTGGGTAGTCATCAAGATACTGCTGGCGGCTGGCTTCATCGGATATGCCGGGTACCTCGTTTACAGCATCATCGTTGACGTGTTTCAGGCCTTTACGGGACCCCAGTCCACGGCTGCCGTTCTGAGCGAGCAGCTCATCATGGCCATCGGCGGGAGCTTCGCCATCATTCGTGTGTTCTCCAAGATATTGCCAGAGTCCCTGAAGGAGAAGCCCACAGTATGGGTCTCCGCTATCCTCCTCTCCCTCGCGCTGGCAGTCTTGGCCCCGTACGCCTTCCCGAACTACGACATCTACTACAGACTGGCGGGCCTGGGCGGCTGGCTCCTGGGCTTCGTGGTCATATGGCGCTTCCCCTGAAGCGGTTTGATTTCCCCCGCTGATTTTCACCCGGAATACTGGGAGACAAACGCTTTTCAAAGCCTAGACGCCTCGAAAGCCCTCGGACAGAGGACTGGAGATGGCGGAGGAAGACCTAGTCTCCCTATTCGCGATACTCTTAATCCTAGGCTCCGTGCTGCTCCTATTTGCCCCCCTCTTCTTCCGCCTCATGAGGAATGGCCTCTGGGCCCTCACCTTCCTCATGACTGTTCCCGCCCTCATACTGGTGGCCCTGGGCCTTTCCTTCGTTGAGTTCAGCTTCCAGGACCCCATCTACCTGGCGCCGGTCGTAGCCGTCGTCTTCGGCATGAGGGTCGCCTCTCCAACGCTGGCCTTCTTCAAGATTCGGGAGAGGATGGGCCCCACAAACGCCTGGTTTCCCACGAGGATTCTCCTTCTGTTGACCTTCATGGGCTTTGGCTTCTACCTGGCCTACAGGGGTTTCATAAACCCGGAGGGAGCCGAGGCTGACCCCATCCTGATAAGCGAGAAGCTAATCATGGCCCTGGGCACCGCCTTCGTATTCCTCCGCCTCTACCTAAGAGTGGTGCCCAAGGGCTCCTACAACATGCTGCTGGTGTGGGCCGCAGCGATCCTCTTCTCCCTGGCCTTCGCCGTCGTGGCCCCCTTTGCCTTCCCCGCCTATGGCATCCTGTATGCCCTCTCGGGTTTCATGGGATGGCTCATCGGTGGGGCGGTGGTCTGGAAGTCGCCAAGCCCGTTGCCTATTTATTGCCCGCAGGCCTAGTGTATCCTCCGAGGTATCCGGTTGGACAGGAAGGGCCTCAGGGAGGAGCTGGTCCGCATTGTGGGCCCGGGAGATGTCATTGCTGATTTCGAAGAACTCCTTGTCTACGACTGCGACGGCCTCACTATCAACAAGGCCCTTCCCGATGTGGTGGTCCTCCCCGAGTCGACGGAGGAGGTCCGGTCCATTGTCCGCCTGGCCAGCAGACTGAAGGTGCCCATTGTGGCTCGCGGGGCGGGAACTGGCCTCAGCGGGGGAGCCCTCCCCTTGGAAGGGGGCCTGCTCATATCCCTGGTGAAGATGAGCCGCATCTTGGAGGTGGACCAGGCCAACCTGCGGGCCGTGGTGCAGCCGGGAGTCGTGAACCAGCAGCTGAATGACGCACTTCGGCCCCTGGGCCTTCACTTCGCCCCAGATCCCTCCAGCCAGCAGTCCTGCACTCTGGGCGGCAATGTGGCAGAGAACGCAGGAGGGCCTCACACTCTCAAGTATGGCGTGACCACCAACCACGTCCTCGGCCTGGAAGTGGTCCTTCCCGACGGCGAGGTGGTCTTCCTGGGGGGTAAGTCAGAGATGAGCCCGGGGCTGGACCTAGTGGGTCTCCTGGTGGGCTCCGAAGGCACCCTGGGAATAGTCACCCAGGTGGTCGTCCGTCTGACGAGGCTCCCGGAGGCCGTGATTACGATTCTGGCTGTCTATGACTCCCTGGAGCAGGCGACGGAAGCTGTGTCAACAATCATCGCGAGGGGCATCATCCCAGCCACTGTGGAGATGATGGACCGCATCACCCTCGGGGTGGTAGAGGACTATATCCACGCCGGTTATCCCAAGGATGCTGAAGCGGTACTCCTGATGGATGTCGACGGCCTCAAGGAGGGGGTGGAGAGGAGGGCCGCGCTGATTCTAGACATCTGTCAGAAGACCGGGTCGAGGATGGTCAAGACGGCGGATACAGAGGAGGAGAGAACCCTCCTCTGGCAGGGTCGCAAGAGGGCTTTTGGGGCCTTCGGACGGGTCAGCAGGAGCTACTACACCCTGGATGGTGTCATTCCCCGAAGCAGGCTGCCCGAGGTGCTCCCGAAGGTCTATGAGATCGGCCGTCGCCACGGGCTTACCATCGCAAACGTCTTTCACGCTGGGGACGGAAACTTGCACCCCATCATCCTCTTTGATGAGCGCGACCGGGACCAGCTCCACCGGGCGCTTGATGCCTCTCGTGAGATCCTCCAGAGCTGTGTGGAAGCTGGGGGGACCATCAGTGGCGAGCATGGCATCGGCATTGAGAAGTTGGACCTGATGGGCCTCGTGTACTCCGAGGAGGACCTGGAGGCCATGAAAAGGGTCAAGAGGGCCCTCGACCCCGCAGGTCTCTGCAATCCTGGCAAGATCTTCCCCGGGCGAGAGAAGCTTGAGATGCCCTTCTTGAGGGTTCCCGCGGGCCTGGAGAGGGTGACGAGGTAGTCGTCCATGGCCCGAGGAAAAGGCTGGATGGAAGGGCTTCGCTCAAGGGTGGAGGACCCTGCCGATGTCCGAGTCGCCGAGGAAGAGATCGAGGGTCTGATGCCAGCTGCGGAGGCAACTCCTCGGAGCGTTCAGGAGCTGTCCTCCATCCTCTCGTTCGCCTCTGAAGAGGGACTCGCTGTTATTCCCAAGGGCGGCGGCACTGCCATTCACATCGGGAATCGCCCCAGGAAGGCCAATCTTCTTCTCCACCTGTCTGGTGTGAGGGAAGGCTTCGAGCATTCTGCTGAGGACTTGGTTGCCACTTTGCCAGCAGGGATGGTCGTCGCGGAGGCCAACAGGCTGCTGGCCAGACACGATCAGTACCTTCCCCTAGAGCCTCCACTGCCTGGAGACGCTACCGTGGGTGGGGCTTTGGCCGCCAACTCCTTTGGACCGAGGGCCCAGTCATTGGGGCTTCCGCGGGACTCCGTCCTGGGAATGGTTGTCGTCCTCGCTGACGGGACCATAACGAGGGCGGGTGGCAGGGTTGTCAAGAATGTGACTGGGTACGACATGTCCAAGCTCTACATCGGCTCCCTGGGCAGTCTGGGAATCATAGTCGAGGCCACCTTCAAGCTCGGGCCTTTACCGGAAGCGATGGCGACCCTTGCCTTCACCTTTCCCACCTTAGATGATGCCCTCAGGGCCGGGAGGGACATAGAAGAATCTGGCCTGGAGCCGACGGGCCTCACGATCCTCAATAACGCTGCGGCAAGCTCCTTGAAATTTGAACCCCAGCCCTACCATCTGCTGGTGGAGTTTGGGGAGCTGAAGGAGGTTGTGAGGAGGCAGGTCAGGGCAGCTCAGGAGGTGGCGAAGCTCAGGGGCTCTGAGGGCAGTTTCGTTCGGCACGGTGAGGAGTCTCGGGGGCTGTTAGAGGCCGCTGCAAACATACCGGCATCACGCTGGAATCTGATATACAGGGGAACCGTACCTCCCGCTGCCACGGACGCATTTCTTGATGGTCTCTTGGAGACTTCCAAGGCCCTTGGCCCTGGACTCGAGTTGATATCGCATCCAGGCCTCGGCATAATCCTCGCAGGCCTTCCTCAAGCTCCAGAGGACGCTGTCGTCAAAGCTGTCTTCCACGATTTGACCGAGCTCATCGTGCCCCTCGGCGGACACCTCCTCCTGGAGAAGGCTCCTCCCAAAGTGAAGATGGGTCTAGACGTGTGGGGTCCTGCCCCGCCCCACTTCAACATCATGGCCCGCTTGAAGGCCGAGTTCGATCCCGTCGGGATTCTGAATCCAGGGCGCTTCATGGGGGGACTCTAATGGGGTCACGAGCGCTGCAGACCTTCCTCCCCTATGAGAAGCTGATGGAGTGCACCCACTGCGGCCTCTGCCTGCCCTTCTGCCCCACCTACAGGGAACTCGGGGTTGAGATGGATTCTCCTCGGGGCCGAGTCTATCTCGTCCGTGCCCTGGAGGACAGGAGAGCTGCGGTGACGGAGCGGCTGGCCCTCCACCTGGACCTCTGCCTGGGATGCAGGGCCTGCGAGACGGCCTGTCCCTCTGGCGTGTCCTTCGGGCGCATTCTGGAACAAGGCCGATCCCTATTGGGGCAGATGTCCAGGAACTCCGGCTTCCTGCCGGACCTACTCTACCGCCATATTCTCCCCAGAAAGTCCCGTATAGTGGCCCTCGGGAGGCTCCTGGGTGTGTATCAGAGCTCCCCCCTGCGAGGCCCCATTGATTCGCTCCTGAGCCGGTTTCTGGTCTCTGATGATGCCCTCAAGGCCCTTGACATCCTCGGGGCTCTGCCAGCTCGTCCCCAGGAGAATCTGGGGCGAAGCTACGATGCCGAGGGCGAGAGGAAGGTCACGGTGGCCCTGATGGTGTGTTGCATGATGAGAGTGTTCCTCACGGATGTGAACGACGCTACTGTCCGGGTGCTGAAGCGTCACGGATGCGACGTCGTTGTCCCGGCGCGTCAGGAGTGTTGTGGTGCCCTTCACGCCCACGCCGGACGCCTGGAGGACTCCCGCCGCTTGGCGATGAGGAACATCGCCGCCTTTGAGGCCTCAGGGGCCGACGTCTACGTCACGAACTCCGCTGGTTGTGGAGCCCACATGAAGGAGTACCCTCAGCTCTTCCCGGGGGAGGCCGAGTGGGAGGAGAGAGCCCGGAGATTCAGTGAGAGGGTCCGTGATGTGTCAGAACTCCTACACTGGCTGGGTCCCTTGGATGGACTCAAGCAACTTTCGATGAAGGTAGCTTACGACGATCCCTGTCACCTCCTCCACGGGCAAGGGATCAGGGACGAGCCCCGGGAGCTGCTGGGTAGGATCCCGGGCTTGAAGCTGGTCAGCCTCAAGGAGCCCGACTGGTGCTGTGGCAGTGCCGGAACCTACATGTTCACCCAGAGGGAGATGGCTTTGCAGCTCCTTCGAAGGAAGCTCGCTGACATCAGGGCATCGGGGGCTGACACCGTGGCCACGGGGAACCCCGGGTGCCTGCTATGGATGGCATGGGGCATGAAGCGTGAAGGCATCCCCATGAGCTGTGTACATCCAGTGCAGATTCTTGACATGGCCTCTGGCTAAGACCGCAATATCTCTATAGTAGGGGGCCTTCGGAAAGTCGGAGGCTTGCCATGGCGCAGTTCTTCACGAAGGAGTTCTTCGAGGATTTGTCAACCAGATTGAATGGCGATGAAGAGTGGAAGAAGAAGAGCGGCGGATTGACCACGAAGATCGTGGCCACATGCACGGATCGCGACTTCTCCGCATTGCTGGACATTCAGGATGGGACCGTCGAGGTCCGAGAGGTGCCAACAGATGAGCCCGCGGACTTCAAGTTCGAGGGTAACTACGCTGCGTGGCAGAAGACCGCTCAGGGGGAGGCAGACCTTCAGACCATGGTAATGATGGGCAAGATCAAGTTCAAAGGCTCCTTGTCCAAGATCATGGCCATGATGGGCCAGCTCGGCCGCTTGACCGCCGTGCTGCGGGAGATACCCAAGGAGTTCTGACGACCTATGGTGGAGGCCGAGGCCGCGAGGCCTCTGCGTCGTGCCCTTGGCACGAGCATCCAGTTTACTGTGCACTGTATTTTCCATCCACCAATAGCTGGGGAGAGAAACCTTTTGTAGCGGCGCAACCCTTGAGCGGCCAGCAGAAGGAGGCATGTCAAGATGGTAGATTTTGCCCTTACCGAGGAGCAGAAGCTGCTTCAGAAGACGGCCCACGAGTTCGCAGAGAAGGAGCTGAGGCCCATAGCCGCTGATTGCGATCGAGAGGCCAAGATTCCGTGGGAAGTGGTGCAGAAGGCCCACAAGCTCGGACTCGACACCGCCTTCATTCCCGAGGAGTATGGCGGAGGCGGTATGACCAGCACGCTGTCCTGGGTCTTGGTGATGGAAGAGCTGAACTGGGGCTGCGCGGGTATCTCCACCGCTCTGATCGGCGGGGGCCTGGCTGTATTGCCCATACTGTACATGGGCACGGAGGAGCAGAAGAAGCGGTTCCTGCCGCGGTTCACCGAGCCAGAGCCCAGGTTGGGGGCTTTCTGCTTGACGGAGCCAGAAGCCGGCTCAGATGTCAGAAACATTACCACTAAGGCGGTAAAGGAAGGGGATGAGTGGGTCATTGACGGAGTGAAGAGGTTCATCACCAACGGTGGCATCTCGGACCTCCACGTGGTCTTCGCCACGATTGATAAGTCCCTCGGGTACTTCGGCATCAGAGCCTTCGTGGTCGAAGAGGGGAACCCGGGCCTCAAGCAGGGGAAGGTGGAGGACAAGATGGGCATTCGGGCCTCCCACACCGCGGAAGTAATCCTCGAGGACTGTCGGGTGCCTGACGAGAACCTCTTGGGTGGGGAGAAGGTCTCTTGGATGGGGGCCATGAAGACTTTGGAGAAGTCGAGGCCGGTGGTGGCTTCAGGGGCGATCGGGGTGGCCCGGGCCGCCTACGAGTTCTCCTTGGACTACGCCCGTACCAGGAAGGCCTTCGGGAAGCCCATAGCCATGCACCAGGGCATCGCCTTCATGCTCGCTGACATGAAGACCGCCATCGAGGCCGCACGCCTCCTCGTCTGGAGAGCTGCGTGGCTAGCTGACCAGGACTTGCCGGCCAACAAGGAGGCAGCCATGGCGAAGCTCTATTCCGCAGACATGGCCATGCAGGTGACGACGGACGCAGTACAGATTGTTGGCGGCTCCGGCTACATGAAGGACTACCCGGTTGAGAAATGGATGCGGGATGCGAAGGTCTTCCAAATCTGGGAGGGTACCTCAGAGATTCAGAGACTCGTCATCTCCAGGGAGGAAGTTGGGGAGCTCTAGAATCCTATGGAAGGACCAGACTCCTGAGTGACACCCGAGGTGGATCGCTCAGGGGAACCTTTCGGCGTCTGTCACGCAGCCACTTCTCGCTCGACTATGGTCGTGATTCCTTGTCCAAAGCCTATGCAGAGCGTTGCCAGGCCCCACCTGCTATCCCTCCTCTCCATCTCGTAGAGGAGAGTCGTCAGAATCCGTGCACCGCTGGCCCCTAGAGGGTGCCCGAGAGCGATGGCACCACCGTTGGGATTCATCTTCTCGAAGTCGATGTTCAGCTCCCGCCCGCAAGCGAGGGGTACGGAGGCGAAGGCCTCATTTAGTTCCACCAGGTCGATGTCCTTCATGGCGAGTTCCGCCTTCTTCAGGGCCTTCCTGCTGGCGGGAATGGGGCCGGTGAGCATAATAACGGGGTCCACGCCCGCCACGGCCATGGTCCTGACAGTGGCCATCGGCTCCAGCCCCAGCTCCCTGGCCTTCTCCTTGGTTGTAAACATTATGGCAGCGGCACCGTCGTTGATGCCAGAGGAGTTACCGGCGGTGACCTTGCCGTCAGGCTTGAAGGCGGCCCGCAACTGCGCCAGCTTCTCCAATGACGTGTCGCGGCGTGGGTGCTCGTCCACACTGAAAAGGATCTCTTTCCCAGACTCATCCTTGACAGGCACAGGAATCGTCTCGTCTTTGAATCTGCCAGCATCAATGGCAGCAATCGCCTTTCTGTGACTCATGAAGGAGTACTCGTCCAGCTCCTCCCTCTTCAGGTCCCACTTATCGGCTATGAGTTCAGCGGAGATGCCCTGGGGGACGAGGTCGTACCTAGCAACGAGCTTCTCGTTGAAGACACCCGCATCGCTGCCCATGGGGACCCTGGTCATGCTCTCCACACCACCGCCTATGACGATGTCCGACTGGCCTGTAGCGACGGCCATGGCTGCAATGTTGCATGCCTGCAGGCTAGACCCACACTGTCGGTTCACGGTTGTTCCCGCTATCGACTCCGGCAGTCCGGCCGTGAGGACGGCTATCCGGGTAACGTTCAACCCCTGCTCTTCTATCTGCGTGTTGCAGCCAAAGACTACATCTTCCACGGTCGCAGGATCGACCCCTGTCCTCTCGATGACCTCTCTGATAACCAAAGCCGCCAGGTCGTCGGCCCGTACGTCCTTTAGAGAACCATTCTTCCTGCCTACGGGCGTCCTGACTGCGCCCACGATCACGCTGTCAAGCATGACAAGACACCGGCCGTTGTATTGACCCCCTCGCTTATTAAGGCTTCCCGACGAGAGCTTTGGAGGCGGCCCAGAACCTTCATGGTAAAATACGAAGGGCAGCATGGCGGGGTGGTGCTTGCATGAAGGTTCCTATGGAGGGCATGACGGTCCTCGACCTGACGCGGCTCCTACCTGGAGGCCTGGCGACCCAGCTGCTTGCCGACCTGGGGGCCGAGGTGATCAAGGTGGAGGAACCCACCGTCGGCGACTACATGAGGTACGCGCCACCGACCGTTGACAACGTGAGCTACTCCTTCCTGCTGGTCAATCAGGGCAAGAAGAGTGTCGCCATAAACCTCAAAGAGAGGGAGGGGAGGGAGCTGTTCCACCGCTTGGTTCCGAAGGCTGATGTGCTGGTGGAGCAGTTCCGTCCCGGGGTCGCTGATAGGCTCGGCATAGGCTATGAGGACACTAGAGCCCGTAGGGAGGACATTGTCTACTGCTCGTTTTCAGGTTATGGAGCCGATGGACCCTACAAAGACCGTCCGGGCCACGATTTGAACTTCAACGCCCTCTCCGGCCTCCTCCACATGAACTCCCTAGGTGGGAGGCCAGTACTCCCCGCGGTGCCCGTGGCCGACATGGCCTCTGGAATACTGGCGGCCTGCGCCATTCTCTCTGCTCTCCTCCTGAGGGAGAGAACGGGGAGAGGCTCCTTCTTGGACGTTTCCATCTTCGACGCATCGTTTCAGATGAACCTTATGAACCTGGCGGAGGCCCTTGCTGGGGGCGATCCTCGCTCCTCCAAGACGTTCCTAACCGGCCTGTTCCCCTTCTACAATATCTACGAGACCTCAGACGGTCATTTCCTAACATTGGCTGCCATCGAGGAGAAGTTCTGGCACAGGTTCTGCGATCTCGTGGAACGTCCCGACCTGAAGGGGAGACACATGGTGGTTGGTGATGAGGGCGAGGCTGTCAAAGGGAATCTTGAAGGAATCTTCCGGAGGAAGACCCTGGAAGAGTGGAACCGTGTATTCGAAGGGGAGGAAGTCCCGTACGCGCCGGTGCTGACTGTTAGCCAGGCCTTGCAGGACCGCCATCTCAGGGAGAGGGGTTTGCTGCAGGATTTGGGCCTTCCTGAGGGAACCTTCACAACACTCACACATCCGGGGAAGTGGTTCCCGCCCGGTCCAAAAAGGTGTGGTGGGCCTCCAGGCCTTGGCCAACACACGAAGGAGATACTGAGAAGGGCGGGAGTGGGAGAAGCTGAAATCGGGAAGCTGGCCACCAGGGGGATCGTAGGCATCCAGGGATGACAACCTTCATTATCGGTTCTTGGCATCCTCTGCGCCGTGAAGGTTTACGAGGGTGAACCCCTAAGAGCCCAAGAGACGACTCTCCTCCACGCCATAGCACAATCCTTTGAAGCCTTCCCCGATGGCCTGGCAATCCGTTACCCCTCCCAAGGTCGCTACTCAGACGTCACCTATCGCGACCTCAGGTCTCATGTCGACGCCGTGGCAGCCGCCTTGGTCTCCATGGGAGTGGGGAAGGGCGACAGGGTCCTTGTCATGGCAGATACCCGGTACGAGTGGCTTCTGGCGGACCTGGCCATTCTCTATGCTGGGGGCGTCACTGTCACAGCCTTCCCGACCCTACCAGCACATCTCTTGAGGCACCAGCTGGAGGACTCAGCGGCTAAGGTCCTGTTCCTCGAGGGGGAGGATCAGCTCGAGAAGTTCACAGAGCTGCCGCAGCTTGCGAAGGGGAGGGAGGTTATCCTCTTCGATAAGGGCAGCGACCATCGAACCCTGAGGTCCCTCCTCGAGCGGGGGCCAAAGCGGGGCGAGCTTGACGTCCTGGGCCAGATCTTGTCGACAGCTATCCCCTCAGATGTGGCCAGCATGATATACACATCGGGGACCACCGGCATTCCTAAAGGAGCGTTGCTAACTCACTGGAACATCGCCTCGGCCGCCCTCTCAGGGCTGCAGGTTCTCGGGGCTCAGCCCGGTCAGACTGTCATCGCTTTTCTCCCAATGGCTCACATCTACCAGAGGCTCGTCTGCCTCGGAATGCTGATGATCGGAGGTTGTGTGGCCTTTTCCACTCCCAGGACTCTAGCTGAGGACCTGCTGAAGGTCAGGCCAGAGCACATGGCAGCCGTGCCCCGACTGTACGAGAGGGTATACAAGAGAATCTTGGAGGAGGTGGAAAGGCAGACTCCCTTGAGGAGGATGATCTACCAGCGGGCCGAGCGGACAGCACTAGAGTTCAGCCAGGTGACGAGCGCCGGAAGGAGACCCTCCCTCTCTCTCAGGATGAGGCACAGGCTGGCGGACAGGCTGGTCTATGGGAAGATAAGGGAGCGTCTGGGAGGAAAGTTGAGGTACGCCATGTCAGGGGCCAGTGCCCTCCCCCCTCGCCTTGCATACCTCTTCAACGGCATGGGTATTTGCGTGCTGGAGGGCTACGGGCTGACGGAGACCGCGACTCCCGCTAATTTCAACCCTCCTACCAGAATAAAACCGGGGACGGTGGGGCCTCCCATACCCGGGGTGTACGAGACCCTCGCTGAGGACGGTGAGATACTCATCCGGGGACCCAATGTCTTTCTGGGCTACAACAACATGCCGGAGGAGACCAAAGAGGCCTTCACCGAGGATGGCTGGTTCCGTTCGGGAGACCTGGGGGAGTTTGACGAGGATGGATACCTCCGGATCCTCGGGCGTAAGAAGCAGATTCTGGCCCTGTCCACCGGAAAGAAGGTGGCCCCCAGGCCTATTGAGGAAGCCCTCCGCTCTCACCCCTGGATAGAGGACTGCATGCTCATTGGAGACAACAGAAAATTCACGGCGGCTCTGATCCAGCCCCAGTTTGAGAAGCTTGCAGAGCTGCTGAGGTCCGGTGGAGTAACCCTAGGGGAGGGGGACCTCATTTACGGTGTCGACCCCGTGGGTGAAGAGAAGGTCGTCGGTCTGAAACGGTGGCTTATCTCAAGAGGAGAAGTCGCGTCGCTTTTCGAAAAGTTGGTCGAAGAGGTCAACACAAACCTCGACTATCACGAGAAGATCAAGAAGTTCATTGTTCTCCACAGGGCTTTCAGTCAGGACAGAGATGAGATTACCCCCACCCTGAAGAAGAGGAGAGACGTCATAGAGGCCAACTTCAAGGAAGAGATCGATGCCCTCTACGCCTGACTACTTCCCCTTGAACTCTGGCTCCTTCTTGCTCAGGAAGGCTGACAGCCCCTCGAAGAGGTCCTCGGTGGAGGTCACGACACTGAAAGCCAGGGCTTCCATGTCCAGGCCTGCATCGCCAGTGCTTAGAGAGCTGTAGTTGAGCAGTACCTTGGCCAATCGATAAGCGATGGGTGGGCCCTTAGCAAGCTTCTTGGAAAGTTCATCCACCGCCCCCTCGAAGGCTTCGTCGTTGACCGCCTGGTTGACGAGGCCGATGCCCTCAGCCACCTTCCCCTTGATGCGCTTGGCCAGGAACACCATCTCCTTTGCTCTCCCGAGGCCTAGGAGCCTTGTGAGTCTCTGAGTCCCACCGGCTCCCGGGATGAGGCCCAGGGAGGTCTCCGTGAGCCCGAGGGTAGATCCCTCCGTCGCAATTCGGAAGTCGCAGGCTATGGCCAGCTCCAGACCACCCCCGAAGGCGTAGCCCCGGATGGCAGCAATCGTAGGCTTGGGGAAATCCTCAAGCTGCTTGAAGACCTGATGGGTCCGCTTGGTGAAGCTCCAGGCCTTGTGGGCCTTGTCTACCCCCGTGAAGGCAGTTACGTCGGCCCCGGCACAGAAGGCCTTTTCCCCGGCTCCCCTCATGATGAGACACCGCACCTCCGGGTCCTCCTCAAGGCTTCCCAGGGCAGTCGATATCTCTTCCACCATCTCCGGCGTCAAAGTGTTGAGCCTTTCCGGCCTGCTCAGGACCAAGGTGGCCCTCATGTTCTCCTTGTCCTTCCGCACCTCGATGGCCTTATACTCCACAGCCTCCTTCGCTTCGTAGCTGTAGAAACCTGTCCCGCTCTTCACGCCGAGCTTCCGCTCCTCCACCATCTTGAGCAGGATCCCTGCAGGCTCATGCCTCTTGGAGCCCTTCAGCTCCGCGACCACCCTGTCGATGCCAATATCGTCGGCGAGAGCTAGGGGGCCTTTAGGGAACGCGGTGCCCAGCCTCATGGCCAGGTCGATCTCATCCGGCGGCGCTACACCCATCTCCACCAGCTGCGCCGCCTCATTCATCGTGGGGGCAAGGATCCGAAGAGGCTCGAAGTCCTTACCGTCCTCGGGTCGGATGCTGGGTTTGCCCCCTTTCCGATAGTCATAGAAGCCATGCTCTCTCTTGCGTCCCAGCCTCCCCTTCTTCACCATCTCCTTGAAGGGGGGCGGGACTGGCAGGCCCTGCTTCTCTTGGGCGAAGACCATGAGGTCGATGCCCACCTGGTCCGCCAGCTCGAAGGGTCCCATGGGGAACCCAACCTTGAACTTCATGGCAGCGTCTATGGCCTCCTTAGCCACACCTTCCTCGTGCCGGATCCACCCTGCCTCGTTCATGTAGTGGAAGATGATGCGGGTGGTGATGAAGCCGGGGACGTCCTTGCGACAGAGGATCGGCGTCTTTCCAAGCTTTCTCGAGAGTGCCTGGGTCAGCTCCAAGGCCTCCTCTCCAGTCTCCTCCCCCTTAACCACCTCTACCAGTTCCATGATGATGGGCGGGTTGAAGAAGTGCATACCGACGACCTTCTCCGGTCGCTTGGTGACCTTGCCCATGGCAGTGATGCTGAGGCCAGAGGTGTTGCTGGCCAGGAATGCGTGGGCCGGGGCGTACCCGTCAAGCTTCTTGAAGACCTCTTTCTTGAGCTCCATGTCCTCCGGGATGGCCTCGATGACGAAGTCCGCGTCCTTCACGGCTTCCTTCAGGTCTGTGGTGGTCTTGATTCGGCCCAGGATGTCCTTCGACTTCTCCTTGAGCTTCCCTTTCTCCTCCAGCTTGTTCAAGCTCCACTGAATCCGCTCCAAGCCGCGTCTGATGAACTCCTCCTTGATGTCGTGCATGCTCACATCGAAACCGTGAAGAGAACACAGTTCCGCGAGGCCATGCCCCATCTCCCCGGCACCGATGATGGCAACTCTTCTGAGATCCTCAACTTTCAGAGTGTCACCCCCGCTCGACCTTTACCATTCGAGGATGCCTATAAAACCTTATGGAGGGCGCCCAGGGCAAAACCCCTTTTAATACTGCGGACCTTCTGAGCATGGTAGTGGCAATGCAAGGGCCCCAGGAAGGATCCTCCGAGGGAATCCCTCCTCACATGCTCAGGATGTGGGAAGAGAGGACGAAGATAGCGAAAAACATGGAGCGGGTCAAGCACAAGCTCATCGTCATGAGCGGCAAGGGTGGCGTGGGAAAGAGTACTGTTGCTGTGAACTTGGCCGTAGCCCTTGCCAAGGACAGGAAGGTGGGTGTTGTGGACGTGGACATCACGGGTCCCGACATCCCCAAGATAATGGGCATCGAGGATGTGAAGCTGTACGCCAGTGAGAACGGAATCGAGCCTGCTGTTGCCCACAACGGCGTGAAGGTAATATCCATGGCCTATTTCTCCGGAGAGAAGGACAGGGCCGTGATCTGGAGGGGCCCTCTGAAGATGAAGGCCATCAACCAGATGCTTGGCGACGTCCATTGGGGGGACCTGGACTACATCTTGGTGGACCTTCCCCCGGGGACGAGCGATGAGCCCCTCAGCATCGCTCAAAACATTCCTGATGCCGATGGGGCTGTCATCGTCACCACACCGCAGGACGTCGCCCTCCTGGACGTTCGAAAGGCCATCTCCTTCGCCAGGACCCTCAACATGCCCATAATCGGCATCGTCGAGAACATGAGCGGGTTCAACTGTCCGGAGTGTGGGCATCACATAGACATCTTTAAGAAGGGAGGAGGAAAGAAGGCCGCCGAGGACCTGGGGATCAATTTCCTCGGAAGCGTCCCTCTGGATGCCAACGTTGTCCTCGGTGGTGATGCTGGAGAGCCCTTCGTGTTGGCCCACCCGGACTCTGAGACGACGAGGGCCTTCAAGGAGATCGTCGAAAGAGTCGCCGACATCGTGGAAACCAAAGGGCAGCCTAGGTAAGGTGCTTCCTAATCATCGCCTCAACCTTAGGCCTTGGGGCCGCACCCACGATGATGTCCACGGGTTTGCCCTGCCTGAACAGCATTAGGGTCGGAATGGACATAACCCTGAACTTCATGGACGTCTTCGGGTTCTCGTCGGTGTTGAGTTTGCCGAAGGCCACCTTCCCGGCGTACTCCCTCGCAAGCTGACGGACGATGGGGGCGACCATCTTGCAAGGGCCACACCATGGGGCCCAGAAATCGACGAAAAGAAGCTCGTGTTTGGAGAGCTGCTCATCGAAGCTGCCATCGGTGATATCAAAGGGTTCTGCCAGAGGGTTATCCCCGGGCCTCTCCTTCGATCTCCCCACAAGCTCCTTCATCTTCCTCGCTCTGATCCGCTCAAGCTCATCCATCTACGCTTCTCCTCTTCTTTGATTGCGGGTTCTCTTTGAAATAGGGACTTCGTCCATATAAATGGTCCCTCCTACCCTTCCACTACTCGTTGGGGTGAGGGCCAGACGCAATCTCCATGCGGGCGGGGGTCAGATCCTCCATATCGCCTTCCAGCACTCTAATGTCCCTTTTCAACAGAGTGTACTCCTTCTCGTCGAAGGCCTGGGGATCCACCGGGAGCAGCAGGATAGAGGCGGTGACGGCCACTTTCTCGTTCAGATCATGCAGGAGCGTTAGGATTGAGGGAAAGTCGTTGTGGGAAATGAGATACTCCACGCCGTCTAACAGAACAACACTCCTGGGGCTAATCTCCAAGAAGTGATCGATGGTCATGGCGACATTTTCAGGCGGTGTGGGCCGAACGCAGTTTGGATTAGATACTACCCTGCTGAGCCAAAGGATGGGCGTCTTCTCCAGACCGTGGGCCTCAGCAATCCTCTCGGGCTGTTGTCGTGTTATGAACAGTCCCCTCACTCCATGGGTGACCAGGTCCTTGAAAACCTCTAGGGTGTAGGACGGCTCGGCCTCTTTAACGATATAGCTATAGCCCTCCTCTAGGTGGAACGTCCGTGCCGTTTCCAGGTGAGCCTCCGGCAGTGGGGAGAGGAGTTCTTGCAGGAACAGCTTCTCTCTGACGGCGAAGGCCACGAGGCCTATTAGGATAACCTCCAGAAGGAAACCGCTTATCCTGAAGTCGAAGCCCAGATTTGGAAAGGCCACTTCGGTGAGAAACTCCGTAACGGTGTAGCCCTCCAAGCCCAGCATGATCAGGTAGGTGTCATGGACGACAGTTCGAGGAGGTTTCACCCTATGAAGGTAGCCCAGCAGCTTGTAAGGGATGTAGATCATGATGGTGGACATGGTGATGGTCGTCATCACCACGAACCAGAGGGGGAAGAGGATGATGTAGCCACCCTCGATCGTGGTCTGCACATCTGCGGTGGTCGTCAGGACGCTAAAGAGGCCCAGCGCCATTATGAACGTGTACACCACGTACGAGTTGGGGAAGTCCTTCACAATGTGCCTACGAAAGTCCCTTGCGGAGTTGATCTCCGGACTGGACGTGACCACGAGAAACGCCCCTATGGCCACCGCGAATAGGATGTCGAAGGTGGCTTGGACCCGCTTGCTGAGAACGATGAAACTGCCGGGGCTTTCGGGTCGAAGTATGGTGGTGATGGCGATGTTCGAAGCCACGGCGGCGGAGAGAAGGATGGCCGCTACTACGAGGAGCATTTTCTGAAAAGTCTTCCCTGTTCTCTGCCTCAGGATGGCCACCACTATGACAATTGATAGGAAAATGGCCGTGGTGGCCCCCAAGTATTCGAGGATGGTTACCGCCTCTTTGAACCTATTGACACGTATGACGATATAAAATAGATTGACATGCTATTATCAACACGCGTATTAAGTAGGTATATTCACTGTTGATAATCACCAGTGATTTTTTTGACCGAATTCTTATACAAGGTTCTGGCCACGTAGCTCTGATTCTGTAGCAGGAGGACAATGCTCAAAAGAGAGGTGGCCATAAGTCCAGCGGACGTTGGTCTTTTGCGCAGCAACGTTTCCAAGCTTGGAGGCTACGCCATCGGACTCCTGAAGGAGTTCGATTTTGGTGTTGACGAGGAGGCCTTCAAGCAGCACATCTCCCGGACCGGCCAGCAGCTGACGATGCTGGTGAGTGAGGGAGGGCCCCTCCCCATCAGTCTTCGTCCCACGGACTATACTGACGGCGCCCTCATTGAAGAGACTAACCTCGCCTGGAATTATCCCCAAACTCTGAGGTTCGCCTCCGGGGCCTGCATGATCTCCCAGAAATACTACCGTTGGATGAGCCCGGAGAATCTGAAGAGGTCGATGACCGCCAAGGTTCTCTACAAATGCCAGACAGGGATCCTTGATGACCTCATAGACAAGGGCGAGTATACCTACTTGGAGGCGAAGGACCTCTACCATCTCGTCCTCTCCTCCATGACGGACCCGCGACTGGACTCCAATGTATTCATGAAGAGGCTCGTCTCGAATCTACGGCAGGAGCAGTTGCGTCTCTTCGACCTTGTCTCAGCCATATCGTACAACTTCAACCTCTTGTTCACCATGTCCCCTCACGGAAGCGATCTCTTCTATCATATGGAGACGCTGGACGAGAGGGTGGCTCTGGGACAAGCCCTGACGATGTTCCAGAAGGAGAATCACTTTGATCTGGGTCAGGTCGCGAGCATCTCCAGAGGTCTCTACACCCCCGAGCGCAGCCTGCCATGGTACGAACGGCTCGCCAACTATGTCAGCGGAGGAACCAGGTACAATCTCGTCGACATCTCTTTCTTGGACAAGAAACTCAAGATGGAGAGCATCGAGAACTTTCTGAGAGGCTGGTACTACTACGACATAGTAATTGTGTTCCTGAACAACATCGTCAACGTCCATGAGGACCTGCGAAACGGCATAGTCAACCTCTCTCTGATCGCCATGAGAGAGAAGGATGTCCTTCCCCTGAACAGCACGAAGGGGTACGACCCAGAGCTCAGCATCGAGGATTATGAGGATCACCTGGAGAGGCTCGCGAAACTCGCATCCACGGGCCTTGAGAGGGCCCTTAGGGACTTCCCAGATCCAGAGCAGTACTATCCCTTCATCACGATCATGATGCCCATCGTCATGCTGGCTGAATGGATAGGAAAGAATGATGAGATGATTCGCATCTACCTGGAAGCCTTGGCTCCCAGTATCCGCAGGGCGGCAGAGAGGAGCCCCCTACACCGGAAGGAGTCCGTCCAAGTTCCAACGAGAATGAGGAGGGTGCCTCTCTAGAAGCCTGGATATGTTATCACAATCCGTAACCGCCTCGATATCCTTTTAGAGAGTAAGTAAGAGAACCTGATGAGGGAAGCTCGTGGTCCGAGCCAGAAAGAAGACCTATGTGAAGGCCTTCGATGAGACCCTTGAGGGCGGCGTTCCAGAGGGCCACATAGTGCTCATCACCGGCGCACCGGGCACCCTGAAGTCATCCCTAGGCTTCAGCATCCTCTATCGAAACGCGCTCCACTCGGGTTCCAAGGGCCTTTACCTCACACTGGAACAGAGCAAGGCTTCTCTGGTGGAGCACCTGGAGGCCATGGGGATGCGGGACCCCAAGGCGTACAAGAGCATATCCGTCTTCGACATGGCTGCCCTCCGGAAGAACCTGTCCTTCATCAAAGCCGAGGGCTCCTGGATCACCCTCTTCAAGAGCTATCTGAAGAACCTGATGGAGTCCGATCCGTACGAATTCCTGGTCATCGATTCCCTCAACGTCTTGGAGACCATGGCCGACTTCGACGTGAGGAGGACGGAGCTTTTCTACCTCTTCGAGTGGTTGAAGGACCTGGGTGCAACGACCTTCATCATCTCAGAGAGCATGGGAAACATGTTCGATCCCCGAAGGGAGGCGGACGAGGCCTACCTTGCAGATGGAGTGATTCACCTCTCCCTGTACCCGGTCTCGGACCTGGACGTTCAGAGGAGAATCCGCTGCATCAAGCTGAGGGCCACGAAGCACGACATGTCCTCTTTCGCCCTAGTGTGGAACGACGATACCTTTGAGATCACTCGGGCAGTTTCCGTCGGCAGAACGGGAAAGCAGGAATAGGCGTCAGAGTCGGGCCTTTTCTTTGGCTTCTGCGTATATAGGAAACCTAATATATCCTCACACGTTACGAACGGTGGATGGCTTCCTGGGACCTTTCGATTTCTAAAGAACTTTCAATGGTGGCTGACGTCATCAAGGAAAGCATATCATCTCAGGAAGAGCTGCTAACGGAGATAGCTAGCTATGTCATAGGGGCCGGCGGAAAGAGGGTAAGGCCCACCGTCACCATTCTCTCGTTCTACGCCGTCGGTGGCCAGAAGGTGCGAGATGTGGTAAAGATTGCCGCCGCGCTGGAGCTCGTCCACAATGCCACCCTTCTCCACGACGACATAAATGACGGGGGAATCATGCGGCGCGGCAAGCTGGCCGCCTACAAGAAGTATGGAGTCCAGAACGCCCTCGTGACGGGTGACTTCCTCTTCACCAAGGCCTTCGCCATCGGTGGCAAGTTCGCTCCAGCCATCGTGGACATAACGGCCGAGGCTTGTGTCAGACTGGCCGAAGGCGAGATTCGACAGAGGATGCGCACGCGGGACCTCTCCATGGACGAGGAGGAGTATATTGAGATCATCCGGCGTAAGACGGCCTGGCCCATCGCCGCGGGGGCCAAGATCGGCGCCATCCTCGGGGGAGGAAGCCTGGAGGAGATTCTTGCCCTCGGGAACTATGGAGCGGACATCGGCATTGCCTTCCAGATAGTGGACGACGTCCTTGACGTGGTCGGTGACCAGGATATCTTGGGTAAGCCGACGGGAACCGATGTCAAGGAGGGGAACATAACCCTGGTCATCCTGAACGCCCTCCACAACGGGGCATCAGCGGATCGAAAGGCTCTAGCAAGCATCGTAAGGAAGAGGAAGAACTCGGCAGAGGAAATCCGCAGAGCCCAGGAAATCATAGTCGCGTCGGGAGCGATCGCGGAGGCCCGTAATAAGGCGGCCGAGTTTGGTGAGAGGGCAAAGTCACAGCTCGGAATCCTCCCACCGGGACCCTACAAGCTAGAGCTAATTCGTCTTGTGGACTTCGTACTCCAGCGAGAGTCGTAGCCCATGGTTAGCCGGGGCCTTGACAAGCGTTCCTGGGAGGACGTGATAGAGTCCTTGGAGGAGTTCCTCCCCTACTACGAGAGAGTCAACTATGCCTCCACCCTTCTTCAGCTCCCCCGCTGGAGGTCCCGCGCAGCAAGTATCGTTCAGGATGGTGAGGAGGTCCTCGAGATAGGTCCTGGAGCAGGCGGGTTCGCAAAACTCCTCCATTGCCGCCGCGTTTACCTGCTGGAGCCTTCCGCCTCCATACTCGGTTACAGCTCAGGGAGGCTGAATCGGGATAGGTACGCCTCCCTCATGGGACTGGCGGAGGAGATCCCTCTAAAGGAGGGTACGCTGGACAAGGTGTTCTGCATCTTCTCCTTCCGGGACTTCATGGACAAGGGCAGGAGTTTGAGGGAAATTCACCGCGTGCTCAGGCCAGGCGGACAGCTTCACATAATTGACCTCTTCAAGGCCCCTGAGGGCGCGTACCGGGCCCTCATGAACCTCTGGCTGGAGAGGGGAGCCACGGCCATTCTGAGACTCCTGGTCCCAAGGCGAATCAGAGGCCGCTGGAGGCACGACCCGTATCTCGAGCTCCTACGAACCTACAGGGCCGTCGGGACTGCAGGGGAATACGAAGAACTAATGAGACATGTCGGTTTCACAAGAGTTGGATCGAGAGACCTCCTCTTTAGGAGCGTCTACCATATGCAGGGGGCGAAGCCATCTACGACGTAATCGTGGTCGGAGCTGGACCAGCGGGCGCCACCACCGCCAGGTATTGCGCCATGACGGGCCTCAGAACCCTCTGCCTGGACAAGAGGAGGGAGATAGGGGTCCCAGTGCAATGCGGGGAGTTCATGGCCTCTAACTCCGAGGTCGTGTCCCTCTTCCCTCGGGTCGGGGAGGTGGAGTCCCTCTATGACCTCCCCGAGGAACTCAAGGAGGCCAGAACCAGGGTGATCCGCATATTCAGTCCCTCCCTTAGGGCCTACGATGTCCCCTTCGAGGGCTACACTGTGCGGAGGGACAGGGTGGACAAGCATTGGGCAGGGCTCGCCGAAAAGGAGGGCTCCGAGATTATGACGGATTGTCTTGTCCGTCACGTCCGTGGTGTCGAGGTCGTTACCTCACGAGGGGTTTTCAACGGCAGGGTAATAGTGGGGGCGGATGGACCCTTCTCTCTTGTCGCCCGCTCCGTGGGCCTCAACCCTCCCAAAGAGCTCGCGGCGGCCATCAATTGCGATGTGGACGGTTCCTTCGATGACGCGCTGGAGATCTACTTCGGCAGCCTGGCGCCAGGCGGCTACGCTTGGGTCATACCCAAGAATGGGTCGGCCAACGTAGGACTTGGGGTATGGCACCGTTACCGGGGCCACCTTAGCAAGCTACTGCAGAGCTTCCTAGAGACAAAGGGGTTCACCACTGACTCGTGGACAGGAGGCTGGGTGCCCGAGATGGGTCCCGTTCCGAGGACCGTCAGCGATAACGTCCTCCTGGTAGGAGATGCCGCTGGCCATGTGATGCCCACGAACGGTGGGGGGGTCAACCTCGCGATGCTTTGCGCAAGGATCGCCGGGTACGTCATCGCCGATCACCTGCAGAAGGGCCTGCCTCTGGAGGAGTATGAGAGGAGATGGCGCTCCGTCGCCGGTGAGGCCTTGGAAACGGGTGTGAAGATCAAGAAGCTGGCCGATAACTTCTTCCTGAGCGACTTCTGGCTGGAGAGGGCGATGAGGGTTCTTGGAAGGCGCCGCATGGAAAGAGCGATACGCTGCCAGAGCATCTGGCCCAGTCTCGGGTGGCCTGGAAGGAGGAGCAGACCCCATAGCCCACGATCCGCGGCGGACTACTAGGGTGCGTCTGGGCTGAAGAGAGGCAGTCCCAGGCTGGCTCCTTGCCCAGGCTCGAATCACCATGAAAACCTTAAGCATAAGGGGCTTCTACAAGAGTCAAGATGGAAGTGAACTTCCTCGGCGGCGCTAGCGAGGTAGGCCGTTTGGGCATGCTCCTCCGACACCAGGGAGCGACCCTGCTCTTCGATTACGGAATCCAGCCGCTGGACCCCCCTAAGTACCCCCTTGAGGCCCCCCCTGTCGACTCCTTCTTCCTCACGCATTCCCACCTGGACCACTGCGGCATGGTCCCCGTAATCAGCCGAAAGTCCGAGACTGATCTGCTATCTACCCCGGTGACCTTCGATGTGGCAAACATCCTGCTGGAGGACAGCATCAAGGTCAGCAAGGCTGAGGGATTCCCTCAACCCTTCACAAAGCAGGACATAAGGACGATGAACAGGGATCTCGTGAGCGTCGAGTATGGGGACTCCCAAGACATTGGTGGCTTCGAGGTGGAGGTTCACTCCGCTGGCCACATCCCGGGCTCCAGCATGTTCGAGATGGTCGGCCACCAGACCGTGCTCTTCACCGGCGACCTGCACACCATCAACACACAGCTCGTATGGGGAGCCCACCCCGTCAAGTGCGATGTCCTTGTGATAGAGTCCACCTATGCCGGCCGGAACCACCCCGACAGGCTCTCGACGGAGGACGCCTTCCTTGGGAAGGTCCAGGAGGTCGTCGAGAGGGGCGGTGTGGCCCTCGTCCCCTGCTTTGCGGTCGCCAGAACCCAGGAGCTCCTCATGGTTCTGTCGAGGACCGACCACGAAGTCTGGCTAGATGGCATGGGCCGCGACGTCAGCCAGGTGTATCTTCGCCATCCGAGCTATCTAAGGTCCTTGAAGAAACTCAAGAACGCCCTTCGGCGTTCGCGAGTCGTTCGTTCATACCATGGGAGGGAGAAGGCCCTCCTGGGGGACGTCATAGTGACCACCGGAGGCATGTTAGATGGTGGTCCCGTTCTCTTCTACCTGGACCGTCTGAAGGAGGACCCAAGGAACGCCGTCATACTCACCGGGTTCCAGGTCGACGGAACCAACGGAAGGAGCCTCTTGGACGAGGGAGTCATAGACCTGTACGGCGTGAGGACCAGAATCGGTTGCGAGGTCGATTCCTACGACTTCTCCGCCCACGCTGGACACGACGACCTGGTGAAATTCGTGGAGGGCTGCGATCCCTCCAAGGTCATTCTGATGCACGGTGATGCCAGGGAGCGATTGGCTGAAGCTCTTGAGGGAAGGGAGTGTCTTCTGCCGAAGGAGGGGCAGTGGTATTCCATCTAGAGGAGGGCCTTTACCGCGGACCCCGCATACTTCAGCAGGCGGGGCTCTTCCTTCAGGAGGGCTAGCAGCATCCTCACTGGATAGTCGATGTCCCCGAGTTCCGAAATGGTCCTCAGGAGGTGAGGTTTGTTCAGGATCTGGAAGATCTCTTCAAGCTGCTTATCGCCGAGCCCCGAGAATATCTTGTGCAGATAGAGGTATCTCTTCAGTTCCTTTCCGATGTCCTCCTTCCAGCGAGTCTCATATCTGGCCAGGAAGGTTGAGGAGGTGTCGTCGGCCCTGAGGGACTCGACAGCGGTGCGGGCGCAGTGTTCAGCGCACACGAGTCCTGTATAGATGCCCCCACCGCTGGTAGCCTTTGCCTGAAAGGCGGCGTCCCCCACGATCATCACGTTGTCTTGGTAGGTCCTCTTCGCCAGGCCGATGGGGATTCCCCCGATTATGTACGCAAGAGGCTCCGTACCTCTTAGAAACTCGGAAGGGGCTCCATGAAGGAACATGCGTTCCAGGTAGGCCCTTGCATTCCCCTGGGTGAGACACAGGCCAACGCGGAAGGTGTGACCCGAGGGGACCAGCCAGGCGAAGAAGCCTGGGGCAACGGTCGTCCCCGTAAAGACCTTGACGAAACCTGGCGTGTGGCGGGCCCCAACGACCTCCGCCTCAAAGCCCGGGAGGATCCGGTACGGTGTGGCGAGGCGGAACCACTTTGTGACGTTGCCCTTGACGCCATCGGCGCCCACTAGTATCCTGCAGTGGAACTCCTCCACATTTCCATCTCTCAGGGCGCGGACCACCACACCGTTGTGAGACCTCCTCGCATCGATGGCTAGGGTACCCAAGTAGCAGGCTGCACCCCTGCGCAGGGCCTTCCTGACCACCTCCCGGTCGAAAGCGGCCCGGTCTACCACGAGGGCCTCTGTCTCTCCCCCATCCACTACGAGCTCCCTACCGCTGGGAGAGTAGAACTCACAGCCTCTGATTCTTTCCAGAATCGTGTTCCTGCAGTCGACAATATCCATTACTCTTGGAGTGAAGATGCCTCCGCACTGGACGGGCTCTCCCACCTCCCGATGCTCCTCGAGGATGGCAACGGAGAGGCCTTCCTCTGCAACGAGCTCGGCCACGTGACCGCCGACGGGACCAGCACCAATCACGAGGACGTCGAAGGCTTCAGCCAAGGAATCCCACTACCGCTCCATCAGTATCATCAGAAAGTTCTCCAGGTGCTTCGCTAGTGAGGCGTTGTCCGTGTATCCACAGGCACTGAGATCTGCGGCGGCAATGAGGGCCTTCTCACCGTCCGCGATGATGTCCGTGGCTATGAGGCCCTGTCTCCGAACCGCCTCCACACCTTCCGGGACCCTCTGGGTGGGCGCTGTAATCACCGTTATGAGGACTCCCCGCCCGAGGGCAGCCTCAATCCGCTTGCTCAGGCTCTCCCTTATCTCTGAGAGATTGGGGGTAGAGATCATGAAGGTCCTGGTGGCCGTGTCCAGAAGCTCAGAGATCTTCCCCAAGACCCGCTGCTTACCCGTGATGGTGAACACCAGCTGGGGCTCCCCCTTGTCCATAAGGACCTCGTGGATCAGCTGAAGGTTGTCGAAGACCCCTGCAACTTTCTTGAGGACCCGATCCTTGACCTTCTCCGGCGGCTCCGGCTTGAATATCATGGGACGACCGCGGGTGGAGATGGCGTATCCCTTCTCACAGAGGGAGGAGAGGACCTTGTATGCCGAAGTCCTGGGTATCTTCGCCGTCTCCGCTATGGTATCAGCATTTCCATAGCCGTGGGCGACGAGGGCGATGTAGGCCCTCCCTTCGTAGGTGGAGAGGCCGAGGGATTGGAGGATTGACGAAGCCTCCTGGTAATCCCTCTCTAGGTCGAGTTCCTTACCCAGACTCCTCAAAATCCCCTCCATCGCAATCGCTATTCACCCGTCTCATTAAAGGCTTTCCGGGTCTCGGTCCCCCATGGGCTGATGAGGCCATGATGGACCCCCAGATGGTCCAGTATTCGCGCCACGACGAAATCCACCAGGTCGTCAATATCCTTCGGCTTGTGGTAGAAGGCAGGCATGGCAGGCAGGACCGTAGCACCCAGAGTAGATAGCTTCAATAGGTGTTCGAGATGGATGGTGTGCAGAGGCGTCTCCCGGGGTACGACGATCAGCTTCCTGTGCTCCTTCAGCGCCACTGAGGCGGTCCGGGTTATGAGGTTGTCAGCAATTCCCAGAGCTACCTTGGCTAGAGTGCTCATGGAGCAGGGGACGATGACGAGGGCGTCGAAAAAGTAGCTGCCAGAAGCGACGGGCGAGTTGAAGTCGTCGTTGGAATAGGAAGCCACGGCAAGCGTGGCGAAGTCCTCAGGAGTGAGGTCAGTCTCTGCTTCGATGACTTTCTTGGCGTCTTCTGAAAGGATGAGGTGAGCCTTATCTCCAAGCTGCTGCAGCAGTCGATATGCGTACCGGACTCCCGATGCTCCCGTAACTGCCACGATGAAAGTCATATTACGGGCGGAACATGGCAGGCACCATATTATAGGTTTCAGAATTACTCGACGGTTCCTTCGGCTCAATAGACCAAATCCAAGCTTCCGAGCTGATTAGAGTCTCCGAAACGTTTTATATTCGCGGGCTTTATTTGCACAGGACACAATGACAACGGTATACGATGTCCCACCAGAACTCCTCATACAGGCGGTTGCCGAGGACCTCAAGAAGTCCAAGAAGGTGAAACCACCGAAGTGGGCCCCCTTCGTCAAGACGGGCCTACACCGGGAGAAGTCCCCCACTGAAGGAGATTGGTGGTACACGCGCATGGCGGCCGTCCTCAGGAAGGTGTATATCAGGGGCCAGGTGGGAACGGAGCGGCTTGCAGCGGAGTTCGGAGGTCGCAGAGATAGAGGCTCTGCACCCTACCATCCGAGGAAGGGAAGCCGTTCCATCGCCCGGGAGTGCCTTGATCAGCTGCAGAAGATGGGATACGTTTCGAAGACGGAAAAGGGCGGGAGGAGCATTTCTCCAGAGGGCCACTCCTACCTGGACAACAAGGCCCGTGAGATCCTTTCGAGCCTTGCCAAGGAGAAGCCGGAGCTCGCCAAATACATGTGAGGTGTGGGGATGGACGAAGAGGAGCTGGAGGCTATCCGAAGGCGAAAGATGGAAGAGCTTCAAAGAATGACTGAGCAGAAGCTGGCTGAGGAGGAGGTGGCTGCCCAGGCGAAGGCTCAGCGTCAAGCCATTCTTCGGCAGATACTATCTCCCGAGGCAAGGGAGCGCCTAGGGCGCATCACCCTTGCATACCCTCAGCTGGTACAGGAGATTGAGAACAGGCTCATCGCCCTCGCACAGTCCGGCAGGATCAGCTCGGTCATCGACGACGCTACCCTACGTCAGATACTGAGGACCATCGTGCCCAAGAAGCGGGACATAAAGATTGAGAGGAAGTAGCTTGACTCGCCATAGACCCCACGCCATGAAGTCGCGTCTCCATAAGGCCACAAAGAGTAACCGGAGGGTTCCGGCCTGGGTAATCATGAGGACTGCAAGACGTTTCCTCCGACATCCCAAGAGAAGGCACTGGCGAAGGGGAAAGCTGGACAAGGGGTGAGGAATGGCCGAGCAGGAAGAGAAGGTCTTGACAATCCCGTTGGGAAAGTGCTGGTCATTGCCCCGGACCAAGAGGGTGCCTGGAGCCATCAAGGTCATCAAGACCTTCGTAAAGAGGCACATGAGCGCCAAGGAGGAGGACGTTTGGATAGACCCGCGTGTCAACGAGTACCTGTGGTCGAGGGGAATTGAGAAGCCACCTCGCAGGCTGAAGGTCAGGGTAATAAAGTTCGAGGATGAGCTGGTGGAGGTGTCGCTGCCAGAGGTCTAATCCCCATTGTCGGCATTGATACCGTCGAGAAAAGTCTATTTAAAGGCCAGGACTCCCTTCTAAACTCAGTGCGAGGTCCGACCATGGGGGCCTGGAAGTTGTCCTGCAGGGGGAATGGGAAGGCTTGCTGAGTAAGCTTGACTTCTCGGGCAATCCCTTCGTGGGGGTCTTCTGTGCCACCAACGACACTCTCCTGGTGACCTCGCCCCAGGTACCTAAGAAGGCCCTGCGAAAGGCGGAGGAGACCCTTGGCGTGAGGGCTGTCCAGACCACTTTGGGAGGCTCTACCGTCATCGGCAGCCTGATCGTCATGAACTCCCTCGGAGCCCTAGTCACGAACTTTGCAGAATTGGATGAAGTCTCCAGGCTCGAGGGAATAGATGTGTACCGATTGGACCATAGGCTGAATGCTGTCGGGAACAACATCCTCGCCAACGACCACGGCGGCATCTGCCATCCCGGGTATGGACGCCAGGTCCTTAGAGAGATGGAGACGGTCCTTGGCGTCGAGATGGAACCCTCCACCATCGGCGGCATGAAAACAGTGGGTTCAGCCGCAGTCGTGAACAACAAGGGCGCCATCTGCCATCCCCACTCCACCGAGGAAGAACTCAGAATCCTCGCTGATGTGCTCAAGGTGAAGCCCCTAATCGCCACCGCCAACTATGGGACACCCCAGCTGGGAGCCTGTGTTGTGGCCAACGACAAGGGGGCAATCCTGGGCACTCCGACCACTCCCATCGAGCTCGGAAGGATCGAGGAGGGACTGCAACTTTTCTAGAGGGAGAATACCCACACCTGCTGTCTACCCAGAAGGTCGTCCCGCTGGAAGCTGGCGGCCTGTCCCACCTTCAGTACCTTCCTCCCGACGATCGCCAGGAAGTCCTCGACTGGCTTGATGGAGAGGGAGATGCCACCCACGCGATAATGCATAGGTACGGCCACCCTGGGCTTGATGGTCTCGATCCAGGCCACCGCCTCCTCCGGTCCAATGGTGAAAACCCCCCCAACGGGCAGGAAGAGGAAGGACACGTTCTTCTCCTTCTGTGCCAGATCGTCGGGTGGGAGATCGCCCACATCCCCCAGGAAGAGAAAGGATATGCCATCCATCTCTAGGTGGTAGGCCCTCACCATTCCACGCTTCCGCCCACCGACGTTGTCGTGAGGAAGTATGTGCGTCCTGAGGACGATTCCGTCCAGCTCGCCGTTGTAGGCCTCGTTGATGACCCTCGGCTCCCCCTTGATGGATCGAACGGCGTTGTGGTCGAAGTGCTCGTGGGTTATCAAGACCAGTTCAGCGGTGGCAGAAGGCGGCGGAATACCGATGGACCTCCCATCGTGAGGGTCAAACACCACCTGTTTGCTCCCCCCGATTTCAAAACACGAGTGGCCATGCCATACGAGCTCCAGTGACCTCCCCGGCACCCTTATCACAAACCCCGATAAATCCATTTCGGAGGTGCGAGATAGGAAAGTAAAAATAGGCTGGAACCAATCAAAGTACACTTATGAAGACCCTGGTGCTCTGCGTTGACCGGGACAATGATATTGGTGTTAAGGCGGACATCCAGGGGCCCGTTATAGGGCGCAAGGCCAACTTGGACGCCGCCATGAAACTGGGACTGGCGGATCCCGAGGACGCTGACGTTAACACCATACTCACGGCCGTCGCCATGTGTGATGAGCTCGTGAAGGGCGGAATAGATGCCGAGGTGGCTACCATAGGGGGCGACCCCCATGTGGGGCACCGCTCCGATACGGTGCTGAGCCTCCAGTTGGATGAAGTCTTGGACAAGGTGAGTCCCGATCACGCATACCTGGTGAGCGATGGGGCGGAGGATGAGTACATCTTCCCCATGATCGCTTCCAGGGTGAAGATAAACCATGTCAAACGAGTCTACGTGAAGCAGAGTCCCAGCGTCGAGAGCGCATTCTACGTCGCGGCCAAAGCCATCAGGGACGAGAAGTTGAGACGCAGGATCGTGCTGCCCATAGCCCTCGCCTTCGTCGCCCTGGCGGTGGTCCTGATATACAACCCCGCATGGGCCCTCCCCGCCGTCCTCTTCGTTCTGGGCCTGTACCTGCTGGTCCGGGCGTACGAAGACGTGCTGAGCCCGAAGAGAGTTTGGGACAGAATCGTGGGCTTCTATGGCAGCCTGAAGGACTCCATGGCGTCGGGGAAGATTTCGGTCTGGTTCGATCTCGTGGCCGTCGTCATCTTCCTGGTGGCCCTCTTCATAGGAACGGAAACGGCCCATCCCTTCACCGGTAACATCCTGGTGGATGCCATGATGTTCCTGCAAGCAAGCTTCTGGGTCTTCATCCTGGCCTTCCTTATCCATGAGGGCGGGCAGGTTGCCGAGGCTTACTTCACGAAGGGCAAGATCGCCAAATCCTTCTTCTACGTGGTTCTGGCCTTCATCGTCCTCATGCTGGTGATGGGTGCGGCGATCCAGTCAATATCGACCATCCTAAACCTTACCAGCAGCGGTCCTTCCCTGACGCTCATATACATAGAGGTGGCCCTGGCCATCTCCATCGTCCTTGTGGCGGCCTTCCTGCACCGATCAGAAGAGAGGGAGGTCACCACCCAGGACGCTTGGAGGCCGTGAGGGCTCTCCATGGAGTTCTGGCATAGTGAGGACGATATTCTTCAAATGGAGTTATAAGAGGGGTGTTAGTGTTGAAGACAGCTCTCAGGGATCGTTCCAGCGTCCTCCAAACTGTCTTTCTATCAGGAGTAGTAGGAGAAGTCAGAATGAAGAAGCGTTAGAGTTAGGAGATAGTTGTATATTGCTGAGGTTTTGAGGAGGGGATCGCATCCGAAGACACAGTTTTGCGGCATCCCTACACCCCCATAACGTTTATTCCTCTGGCAAGCGGCCGAAAATCCGACTCCCCCTCTTCTCATTCTTTTCCAAGCTAGCCAGCCCATTTTCATTGGAAAAGCATAAATCATGATTACCCATTTGGACAGATTCGGGGGAGAACCGCAATGACGCCTCTGCAAGTTGCGTGGTTTGCAGTAGGATTGGTGTTGGCCCTTATAGGAGCCGCTTTCATGATAGAAGGAAGCATCTTGGGAGAGAGGACCACAGGTATAGCAACTGTAATGGCGATGGTAGGAATCACCTTGATAGCCACCTCTGGGATAACAATAACGGGCAAGCCCAGGAAACCCCTGAGCTAGCCCTTGCTTGTTCTGCACACAAAACCCTTCTTACATTCTGAGGAAAGGCCAGATTTGTGAGTGTAAGTGTGTAAGGTATCGTAGTAGATTGAAGTTAGTGAGGGTAATAGGGCCGTGGTAGAAGAAGTGAGGTTGAGACTATTTGATGTTCCCTTTCAGGGCCTAGCCAGCGGACCATAAGGGAACGTGGGCCGGCGGGGTGTATGGGTAGGTAATGAAGAAGTATCGCAAGTGTGTGTATGTCCCCCTCCACCATCCCCACACTGAATTAAGTTCCCATATCGAAGATCAAGTAATGAGGTGGGCTTCATGGGGCCCACCACACAGTTTGAATATCGGCGTGACCATGACCACGTAATGGCGGGTTATGAAGGCTATCTTTCCATACCGGAGGTTGATTTTTCTTGGAGTTCTGGGAGTGGGAGCCTTACTACGAACTCATTCTGAAGGATTTCGGATTCGACAGGAGGAAGGATGAGGAGGCGGCTCACCTCCTGTCCCGCCTCATCCCTCGAGGCGGCGCTTCCCTGTCCGACCTGAGGAGGAAGATGAGGGATGAGGTGGTGACCGTGTTGGGCAATGCCCCGGGGCTTCCGTCGGAGCTGCACCATTCCCAGGGAGTGATCGTGGCCGCGGATGAGGCCGTCTCCGTCGCTGTTCTCAACGATGTGACCCCGGATGTTGTGGTTACCGACCTGGACGGCAAGGTGGAGGATCTTCTGACGGCCAGCGATCGAGGTTCCATAACGGTCATCCACGCCCACGGCGACAACATGGTGGCCCTCGAGCGTTGGGTAGGGCAGTTCTCGCGCCGCTCGCTTGGGACGACGCAGTCCCGGCCCTTTGCCAATATCTATAACTTCGGCGGCTTCACGGACGGTGACAGAGCCGTCTTCCTTGCGGACCACTTCGGTGCGGCTGAGATTAGGCTCCTAGGCTTCGACTTTGAAAAACCAAACCCCAAGGACGAGCCTGCGGAGGTCAAGGCAAGGAAGCTGAGATGGGCCCGGAAGCTAATAGAGCTCCTTCAGAAGCGGAGGGTCATCCTCTTTCCAGCATCCTCCAACTCAGAATAGGCCTCTTGGCGGCCAGGACCTCGTCCACACGTCGGACAGAGGCGTTGTGGGGTGCTTCCTCGAGGAGCTGGGAATCCTCTTTCAGGATGTCCTCCAAGGCACTCGAGAAGGCGTCGAGTCCCTCCTTGGTCTCCGATTCCGTGGGTTCTATCATGAGGGCCTCATCCACCAGGTTGGGGAAGTACACCGTTGGGGGATGAAAACCGTAGTCGATGAGCCTCTTCGCCAGGTCCACGGCTCCGAGCCCCTTCCTACGGAGAACGGCGGCACTGGCAACAAACTCGTGTTTCCGGAGCCCGCCGTAGGGGACTGAGAGGAACTCCTCCACTCTGGCCTTCAAGTAGTTGGAGTTGAGGACAGCCCTTTCAGTGGCTCCCACGAGACCGTCCGATCCCATTCTGGTGATGTAGGCGTAGGCCCGAAGCAGAATTCCGAAGTTTCCGAAGAACGAGCGAACCTTTCCGACGGATTTGGGCCTGCCATAGTCAAGAAAGTACCTCTCTCCGTCGTGGGCCGCCAGGGGTACAGGAAGGTACTCTGCAATCTCGCCTCGGGCTCCCACGGGACCTGCTCCGGGTCCTCCCCCACCATGGGGAGTCGAAAAGGTCTTGTGGAGGTTAAAATGGACGATATCGAACTTCATCAGGCCCGGGTTGGTCTTGCCCAGGATGGCGTTCATGTTTGCACCGTCATAGTACAGAAGGGCCCCGTATCGGTGGACAAGACGCCCAATCTCAGCGGCTTTGGGTTCAAAGATGCCCAATGTGTTCGGATTGGTCAGCATGAAGACGGCCGTTCCTTGTCCCAGAGCCGTCTCGAGGGTCTTCAAATCGACAACGCCATTTTTGGAGGGTATTTCCACGACATCATACCCGGCCATGGTGGCACTAGCGAAGTTTGTCCCGTGGGCGGTGTCCGGGAGGATGACCTCTGTCCTTTGTTCCCCTCTGTCTTCAAAGTAGTCCTTGGCCATGAGGAGAGCTGTGAACTCACCTTGAGCCCCGGCCGCTGGCTGCAGGCTGACGAGGTCCATACCAGCGATCCTTGCCAGCATCTCCTGGAGCTCGTACATGATCTGGAGGGCGCCCTGAATCATGCTTCCGTCCTGATGGGGGTGAAGCCTCCGAAGGTCGGATGAGGCTGCCAGCTGCTCCGCGTACTTCGGGTTGTACTTCATGGTGCACGATCCCAGGGGATAGAACCCGGTGTCGGTGCCGTAGCTCATCTGTGAGAGGCGGGTGAAGTGCCGAACTACTTGGAACTCCTCCAGATTGGGGATGTTCAGCTGCTCCCGCTTCATTGACTCTGGAACCAAGCCCTCCGGTACCTGGAAATCCTCGGCGTGTTCAGGCATCTCCCACAGGAGCGGCTCAAGGTAGCTGGACTGTCTGAATCTCATCTCAGATCCCTCAGGGACTGAATAAGACGGTCGAAATCCTCTCCCCTGTGCCGGTCCGTCACCGCAAAGAGGGCCGAAGGGCCAAGCTCCGGAAACTCGGAGGAAAGGTCGACACCACCTTGGATGCCCCTTTGGATGAGGTGATGGTGAACTGACTCGTACGGCTCGCTGAACCTGGCGGGGAACTCGTTGAAGTACCGACCGGGGAAAATGGGGGCCTGAATGCCCTGCAGCGCATCCATTCTCCCCATGAGTTCCCGGGACCTCTCAATGAGCCGTACACCCAACTCCTTCAGTCCACGTCTGCCAAGGTGTGCAAGGTAGACAGCGGCGGCAATCGCTAGAAGTGTCTCGTTGGTGCATATGTTGCTCATCGCCCTCTGTCTCCGGATGTGCTGCTCCCTCGTCTGGAGGGTCATGCAGAAGGCTCTACTGCCCTCGACATCCCGGGTGAGTCCTATCACCCGCCCGGGCATCCTTCGGATATGCTCCTGTCTGCAAGCGAATATGCCTAGGGATGGTCCACCAAGATTCATCCAGTTCCCGAGGGGCTGCCCCTCACCGATAACGATGTCGGCCCCGTAGTCCCCTGGGGCCCTGACTACCCCCTGAGCCAAGGGGTTGATACCCACGACGAGGAGGATTCCGGGATGCTCCTCCTTGATACTCAGAGTTCCCTCATCCAATAAGCCGAAGAAGTTGGGACTCTCCACGTAGATTCCGCTGGTATCGCTGCCAACAGCATCACCCAGAGCGGCCAGGTCTAGCGTCCCGTTGAGCGGGTCAAAGTCCACCTCCCTAACCGCAATTCCCGGGCCCCTGGTGTAGTTCTTTAGAACCGCTCTCTTCTCCCAGTGCACTCCTCTGGGGACGACGAACTCCTTTCTGCGGGTGATGCGATAGCACATGAGGGCCGCCTCTCCCAGGGCGGTGGAGGCATCATACATGGAGCTGTTGGCGGCCTCCATCCCTGTAAGCTCGCAGATCAGGCTCTGATACTCGAATAGGGCCTGCATGAGGCCTTGGCTGACCTCTGCTTGGTAAGGAGTATAGGATGTGTAGAACTCGGAACGAGAGATGATGGAGTCCACCACGGCAGGAACGTACATATCGTAGTATCCCGCGCCAAGGAAGCTCAACACATCAGCGCAGCTCCGGTTCTTGGAGAGTACCTGAAGAACCTTTCTGGTTGTGGTCTCCTCATCCTGGCCCCGGGGGAGATCCAGTCCGTTGGTCCTGAGTTCTGATGGGATGTCTTGGAAGAGTTCAGCGACCTCCTTCAAGCCAAGGAATTCCAGCATCTTCGCCTCGCTGGGAGGCATGGGACCGTCCTCCCAATAAGAGGACTCGATAAAAAGGTTCGGCCCTGCCTCTATCCTCCAGATATGACGGATACAACCGAGATTCTGTCACCGTCCCGGAGAAGGCCATCCACAGGGATCGGCTTCGTCTCCTTGAGGATGAGGTGGGCCTCCGGGTTAAGCTGCAAGAAGTCCAGGAGTCTGAAACCGTCCGCTCCCTCTTCGAGATCTATTATCTGATCCTTGCCAGAAGGGAGAACGCGAACCCGAAGCTGCATGACAATCATCTTAAGTGGCTGTGCTTTATTAATCCTCGGAGTTGCCGAGGTAGCCTAGCCAGGTCAAGGCGGTAGCCTCGAGAGCTACTGGTGCTCTGCACCTCGGGAGTTCGAAAACCGGTCGGGAATCTCCCCCTCGGCGCTCCCCTCATGCCTTGCCTGCGTCTAAGGTAGTCATACCGGCCAGAGGTTGGCGATGACCGTGATAACGACAGCACTACCGATGGCCATGGCCACCACGAGCCACGGGGGAACCTTGATGGCCTTCTCCGTCTCAGACTCAAAATACCTTATAAGGCCAGCGGCAGAGTGGAAACCCTCGCCCTTCTTCTCCTTGGGCATGCAAGAAAGAATACCCGAGGTGGCTATTTAAAGCATCGGTGGTGGACCTGATCGTCATGCACCAGGTCAAGGAGTCTGCTCCGTAGCGCGAAAAGTCTGGCTGTAAGAAGCTATATATATACTGAAATTCAATCAAGGCCACTCAACCACCGGGAGGAGCCGCATGCCAGAGGAGAACACCGTATTCATCGGCAGAAAACCAACCATGAACTACGTGTTAGCAGTCGTGACCCAGTTCAACAGCGGGTCCGATGAGGTCGTCTTGAAGGCCAGAGGGAAGTCCATCGGAAGGGCCGTCGACGTGGCAGAAATTGTCAAGAACCGGTTCATTCCAGATGCGAAGGTCAAGGACATACAGATATCTACGGAGCAACTCACCAGCGAGGAAGGTCGTACTGCCAACGTATCGAGCATCGAAATATTCCTTACACGCTGACCGGCTGGCCCGCCACTCTGCGGACGCTTCTCCGTCCGGGCAGAAGTTTTATGGGGCACACCGTGGTAGTCGGGCTGGTGGAGCCCCCACTATGGGAAGAGGACATAGAGCCGAGGTTGAGGGCTGTCCTTGAGACGAAACCGCTTTGTGTGAGCTGCCTGGGGAGACTCTTTGCCAGGGTGGGCACGGGACTCACCAACCAGGAGAGGGGGCAGCGAGCACTTTCGCTGCTCCGGGTGGAGGAGGCGGATGATTGCTGGCTCTGTAAAGGCCTAGTCGCCGAGATACCCAAGTTCGCCGACCTTGTCGTCGAAGAGCTGTCCGGGTGGGATTTTGACACCTTTCTCTTGGGTTGCAGGCTGGATCCCGACCTGCAGGATCGAGAGGAGATGCTCTGGGCTGAGCTTGGCCTCCGGACCTACGAACCCACGAAGGCGGAGATCAACAGGGAAGTGGGAAAGCTCGTGGAAGGGAGGCTGAAGAAGGAGGTCGAGTTCAATCGACCTGAGATCACCGCCGTCGTCAACACCATGTTTGATAACGTTGAGCTTCAGGTGGCACCCATCTTCATCTATGGCCGCTACCGAAAGCTGGTGAGAGGGATACCGCAGACCCGATGGCCCTGCAGAAGTTGCAGAGGCGCAGGTTGCGAGAAGTGCGATTTCAAGGGTAAGATGTACGAGACCAGCGTGGAGGAGGTCGTGGCGGATGTGGTCATGCAGGACGCTCTCGGGAATGACCACTCCTTCCATGGCATGGGACGGGAGGACATCGACGCTCTCATGCTCGGCCGGGGCAGACCCTTCGTCTTGGAGATTCACAGGCCGAAGAGGAGAAACTTGGACCTCAGTTCCATAGAGGAGCGCATCAACAGGAGCGGCATGGTGGAGGTATCGGAGCTTCGACCATCCACGAGGGAGGAGGTCGTCGCAGTCAAGAGCAGGGTCTGCGAAAAGTCCTATAGGGTTCTGATTCGTCTTGGCATGGAGACGCCTCTCCAAAAGCTTAAAGAGGCAGTCGAGGCATTAAAGACGAGCGAGATCGTCCAGAGGACTCCGACCAGGGTGGCCCATCGCCGAGCAGACAAGAAGCGCACAAGGCGAGTCCTAGAGGCCGAGATCCGAAGCCTCGAAGGGACCTCCCTTGAGCTGCGCCTCCGAGCCGAGGCCGGAACCTACCTGAAGGAGCTGGTCAACGGCGACGAGGGGCGAACGACGCCCAGCCTCTCGGAGTTTCTGGGCACCGAGGCGGAGGTAGTGGAGCTCGACGTCTCGGAAGTCCACGATGAGGATATCCATGGTGAAAGCCTCCAAAGGAACCAGGGAAAGGACCAGAAGGAAGTTCCGCAAGAGACCCCGGGATAGGGGACTGCCTCCAGTTTCTCACTTCTTCACGAACTTCGAGCTTGGGGACAGAGCGGCCGTGGTCATCGATCCCAGCGTCCATAGCGGGCAGCCGAACAAGAGGTACCACGGATTCACAGGTACGGTGGTCGAGAAGCGAGGTAGGGCCTACGTCGTGGCCATCAGACAGGGGGGCCTCACCAAGAAGGTCATCGCAGCTCCCGAACACCTGAGAAAGGTGGAGTAGGTGCTCTTATGGAGGATTTCTTGACCCTTTCTGAAGTGAGGGAGTTGTTGCGGAAAGAGAAGGAGGAGCGAGGGGAGCTTTCGCCTGAGCAGGGGTACGCCCTGCAGCACTCTGAGGCCTTCTCCAAGCTGACCATTAAGAAGACCGCCAAGCTTGTGAAGGACCTTCTGGATCTCGACTTTGTCTCCCCTCCGAACGCCGTCAAGATTGCTGACCTGCTTCCGACGAGCCCTGAGGAAGTGCGAGCCATCTTTGCCAAGGAGCGCTTCACCCTTGGGACCGAGGATGTCGAACGGATTCTGACCATCGTAGGAAAATATCTGTAGGGGATGTCCTTGGAGGACTACGCTCGCATCCTCGATTATTTGCCCCAAGGCCATCCTGACAGGGCTCGACATCGGAGGGAGCCCACCGCCTACGGCCTCGGAGAAGATGAATTCAAGCTTTTTGAGCTCATACCCAAGCCGGGGGTCCCCCTGGTCGTCGGTGAAAGGACCTACATAGGCAAAGACATGGAGGCCCGGGACAAGATAGAGCACGTGAAGAGGCGGATAGGTCACGAGGAGCTGACGGCGGCCGCCCAGAGCGAGCTCCCCTTCGTCGTTCAGGAAATTGTAGTCGAGAAGGAAGAGCGGTTCGTCCGGTTCTTCAACGAGGCTCAGGCCATCACAACGAGGTTTCACATGCTGGAACTTCTGCCAGGGCTGGGCAAGAAGACCATGTGGTCCATCCTGGAGGAGAGGAAGAAAGGTCCGTTCGCAAGCTTCGAGGACCTGGCCCAAAGGGTCCCCACGCTGCACCATCCGGACAGACTCATCGCCAGAAGGATAGACGTGGAACTCTCGGATCCCTCCCAGAAATACCACATATTCGTAGCTCGATAGGTCTGGCAAGGACGATACATTCACTCACCTCCCCTTCAGCCTTTAATAATATCCCTTTACTGGCGACTCCGTGGCCTTCGGCTGGATCCAGTCCCCCGACGACTCCATCAGGGCTGTGGGGGAAGGGTTATGCGTGACATGCAAAGCCTCCAAGATGCTGTGTGGTAAGCCGCGATGCCCCCTCCTCGTGAGGCATCACCACCTCATGAGGACTGCCCCCCTCCTGAGCCTCCAAATGGAGGGCTCCTCACCACCGGGGATTTTCGTGGGCCGGTTCGGATATCCGAAGGTCAACGTCGGTCCCCTCCTTCCTCCCTTTCACGGCGACACCGCACTTCTGGACTTACCCGAACGCTGGCTCCACTACTCCATCGACGACATCATCGGCTTTCGATCGCAGCTTGTGCGGGGACTGCATCGAGTTGGAGTTTCCGAGGCTTCCGGCGGAGACCGCGCGGTTATGCTGCTTCAAGAGCTGGCCGTGGCGGCTTCGCCCTCGGACCTCGAGGTCGAATTCACGAAAAGGCCCAGCGGCAGAATAGTCCTCGAGGATGACGTTCAACCCTACGGGCCATCCGCACCACTTCATCGAATGGAGGCAGGTTCCCTTAAACCAAATCCGAGACTGGAAAGGGCCTGGTATGATGACGACCTGAAGGCTCAGGAGGCCATCCTCTGGCTATATGGCGAAGGAGTAGAGGTCTCAAAGATATCCCGGGCTCTGAGCGGAGGGGTGCTAGGAATTAAAGACAACCGCAGGTTCGTACCCACTAGGTGGAGCATTACCGCTGTAGACGATGCAATCGGGAAGCACCTCATCCAGAAGGTGAAGTCTTCCCCCTTGATCAACGAGTTCAGGGTGTACGAATCCTGGAAACTTGACAACCGCTTTGCAGTGCTCCTCTTTCCGCGGACATGGTCCTACGAGCTGGTAGAGGCCTGGTATCCTGGAAGCACGTGGAATCCCAACGGAAGAAGGATCATGATGCTGTCAGACTGGGAAGGCCATGGAGGGCGGTCCACCTATGCATCTATAGGGGGGTGCTACTACGCTGCCCGTCTCGCAATATCGGAAGCACTCTGTCGCGAAGGCCGACAGGCGGCAGCCCTCGTCCTCCGTGAGGCCCATCCCGGATACATCCTTCCGGTGGGTGTCTGGAACGTCAGGGAGAACGTGAGATGGGCGATGCAGCAACCTTACAGGGAGTTTCCGGACCTAACGGGGGCTCTGAGGTTTATTTCCCAGAGACTAGAGATTGAGATAGAGAGGTGGGCGAACAAGAGCCAGCTTCTCAGGTACCTCATGTATCAGAGGAGGCTCGAGGACTTTGCGGGGGTCACAAGTTGAGGAGGAAGTACCCCGAGAGACCCATCGCCGCCGTCGGCGGCATAATAATCCACAGCGGGAAGGTGCTCCTCGTCAAAAGGAAGGTCGACCCGTACGCCGGTCACTGGAGCATTCCCGGGGGAGCCATCGAGATTGGTGAGACTGCCCGCTCCGCGGTCGTTAGGGAAGTGGAGGAGGAGAGCGGGCTGAGGGTGGAACCAGTGAGGGTCGTAGACATTTATGACAACATCGTAGAGTCGGCGGGCAGGATTCGATACCACTACACGATCATCGATTACATGTGCCGGTATATTTCCGGCAGTCCCACAGCGGGGTCTGACGTGGAGGACGCCCGTTGGGTAACCCTACCCGGCCTGGACGATTATGAACTGACCCCCCTGGCACGGTCCGCGATTGCGGAGGCCGTGAGGAGGTTGGAGGATGAGGGTTAAAGAGGTTGACTGCAGGTCGGCCCTGGGCCCTTCTAGGCTGCCTGGCCTCGACTATGCCTTGAATCCCTACAGAGGCTGTGCTTTTGGCTGCGCTTACTGCTACAGCCCTGCTGTTCTGCAGGAGACAAGGCCCTGGGGAGGCTTCGTTGAGATCCGCAGGAACTTACCAAACGTTCTGGCAAGGGAGCTCAAGAGCCGTCGTCCTGGGGTCGTCGGCATTGGAACGGTGACTGACGCCTACCAACCACTGGAGAAGAAGTATACCATAACCAGGTTTTGCCTGGAACAGCTTAGCAGGCACGACTTTCCCGTCAGCATCCAGACCAAATCCCCGCTGGTTCTCAGGGACCGGGACCTCCTGAGCACCTTCGCCCAGGCCGACGTCGGTTTCAGCTTTTCGATTCTTGAAGAGCCTTTGAGGAGGATCTACGAGCCCCGGGCTCCTCCTGTCAGCGTCAGGCTCTCAGCTCTGGGGGAGATGACTTCCTCTGGCATTGAGACCTGGGCCTTCTTGGGACCGATACTGCCAGGCGTCTCAGAGGCGGACCTGGATGAACTTCTCGAGCTCATCGCTGCCACAGGGACCAAGATGCTATTGGCAGACCGCCTGAGGGTCAGGCCAGCCATATGGGAGAACCTTCGCCACGCGATGAAGGACCGCCCTGTGCTGGAGTATGCCCACCGCAGAGCATTGTGGGAAGATGTCGAGTACTTCCCGAGGGTCCTTGAGCGAGTGAGGGTGCGGTGTCGTCAGCTCGGTCTGACGTACCAGGATGCGTTTCCTAGGCAAAGTGGGGAACAGAAAGGTCAGATCACAACTGCCCCGAAGCACACAGTTCCCAGGGTCTAAGCTGAGGGGATGTGACCGTGGAGTTCCGGGACCCTCATAGCAGAGTCGGTACGAGGATTACAGGTGAGGCGATGCTGAATGCTAATGTGAGCATGCCCCCGATGCCCCTTTCCTGAGGAGCATCCAGGCGGTGCTCCGAGACAATATGGACGGGCCCGCGGGGACTAACGACACTATACCTTCCACTAGTGGGTTTGGTGCTGAGGTCAAGTAGCCGGCTGTATATCCTTCCGCCAATGAAACGTCGGCAACACCTGATTGTTACCATCCGGAAACGAGTCGTGAAGCCGATGAGTGGAACGAAGGGGACGAGCTGAATATCAAGGTCGCTGGGAAGAACCTCTGTTGGTACGGCGGTAGCGGAACTCGTTCGACCCCCGAGGCCAGCGACTGCCTATGGCGCAAGGCCCAACTGAGAGAACATCGAGAGCTGGTCCCAGGAGACGTGGTCCTCAGTAACCTTACCTTCCTCAATCTTGAATACGATGGTTGCCGGATATTGTACGCTCTTGTTTGTGGCAGGTATCGTTTCGCCCTTCATGCCCCGTATGGGCCCCTTGTGGGTTCCTTTCCAGATGATCTCCAGACAGACATAGTCGCCCTGGCCGAAGGCCCGCACCTTCTCCATGCGGTGGTCTGGGAAACCAGTTTCAGTAGCTTCAAACCACTCGCGAAGGGCTGCCAGGCCCTTGGTGGGTTCGGGCAGGTTCGGGGCGTAATTCACAATGGACTCCGCATAGAGGTCGAAGACGCGGTCCCAGTCATGAGCATTGTAGGCTTCCAAACCGGCGTCGATGAGCTTCAGGTTCTCCTCTACACTTATTTCGTATCACCTCCTCCCCCACTGGGGACCCCGGGTACTTGTATGGCGCCCCTCCTCGGCACAGACATGGAGGAGTGCACTCTTCAGACGACTCGACGACTGAACCCCCCCAATGCCATGATAGTTAATATCACGTTAGTACTTAGCAATTTCGAGATTACTCGGAATCGAACATTTTTGAGCCGTCGGCGAGGTCAAGTTGACACCGTGAAGACAGCGGGCCTGCGGGGATTTGAACCCCGGTTTGGGGCTCCGGAGGCCCCAGTGATG
>CAYFYB010000011.1:0-46818 GCA_964347345.1 uncultured Methanomassiliicoccales archaeon | reverse complement strand
GGATTTGAACCTGCGAACCACTGAGGACAGCCTCCTAAGGGCTGCGCCGTTGGCCGTGCTTGGCTACCTCCGCTTCGGCAATGGTTATCACTAACCACGCTTGAGCTTTTTCCCTCACCCCCGAGGGCCCCGCAACCTTTATACAGACTCCATTCTTGGTCGCAACGCGAAGAAGGAAGGGAACCATGGCAGCATCCAAGTCCCGGCGGGAGTACGCATACCAGAGCCCCATCAACGAGGAGAGGCTGAAGGAGAAGCTGATCTACTACGCGTACAGGGACAAGGAGGAGATGGAGAAGAACGCCTGGTTCCCTGGAAACATCTTCAACATCAAGCTGGGCGACGATGTCCTGGGAGAGGCGCAGGTGATTCTCGTGGAGGCCCAGAAGGTCGAGGACCTGACGATATACGACGCCCTTTTGACTGGATTCAAGACTCTGGAGGAGCTCAGAGAAGCCGTGGTGAAGTGGTTCGACTTCAAAGGCAACGTGGACAAGCAGGGCTTCTTCAAGGTTCTCTACCGCTGGCTTTGAGCCTCCTTGACGGCCACGTGCTCCTCTGCCTCCAGCGATTCAGCAATCAGCTCCACCAGGTCTACCGTTTCGATAGGGATGTTGGCCCTCTGGGCGACCTCCCTCATGTGCTCTTCGGCGAAGGGGCAGGTGCTTGCGAGAACTTGTGCTCCGCTACTTACCGCTTCCTCCAACCTTCGCCTCGCGATGTTGGCTGCCTCCTTCTCCCAGACGAGGTTGAAGCCCCCGCTGGCCCCACTGCATAGGGTCTCCTCCCTGTTCCGACGCATCTCCACTGCCTTGGCCTGGGGAATGAGCTTGAGAGCCCTCCGGGGCTCCTCATACATGCCACAATTCCTTCCCAGGTGGCATGCATCGTGGAGAGTGACGACCTTGGGCAGCGGCTTAACCAGCTTAAGCTTCTTCTCCTTGACCAGCCGCTCGACGTACTGCGAGATGTGATACACGGAAAAGGGAGGATTGCCGATCATCTCCCGGTAGTCCCTCCAGAAAGCCCGGAAGCACTCGGCGCAGGCCGTCACCAGGGTCTTTGCCCCCGTCCGTGCAACAGCCTCAACATTGTGAGGCGCCAGCTGGGCCCTCACATATCTCACATAACCCATCCGCATCAGGGGCGCGCCGGTGCACCACTCGTCCTTGCCCAGGATGGCATACTTCACGCCCACAGCGTTCAGGATCTTGACGACGTCCCGGGCCACTTTGCGCTGCTTGTAGCTCTGGGCGCAGCCGACCCAAAAGATGAGCTCTGGATGCGTGGAAATCTTCGCCTCCTCCGGAATCCACCCCGCCCTCTCCTCGTGGGGCTCGCCATAGATGTTGTGCTCGGCAAGGACGTTCTCGTAGACTTCCCTGTGCTCTCGAAAGTTGGCGACTCCCCGGTCGATGAGCCACTGCTTGATCTCATCCCACCTCCTCTGGAAGGGGATGTCGACGGGGCAGACGGTCTGGCAGTGACCGCAGGAAGTGCACTTGTAGACCGCCTCGGCGAACTTCTCGTTGATGCGGACCTTCCTTCTCAGCAGGCGGTCCGTCAGTCCCCTCATGTAGTACTGCTTCATGTAGTACATCTTGGCCCGGGGGGTGATGGACTCCCAACCCATCTCCTGATAGGGAGGGCAGACTGGAGCGCAGTATCCACACATGAGGCAGGCAAAGAGGTCGTCCTCGAACTCCGTGATCCTGGCCGTTAACATACCTCCTAGTCAGTGTGGCGACTCATACAGGGGATACTAAATAGACCTTGTGGGGTCATCTCTGAGACTGGCCTTGGAATGCGATTCCCGTCTGAGGATGCCATTCCCGATGACGGCTAGGGTCCCTCAGCCTCCAAGTCTCGGAGGCACTCTTCCCCCTGCTGAATCAGCGTCGCCAAAAGGGCCCTGGCATCCCCTGAAGCGGCCTGCATGCTCTGCCTGTAGAAGTCAAGCCTCTTCGACTCGTTCTCCCGAACCATGGCAAAGGCCTGCCCTTCATCGATGTCACTCTCGAAAGAGTATCCTGAGGCGCCACAGAAGGGACATTCCGGCGGCAGGTCGTCGACGAGTACCTCTTCTCCACACACGAAGCAGACAGCCGTCTCCACGGATTTGTGAGGATAGATGGATGGCCTCGTCAGACCCTTCTCTTCCAGCCTCCTGTTCGCATCTTCGGCTTCGAGGTCGTGATCTTCATCAGAAAGCTCCCCGTACCGGGTGATGAGCAGACTGGCCGCTTCAAGCCTCCCGTCAGCCAGATCGTGGAAGAGCTTGCGGGCCCGCGGGTCCGCTGCTATCCGTGAAACCCTCGAGTAAAAGTCGGCCCCTTCTCTTTCCAAGACCAGAGCTGAAAGGAGCGCATCCCTTTCCGCCCAGTGTCCTTTCAGTCAATACCTCCATCCGGGGAAGGAACGTGGGCCGCCTAGGGAGACCCGAGGCTCAGATACCCCAGCCCAGCATCCGCTTGGCTGTCTCTGACATCTTCTCAGGAGTCCACGGAGGATCCCAGACGACCTCCACCTCTGCCTCGTTGACGCCGTCTACGGAGAGGAGCTTCCTCTTCACGTCTTCAGAGATCATGGTGTGCATGGGGCAGCCTGGAGCAGTCAGGGTCATCTTGACGTGGACCTTGTCGCCATTGAGGTCGATATCGTAGACCAGACCCAGGTCCATGATGTTGATTGGTATCTCTGGGTCGTAGCACTTCTTCAGGACGGCCTTGACTTCTTCGATGGAAGGCATATTCTCTTCCTCCTAGCTCTCAGAGTAAGATAGTCTCCGGGCCCTTTTATGCTTTCTGTCCTGTTCCGTGTTCAGGATTCTCGGTCGCGCCCGCTTCCCGGAGGTATGGAAGTAGGGAGCGTCGCAGCCCGTTCAGCACGAAATCCTCGTCAGGGCTGGAGCTGTGAAGGTACACCTCCTTGAAGCCGAGCCTTGCGTATTCCTCAATCGGGCGAATGAGATCCTCGAGATCGGTCACCACCTTCCATGTCTTCAGCAGCCGCTCAGGCTCCACGGCCAGTGCCATCTCCTCTAGCACCCGGGGGTCATAGACCTGACGGCCGAAGATACCCGGGATCTCGGTCGCGCCCCAGCGTCTTATGGACTCCAGGGCCATGTCGTAGTCCTCACTGTAGGAGAACTTGAACTCGATCAGTAGGTTCAGGTCCCCGGGGTCCCTGCCCCCTTGCTCCGCACCGCTCCTCATGGAAGGGAGGATGACCTCTGTGAGGCGGGGACCTTCCTGGGGGACCGTCAGCAATCCGTCTCCAAGCCGCCCCGCAAGTTCAGCTGCCTTGGCCCCCGACGCCGCAACGTAGATGGGCACGCCCTCCCTCGGCCTAACATAGAGGTTTGCGTCCACCAGACGGTAGTGCTTGCCCTGGAAAGATGCGAAGTCCTCCGTCCACAGGAGGCGCATGACACGGATGGCCTCCTCCAGTCTCTCGAGCCTCTCATCGTAGGGGGGCCAGTCATAGCCCAGGGGCACCTCGTTCATGGCCTCCCCAGTTGCTACCCCCATGGTCACTCTGCCGGGGTGGAGGAGGTCCAACGTGGCGAAGGCCTGGGCCAGGATGGCCGGGTGGTAGCGGTAGGTTGGAGCCGAAACCCCCGTCCCAATGACCATGGACGTCGTCCTTTCCAAAGCAGCGGGCAGCCAGATCAGGGTGGAACTAGAACCCGCTCCAGTATGAAACCATGGATGGAAGTGGTCGCTGGTGATGCATCGCCTAAAACCCGCCTTCTCCGCCTTCACCAGCAGCCTCAGGAGCTCCGTCGGTGAGTGCTGCTCTTGGGCGGCCCAGTAGCCGACTTCGAAGGATGACACGTGGACAACCAAGGGTGTCAAGCTATTAGTTGGTTAATATACAGACAGAGTTTCTCAGGGGAGCGAGGGCTGCTGGGGCCTCCGATGATCACTCCTCCGGAATCAGCGTGCTCACGACAGGGACCTCCTGCTGGGGGTTCACGTGGTAGAAGAAGGCGTTGTCCACCTCCACCTCCTCCATGTGGAGGCAGTTGACAGGACACACGTCCACGCACTGAGCACAGCCGATGCAACGAGAGTAGTCGATGTCGGGGATCATCACAGGCTTGTCCTTTCTCAGCTTGGGTCCGGGGACCATGTCGATGCAGAGGGTTGGGCACTCCCGAGCGCACCGGAAGCAGCCTATGCATATGTCCACCTGGAGGATGGGGTTCTCCCCCATGCGGTTGAAGAGGACCATCTCCCGGTCACTCTTCTCCGGGTCCTTCCTCAGTTCCTCGGCATGGTAGTACAGGTCCTCCCGGGTGTAGTCGGCCAGCTCGATGGTGTCCACGAAGGCGTAGGCATCCGTTGGGCAGAACTCCTCACAGTCCCCACAGAAGAGGCAGTGGCCCACGTCCACAGCCGGTCGGCGGACCTGCTTCTTGATGCCGTCCACCTCCGACCTCAGGGGACCGTCGTACTCGCCCTCCACCTCCACGAACTCGAAGTAGATGCACTCGTTAGGACACACCTTCCGGCAGATCTCGCACCCGATGCACTTCTCCCAGTCGATCTCGTGCTGGTTGCGCACGTTCTCCGGGAACTGGGGCCTCTCGTAGGGGTACAGGACGGTGTTGGGCCGGGAGAAGGTGGATTTTATGAACTGCCTCAGGGTGACCATCATGGGTTTGAGGATGATCTTGTAGATGGACGTGCCCTCAGCCCTTAACTTTTGGGGACTTGACCTGGGGGACTTCATAGGTCATCTCTCCTTCTTCCCACCGTTTCAGCTGTCCCTCCCTGGAGCTCACCAATCTGCCCGTTCGAGTAGCGATGTAGCCCTGCTTCTCCGCCTCTATCTTCTTCCTTAGCTTGAGGAAACCGTCCAGCAGGGCCTCGGGCCTGACAGGGCAGCCCGGGATGAAGACGTCCGTGGGGACGATGGTGTACGACCCTTTGAGGACGCTGTAGGAGTCGTAGTAGGGGCCGCCGCAGATGGTGCACTCCCCCATGGCGATGACCCACTTCGGATCTGGCATCTGCTCGTACAGCCTCAGAACCGAAGGTCTGAGCTTGAGGCTGATGGGCCCGTTGAGGAGGAGGATGTCGCACTGCCTCGGGGTCGACCTGTAGATGACCCCGATGCGCTCCGCATCGAACCTTGGGTCGGAGGTGGCGGCCATCTCTATGGCGCAGCACATGATGCCCCAGTGGAGGGGCCACGGGGAGTTTCTCTTGGCCCAGTTGAGGAACCTGTCCAGTAGGCTTCCCAGGCCCGTCCTCTCTTTCGCCTTGTGGATGCGCTCGTCGACGTTCTCTGACATCCAGCTGAGAAAGTCCTCGGAGCGCAGCCCAGCGACATTCACCTGGGACCCCTTGGCGCCCTGCATCGGCAGACTCACCTTCCTTTTCCCTCTTAAACTTTCCCGGCTGATTACACCCTTATAATGAAGGAGGAGAGGCTCCTATAAAAGGATTCTCAGCTAGCAAGGAGGAGGGGGCTGTTACAGACGCCCGATGCCACGTGTCAAGTGCCTCCAAGAGTGAGAAGACAAGTATTTATTCGTTCAAGGCCAATTCATCCTGCAACAATGACGGTCACCACGGAGAGACTGAAGAGGATCATGGACCTGGGGCTAACGGAATACCAAGCAAGGGTCTACCTAGCCCTCTTGGAGCTCGGCTCCGCCAGTGCGAGCCAGATTCCCGCAGTCTCCCGCGTGCCGCGGACCCGGGTGTACGCAACCATGAAGCAGCTCCACGAGAAGGGGCTCGTGGAGATCATACCTGAGACCCCCCTCCGTTACAGGCCCGTCCCCATCGGGCGCTTCTTGGAGCAAAGGGCGAAGGAACTCAGGGAGGAAGCAGTTCGGACGGAGGAGAGCGTGGAGGACTTCGGGAGGGAGTTCGCCATCCGAGGCGAGCTGGCGGTGGGGGAGCGAGGTCGCTTCGAGGCCATATATGGACGCCGCAACGTCCGGGAACGCCTCATGAAGATGTATCAGGAGGCCCAGAAGGAGATCATAGGCATCGGGACCTCCAGGAGTCCGTCCCGCATCGTCAAGTCCGCCATCTACACTCTGGCGGATAAGGCGAACCAGGGGGTCACGATCCGCTACGCCTTCCCCGTGACCGCCCGAAACGAGGAACACGTGGATGTCCTCTCCAAGTACGCCAGGATAAAGGCCATTAACGTCCACCTCCCCATCTACTTCTACGTCTTCGACCAGCGACAGATCCTCTTCAACCACCCCATCCCTGACGACGACAACTTCTACCGGGGGGACGACATCGCCATCTGGACCAACGACAAGGAGATCGCCCGGGCCATGGGGACCATCGCGGAGACCATCTGGAACTCAGGAACAGAGCCTGGAACGGTGGATGTCACGGAGCCCGTACTGGATGTAGCCCGTCAGTACGTCCAGATCCTCGGTCATCGTGGCAGGCCCTCCTTCGAGGCCATGGGACGCCACATAGGCATAGAGCTCTCGAGGAGTTTCAAGGCGAACTCTCTGCCGGAGCTTCTGGATGAACTCACAGCCTTCTGGAACAAGAACGGTCTGGGCCGGCTGAGCGTCGTTTCGAAGGATCCTCTGACCCTAGAGGTGGAGAACTATGTGGACTGCGGTAAGATGCTTAGCATTGGACGGACCGTATGCAGCTTTGTGGAGAACGTCATAGGGAGCATCCTGGAGTCCAAGGTCGGGTCGGTAGAGGTAGTGGAAAACCGGTGCTCTGGCCTCGGCAGCAACCGCTGCCGCCTGGTCATGAACCTGAAACAATAGGGCTCAGGCGAGTTCGTCCCTCTTGTACCTCTTGCTCTTCCAGCCCACCAGGGACTTCCCCTCGGGCGGGAAGGGGCTTATCTCCAGGGCCTCGGCGATCTGACGGGCCCTGTTCCTCAGTGTGACCTCCGACACGCCAGCTGCCTTCGAAATCTCATCCTGGGACCGTCGATCCTCACAGAGGACGGAGGCGATGTAAACAGCTCCTGCGACAGTTCCCGTCGGCAGCATGGACGCGAAAGTGGGGTCTACGGAGATGTCCCTAACCATCTTCGATGCCAGGGCCCTCGTCTCCGGCCTCAGGTCCAGAGCCTCCGAGATCCTTGGCAGGTAGTCATCCGGGCTGGTGATGGGTATGCGCAGCTTCAGCTCGCGGTTCAGGATGGTGTAGGTCCTGGACAGCTTCTTCCTGTCCAGCTTGAGGACGTCCACGATCTCCCGGAGAGTCCTGGGGAAGCCGTGGAGCCTGCAGGCCACGTAGATAGAGGCCGCGGCGATGACAGCAATGCTCCTTCCTCTAACCACGCCCTGGTGAGCCGCCTTCCTATACACGACGGCGGCCTCCTCCCTGATGGAAGGTGGCAGCCTCATGAGCGACGCGAAACGGTCCACCTGCTTGAGCCCCTCCCCCAGGCTCCTCTCGCCTTTCTTGGACTGCCTCACCTGGTTGTGGAGCATCCTCATCCGGTAGAACTTGACCCGGGCCTCCGTGGAGAGGGTCTTTCCATGGGCGTCCCTGCTGGCCACGGGGATCTCTGTGGATAGTCCCTTATCCGGGATCATGGGGTTTGCTGGGCTGCCGACTCTGCTGCTCCCGTACCGCTCGTAGATGTCGAAATCTCTCCACTCCGGGCCCTGGTCTATCATGTCCTCCTCAATAACCAGGCCGCAGCTGTTGCAGACCAGCTCTGCGCGATAGTCGTCCCTCACGAGGTCCAGGCTGTCACACTCAGGGCATCTCTTCTCGCCCCTTTCAACGACCTCCTGCATCGCGACGGGTCTTGCCATAAGTCCCTACCTCCTTGGTTGTCCCCTCGAGGGGATAACACTAGGCACAAAGAAGAACGCATTACGGCGTTATAAAACCATTTCTGTCACTAGAATGAGTTACAGCCTAGAACTCACTCCCGGATCTGCGCTTTCTGAAGCTTCCCGCTGTAGTCCACGTAGACGGTCTTGACCTCCGTGAACTCCTCAATGGCCATCGTCCCGGCCTCTCTATGGCCATTGCCGGTGCTCTTCACTCCACCGAAGGGAAGCTGGACCTCGGCCCCTATGGTAGGGGCGTTCACGTAGGTTATCCCGGCCTCCATGTCATGTATCGCCCTGAAGGCCAGGTTGATGTCCCGGGTGTAGATGGAGGACGAGAGCCCATACTCCACGTCATTGGCAATCTTGACGGCCTCGTGGTAGCTGGCGGCCTCCAGGACTGACAGGACTGGGCCGAAGATCTCCTCCCTGGCAATCCTCATCCCGGGCTTCGCCTCGAAGATTGCGGGCCTTATGTAGTGGCCCAGGTCGTAGCCGTCCCCTGTGAGCTTGTAGCCTCCACAACGAAGCTTTGCACCCTCCTCCTTGCCTATGCCGATGTAGCCCAGGATCTTCTCTTCCTGCTCCTTCCCCTTCACGGGGCCCACATCCACCGTGGGGTCCAGGGGGTCCCCCACCTTGAGGTCCTCCACTTCCTCCACCAGGTCGTCCAGGAACTCGTCGTAAATCTTCTTGTGGATGATGAGACGGCTGCAGGCGGTGCACCTCTGCCCCGCTGTCCCGAAGGCGGCGAAGAGTACGCCCTCCATGGCCAGATCCTGGTCGGCATCCTCCATGAGGATGATGGGATTCTTCCCTCCCAGCTCCAGGCCAACATTGGCCAGCCTGGTGGCGCCCTTCGTGTACACCTCCCTCCCAGTGTCGACGCCGCCAGTGAAGGATATGACGGCCACGGCGGGGTTCGTGACTATCTCGTCGCCCACCACGGAACCCTTACCCGTGACCAGGTTGACCACACCAGGCGCGAGGCCCGCCTCCTCCAAGACGGAAACCAGCCTGGCCCCCAGGATCGGCGTGCCGGTCGCCGGCTTGAAGACCGCTGTGCAACCGCTGATGATGGCGGCCCCGATCTTCCAGGAGGGTATGGCGATGGGGAAGTTCCAGGGCGTGATCAGGCCAGCGACGCCCACGGGCAGGCGGACCGTCATGGCAAACTTCTCAGGCAGCTCCGTGGCCACCGTCTCCCCCAGGAGCCTCCGGCCCTCCCCCGCTATGTACTCGAAGAAATCGATGGCCTCCTGCACCTCACCGCGGGCCTCGGCGATCACCTTACCGTTCTCCCTAGCCAGGAGCTTGCCCAGCTCGTCCTTCCGCTCCCTCAGAATCTGAGCGGCACGAAGAAGTACCTGGCCCCTGGCAGCGGGCGGCGTGGCCTTCCACTTGGGAAACGCCTCTTTGGCGGCAGTGACGGCTAGCTGTACATCCTCCCGCGTACCTTGGGGAAATCGAGCCAAGACCTCCCCGTTCGCTGGGTTGACAACATCGAAGAGCTCCTCTCCCGACGACTTCACCCATTTTCCCTTGACATAGATGCCGTATTCCTCCACCACGGGTCCACCTCCAGCAACGCTACAGGGTGAAACAGTCCTAAGGTCTACACCCTCTTAACGCTTATCGAGACGCCGTCCCGAAGAGGGATGATTACGGTAACCATGTCCCTGTCCTCCGCCAGGCGCCTGTTGTACATCCTGATGGCCTGCGTCGAAGGAGACTTGTCATCAGGAGACGCGACGCGGCCTCCCCACAGCACGTTGTCCGTCACGAGGAGACCGCCAGGTCTCAGGGCGTCTTTGCAGAGTGGGAGAACCCTGGGATATTCCTCCTTGTCTATGTCGTTGAATATGAGGTCGTGGTCCCGACCCAGGGTGGGTAGCACCTCCATGGCCTCGCCGACGACGACCTCCACCTCGTCTCCCAGTCCAGCGTCCTCAATGCTCTCACGAGCCCTCTTTGCCATCTCCTCTCGAGCTTCAACGGTGGTCAACTTACCGCCAGGCTGAAGGCCCCGGGCGATCCATATGGCCGAGTAGCCTATGGCGGTACCCAGCTCCACCGCCTTCTCGCATCGAGAGGCCATGGATAGGGCCATCAGGAGAGAGCCCACATGGGGCCCCACGATGGGAATGCCCTCCTGTTCGGCCTCCTCTTCCAGTTTCCTAAGTACCGCGTCTCTCTCAGGCATAAGGCTTTCCAAGTATGCTTCCAAGGCTTCCCCGCTCGCTTCCATATCGGTCCACCACTGAAGGACCGCCCACTATTTAGCCGTCCGTACGACCGTTCACTATATCTCTGCCCCAAACATTAGCCGTGTGTGGGCCTGCCCGAGGAGCTGGGTTACATACTTCGGCGAAGGAGGGAGTTGGGTCTCACCCAAAGTGAGCTAGCCAGAAGAGCTGGCGTCAGCCAGGCCTACATCTCTCGTCTGGAGAAGGGAAGAGTCGACCCCCGCTTGTCCACGGTGAAGAGGATCCTTTCAGCCCTGGAGGAGGGAGAGAAGCCCGGGGCCATCCTGAGGGAGGTTATGAGCAGACCCGTCATCGCCGTCGCCCTCGACGACGCCGTCTCCGAGGCCGTTAGGAAGATGACGGAGCACGGGTTTTCCCAGCTTCCGGTGTTGCGGCAGGGGGTCCCGGTGGGCTCCCTGAGTGAGCGAACCATCATGAGGCGGATGGCGGGCACCAGGAACCCCCGCGCCGTGGGGATCAGGAGGGTATCAGAGATAATGGAGCCCGCTCCCCCGTCGTTACCTCCGGAGGCAGAGGTTTCCCAGGCCCTCTCCCTTCTAGAAGTCTTCCCCATGGTGCTGGTGATGGAGGCTGGCACCGTAGTGGGCATAGTGACCCGGGCAGACTTTCTGAGGATGATTGAGAGCGCATAGAAATAACTGTGAGTTATAATTCTGGACAAAAACTATTAATAAAGCTGGCAAATGAGTTTCTGGCAGACCAGCACGGTGGCATGAAAGTGGAAACATACCTCACGGGGATCTTTCCCAGATCTGAGAAGCTCATAGCCGCCACAAGGGGACTCGATCGTCGCAGGGTCTCAGAGGAGGAGGTGGAGCAGGTCCTTCGGAAGGATGTGGAAGGAGTGGTCCGCCTCCAGGAGGAGGCAGGCGTGGCCTGCTACAGCGACGGCCTCCTGAACTGGCAGGACATCTTTCGACCCCTGGTGGAGGCCTGGGAGGGCCTCTCCCTAGGAGGTCTGATGAGGTGGTTTGACAACAACACCTTCTTCCGCCAGCCCATCATATCCGGGGATCCGCAGCCAGGATTCATCCCTGAGAAATACATGAAAACGGGGCTTCTTCCCGACGGCCGAGCCTGGAAAGCTGTCCTTCCAGGACCCTACACTTTCGCAGACCTTGCCGAAGACCACCACTTCTCACGACCAGAGGAGCTGGTCGTTGCCTTAGCTGAATGCCTCGCCCGGGCCAGCGAAGGCCTGCGGGGGCTGGGCTTCACCCATCTACAGTTCACCGAGCCCTCTCTGGTGATTAACCCCCCATCGGACGGACTATGGCAGGCAGTTTCGGACGCCTACGAACTTCTTCGGGGGAAGGGGCAGGAGATATCCCTTCAGCTTTTCTTCGGGCCGGCTGCATCGCTGCTCCCTCAGATCCTCGACCTACCAGTGGACGTCATAGGCCTGGACCTCTATGAGGAGGATCTTGGACAGCTGGCAGGCCTCGATTTCGATAAGGCCCTGGCCTGCGGCTGCGTGGACGCCCGGAACTCCCTCCTCGAGTCGCCGGATTCGGTGGTCGATCTTGCTGGGAGGGTTCTTGATACGCTCTCCCCGGTGGACCTAATCCTATGCCCCAACGCGGACCTCGAGCTCTTGCCGAGACGGGTGGCGGAGGAAAAGGTAAGAGTCCTTGGCACGGCCTGTAGTATCCTTAAGGAGGGGGCGTGATGGTGGAACTCTTCCCCTGCCAGGAGATTGGAAGCCTCTCCAAGCCCGCATGGCTGGTGGCAGCTCCCAGAAGGGGGAAGGCCACGGACGCAGAGGTGCAGGACGCCGTCCAATGGGGCAGACTGCTGGGGGTGGAAGGCCATGAGAAGCTGGTGTCCATTCTCAGGGGGGACCTGAAGGAGAGGAAGGCAGAGCTGCGGGACTGGGCCTGTCTCTACGGACTGAGGCTTCTGGAGAAGGCGGGCCTCGACTACGTCTACGATGGGGAGCAACGGCGGGTGGAGATGTATGAGTATCCAATCAGACGCATCCAGGGCTTCAAATTCCTTGGCCACGTAAGGTCCTTCGATAACAAGTACTACCGCAAGGCCTCCTGCGTGGACATGGTGCGGTTCAAGGAGGCCTACCACCTGGAGGAATTCAACTTTGTGCGCACCAAGGCCAAGAAGGAAGTGAAAGTCCCCATCACGGGCCCCTATACCCTCGCTGACTGGTCCTTCAACGAGTACTACCAAGGACGCCGGTCCAACGTCCCTAACCTCCGAAGGCGGAAGCAGGAGGCCAAGAGAGACCTGGTACTCGCCCTGGCGGAGGAGGTGATCAGACCGAACCTCCGGGGCTTGGAGCAGGCGGGAGCTAGAGTCATCCAATTCGACGAGCCCGCAGCGACCACCCACCCGGAGGAGGTTGCCACCTTTGTGGAGGGCTTCAACGCCTCCACACGGGGCATCAGGTGCAAGCTCACAGCCCACATCTGCTACAGCGACTACCGCCTCCTCTATCCTCATGTGCTGGAGATGGAGAGGTGTAGCCAGTTCGACTGGGAGTTCGCCAACAGGGACGACAGGTCAGGGGACGGTTACGCAGCTCTAGAACTCTTCAGGGAGTACAACGACGGTCGAGAGGTGGGGCTTGGAGTTCTAGATGTCCACGTTAACGAAGTGGAGACGCCGGAGCAGGTGCGGGACAGGATTCTGAAGGCTCAGAAGGTACTGGACGACTCCGGGAGGATCTTTGTGAACCCCGACTGCGGTCTCAGGACCCGCACGTGGACGGTGGCTTTCGAGAAGCTCAGGGCCATGGTGCAAGGCGCTCGGCTGGCTCGGGAAGTCGTCACAGGTTAGAGGAATCGTCTCAGACAGGTTACCTGTCTGAAGCCCTCCGTGAGCCTAAGGAAGGGGAAGACGATATGAGGTTCAAGGGCGTTCTGTGGGCAATGTCCGGCGACCCTCAGGATTCCCTTCTCCGCTTTCAGAGTCTCCACGCGGCCCTGGAGGAGGGTGTCAGCCGATACAATTGCGGTGACTTCTTAGAATGCCACGAAGTCCTCGAGGAGGTCTGGCTGGTGGAAGATGGGGACGACAAGGCCTTTCTGCAGGGCCTGATCAAGATCGCCGCCGGCTTCCACCACTACCGAAGAGGCACCTTCAGAGGCATGTTCGATCTGCTGAGGGCTGGACGGGAAGTCCTTGGCCCCTTCAGGCCAGCCTACCAAGGCGTGGAACTCACCGCCTTCCTGCGAGCTGTCGATTCGTGGGTCATTGAGGCGGAGAAGCTTCTGAACGGGGAGATGGTGGAGGAGGAGACGGAGATTCCTCCCCTCGTCTACCAAAGACCAAGGTGAGATCCCGAGGCCTCATCCCTGGGGGCACTGTGCATTCTCGCCGCCGAGAATGGTCTGTCAACATTGAAATAGGAATTGGGACAACAATATGAGTGAGACAGGCCGGCTGGTATGGTGGACAGCAACGTGTTTCCTCCCCACGAGATGCCCTATCCTTTCGAGACACTACGTCACTGGTACGTAACTCCCTTCGGAGGCCGTACTGGGGACCTCTCCCCAGGTCAGGTGGGGATCAACGCCAGGGCCCTGAACCAGAACACGGATCTTACCCCCCACCAGGACAGGGTTCTCATATCCATCGTCGGTCAGAACACCGTTAGGCCCCTCTACACGAGAATGACCTTCGAGGTGGTCGCCCTGGATTCGGTGACACCGGACGCGTTAGGAAGGTCTCTCCAAGGGGAGGCGGTTCTCCCGTTGGAGGAACCCTGGGACGTCGTGAGAAGGCCTTATCTCCAGCCGCGGGAGGGGGAGCCACTGCTCCTTAACAGCGTGGCGACAAAGGTCTTCGGAAGGGACGTGTCTGAGGTGCTCAACGAACTCCTCGCGAAGGAGCTCGCCCGCCGCCGCGAGGGGCGTCCCGAGTAGCTGCGCCTGCATCTTCATAATGTTTAGCCTTCCCTACCAGTCCCATCACCGACGGCCACAACCTTATAGCATCACCGGGTCTCTGTTGGAACGTGAAGGTGGGAGTGACCGCCGTCCAGGGGGACGTCAGCGAGCATCTCGAGGTTGTCGACAGGGCCATGGCGGAACTGTCCCTCTCTGGTCACGCCATCCCGGTGAGGAGACCTGAGGCGATAGATGAGATCGTCGCCCTCATAATCCCTGGCGGTGAGAGCACTACCATCTCCAAGCTCCTAGTCAAGTTTGGACTCTTTGACAGGGTTATCCAGCGGGGTCAGGAAGGGATGCCCATCATGGGAACTTGTGCCGGGTGCATCCTCCTCGCCAAGGAGGGAGACGAGCAGGTGGAGACGACGGAGACCAGGCTCCTTGGCCTCATGGACATGGCCGTAGACAGGAACGCCTTCGGAAGGCAGAGGGAGTCCTTCGAGGCGAGTCTAGACGTGAGGGGGATGGGCTCCACCCGGGGGGTCTTCATCAGAGCACCGGGCATCCGACGGGTGTGGGGGAGATGCGAGGCCCTGGCTCGCCTCGAGGATGTCATCGTTCTTGCGAAGCAGGACCACCTGCTGGCCCTGGCATTCCATCCAGAACTCACAGGGGATGCCAAGCTGCACAGGATGCTACTGAAGATGATCTAGGGGACGAGGGCCAGGGCGAGGATGGATGTGATGGCGGCCAGGGTGAAGGTGACGGCGGCGTTGACCCTCATTGTGGATATGCCAGAATGGATGGCCGTCGTAAGCCGGACAGCGCTCTGATGTCCCCAGACCCTGACGTTATCAAGCATCCCCGTGCGGGTTGCGGCGGATGCCCGATTCATGCCTGTCAGGGCATCCTCCACCACGTTCCTGGCGGCTGCCACCAAACTCTCGTGCTGCATCCTCCAGCCGACGGGGTTGAAGCCCGGAAGGGTATTGTTGACGATGTGGTTGTCACTGGTCATCACTTCCCCCTCGTCCACGAGGTCGCTGATGCCCTCCAGAATCTTTTCCCGCAGTCCGGGAACCATGTTGTTGCCGTCGAAGAGCAGGTAGGCGACCCTCTGGCCGTCAACTTCGACAACCACTCCCTGAATGCCGTTGGGGCCAAGACCTCTCTCCGGGTCGGCCAGGTCGGTGTTCGATGCGATTCCTACCCGGAAATCGTCCGACATTCTCTTCTTCGCCCTCTTGACGGCTTCTCTCGTGGCTTCCAAGATGGAGTAGCAGTCCTCGGATCCGAAGGAGATGGCACCGCTGCCGAGCTCCATGCAGTTGTGGGCGTCCACGAAGATGGCGTCGTCGACTCCGGATTCTCTGGCGACCGCTATGGCTGAGAACCCGATGGGAAAGTCGATGTCGTCCGTGGGCCTGGGTGCCAGCGAAGCAAGCAGGAGCGCCTGACCATCGAAGACTTGACAGCAGACGCTGGCATTACCGTTGGACACCCTCACGAAATTGGACGCCCTTCTCCTATGCTTGAGGCCCACTAGGGACTCCTTCACCCACGCGGCCAATCTATCGCACTCAGACGATGTGGCAGGGTTCTGATCATGGGTCGAAGGCCCGTGGGGGACGAGGATCTCCGCCTTCAAGTCCGAAAGGGCGGTCCTGAGCTTCGTTGGCAGATCACTGCCCCCCAGATGACCATAAGGGCCTGGATGCATGCTTGGCACGACGATCAGGGCCCTCCCGCCCCCGTCGCGCTTCACCGAGAGGACGCCCACGGGGATGGCGATGGAGCTTGCGAAGGACTCGAAGAAGGCCTCCATCTCCTCCCGCCCCTCCCTCCCTTTCTCCGTCATGTGGTCCAGGGAGTAGCGAAGCATGCTGAGACCGTCCACTCCGAAGCCTCTCTCCAGAGGCCTGATGGCTATGTCCGTGAAGGCAAGGCCCGCACCGTAGAAGGAGGCGAAAGATACGAGGGCGACGATCCAGTCCCCCGTCGAGAGGGGGAGGAATAGCATGAGGGCCAGGATGCCGAGAACTGGTTGGTTGATGACGGCTGGGAATGAACGCAGGGGGCTGCTGTGAGAGGTCGCCAGGATGGCCGCCTGCCTGAGCCAGATCGTGGCAGCCCAACCTACGATGAGATAGCTGGCCGCACCAGATTCGTCGAAGAAGAGGGAGGCGAGGGCAGAGAAGAAGAGGGGAATGAGCCCCAGAATCGCTAGGAGAGATGATCGGCGAAGGTACATCTTGCCGCCCAGCACCTCGGCTAGGGGCTTGGTTATGAGAGCGGAGGCCACCACTGGGAGGGCGAAAGCCCCCAGCCCAAAGGCGATGGTCATGATGTCCGGAACCCCACGGTTGGCGAGGAAGCCGATCAGGAGCGAACCGAGGACAATGTACGAGAGAATCCTGACTGGACTCGGGGCCCTGAAGAGACTTCCCATCATTGCGGAAGTAGCCTGTTGCTGGGCCTGTTGGGCAGTCCTCGCTGACATCACTGAAACCTACCGGCCCTTAACGGCATCAATTACAGCCTTGAGGGCTTCCTTTCCATTCTCCCGCTCGACGACGGTTCCGGTGACCACGATGTCCGCTCCCGCCTTGGCCACCTCCCTGGCGGCCTCTGGGCTCCTGATGCCTCCACCGACCACCAGGGGCAGCTTGCTCTCCTTCTTCACCGCTCTAATCATCTCGGGTGGCACAGGTCTGGGAGCCCCGGATCCCGCCTCCAGGTAAAACAGGTCCATCCCGAAGTACTCTGCCGTCAGGGCATATCCAACGGCTTCATCCGGCCTATCCCTGGGAATGAGATCCGCTTCGCCCACCTCCCCAACCTTCATCCCTGGGTCCACCACCACGTACCCCATGGAGATTGTCTCCAATCCCATGTTCTTTATCAGCTGAGATGCCCTGTACTGCTCCCGGACGACGAGTCTGACGCTCCTCGAGTTAAGGAGGCTCATGAAGTAGATGGCGTCCGCATAAGGGCTCAGGGTGTTCGAGTTGGCGGGGAAGAGAATGACGGGGAGGAGGGTCCTTGCCTTTATCTCCTTCACGTTAGTATCCAGGAGGTCCTGATCGATGCCCGTGGAGCCACCCACCATGATTGCGTCGGTCCCGAGGTCTGAGGCCATCGTCGCCAGGTTCGATAGGTCGTAGATTCTCCCCTTCTCGGGATCCAGCAATGTCATGTGAAGTCTGCCCCCCTTCAACTTCTTCTTGATGTAGCTCAGGACCCTCAAGGGAAGCCTCCTACGAGAAAGGCTGCCAAGGCAATTAGCATCGCGTACTTCGCCGCCCTCTTTGACGAGGTGGGCCTTCCAGCAGAATTCAAGGCGGCGTAGATAAACATTACGTCTGCCGCCAATACGACGGGGAGGTAGTATCTCCCCAGCACTCCGAGGACGGGGGGTACGGCGCTTAGGGCCACCGCTGCGAGGAAAGCGCCCGAGGCCACCCTTCCCGCCCCTCTTATCCCGAGCCTCATGGGCAGGGTCCTCCGTCCCACATCTCCGCTGATGTCCTCCATGTCCTTGACAACCTCCCTACCGAGGGTGGAGAGCAGGGCCAGGAGGGCAAGGATGAAGACCCTCTCAAGAGCCTCGACGGAGTCGTAGACCGCCAGGCCCCCAAAGATAAAGAGGGATGCGACGAGCCAGCCTATGAGGAGGTTTCCCCTGAAGCCCTCCCTCTTGAAGACTACCTCGTAGGATGACATGAGGGCCAGGTTGATGAGGACCAATGCCAGGAGTTCCCATCTCAGAAGGAGGCTCCAGGGAATGGTCGGGACGAAAAGGATGACGGCTGTGGCCAGGGCCCTCCTTGGTGAAACGAGGCCCGAAGGGATGGGCCTCTCGGGATGGTTGACCCTGTCCACATCCCTGTCGTAGAAATCGTTGAGGGAGTTCCCGGCGGCCGTGAAGAGGAGGGCGATGAGAGCGGCCTGGATCGCTGCCATGGCCCCGAAGGCGGCCAGGGTGCCGAGGGCCACGACGCTCCCCAGGAGACAGCCCACGGCGGACATTGCGCAGTTGAGGGGCCTGATGAGCTGCAGGTAGCCTCGCACCGGCGTAGATTATCCCGACGCTGTATAAGGTTTCGTTCCAGACCCTCGCCGCAACCTTAAATAGACCAGACCTCTTCTGTTGAAATCGCCCGGTGCATTAATGCCTGAAGATGAGAAACCGCCTGAGTTCAAGTACATAGTCCGCGTGGTCAACACCGACCTAGATGGGAACAGACCCATGGTTTTTGCCCTGACGGGAATTAAGGGGGTTGGCCTGCGGGTAGCTGAGATAATTGCGGACATCCTAGGGGTGAGCCGCACGGAGAAGATAGGGAACCTGACCGACGAGCAGGTGGAGGAACTCGCCTCCATTCTCGACGACCTCTCCAGCCACGTACCTCCCTGGGTCCTTAACAGGCGGAGTGACTACTGGAGTGGGGAGGACCTGCAGTTGATGGGCACCGATGTGGAGATGCGGAGGAGAGAGGACGTAAACCGCATGAAGATGATTCGGTGCTACCGGGGCATACGGCACGAGCTCGGACAGAAGGTCAGGGGTCAGAGGACCCGCTCTAACGGAAGGACAGGTCTTTCGGTGGGCGTCACCCGGAAGGCGGGGAAGGGAGGACCGCCGCCCACAGAGGTCCGGTGATGTCATGGGCGACCCGAAGTTCCCCCGGCCCAAATGGTCCCGTCCGTCCCATCCCTGGCAGGCGGATCGCATCAAGTCAGAGAACGAACTCATCAGGAAGTTCGGGCTCAAGAACAAGAGAGAGGTCTGGAGGGTTCAGAGCCTGCTGAGGAGATGGCGCCAGCGGGCGCGAATTCTCCAGGCTAGAACCCGATATGGTGACCCCCAGGCAGAGAAGGAGATTCAAGAGCTTCTGCGTCGTCTTGCCCGCCTTGGGCTGCTGCCCCTGGAAGGTGCCAGCCTGGACGACGTCCTCGCCCTGGAGATGGAGAACGTGATGGAGAGGAGGTTCCAGACCATCGTCTACCTCCAGGGGCTGGCAAATACCGTCAAGCACGCCAGGCAGCTCATCGTCCACGGCCATGTGGCCATCGGAGACAGGAAGGTGACGATCCCCGGATACCTCGTGAAGAAGGATGAGGAAGGGGCGATATCCTATCATCCTCACTCGGAGATGGCCAACGAGGCCCATCCTGCCAGGCCCAGCCTCGAGACCCTGGAGGCCCGTCGCCTGGAAGTGGAGGGGGGTGAGTAGATGGTGAAATGGGGAGTTGCCCACATCTTCGCCTCCTACAACAACATCATCATCACGCTCACGGACCTCACGGGCGCGGAGACATTGGCCAAGTGCACCGGAGGCATGGTGGTCAAGGCCGACAAAGATGAGGCCTCTCCCTATGCGGCCATGAGGGCGGCGGAGAGGGTGGCGGACGCTGCCAAGGAGAAGGGAATCGAGGGCATTCACGTTAAGATAAGGGCCCCGGGAGGGAACAAGTCCACCTCCCCCGGACCGGGGGCTCAGGCCGCCATCAGGGCCCTGGCCAGGGCCGGTTTGAGGATTGGGAGGATTGAGGACGTGACCCCCATACCCCACGACGGCACAAAGTCTCAGGGAGGTCGCAGGGGAAGGAGGGTCTGATGAAGGTAGAGGTTCGGGACCTCAAGGAGGATCGAGCTATCCTCCTCATCGAGGATGCAAGCCCAGCCCTTGCGAATGCCCTCCGCAGAACCCTCGTGGCAGATGTACCAAAGATGGCCATCGAGGACGTGGAGTTCCACCTGGGTCCCATCCGGGGGGAAGACGGGAAGGAGTACGAAAGCATCACCCCTCTCTTCGACGAGATCATCGCCCACAGGCTGAGCCTCATTCCAATACCAACGGACCTGGACCTCTTCGTTCCGAGGGATATCTGCGAGGCCTGCGGGGGGGAGGGATGCACCAACTGTACCATCATGTACTCCCTGAACAAGAAGGGGCCCTGCACCGTATTCTCCGGAGACCTGGAGCCCATAGGAGACTCCAAGTACAAGCCTGTCGACACTCACATCCCCATAGTGAAGCTCGGGGAGGGCCAGGCGATGCTGGTGTATGCCACCGCGATCCTAGGCACTGGGCGGGGTCACGCCAAGTGGCAGGGGGCCCAGGCCGCCGCATACAAGTACTATCCGGGGCTGCAGTTTGACCCCAAGGACAAGGCCCTGGACGAGACCGTTGCCGACGTCTGCCCTGTCAACATTCTGGAGGCTGGAGACGAAGGCTTCAGGGTCACAGACATTGAGAAGTGCACTCTCTGCAAGCTCTGTGAGGAGGCTTCCGAGGGTCGCATGAAGGTCGTGGGAGACACGACCAAGTTCATCTTCCGCTTCGAGACCGATCGTTCGCTGACTGCAGGGCAGGCCCTCGTCAAGGCCCTCGAGATCCTGCACGAGAAGTTCGTTGATGTGGCAGAGAGAGTGGGGGAACTGAAGTAGCCGCGGAGGGATCACGGTGAGCTCAGGGCCGAAGGAGAGGTTCTTTACCGTTCAGGAGGTCGACGCCCTCCTTCCCGAGGTCGAGTCCATCATGCGGGATATCGATGGTTGCATGATTCGAAAGCGGGAACTCTCCGAGCTCCTCGAAGATATGGAGGCATACTGGGGAGAGGAGGTAGCGGATCCGACGAATCCTGAGCACAAAGAGCACGTTCTGCTCCAGACGGGTTTGGCAGGGGTGGATCAATCCATCAACACCGCCATCGCGTCCATCCATGAGCTGGGGGGCCATTTGAAGAGCTATGAGCAGGGCCTGGTGGACTTCTACTCCATGCAGGAGGGGAGGCCGGTCTTCCTCTGTTGGCAGCGAGGGGAGGAGAGGGTGAAGTTCTACCATGAACTGGACACCGGATTCTCGGGGAGAAAGCCAATCCCGCGTCAGGGGCAATAAGGGTAACAGAATCGGAGCCTCGAGCAACTGGGCAAGGTTCTTAGTCGACCGGGGAGTAGAAACAGAGCAGAGAGTTCGATGCCCGTCGAACAGGATCAACCTTCGTTCACACCGACGCTACTCTACGATGGCGAGTGTAGTCTGTGCAGCCTCTTCGCCAGGCTAATGGTCCTGGCTGGCCTGGGGTGGCATGTGCGGGTTCTGCCCTTCCAGGAGCCCAAGGCTCGCCAGCTTCTTCTCGGTTGGCCCCGGGAGGCCGTTGAGAGGTCATCACATCTGGTTACTGCCGATGGTTCGATCTTCAGCGGTCCCGCGGCCTTCTCCCGGGCCGTAGACCACCTCCCCTTTGTAGGCAAACCCCACAGCCACCTCCCGAGTGGCTCCCTGATAAGGAGACTGGAGGAGGCCTTCTACCGATTGGGAGAAGCCATGAGGAACCGGGCAGAATGCGGCATCCCTGACTAGGTGAGTCTGCCCTTTATCTCCTTAGCGATTTCCTCCTCCTTAGGAAACCTACCAGCCTCGTTCTTGGAGAATACGAGTTCACCGTCTACGCTGACGTCGAATACGCCGTCTTCCCCCGGGACCAGCTTTAGAGCTGCCAGGTCGTGTCGGAACCTTCCTAGGAGCTGCTTGGCCATATCCAGGGCCGTCGGCAGATATCCACAAGGGACGCAGTACCTGATCTGTACTTCCACCATTCTCACCCAGTCGATTCGAGTTGATCGAACAAAATAAGGTTTGCCTTCAATAGTCTGAGGTTGAAGAGGACCTCTAACCTTGCCTGAGCGCCTTCAGAACACCCAGGTTCTTCCTGAAGTCTTCCTCCTCGCCCGGGGTCTCCAAGACCATGGGGATGCCTTCGAACCTGGAGTCGTTGACGAGGAGACGGAAGGCATCGAGCCCCATCTGTCCCTCCCCGATGTGCTCATGCCTATCCACCCGGCTCCCCAGCCCCCTCTTGGAATCATTAAGGTGGAAGGCCTTCACCTCCTCTCTGCCCAGGGTTCGGGCCGCCTGCTGCATGACGGCCTCGTAACCCCCTTCCTTTCTGATGTCGTAGCCTGCAGCGAACATATGGCATGTGTCCAGGCAGTAGCCGACCCGGGACGGTTCGGCCACCGCCCGCCTCACGTCCCGTAGCTGCTCGAAAGTGTACCCCAGGGTTGAGCCCTGACCAGCGGTGCACTCCAACAGCAGGACCACATCGGGCGCCTCCGCAGTTTCCACGCAGTAGTCGAGGCTCTCAGCGATTCTCAATATACCATACTCCTCCCCCGCTCCCTTGTGGGCTCCCGGGTGGAAGATGAGGTATCTCACACCGAGCAGCTGGGCCCTCTCCATCTCTTCCACAAACGCCTCCCGCGACCTCTTGAGGCCTTCCTCCTGCGGATCTGCCAGGTTTATCAGGTAGGAGTCGTGAATGACCACCGAGGCAATGCCCGCCTTCTTCACCCCCGCCTTGAAGGCGTCCACTTCCTCGTCCCCCAGAGGCCTTGCCCTCCACTGCCTCTGGTTCTTCGAGAATATCTGGATGGCTTCGCAGCCTATCTTCTTCCCGTTCTCAGGGGCCTTCTGCAGTCCTCCAGCTATGGGTACGTGGGCTCCTAGGAACAAGACCTTCCCCGTCCTTACTAGGCCTGGAAGATACAAATAGTTTCAGTGAAACCAGCCGACGGGTGAAACTATTTGACGGAAGAGGGCGTAGCTCGTTCCTCAGAGGAGAAGTGGACCTTGGAACCCATACCCTTAGGCGAGCAGGCTCCAAAGTTTCACTTGCCGGCTACCTACGCCCGCATCATGGACACTAAGGACTTTCTTGGCAGGAAGAACCTCGTCCTCATCTTCTGCCCACCTGGGGACAGCTCCCCCGAGAACACCCAGTACCTGTGTGACATCAGAGACCGCGCCAAGGAAATCAAGGCTCACACCGCTGAGATCATCGGCGTCAGCCCAGCCAACCAGCGGTTCCAGAGCATCTTCGCCTACAGGAACAACCTTCCCTTCCCCTTCCTCATGGATGAGGCCAAGGAGTGTGCCAGAGACTTTCGTGCCGTGGAGGAGGACGGAACCATCGCGCCAACGACCTACGTCATCGACCGCCAATACGTCGTCAGGTTCGCGGAGAGAGGATTTCCAGGGGTCAATAGCATCGTCGAGGTCCTCGAGGGTTTACAGGGGGATGGGTAGCCCCTCTCCCTGGATAGACTGCGGTTTAACCACTCAGGGTAACTCCTTTATTATTCTGCTGCTCTTCCCCCTCGATGGCAGAGAAGCTGAAGGGAAAGGTGGCCCTTGTTACCGGTGGCAGCGGGGGCGTGGGATCGGCCACTGTGCTGGAGTTCGCCCGAGCGGGGGCCAAAGGTATAGGCATCCACTACTCCTCTGCTCGGAAAAGGGCGGAGAGCCTGGCCAACCAGGTGCGAAGAACAGGAACAGGGGCGATCGCCATCAAGGCTGATGTCTCCGATCGCCACCAGGCTTACCGTCTAGTCGAGGAGGTAGCCAATACTTTCGAGGGGCTGGACATCCTGATCTGCTACGCTGGCCACCCTTTTCGACGTGAGGAGTGGTTCAAGCCCTTTGAGGAGTTGTCGGAGGAGGAGCTGATGAAGCCATTGGAGGTCGACCTCCTCGGCTCCGTATACTGCATCCAAGCGGCCATACCTCACCTCAAGCGCTCAGAAGGCGGCCGCATAGTTCTGGTCAGCTCCACGCCAGCTCTCACGGGGGATGTTGTGGGGATATCCTACCTCCTTGCCAAGGGCGGCCTTCTAGCCCTGACGAAGTCCATGGCCAGCTACCTGGGAGCTTACAACGTGCACGTCAACTGCCTCGCCCTCGGAAGCATAGCCACTGAGGCGATGGCCGTATTGACGGAGGAGGAGAGGAGGGAGCTGGAAGAGGAGACGGCCCTGGGCCGGATGGCCACCCCAGAAGAAGTTGCACGTAAGGCCGTCTTCCTGGCTTCGGACGACTCCAGCTTCCAGACGGGTACAATCATGGTCGTGGACGGCGGCTTCGTCATGCACTAGCTCGGGATATGCGACGACCGCATCGGCGACCAAACCAAATCGTTCCTAAAGTAAAAGCCATAATGTTAAAAACTATGGTGAGAATCGTGCGACGGCGACTTCTATGGCGGCAGAATCCAGAGCGGGCAGCGTGTGGGCTTCGAGATTCATGCTGGGGGCCATAATCCAGGGCGGAATCGCCCTCATTCTGGTCGTGGTCCTCCTCTACCTGGCTGTCTACGGGACGCCCACAGCGTCTCGAATCGTTGCCTCCGGGAGTGCGGGAACGTGGCTCACCGTGGGCTTTGTGGGCTTCATCCTGGTGGGTGTAGTAGGTACAGCCGTCAGTGCTCTTTTCTACCAGCACATCGAGGTGGGCCTGGGCAGGCCCTATACCGGTTCGAAGAACCTGTTTGCCTGGCTCCATCTGGTGCTCATGAACGTGGGCGCCTTGGTCGGCGGAGGCCTCATGATGCTCGCTGGTTACGTGGGCGGCGCGGCCCTCCTACCGAGGTTTGCCGGAGGTCAGGAGATGACGTCTGCGGAGGTTCACGAGATGATCCTTGCCGCCTACCCCCTGCCAATCGCCATCTTCATGGCCATCGGCGCCCTTGGGGTCTTCTTGGGCGGCCTCGGCTACGTGGCATCGTGGTTTTCCGTACCAGAAGGCGATTAGGCTCCCCTCCTCTAGAGCGATTGCCACGTTCCCAATCTAAGGGCTCATTGCGAGCCATATAGTCTGATTAAATGTATATATTCAGTATAATCACTAACCCCATGCATATTCACTTGGTCATTGGTTTTGCGGGATGCGGGATTGATTCAGATGACAACCGGGAGAGTAGCCCTGGATCGAGCTGATGCCTCTGTTTGCCTGTTGTCAAATGTAAGACAAGAGGGAAAGAGTAGGTAGGTCAAACAGAGAGGAGATGACTCGCTATGCGAGACTCAGACTTGTCTGGCATGAATATTGCAGGCGCGAACCCGATGAGCCCTAGGCCAACGGCCGGGGAACTCTTTCTCAGACACCTCTCAGAAACGGCCGAGGGCCAGCGAATTCTGAACTGCATCCAGTGCGGCCTCTGCACGGGCGCCTGCCCCCACGGGTATGCCATGGACTTTCCACCCAGGAGAATGTTGGGTGCCCTACGGGCGGGCCGAATCGATGATGTGCTCCGCAGCTCTGCCATATGGCTCTGCGTGGCCTGCTACAACTGTAGCCTGAGGTGCCCTAGTAGGGTCCCTCTGACGGACAGGCTCATTCCTTCCCTCCGGGAGGAGGTTCTGGTAAGGGGTGGCGGCGTCCCCGAGGAGCTGCAGAGGGCCTTCGAGAACTCCGCTCGATACGGTAACCCCTTCGGCGAATCCCCCCGAAAGAGAGACGCATGGAAAGAGAATGCGGGTGTGGACGTCCCAATCCTGAAGAAAGGGGACAGGGCCGATATACTGTGGTTCGTCGAGTGTTTCCCGTCATACTACGCAACCAACATACCGACGACCCAAGCCTTCGCACGACTTCTCAACGCCATGGGCGTCAGTTTTGGCATCCTTGGGCGCGACGAGCACTGCACGGGTGATACGAGGAGGCTCGGAGGCGAGATCGGTCTCTTCGAGATGCTAATGGAGCACAACCTCGAACACCTCTCTCAACGGGAGTTCGACGAGATTCTTGTCACCGATCCTCACGCGTACAACGCCTTCAAAAACGAATATCCGCTGCACGGTGGGACCTACAAGGTCCAGCACTACACCCAGTTTTTCGAGGAGAGGTTGCCCGAACTGGAGAAGCTCATGAAGAAGGAGCTCGGCCTCAAGGTGACTTATCATGACCCCTGTTACCTAGGCCGCAGGAACGGTGAGTACACTGCGCCGCGAGTCCTCCTCGAGAGTATCCCGGGAGTCAAGCTCGTGGAGATGAAGCGGATCATGGAGGACAGCGTCTGCTGTGGGGGCGGCGGCGGAGGAGTCTGGTTGGACAGCTTCATCTGGGAGCACACGCGGGAAAAGCTCCCCGTCGTCAGGGTTCAGGAGGCCGCCAGAACCGGGGCCGACGTGCTTGCCGTGGCGTGCCCCCTGGAGATCTCAAGGTTCCAGGACGCCATCAAGGTGGCTGGCCTCGAAGGAAAGTTGGCGGTCAAGGAGATAATTGACCTGTTGGCGGAGTCCGCGGGTCTCAACGGGAGGTAGGAGATTGCACGTCGTTGTAGTCCAGCGAATGGTCCCCGATGTCGTGGAAGAGTTGGAATTGGCTCCCGACGGGCTGTCCCTCGAGGAGCAGAGCATCAGATACATCACCAGCGAGTTAGACGAGCATGCCCTGGAGCAGGCCCTGATTCTCAAGGAGCGAGTTCAGGCAAAAGTCACTGTGATCGTCGTGGGGGCCGAGGAGGCGGACAACGCCCTTGCATCGGCACTTGCGAAGGGAGCGGATGAGGGAGTGAAGCTTACGTCCGACTTCGGAAGGTGGAGGGACAACCACAGGTTGGCCTCCCTTCTGGTCTCGTCGCTCAGGGAGATGGAATGCGATCTGGTACTGACGGGCGTCATGGCCGTCGACGACCTTGATGGTAGCCTGGGAGGGCTCCTAGCCGCACACCTTGATCTGCCCTATACCGGCTCTGTCTCGAGGGTCACCATTGAGTCTGGCGCCTCCAAGGCGGTGGTGGAAAAGGAATATCCCGGTGGTCTCCTCGCCGTGATGGAAGTAGCCCTGCCTGCCATCATCGGAATCGGATCCGCGGAGAAGCCCCCGAGGTACGTTCCCGTCAGCAAGGTCAGGGTGGTCATGAGAACCCTGACCCCGCAGGAGGTCTCGTCGCCGCCGGAGGCAGAAAGCGGCGTGAAGATCATGCAGATGGTGAAGCCTGAAGTGTCGAAGGCGGAGATCGTTGCGGGAAGCCCGGATGAGATCACCGACCGTCTCGTGTCTATTCTAAGGGAGCGTGGTGTCCTTTGAGTCCGGCCTCCATCGCGGTCATCGCTGAACATCGGAAGGGGGAGCTGGCAGACGTTTCTCTGGAGCTTCTCGCGTGTGGTCGGAGGCTCTCTGACACCACCAAGTCCGAGCTCCACTGCCTCATCCTTACCGAGAAGACTGAGCCCTTCAAGGCCCTGCCCCTGGCAGCAGACAAGCTTCAAATCATCCGCCATAAGCTGATGGCAGAGTTCGACCCTGACACGAGCGTCAAGGCGCTATTGCCCGCCCTCGAGGAACTGTCACCGGCCCTCCTCCTCGTAGGCAACACGAGTTCGGGGATGGACCTGACGGGAGCCCTCTCGGTCTCCCTGGGCGCGAAGGTGGTTGGGAACGCCTCCCGCGTGGTCGCTGAAGACGGCACGTTCGTCGTGGAGAGCAAGATCTACGGGGGGAAGATCGTCTCTCGTTGCGAAATCTCCGACGGGATGGGCATAGTCCTCCTATCCCCTGGCAACTACCCGAAGGAGCAGGGGATGCGGAAAGAGCTTCCCGCGGTGCAGGTCGTGGAGCCCCACGTGGCCTTGGAACCCTCCCGGATACAGTTCAAGGGGTACATCGAGCCCGAGGTCGTGGGGGTCGACATCTCGAAGGTCCCCATCCTTGTGGCCGCCGGGCGTGGCATAGGGAGCCAGGACAGCTTGGGGATGATTGAGGAGCTAGCGGAGGCCTTGGGCGGGGCCGTCTGCGGGACGAGGCCCCTCATCGACCAGGAGTGGCTCCCCAGGTCGCGCCAGGTCGGCAGGTCGGGTTTGACGGTGAAGCCCCGCCTCTACCTTGCCCTCGGTGTCAGCGGCGCACCAGAGCATGTAGAGGGAATGAAGAACTCGGAGCTGATAATCGCAGTAAACCAGGACAAATCGGCCCCCATCTTCGACGTCGCTCACTACGGGTCAGTGGCGGACCTCTTCGACGTCGTGCCCCCCCTCGTTGAAAGGCTGAAAGCCGTGCGAGGTGGATGATGGCGACGGAAGCGGGGAGGGTGGTGTTCGATGCCTTCCCCGGATGGGTAAAGATTACCTTCTATGGCTTGGCCACGCTGTCCGCTGCACTCTTCATTCTCGGAATCTGGCTCCGGGCGAGGCGATACCTGAAGGCCCGGGAGTCGGGTCGCTGGAACCGCCTTCTGGGCAGGTTCGTGGACGCTCTGAGGAAGCTCACCCTATTTCGCTCCCGCATATGGAAGGGGGATACCTACGCCGGTATCGCCCACGACCTCATCCTCTGGGGCTTCATCGTCCTGTTCATCGGGACCGTCATCCTCACCATAGACGAGGACGTCACCAAGCTCTTCTTCAACTTTTCCTTCCTCCGCGGGACCACCTACCTAGTCTACTCCCTCTTCCTGGACATCTTCGGCATCCTCTTCCTCGTCGGGCTGGGGATGATGATTGTGCGCAGGGCCTTCCACAGGGCCCCGCGCCTCGGATACGAGGCGGACGCCGTGCCCAAAGGCGCCTCCCTCGGCCAGGTCATCTTCGGAGACTGGCTATTCCTGAGCCTCCTGGTCATCGTGGGACTGACGGGCTTCATAGCTGAGGGCTTCCGCATATACATCGATGGCACCAGTTTCGCCCAGGAGTGGTCGCCCCTCGGCGTCGGCATCGCCGCCTTGGTAGGGGCCGCTGGCACGAGCACCACCGCTGCGTGGGACCTCCACCTGAGTCTCTGGTGGGTCCACGCCATTGGAGCCCTGGCCTTCATTGCGTACATCCCGTTCTCCAAAGCCTTCCACATACTGGCCGGCTTCGGCAGCTTGATGTTCTCCGACGATCTGGCGGCCCGTCGCCTGGAGGCCCCCGCTTCGTTGGAGCCCTCGGGGCTGAGCAAGGTATCGGACTTCTCTTGGGTTCAGTTGGTTCACCTAGACGCGTGCATACGGTGTGGACGCTGTGAAGATGTCTGTCCCGCCTACCTCAGTGGCCTCCCCATCTCTCCAAGGAAGCTGATCTTGGAGCTATATGCCAGCTTCAAGGGGATGGGTCCGTCCACGCCAAAGCCTGTGGCCGGTAATGAGTTCCCTCAGGAGACCCTCTGGGCCTGCGGCACCTGCATTGCCTGCATGGAAGCCTGCCCGCTGCAGATAGAGCACGTACCTCTCATCGTGGAGATGCGCCGCTACCTGGTGGAGCAGGGATACTTCGATAAGAACCTCCAGGCAGCCCTGGTGAGCCTGGGCAGGTACGGAAACTCCCTCGGTATAGGACCGAGGAGCAGGGCTGACTGGACGGAGAAGCTGGAAGTTCCCGTCAGGGACGCCCGGGAGACGGAGGTTGAGTACCTCTGGTACGTCGGCGACTACGCCTCTTACGACAACCGCCTCCAGGACGTGACAGCCCAGGTGGGGAAGGTCTTTTCGACTATGGAGCTGGACTACGGCATCCTGCACGACGGGGAGACAAACTCCGGGAATGACGCCCGCCGCGTTGGGGAGGAGGGCCTCTTCGAGATGCTCAGAGAGGACAACGTCGAGAAGCTCAAGAACTGCAAGTACCGCGATATCGTCACCACCGACCCCCACACCTACAACACCCTGAAGAACGAGTATCCGAGGCTGAACGGCGGTCGGATACTGCACTACACGGAACTCTTGGACGAGTGCATACAGTCGGGCCGCTTGAAGATCTCTCGGAAGCTCAACCGTCGGGTGACATACCACGATCCATGCTACCTCGGACGGTACAACGGCGTATACAACGCTCCACGAAACGTCCTGAGGGCCCTGGGGGCCGATCTGGTGGAGATGCCTCGATGCAGGGCCAACAGCTTCTGCTGCGCCGCTGGCGGGGGAAGGATCTGGATGTCCGAGGTGCCGGGGCAGAGAGAGAGGCCCGCCGAGATGCGTGTCAAGGAGGCCGCCAGCATCGATGGTGTGGACACTTTGGTAGTGGCGTGCCCGAAGGATTACGTCATGTTCCTCGATGCCGTGAAGACGGTAGGACTGGAGGACTCCCTCAAAGTTGTGGACCTCATCGAGCTAGTGGGGGAAGCGCTATGACGAACGATGAGCCCAGAGTCGGGGTGTACGTGTGTGACTGTGGTTTCAACATAGCGGGCGTGGTCGACGTGCCGGCCCTGGTGGAGTATGCCAAGGGCCTGGCCCACGTGACCGTCGCCCGAGAGTACAAGTTCATGTGCTCCTCACCGGGACAGGATCTTGTGAAGGAGGACCTGAGACAGGGTAAGGTCAACAGGGTGGTAGTGGCCTCCTGCTCTCCCCTCCTCCACGAGGCCACCTTCCGCGGTGCCGCGGAGCAGGCCGGAACCAACCCCTTCCTCGTCCACATGGTGAACATCCGGGAGCACGTGTCCTGGGTCACCGAGGACCGCGAGCAGGCGACGGAAAAGGCCAAGTCCCTCCTATCCGCAGGCATTCGGCGCGTGGTGAGGCACACCCCCCTGGAGCGCAAGGAGGTGCCCGTGAGAGACGAGGTCCTCGTCATTGGCGGGGGCATCGCCGGCATCCAAGCCGCCCTCACTGCTGCGGACGCCGGTCGTCAGGTCTACTTGGTGGAGAGGGACCCTTCCATCGGCGGTAACATGGCGCGGTTCGACAAGACCTTCCCCACCCTGGACTGCTCGGCCTGTATCTTAGCCCCCAAGATGACCCAGGTGAAAAACCACCCCAACATCAAGCTCCTCTCGTACTCCGAGCCCATCGAGGTGGACGGCTACGTCGGCAACTTCAAGCTCAAGATTCGGAGGAAGCCCCGGTACGTGGACGAGGAGGCTTGTGTCGGCTGCTTCGAGTGCATCGAGCAGTGCGTCTACAAGACCCCCAAGTTCCCTAGCGAGTTCGACTTGGGCCTCGGGAAGCGGAAGCCCATCTACATCCCCTTCCCTCAGGCGGTCCCGCTGGTAGCTGTCATCGATCCCAGGACCTGCATCGAGTTCATCTCCCACAACTGCAAGAAGACCTGCGTGGACGCCTGTGGAGAGCGGGACGCCATCCGGTTCGACCAGAAGGAGGTCATCGAGGAGTACGAGGTGGGCACCATCATCGTCGCAACGGGCTTCGACATCTTCGACGCCTCCAAGATCAGGGCCTATGGATATGGCAGGCTCCCCAACGTCTACAATGGCCTGGAGATGGAGCGCTTGGCCTCCTCCAACGGACCCACAGGTGGGGACATCGTACGCCGGGACGGTCGGAAGCCGGAGTCGGTGGCCATCGTTCACTGTGTAGGCTCCAGGGACGAGAACTTCAACGCGTACTGTTCCAAGGTCTGCTGCATGTACTCCCTGAAGTATGCTCACCTGATCAAAGAGAGGACAGGAGCGGAGATCTACAACTTCTACATCGACATTCGGGCCCCGGGCAAGGCCTATGAGGAGTTCTACAAGCGTCTCCTCTCGGAGGGGGTCCAGTTCATCCGCGGCAAGGTCGCGGAGGTCACCGACATAGCCCAGACGCCGGAGGAGGAGGGCAAGCTAGTGGTGGTGGCCGAGGACACCCTCCTTGGCATGATCCGAAGGGTCCCTGTGGACATGGTGATCCTGAGCGTCGCCCTTGAGCCCCAGAAGGACAAAGAAGAGGTGCGGCGCATGCTCAACATCGGGTGTTCCACCGAGGGCTTCTTCCTGGAGAGGCATCCCAAGCTGGCCCCAGTGGCCACAGTCAACGATGGGATCTACATCGCCGGAGCCTGCCAAGGGCCGAAGGACATACCGGAGACCGTGGCGCAAGCGGAGGCCGCCGCCGCTGAAGCCATCGCCCTAACGTCGAAGGGATTCATCACACAGGAGCCCAACCTGGCCTACGTGGAGGAGGCCATGTGTTCCGGCTGTCAGGTCTGTGTGCCCCTGTGTCCGTACACCGCCATCGAATTCGACCACGAGAAGAACGTGGCCAGGATAAACGAGACCCTTTGCAAGGGTTGTGGAGTCTGTGTGGCTGCCTGTCCGAGTTCTGCCATAGGCCAGAAGCTCTTCGAGGACGAGCAGATCATGGAGGAGCTTTGGGGGTTGTTGGCATGATGCAGGTAGAGAAGAAGCTCGAGGTCTTCGAGCCCAAGATAGTGGCCTTCGTCTGCAACTGGTGTACGTACATCGCAGCAGATGCAGCGGGCGTCGCGAGGGCCAGGTACGCTCCCAACGTGAGGCTCATCCGGACCATGTGCTCGGGACGGATCGACCCGCAGTTCGTCCTTTCAGCCTTCGAACAGGGCGCCGATGGCGTCCTGATGTGTGGCTGTCATCCAGGGGACTGCCACTACCGGGAGGGGAACTACAAGGCCCTTCGTCGGTTCCTTCTCCTGAAAATCTTGCTGCCCCAGCTGGGCGTGAACCCCGATCGCCTCCGACTAGAGTGGATCTCCGCCTCAGAGCCTGAGAAGCTCCGCCGGGTAGCCGACGAGATCACGCAGCAAATCCGGGATCTAGGGCCTCTGAGGGAAGATGGAGGCGAGTAGGATGGTGGAGAAGCCCAAGGTGGCCTTCTACTGGTGCGCATCGTGTGGCGGCTGTGAGGAGGCCGTTGTCGACCTGGCGGAGAAGATACTGGAAGTCGTGGATGCCGTAGACATTGTCTTCTGGCCCGTGGCGTTGGACTTCAAGGTCGAGGACGTCGAGGCCATGGAGGACCAGAGTATCACGGCCAGCTTCATCAACGGCGCCATCCGCCTTTCGGAGCAGGCGGAGATGGCCAAACTCCTCCGCAGGAAGTCAAAGCTAGTCTTTGCCTTCGGCGCCTGCGCCCACCTCGGCGGTGTGCCCGGCCTCGCGAATCAGTGGAACAGGGAGACGATCTTCGACTACTACTACCACTCCGGGCCCACGGTGGAAGAGGGAGATGGCAAGGAGCCCCTGACGAAGTTCAAGATTACTGGCGGTACCGTGGAGCTGCCGGAGTTCTGGAACGAGGTGAAGGCCCTCGACCAAGTCATCAAGGTGGACTACTATATTCCTGGGTGTGCCCCCACCCCCAACATCGTCGCCAACGCCGTCACGACCCTCCTGAGTGGAAAACTCCCACCAGAGGGAGCCATCCTCGCGAGCGACCGCGCCCTCTGCTACGAGTGTGCGCTGAATGACTCAAAGCCCGAGAAGCTGCTGGTCTCCGAGATCAAGCGGGTCCACGAAGTGGAGATCGACCCCGAGATGTGTCTCCTGGCCCAGGGGGTGCTCTGTCTCGGCCCGGTGACCCGGGGGGGTTGTGAGGCCCTTTGCGTGAAGGGTCACATGCCTTGCACCGGCTGCTTCGGACCCATGGACGAGGTCAAGGACCAGGGCGCCAAGGGCGTCTCCTTCTTGTCCTCGATCATCGAGAGCGACGACGAAGAGGAGCTGCTTCGAATCTTCCAGAAGATGCCGGACCCGTTGGGGGTCTTCTACAGGTACTCCCTGGCTCGTCTCCCGTTGACGTCGAGAAAGGAGGTGAAGATAAGTGGCTAAGCAGATTACGGTGAACCCCATCACCCGCTTGGAGGGTCACGGCAAGATATCGATATTCCTGGATGAGAAGGGTGATGTCTCTCGGGCATACTTCCAGATCCCTGAGCTGAGGGGATTCGAGAAGTTCCTCGTGGGCCGGCAGGCCGAGGACGCCCCACAAATCACCTCCCGTATCTGCGGCGTCTGTCCGACGGCCCACCACACCGCGGCAACCAAGGCCCTGGACGACCTCTTCAAGGTGGACCCGCCCGAGACGGCGAAGAAGATCCGGGAAATGATCTACAGCATCTTCATGCTAGAGGACCACTCGCTCCACCTCTTCTTCCTGGGCGGACCGGACTTCGTCGTAGGACCGACGGCACCGAAGGCCGAGAGGAACGTCCTGGGCGTAATCCAGAAGGCGGGCCTGGAGATCGGGAAGAAAGTCATCGCCATGAGGAAGGACCTCAGAAGCATCATCACGGAAATCGGGGGCAAGGTCATCCATCCCGTCTTCGGCCTTCCCGGCGGTGTGGCCAAAGGCGTTGCGGAGGAGGCACGGGACCGTTTCAAGGAGGTGGCTGATCGAGGGTTGAAGTTCGCCCTCTTCTGCGAGGAACTCGTCGAGAACGTCATCCTCGGCAACGCAGACTACGTAAAAGCCATCACCTCCGACGCCTACACCCACAGAACCCACTACATGGGCCTCATTGACTCGGACGAGCATGTCAACTTCTACGATGGTCTGATTCGCGTCGTCGACCCAAAGGGCCATGAGGTTGAGAGGTTCCCGGTGCAGAAGTACCAGGACTACATAACGGAGCACTCCGAACCGTGGACCTACGTCAAGTTCCCCTATCTGAAGAAGCTGGGCTGGAAAGGTTTCGTCGATGGCGAGGAGAGCGGCATCTACAGTGTAGCACCCCTCGCTCGCCTCAACGCCTCCAAAGGCATGGCTACCCCCCAGGCGCAGGAGCTCTACGAGAAGTTCTTCGAGACCCTGGGTGACAGGCCAGTTCACCACACCCTGGCTAACCACTGGGCGAGGGTGGTGGAAATTGTGTACGCAGCGGAGAGATTCCAGGAACTCGTCAACGATCCGGACATCACGAGCAAGGACATCAGAACGATCCCTACGGAGACGCCTTCGGAGGGCATGGGCGTGGTGGAGGCTCCCCGGGGAGTCCTGATTCATCACTACCAGAGCGATAATCGGGGCATCCTCACCAAGGCGAACCTCCTAGTGGCGACCCAGCACAACTCTGCCAGGATTGCCATGTCCGTGGAGAAGGCCGCCCGGGCCATGATCAAAGGTGGCGAAGTGAATGATGGCATACTCAACCAGGTGGAGATGGCCTTCAGGGCCTACGACCCTTGCCACGCCTGTGCCACCCACTCCCTTCCAGGTCACATGCCGCTTAGGGTCCGCATCATGGACTCGAAGGGCTGCCTGGTGCGGGAGATCAGGAGGGATAGCTCAGGACCATGAAGCTCCTCATCCTCTGCCTCGGGAACGATCTTCTAGGGGATGATGGCATCGCCCTCGAAGCTGCCGACCTGGTTAGGGATGCCGTGGGACCCTGGGTCGAGGTAAGGTCCAGTAGCATGGCCGGTCTCTATCTAGCTGAATTACTAGAGGGCTTCGACGACGCCATCGTCGTGGACGCAGTCCAAGGAGAGAACCCCGGGACGGTGAGAGAGTTAACGCCCGTGGATCTGACACCCGTTGCTGTCCCCTCGGCCCACTACGCAGGTCTTCCAGAGGCCCTTGAGGTGGCGAGAGGCGCGGGGTTGGAAGTCCCGCATCGCATCAGGATCTTCGGGGTGGAGATTGGAAGCATGCAGAGGATAGGCTCTCCCCCGAGTCCCCGGGTGAGGGCTGCCCTACCAGAACTCTTGAGGAGGGTTACTGAAGCCGCGGAGGACTGGGGATATGGCTGAGGGGGAGTGAGATGCACGAATACGCATTGATGGAAGAGGTCCTCGAACAGGCTGAAGGGCATCTGAAGTCTGAAGGAGCCCAGGCGGTCAGACAGATTGTCCTCAGGGTGGGGGACGTATCCGGCTACTCTGTGGAAAGCCTCCGTCAGGCCTATGAGGCCTTGAGAGGGAGCACGACCTTCCCCGAGGCTGAACTCGTCATACACGGAAGTGCTGGAGATTCCATCATCCTGGAAAGCATCGTGCTGGAAGGCTGAACTGCCGTTTGGGCATCCAGAACCTCGGGGAGGAGTCCGTCTTTCTCGGCGATAAGTGTTAAACAAATGATGAAAAAGACGCGACTACGCATGTGTTATGATACCAATGATGTAATCTCTTTAAGATAATTACAATAATGTCACAAATCGTAATGCATCTCTTCACTAATAATTCCAGGGCCTCCGGAAGGAGGCAGGAGGCAGAATGAATGGAAGCCAAGGCTGAGATGACGGGACTGGAGAAACTGGCAATAATGACCGGCATGGTCTGGATTGCCATCTGGGCCTCCGTGGGCTACGTTATGATCCTATGGATGAGAGCAAGGGTCGAGTACCACTTCCGCATTCCCATCGCCCACTCCCACGGACTCCTCTTCTCGACGATATTCCTGATAACCATGTTCGCCATCGTACGAAGCAGGATACCGAAGAGAGTGGAGCAAGGCCTCATCGGGGTCGGGCTGTTCACGATCATAGTCTACCCTCTGGGACAGCTCGGCGAGATAGTCGGCGTCTCCTACGTCACTGACCTCGCAGAGATCCTGTTCGTGCTTTACCTTCTCTCCATGGTGTACGTCGTCTACAAGATGAAGTTCTAGAGCCCGACACGGCAAACGGAGCCCCATACAATGTCCACCCCAGCATTGCGCCGTACATCCTTTCCCGTCTTCGCATTGGGAATCCTGCTAGTCGTGACGCTCCATACGGGCGGTGTGGCCACAGGGGCTTCGGAACCCGTCGACTGGAACGCGGCCCCGACGCACCAAGTGAACACAACCCAAGGCTCCTTCCTCTTGACTTTCTTCGTCCAGCTGGCCCGAGATGACACGGACATCTACTTCCGCGTGTCTTTCGACTACCCTGTGGCACCGGACGACCCGGAGATGGTATACTTCGCTGTGGAACTCGACAAGTCGGGACGAGGACGTCCCATGGCAGCGGGCAACGAGATGATAATCGTCTCGAGGAAGGGACCTTCAGGGCAACCTGCGGACCATTTCAGCTACTTAGTGGAGCAGACGGAGCGGAGTCCCGTTCCCGCCCCAACGAACATCGTAACCCTCGACTCCTTCGCCATTGTGGGCTCGAGATATATCATCGAGTTTCACCGTCCATTGCAGACCACAGACACCGCTCATTACTACCAGTTCAAGGATGAAAGCTCCGTCCTCGTGGACTTCGCCGTTAGCGAGTGGGGCATAGGCAGGGCCCACAGCTATACATCCATGGTTTACGTGATATCTCTCGCAGAGGGGGAAGTGCTCCTCACCAGGCCAGCGGGGCCTGCTTTTGAGTTCAAGCTGACCAAGGAGACCGCCAATTTGCTCGGCCAGACGGCGCTGATTCTTACCTTTGTGCTTATAGGGTTCCACGTCTTCAGGCGGAGGGTCTGGGACCCCAAGAAGTACCACCCGTGGTTGGGGAATCCCTCAATGGTCGAGGTCGAAAGGCACTCCCTAACTGCCAGAGTGACCCATGTGATACATCTAGGCCTCTTGCTCATCTTCGTCGCCACAGGGTGGAGCATGCTAGCAAAGCAGCCTATCTTCGGCGGCTGGACCTTGACGGCACACATGGTAGCTGCCTTCATAGTGATCGTAAACATACCCCTCCACTTTGTAGCGCTCTTCGTGGCCGGGGAGTGGAAAACCCTAGTCCGAATCACCCGTGATGATATTACCGTGGCCATCAGGCTCGCCCTCAACTTTATCGGACTCTCTAAGGAATACCCAGAGCATGTGACTTACGATGGGCAGGGCCGGGGATACTTCAGGGGCAGGAAGTACTGTTCATACCAGAAGCTCCTGCTCTGGGGGGATACACTCTTTTTCCTTGTGATGGGATTGACGGGCTTCGCATTGTACTACCCTGGGAACTTGGACTGGCTCCAGGCAATTTTCGGGGGGAGGGATGCAACTCTAGCCTTCCACGACCTTTTCTTCTACCTACTAACTAGTACCGTTCTGGGTCACTTCTATTTCTCGGCGGTGCCAGCGAATTGGAGCCGCATGGCATCCATGGTCTCGGGTACAGCAAAGATCCCCGTACACTTGCCGGAAAGTGGGGAAGGTTCACGCGATCGCAAATGAAATAGGCCTCAGGTAGTAAGCCAGGGCCTTGGCAATTCCACGGCTCCTCCGTAGAAGCGAGGCCATCCATTTATCAGCGGCACAGGTCTGGTGGATTCCTCCCATTCTTCGGCGCATACCGTTGACGGAATCGGCGGAAGACTTAAGGAGCCCTGACTAGTAGACTGCCGCTGTGGCGGTGGCATCTGTGAGGCCCTCTCCTCCTGTTGTGAACGCAGGAATAGCTGTTCTCCGTCCTGTCTCCTACGGCTATGTCATCCTCACCATTGTGGTCTTCCTGGGGCCTGCAGTTATCCTCGGTGGATCCGAAGGCCTCCAACCCCTGTCCATCATCGTGTTCGACACGCTTCAATCTGGGCTTGTTGCACTGCAACTTGCTGCTCTTGGGCTCAGTTTCCTGCTTTTCTGCCACACTGGACCAGGCAATTATAGGTCAATTCTTTTGGTGGGGGGCGCCGACGCCCTAGCTGTGGCCAATGTCGTGCGCCTGGCTCTCAACATTCCGTTGCCCGGATTGGGCGGCAATCTAGCCCAAGCTCTTTGGTTCGCCACACCTCTCCTCCTCCTGGCCCTTGCTCTATGGCCTTACATTTCTGCCAGGGCCTCTGAGTGGTGGATAGGTCCGATGAGATGGATTCTCGCGTTATTCCCGATCATATTCCTCGTTGCAGCACTGGCACGCATCGACTTCAGACCATACACTGGTTTTCAAACTCCCACACCTCTGGCCTGGTTCTTGGCCTATGCGCCCACATTGGCCGTAGCGGGCATTGCCATCACTGGGTGGATATCATTTGAGGACAGCCGGAAACCATCGACGCGAAGCCTCCTCTGGTCGACCTCTGGCGTCCTCCTCCCGGCGGCCTTTATGGCCATTATCACTTCAACGAGCACGTTTGCGGGGTTTGTCCTATCGGCCACCATCACCTGGGGTTCTGGCTACCAGCTCTTCACAACGTCCTTCATTTCCGCTCCCCTGGCTGTCTCTTTCTTTCTGGTGACCTCCGCGTTCGCGGCCTTCATGGTTACCCTCGTCCGCTTTCGCCAAAGTGGGCGTCCCATGGTTCACCTCCTGCTCGCCCTTGCTGCAGTCTCGAGCGGGATTTTCTACTCAAGTGTGAGCATCCTGGGAAGCCTCGTCGCACTACAGATACTCTGGTTAAACATTGTTCCAGGGGAGCGGCCAGCAAGGAGAGCGATAATCCGGTCCTAGCGCTCTAAGGTCAAGAGCCGTCTCGCTTCCACCCACCCATACCGTTGTGCTGAAAGAGTGTCCGTCAAGGTCACATTGCGGTAATGGCCGGTGGGGCGTTCCTGCGGCCAGCAACTGCAGACTTCGGTGAAATCCTCGTCTCACTTCCGCACCGGTCTTCTTACCAGCACCACCAGTGTGGCCAGAATCAGGTTCAGGATGAGGAGGACTCCTACGACCATTTGATAAGGGCGAATGTCGGAGAGGGCCTCTTGCGGGGCGGCTGTCCTACCATTTGTGATTGGCGAAGGATCCGATTCTTTGCCTGATTCGTCAACGGAGATGACGCTATAGGAGTACACGCTGTCATACATGAGATTGCAGTCCAAATAGCTGGTAGCGTCAGAGGGCACCGCAGCAATGACTTCGAACGCACCGCTGGACGCGTTCCAACGGCTAACACGATATCCATCAAGGTCAGGGTCCATCACTGCGTCCCACGTGACCATCAAACATCCTCCCGAAACGGAGGCTATGGCCTTGATTGAAGGCCTGGCGGGAGGCCTGGCATCCTGGATGGAGACCTTCAGCAGTTGAGAGGATCTCAGGCCGGCGGCGTCGATGAGCGTGAGGTTCACCTCGTACTCTCCTACAACGTCAAAGGTGAACTCCACCCGAGGGCCGTAAAGCACCATGTTGGAACCGTCATACTCAAAGCTCCAAGAAACGTTGATGATTGCAGAGTTGTCCGTGGAGTCGGATGCATCGAACAGCACCCTCGTCCCCTTTTCATACTTCCCTCCGCCGGTCGCAATGACCAAGGGCGGCAGCGTATCCTGAGCGGTGAACTGGCCTGTTGCGACGGCAATATTCCCGGATGTATCGCTAGCCCAGATCGCGTACGAGTAAGTACCCAGTGTGCTGAAAGTGGAGGAGAAGGTGTGATTGCCATCGACCAGTACCATTGTTTGGTTTCCCAGGGACTTGCTTCAGGGTCCTGGATAGACACCGTAACTAAAGCCAACTGGTGGTTGTCCGTCACGACTGCGGAAATGCTCGCGGTCTGGCCGATCTCATGAGGGCCAGGGAAGACAGAAACGTTGGCTAGCTGCGGTAGCGTCGCTCCATGATCCGGTGGCGGGATCGCCATCTAGTTCTTTGTCGATGACCGGAATCGAGGAAAAGGGCAAGGTGATGGACACAGGTGCAGCGGTCGAGAAGAGGCCAACTGCCAGAAAGGCCAAGGCCAGCAGGCCCGCAAGGATGGGTCCCGCAACCTTCATGTCATTCCTCGTCTCGAGAATATATCGCGTCTCTATTCTCCTGCTTTGGAGGAGGCCTGCGGCCTTGCAGCACCACTAGGGATAGAACGGCGGCCATGGAAATTAGGGCGCCGATGGCTATCTGGTACAGAAAGGGATCCTGCCCTGCAGCTGGGGGAGACGTCGTTCGACCACCCATGATGGGCGAGGGCGGGGACTCACTATTCGAGTTGTCGAAGAACTTCACCCAGTAGGCATATTCGCGATCGTACTCGAGGTTGCAGTCGACATAGCCCGTCGCATCCTCGGGCAGCTCTGCCACCTCCTCCATGGCGTCCCTGGAGGTGTTCCATCTGTACAGGCGGTACCCCGCCAGACCTGGGTCCTCTGAGGCCTTCCACACGATCATCAGGCATCCAGGGGCTGTGGGGACGACGGCGTCCAACGTGGGGGCGTTCAGGGCTGTGACTACCGGGATTCTGTACTTGACCGTCAAAGCCCCGTTGCCGGAGGTATCCGCGGCCCAGAGAAAGTACTCCACAGTGCCAGTAAGGTTCTGGGCGGGGAGGCTATACGCATACTGCGGTCCGATGAGATTCATACTCTCGTTCCAGCTTATTCCGAGTACATCCGTGTAGTTGATGCGGACCTCTGAGACGCCTACGTCATCCCTCACGGTTGCCGCCAGGGGGATGTTCTCTCCAACGACGGCCATGAGAGGAGGCACATGCACGATCTCCGGTAGCCCATCAGTGATCTTGATTGGTTCAAACTTCAGCGTGTTCAGGTTTGTTGCCCCATCATGAGAAATGATTCCACCCTCACTCCCGCCTCCATCGGAATCCGTCGTGACGAAGAAGTTGTAGGTGGTGACGCCGTTCGCTTCATAGACGAGGTCATTAGCATCCCCACTGTTCAGGGGTCTTCTCCACTCGGCTGTGAAGTCGTATGGAGAGGCCACGCCCGCCTGACGGACAAACCCGAAGGCGTTCTGGAGGGCGTCTTTGGCTGGCGGCCTGCCGAATCCGTTGGTGTCCACAGCTGGCGGCGGGTACGTGGGCTGTGGGGTGTATTCCGTCTCATCCCAGAGCCCGAAGAAAATACCGTCCCACTGACCCCCACCGTGATGGGAGGTCTGGGTGGGGGAGACTACGAATCCCAACCAGAAGTGGTCTCCTGTGGCGCTCACCCACCGAACGTCGGTGAAGCCATCGATGCGGAAGTAGAGGTTGGTGCCGTCGTGCTTGGCATATAGCGTGGCGGTGCCGTAGGGATCCGCCGCACCATTCTCCAGCGGGATGACCACCGAGAGGGCGTCGCTCCATGATCCGGTGGCGGGATCGCCATCTAGGTCAGTGTCGGATATAGCGGTGAGAGAGAAGGGCACCGAGATAGTTATGGGGACAGCCCTTGAACTCAGAGCAAGAAGAATGCTTGTGGCGAAGAGGAGGATTGCCAGGAGGGCGGCTGTCCTTCTTGGCAGAGGCGAAGACTTGCTGCTTGGAGACAGCGGTCTGGTGCTCGTAAGGCCTACCTCCATTTCCGCAGTTCCTGCTGACGGGTCGGCCTGAGATCGCCTCTGGACCGAGCTGTCGCGAGGTGAGCTAGCACGAGAGCATACGCGTAGACCAGCCAAACGCCTGCCACGCCAAGGAAGACTAAGGAGAGAGCGATGTGTCCCGAATCGACGATGGGGAGGGCTCTTCCAGTGTCTTCCAAAACGAGTGTCATCCACACAACGCTGGCTAGGAGGCCCTGACCACCCTCGAAGGCGGCACCGACGAGGTATGTGCCCGTCCCGCGCGGTTCTAAGACCGCTCTGGCAACTCCCTGGGAGTTCGTCATCACCACGCCCAGTTCTGCAAAGCCAAAGGCGGCCTTCATGAAGACGTGAACCATGGCGTTGGGTACGGAGAATCCTCTGTCATTCCGAAGCAGGAACAAGACCTCGGTTCCAGTCCGCTCATGGCTCCCTTCCAGCGGCAAAAATTGCAGCTCAGACCACACTTTCGGGAAGTACTGCGTACTGATCTGGATCATATTTAGAGGGGACGTGCCACTGGCTTCCGACTTGAAGTCCACGTCGACGCCACTGTAGGCTAGCTGGAAGTAGAGGAACCCGTCCCCTGTCATGTGGCTGTCAAAGATATCATCTGAGGTGAGGGGAACGGCGAATTCGTATACAGTTACCCCATCGTTCGACTCCGCTGTCAGGTCGTAAACGTCCGTCATACCTCCCCAATCAACGTCCATCCGCTCGGTGTTGGAGGCAGACTCGAAGTAACCATCGTAGGAGCGCGGCCCAATCCCCCTTTCATAGGACACTCGGACAACATTCATGTCACCATTCCAAGTTTCTGATGCCTGCAGCAGAAGCCCTACCCACCCTTCCCAGGGACTCACGATTGCCATTTGTAGGGTGCGGCCGTCTGTATCGCTGCAGGAGAAGTAGGCAAGGAGCTTCGTGGTTTCGTCGAAGTAGGATTCACTATACTCGCCCGGCAAGATGCGGCCCTCCGACACAACGCCTTCGGTCGAGTTGCAGCCGACGGCAAGTCCCGTATCGGCGGCGCTTGAGTACAGGGGCCTCCAGGGGATCACCGGAGCAATAAGCAGGATGAATGCAAGAGCTGCAGCAAAAAAAACGCTCCTCACGCCCTCACCACCTCTTCTGCAGTGGACTCTGCAGGCGCCTCAGCTCCAGCTCTTCGGCGGGTCTCCCACATTGAGACGATGGGGAAGACCTTGGAAAAGAGGGCGATGAAAAGGATGAGAGCAGCGAAGGTTCCGGCGGTGATGGACCACTCCACCCAAGTCGGTTGATAGATTGTCCACTCGAAGGGGAGCTGGGGAGTGGCCATTGTCGGGACGACTATCAGGACTCTTTCGATCCACATCGCGGCGACTATGAGGATCGAAGCTGTAACGATGCCCGGAATGGTGCGAGTTCGGGGAATGATCAGAAGCGCGGCGGGGAGGATGAAACCGCCCAGGATCATCGTCCAGAAGAGTAATGCGTAGTGGCCGTGCATCAGCGCTGTTAGCCAGAGAACGTCCCGAGACTCAGCACCGTACGCCACCGTTAGATACTCGCTCAGGGTGAAGTATAGCAGGGCGATGTCCATCACAAAGAGAAGCGTGGCAAGTCGCTGGAAATGTCGTAGTGTGAAGTATCGATGGAGGCCAAAGAACCGACGGAAGGCGGCCATGACGATGACGATCGTAGCGATACCCGAAAAGATGGCACCGACCACGAAGAACGGGCCGAAAATTGTGCTGTGCCACCCGACGCGAAGCGTCATGCCGAAGAGCCATGCGAGGACGGAGTGAGCCGAGACCGCTACGGGGATTAAAATGGCTGCCATGAGGACGATCCCCCTCTCAAGCATAGCGACCTGCTGTGGCGTCCCCTCCCAACGGCGTGCCAACCTGCGGTACAACCAGAGACGTACCCCCCCTAGAGAACTCAAGTTCCTCAACTTGGCAGCGTCAGGGATGAGCGTCAGATAGAGGTAGACGAGGGCGCCCGCGAAATAGGTGCCTATCGCGAGGAAGTCCCAGAGGACCGCTGACTGAAGCCGTCCGTAGATAAACAGGTTCAGCGTGCGATCTGGACGCCCCAGATCAAGTATGGGGAATAGGGCTCCGAGGAAAAGGGCTCCCACTGTTATGGACTCGGCCAATCGGGTTATGGGGCCCCGCCACTCAGTGTTCGTAAGCCGCAGGATAGCGGACATTAGCGTCCCGCCGTAGCTAATGCCTATGAAGAAGACGAAGTTTGAAATGTACAACCCCCAGCTCACCTTGTCGTTAAGACCCGTCACTGAAAGACCGTTTTGGAGTTGGGTCACGTACCCGAAGGCGCCTACCCCCACGACGCCGATTAGGACAGCGCAGAGGAGGAGGAAGCGCAAGGTGGTCTGCTGTAATGGTTGGATTAGGACACGGTCTGCATTCGGTTCCGATTCCATCCTATCCCCTCCGAGGTGGCAGGTACCAGACTCGCGGATGCGTCCCCATTTCCTCTTTTAGGCGGAAGCCTGCTCTCTCCCGCAGTGTCTTGGTCAGTTGTATGGTCTCCACCCCGTTGGAGACCGCGTCCTCTCGCACATCTCCAAAGTAGATGACGCCGCTGCCCATTTCGTCGGTGCATGACTGAACACAGGCTGGTAGGACCCCCCTCCTGGCATAATGGGCGCAGAACATGCATTTCTCTACGACGCCGACACGGTGGGGCCAGGGTTCCTCGATGGAGTACTCGTGGTCGAACTCCTCAGGATTACGGGCAGGCTCACCCCAGTTGAAATAGCGTGCATTGTAGGGGCAGGCCGCCATACAGTATCGACAGCCGATGCAACGGTTGTGGTCGATGAGAATGACGCCGTCATCCCGCTGGAAGGTGGCACCCACGGGGCAGACCTTCACGCAGGGCGCATTCTGGCATTGCATACAGGGGGTCGGCAGGAAATACTCGACGCCCATCTCGTCCTGAACCTGGTAGACCTTGATCCACTCCTGACCCTTAGGCACGAAATGTGCTAGGTCGCACCCAAGGGTGCACTTGCGACAACCGTCGCACCTCTCGAGGTCGATGACCATTACCCACTCCCTTTCCTCCCCGGAGAGAGTTCGAAGGTCCTCATCGGAGAACCCAACAACATCGAGTAGACGGTCGGAGAACAGGAGTCCTACGGCGCCCGCCGCCACCCCCACCCCCATGATCCTGAGGAAGCGTCTGCGGGTGATGCTGTGGCCGTTGCCAATATCGTCCTCCCTTCCTGTCGCTCCTTGATTGTCCGTCATTTGACCCCCTCCTCAGGGACCTGGGTCCATCGCACGCTATACTCGCAGTGGGGAGCTCCGTGACCCATGCACGCCAGCCTTTCGAGGCCCGCGTTGGTGCCCATCTTCCCCGTCAGGCCCTCGTGAAAGCCGACATCTAGGTAGCCGCAGATTTCGTCAGGATACTTCAGCGCCAGCTCTTGGAAAGGACATGCAAAGACACGATACTGAACTAGGTCCTCACTTCGCCGAACAATCACTGTCCTTATTCCTAGCTCTGCCAGCGCACCCTCTAGATAGAGACGTACGAAACTTTCCGGGTCGGAGACCCTCATCCCTGAGTCCCTCTCCAGGGTTTCCACCAGTTGCTCGCCCACTCGTCGACCAGCTTCGTAGAGGCGACGTCTGGCTCCCTCATGGCCTAGGGACTGGACGACAATTCCGAAGAGGAGCTCCGAGAGTATCTCATATTGACGTGGTGGGAAGCCCCCAATTAGACGATTCTGGCGAACTCCGTAGAGGACTGGAGGCCTGCCCGTTTCGCTACCACGCGAGCGTGTCACCTTCTTGACGAGTCCGTCGCGAAGGAGTATGTTGACATGGTAGCGGACGGTGACGGGATGCAGTTTAGTGGCCTCAGCCAGTTCCGCAATGCTGCTGTCTGCTTGGATGAGCTCCTGCAGGATCCTCAGTCGAGAATCACTGCCTAAGGTCAGGAATTCTTGAGAGGTGCCCGGAGTATCCCCCTCTCGAAGCAGCGTACTATGTTCACCGGATCTGTTCCCATCAGCATTGTTGCCATGGTGATCCGCCTCAGCGCCTGACCTCGCATTCCGTAATGTTCTTGGCGGGTCTTCGCTCATGCAAGGAACCAATTATTCGCGCTTCTATAGATATTTATCGTATAAATAGTCGTATTGGCAGATATTTGTCTTTCTTATTATTATTATGACATCTATCTTCCAAACCGCACCACCCCAGGTAGGCGACGAAGAGACCTGAAACAAAATCAAGGAGGCCCTCCTTTGTCTGCCACACTAAGTCACGGCTTCCCTGAGGTGAGCACCTTGAGCGCTTGGGCTGGAACTGCCTGAGTTCGTAAGGTTCCCTCACGCCTGCGGCCATTTGTCCGAGAACAGTCCTTCAACTCCTCCCGCAGCGTGCCCTTCGACATTCCGCTATGATGTTACACGGGGGGCAAGAATACAAAATCGAGACGCGTGGAGTCCCTCGATCATGAGCAGACGGACTGCCGCTCACGGTTCGCTTCTCCTTCGGCTCTGAAGGGAAATCGACGAGTCCCTCACGCCTCGGTGGGGTTCCCGCGTTGTCTCAACGAGTTCTAGGCCTCGCGAGCCACCATGCGGCCAATCCGAGTACGAGAACGACGACTACAAGGATGCCGATGACTACCTGATACAGGGTGGGGTCAGCTCCCTCTGCCTGGGTTGCTGTCCGACCGTTCATGATGAGGGAAGGAGGCGATTCGTTGTCCCATTCATCGAATGCCGTGACCCGGTAGGTGTAGACATGGTCGTCCCTGAGCCCGCAGTCCACATAGGTCGTCGTATCGGCAGGAGACTCTGCAATCATCTCAAAGGTCCCGCTGGACTGATTCCATCGGCTCAAGCGGTACCCCCCCAGGGCTGCATCCTCCACTTGGTTCCACGTGACACGCAGACACCCCACCCCCGTGGAAGCGACCTCCAAAATCCTAGGAGCCCCAGGCGGTATGTCGTCAACGATTACGATCTCAAGCAACTGAGAGGCCGTAAGCCCAGCAGCATCTGTCAACTCTAACCTTACCTCATACTGGCCGACCAGATCGAACGTGAAGTTCGTGACGAAGCCATAAAGAACTACTTGTGTCCCATTGTAGAGGAAGGTCCACGAGACGTTCGTGATGACGGAGTTGTCTACTGAACCCGTGGCGTCGAATCTCACGGTAGTGCCCGGCGTATAGTTCCCGGCACCGGTGGCGGCAACGACAGGCGGTTTCGTGTCTTGAACGATGAACTGCCCGGAAACCGAGGCATAGTTTCCCGAGATATCGCCAGACCAGATGGTGTAGGAGTAGGTCCCCAGCTTGTCGAAGCTGGAGGAGTAGGTGTAGTTTCCA
>CAYFYB010000010.1:0-47376 GCA_964347345.1 uncultured Methanomassiliicoccales archaeon | reverse complement strand
GGGACAAGGTATATCAGCTTACCGCAGGGGCCATGACCCCGTGCTATCAATGTGGCACCTGTACCGCCACCTGTCCGGTGCTCTACCACCTGGGCCGACCTCTCTCGTTAAGAAGCCTCCTCCGGAGGGCCCAGCTGGGCCTTAAGGAAGGCCTGGAGGACATCTGGCTATGCAGCGCCTGCGGTCAGTGCGAGGTTCGGTGCCCTCGAGGCGTCAACATCGTGGAGGCCATCATGGGTCTCAGAGCCCTCGCCTTCAAGGCCAGAGATGTGCCACCTGAGATGCACAAGCTCCTGTGGAGCACCCTGGAGGAGGGGAACCCCTGGAGCGGTCCCAGATCGGAGAGGTCCAAGTGGGCCGACGGCCTCAAGGTGCGAGACGCCGCCAAGGGCGTGAAAGTCCTCCTCTACTTGGGATGCGCCGTGTCCTACGATCCCAGGCTCCAGCGCGTTGCCCGCGGTTTGGCGAAGACCCTCGGCAAGGCCGGAGTCGACTTCGGCGTCCTCGGTACCAGGGAGAAGTGCTGCGGAGACTCCGTAAGGGTCACTGGGGAGAGGGCCTACCTCTCCCGGCTCATCGAGGGCAACGTCAAGACCTTTGGGCAGACAGGAGCGGAGACCATCGTCGCCGTGTCCCCCCATTGCTTCGACATGTTCCGGAACCTCTACCCTCGATACGGGCTGGAGGCGGAGGTCCTACACTACACCGAATACCTGGAAAGGCTCCTCGACTCGGATGGATTCAAGCCGCCGAAGGCTAAGAAGGTCACCGTCGCCTATCACGATCCCTGCTACCTGGGGAGGTACAACGGTGTCTTCGAGTCACCGAGGAAGCTGCTGGAGTCGGTTCCTGGAGTGAGCCTGGATGAGATGGAGGAGAGCAGGCTCAACGCCCTCTGCTGCGGTGGTGGCGGCGGAGGGATGTGGAGGGAAGAGGGGGGAGAGAGGCTATCGGATGTGAGGCTCCAGCAGGCCAAGGATATGGAGGTGCCCATCCTGGCAACCTCCTGTCCGTACTGCATACAGAACTTTGAGGATAGCGCCCGGAGGCTCAGTGGTCCCAGGGTGGTGGACGTCACGGAGCTGCTGGTACGCGAAGAGAGGGGGTGAAGGGTTGAACTCAGGGGCCCCAAAGGACGCCTACCGTGGCCTGTGGGTCTACCTGGAGCAGGAAGAGGGAAACCTACTTCCCGTGGGACTGGAGCTGCTGGGTAAGGGGAGGGAGCTGGCGGATCAGTTGGATGAAACCCTCACGGCCGTAATCCTTGGGCACCGCCTCGAATCCCTCGGCCGGGATGCAATACGCTACGGCGCCGACGAGGTCCTCTTGGCTGATCATCCGCTGCTGGAGAGATACGCGACCGACGCCCACTCCAAGGTCATGGGCCAGCTGATCGAAGCTAGAAAGCCCAACATCCTCCTCGTGGGTGCCACTTACAACGGGAGGGACCTAGCCGGGAGGCTCGCCGTGAGGTTATCCACCGGGCTGACGGCCAATGCCACCCGTCTTGAAATCGAGAAGGGCCGCAAGCTCCTCCTCTCGGCAGTTCCGGGCTTCGGCGGCAGCATCCTGGCCATCATCAAATCGGAGCACGGGCGTCCCCAGATGTCCACGGTTCGTCCAGGCATCTTCGAGCCCCTGGAGCCCAGCGAAGAGAGACAGGGGAGGACTGAGAACGTTCCCGTCGACCTGAAACCCCAGGACATTCGCTGCCGGGTCATTGAAAGGAAGGTCCTGCCCAGGGAGGAGATAGGCTCCGCGGAGAAGATCATTGTCGCGGGTATGGGCACTGGAGGCGACCTGAAGGTGGTGGAGGAACTGGCCTCCCTGTTGGGCGCCTCCATAGGCGTTACCAGGCCCCTGGTGGACATCGGCGTAGCAGCTAGGGAGAAGCAGGTGGGATCCACGGGCATCTCCCTCCGCTCGAAGCTCGCCATAGTCCTCGGAGCCAGCGGCGCCAGCCATTTCGTCTCCGGCCTGAGGGATGTGGATACCGTCATAGCCGTGAACAAGGACGATCAGGCCCCCATCTTTCAGGAGGCCGATGTCTGCGTTGTCGGTGACATCTTCGAACTCCTACCACGGCTCATTGAGGTGCTGGAGGGCCAGAGGACGGTGGTGGCTTGACGTTAGACATCGTCGTCTGCCTCAAGGTGGTCCCGAAACCCGAGGAGGTCACCCTCAACCCGGAGACCAAGACCTTGGACAGGGCAAAGGCGGAGAACGTTCTCAACCCGCCGGACAAGAACGCCTTGGAAGTGGCGCTGGACCTCAAAGACACCTACGGGGGGACGGTTACGATCGTCTCCATGGGTCCGCCCCTCTTCAAGGAGTATCTGGAGCTCTGTCTGGGCATGGGGGCAGACGAGGCCATCCTTCTGAGCGACAGGGCCTTTGCGGGGGCCGACACGTATCCGACCTCCCTGACCCTTGCCAGGGCCATTGAGAAGCTGGAAGGTTATGACCTCATAATCTGCGGAGAGGAGTCCGCGGATGCCAGCACCGCCCAGGTTCCTCCAGGCCTCGCCGAGTGGCTCGACATACCTCAGGTTACCTTCGTGGATCGGGTAGGGTTGAAGGGCAAGGAATTGATTGCCAGAAGGGCCCTGGGTTCCAGCTACGAGGTCCTGGCCGCTAAGCTGCCGGGCCTGATATCGGTAGTCGTGGGCTCTAACGAGCCCCGCTTCCCAGACTTCGACAGGGTGGAGGAGGCAGCAAGGTCGGGATGGGTAAAGATATGGTCCTTGGCCGATCTAGGCCTGAAACCGGAGGAGGTGGGCCTCACAGGCTCCTACACCATAGTGCATGAGCTGGTGGAGGGGGAGCCGGTGGAGAGGAAGAGGGAGTTCGTGGCCGGGGACCTTGAGGAGAAGGTTAGTGCCATGGCCAAGGCCCTGGAGCCCTTCCTCAAGCGTTAGGCCCTGAAACCTAGAGCCTGGACCTGAGGGGAAAAATCTTACCTGCTATCCAGCCACCGATGCCTCCCACGAATAGTCCCGCGAACCCCAAGGCGAAGGCGAAGCCAATCAGAATGATTCCTGCAATGGCCGTTATCACGGGTATGACGACCCCAACGCCCTCAACCTCCCCGGCAGCCCCTATGGAGCCCATGAGGATCATGACTCCCAGAACTATGAGGGGCAGAAAGAGCACAAGGAAGCCGAGGAGAGCTCCCCTCAAACCCTTCCTGGAGATGAACCCTCCAGCGAAGGCTGCACCCAGGGCTACGAGGGCTCCCTCCGAGAGGGTATACTCCCGGGGAGCGTAAAGGAAGAAGTAGTAGAGGATGACCGAAGCTACTATGAGCCCCAGGAGCCAAAAGAGGCCGCCTCCTCGTCTCTGAGGGTAGGAAGTCTGAACGACCGGCTGGTAGGGGACCGCTGCGGGGTTTCCCCTGTAGGGATTGTTGTAGGGCTGTTCCTGAAGGGGCTGGGGTGGAGGCTGGGCTGCGGGCCTAGCATCATGGACGTAGGCTACCACCTCCTCCAGCTTGTTCCCACTGAAGCCGTCATCGGTCAACTTCTCCAGGATGCCTTGGCTCAGGAGGAAGGTCTCCGGGCGGTCGAAGAGCTCCATGTATGGGACCACCAGGACCCTGACGGCAGTCCCCGAACCCCGCCAGGCTGCCTCCACTTCAGCGCCCAACCTCTTCCCAGACTTGAAAAGCTTGCCGAAGGGCAGGTGGCCAACGAGGTAGGACTTCAGCTTGCCGCCCCATATGGCCTTCAAATAGCCCTGGGTGTCGGTGCTGCTGGTGTCCCTGACTGTAAATCCCGCCCTCTCGAGGGCGTTCCCCACTAGATGCAGAGCATCCGTGACGCCCCGGTTCTCTAGGTATAGCTCCTGCATTGCCCCTTTGGCCAATGTATTACCGGGCCACATGCCGCGACCCATCCTAATCAATCCTTGGGTCACATTATCGGTGCTGAGAATATCCTCCCAGGACGCTCTCGACCGAACAAATAAATCCCCCAACGCCTTGGCAATATCGGGATGGCCGGGTTCAAGAAGTGCCCCCTCTGTGGCAGCTCCGTCAAGCTGGAGAACCTGGATAGACACATGGCGAGGGTCCATCCGGGCCAGAAGCTGGATTTCCAGCTGTCTGATGAGGAGAGGGCGGCCATCACGGAACGCCGCCTACGGAAACCCTCCTTTCGCCAGACGGAGAGACTCCTGTACCCCATTGTGGCCGTCATCGTAGTGGTCATAGCCATCCTGGCCGTCATCGCCTTCTATCCAGCCCCCCAGAGTCATCAGCCCTCGACGGCCCCGAATTTCGTCCTGCCCAGCAGCGATGGCGGGAGTTTGCGTCTCTTAGACCATAGCGGGAAGGTCATTCTCCTTGACTTTATGGATCCGGATTGTCCGTCGTGCCAGACGGAGACCCTCACCGTGCTTTTGCCTCTTTATGCAGCATATGGGGACCGAGTCGTTTTCATATCCGTAGACACAGGCATAGTCGGCCCCGACACTATGGAGGACATCTTCGATTTCAAGGAGTTCTACGGTGCCATGTGGACCTACGTGCTGGACGACGGCACCGTTCATCAAAAGTATGGTGTGGACGCTACGCCCTACACTTTCATCATAAACAAGGATATGACCATCAGGAAATCCTTCAGGGGTGAGACAGATTACGGCACCCTGGCCTCCACCCTCGATGCCGCACTGGAGGGGTGATGCTGGAAGCGCCCGGCTGGAGGGCCTTCCTCTACTTGTCCCTAGTTGGCCTGGGCCTAAGCAGCTATCTAACGGCGGTGAGCATCGTTACGGCAGATCTATCCTACTGCTCGCCCAATCCGTTCTTTTCCTGTGAGGCCGTCATCTACAGCTCTTACTCGAGAATCCTGGGCGTTCCCGTGGCCTTACCTTCCGCCCTGGGTTTCGCCATTCTGTTTGCCCTTTCCTACATCGCCCTGTGGTCTGAGCCTAACCGCGGGAGGTCCCTACTATATGGAGTCTCGGGGGTGGCTCTCATGGGTCTCGCCTTTGGCGTCTACCTGACGTACATTGAACTGATTGTCATAGGCGCTCTCTGCATCCTTTGTTTCGCCACTTTCCTCGTTATCATTCCCCTGGCGCTTCTCAGCCTTCGTGGGCTGTCTGCCCGACCGCGGAGTGTATGATGTGGCCCGCGGGGCGGGTTTGTTCCGATCCTTGAAATAGCATCCTTTCTTACGACCTCCGATGTCAGGTCTAACGCCTGATGAACTCAGGGCCTTCGTAGTAGACCATCTGGTCGTTGCGGGCAGCTGCTACTTCCACTGCGACCAGCCAACGACCTTCAGATGGCTGGATGCAGGTGGAAAGGAGGTGGGGCTCCACCACTGCCCATCGGGCTTCATCTCGAGAATCGTCTACTTCGACGTGGAAGCGGAAGTTGACTGGTTTCTTTCCTGGGTGCAATCCCAGGTGGCCCCCTTCGAGGTGTCCGTCAGGGATGTTAGGGTTGCGACCCGACACCCGTGGGAGTTCGGGTTGACTGGACCGTCGGGAGGCGGCATAGAGCCCTACGTCCTCAGAGAGGTCTACTGGACCCAGCCTAGACCCTCGGGGGGCCGAATTGACGTCCTCTATGTGTGCGTTGGCAGCCGGGAAGCCGAAGGCTGCGGCTCCTTCTTCGTCCAGTCAAGGATGGAACCGGCACCCCACTGCCCATCCTGCCTCAAGAGGCTGCAGCGGGGGTGACTCCAGCTATCCAAGGGCTGTTGAGGAGCCTTTCGAGCTGGGCTGCCGTCACCGCTACCCCCTCGGAGTAACCGGTGAAGATGTGCTGTACCGTTCCATCGTCAAACTCGAGGAACACCTGGGGGATGAGATAGTCCTCAGACCAGTCTCCGTAGGTCCTGACAATCCGGTCGGCCTCTTGTTCCTGCTCGGGGATGTCGATGTCCAATAGGTTAAGGTCTATGCCATGCCTGCTGGAAAAGTCCCCGAAGGCCTCCACGACTAGTGGGTAGCAGTGGGGACACCAGTGAGCGTACACAACGTGGATGCGCTTTACCTTCCTTGCTGGGGAGCCTCCTGATTGCACGAACGACCCGCGCCTGGTGAAGTTAAGCCGAACAGCTTTTTATAGAGAGCGGTGCATAACGCCGTTATGAGAGGCATTCAGTCCGTTACGGCTGACAAAGAGAGAATTCTGATCAACAAGATTGACCCCATCATACTATTCGTGTCCCGCTTCAGCCAATGCCTGAGCTTCTACAGGAAGGCCTTGGGAATGTCCCTCAGGAAGCAGGTGGGAGAGTGGGCAGAGTTCGATGTGGGAGGAGTCACCTTCGCCCTCCATGGGACCGGGGATCACGGGCCAACATCGTCTTCCAGGGCCCATGAGGGACCTGTCGCCCTCCACTTCGTCACGAAGGACATGGATAGGGTCCGCGGGGCCATCGAGACTTGGGGTGGATCCCTCGTCGAAGGACCGACGGAGAAGGACTACGAAACTTATCGTGTCCTTGAGGCTTCCTTCAGGGACCCTGATGGAAACGAGCTGGAAGTCATTCAGAACTTGTAGCCGCGGGTGGGGCGTGAAGGGGGTCAGGTCCGACCCGTTCGAACCTGTAGCGATGCCTGTGTCTCAGGCTCATACCCCGCGGCCTACCATTTCATCCACGGACCGGAGGCCCTTGTCTCTCATGGTTTGCTCCAGCTCCACTACAAGATGCCTCGCCACAAAGGGTCCTCGCAGTATCAGGGCGGTGAGGACTTCCACCGCCCTTGCGCCGGCGGCCATCATTTCGTAAGCTTGCGTTCCTGTGAGGACGCCCCCAACTCCGATGATCTCGACCTCTTCCCCCCATTCTTCATAGAAGTCCCGCACCGCTTGGAGGGATAGGGGGAAGAGGGGTCTGCCACTGAGGCCGCCCCTCCCTATGCCCAGTCTTCTCTCCTCCACTGGCAAGGTGTTGCAGAGGGTAAAGTATCTCAGACCCCGCTTGACTGCACGACCAGCCATCTCCATGGCTCTCTCCCTCCCCCTCTCGTCCTGATAAGGTGAGAGCTTCAGGAAGACCGGGCCTGGAATTTCTCTTAGGGCCGCTAGGAGGTCTTCGAAGGCATCGAGGTCATCCTCGAAGCTCCTCCCGGTGGCGGTGTTCGGGCAGCTGAGGTTCACCTCCCAGCCCGCGGCCGTCCCCTCCATTTGTTGATAGGCGTTCATCAAATCGGAGGTGTCTTCCCCGACCAGGCTCACGAGCAGAGGGACGTTGAGGTCCAGCTCCTTCAATCGCTCCCGAACCCGATCTGCACCCTTGGAGGGCAGCCCCATGGCGTTGACGAGCCCCTTCTCCCTGAGACGGCGAACCATCCACGGCCTAGGGTTCCCCGGGTGGGGGAAGGCGCGAACGGATCCGACGACCACGAAACCGAATCCCAGATTGACAACGGCGGCGGTGATCTCCCCATTCTTGTCGAAACCGGCAGCAAGGCCAAAGGGGTTTCGAAGCCGCAGTCCCGCAATGCTGGTCTCCATCGGCAGGCCCGGAGCCATTTCCCGTGCCCGCCAGGCCCAAAAACGTCTCCTGAAGGCCCACTGGGAGAGCTCGTGGGCGGCATCCGCCGGGAGAGCGAAGAGGAGGGGTCGCAGGACCCTGTAGAGGTCCATTCCACGTCACCAATGAATCGGGCGTAATAAGCCTTGTCCGAGCTACTGGACCACGGCCATGGGGTATCTGCTCCTGAACGTCTTACCCTCACCAAAGCGCCTCAGGTCGAAGGGAGACAGGTCCAGGGTCTTGTATCTGCCGTCGACAATCAGTTCGGCCAGGCACTTCCCCACGGCAGGGCTGAACTTGAAGCCGTGACCGCTGAAGCCCGTCGCCACGTAGAGGCCCTCCACCGAGGAGACGGGGCCGATGATGGGGTGCAGGTCCGGCGTCGCTCCGTCGACGCCAACCCACCCTCTGACGAAGCGGGCCTGTCTCATCTCGGGCCACCGCTCCTCCAGTCGCCGGGAGACGCTGGCGACGAACTCGAAGCCGACGCCTTCGGGAAGGTTGTCGGGATCCCACTTCCCCCCCGTTTCCTCGTCGGTCCCTACCAGCAGGGTTCCACCCTTCTCAGGCCTCCAGTACGTACCCGTTGTCATGTCAAAGGCCATGGGCGCGTCCTGAACAGCCCTCCCAGGCAGTAGCACAGCAAGGGAGAGGAGAGCTGGCTCCACGGGGAGGTCGACGCCCGCTGTCCTTGCAAGACGGTTCGACCATGGTCCGGCGGCGATGACGATGACATCGGCTTCCAGGGACCCCTGGGAGGTCACGACTCCCACAGCCCTCCCTCGAGACACCGGGATGGAGAGGGCCTCCGTGTCCGTCATGATCCTCCCGCCAAGTTCCCGAACCCGGGCCGCGTAGGCCGTATTCACCTGGTACGCGTCTCCATACCCGGCGTCCCGCTCCAGCGCGGTCAGGCTGATGCCCTCCAGGTCGAGGTAGGAGTAGGCCCCTCGCGCCGCTTCGACGTCCATAAGCTCCACGTTGACGCCGAGGCGCCTGTGCATTGCGACGTTCTGCCTGAGGGCCCCTTCATGCTCAGGTCCGGCCAGGAGGAGGAGGGGCTGAGACTGGAAGTCCACCTCTTTCCCCACCTCTTCCTCGAAGCCGCGGAGGATCCTGACGCTCTCCTTCACTATCTCAACGCAGATCTCGTTGGAGTAGTGGTGTCTGATGAATGAGGCAGAGCGACCCGTCGCCCCCGCTCCCACGTTGGCTTTGTCGATGACCAGGACCCTCCTCACGTCCATCGTCAAGAGATTGAGGGCCAGACTGGCTCCGTGGATGCCAGCACCCACTATCAGGACGTCTGCCCTGTCGGTCAACGCAATGTGGGACCAGGTCTGAAGGGATAACCCTTTTCCTCCGACACAGGAGGGTCTGCGAGTCCGAGGTTGAAGGAAACCTCTATTAGTAGGCGGCCTCTTGAAGAGGCCGTGGGACCGTGAATCTGAAGGCCAGACAGAGGGAGATCGAGCATCTGCGCAGGGAGAAGGACAGGTTCTTCAAGGAATCCCACCACTCTCCGATTCCACCCAATGAGCGGGAAGCCTTTACCGGCCTGAACTACTTCCCCTATAACCCCGAATTAGCCTTCGAGCTTGAACTGAAGGAGCTTCCGACGATGGAGGAGGTGGTCATGGCCACCAGCGTCTCCGGAGAGCAGTCCCTCTACCATAAGGTAGGCTACTTCGAGTTCGAGGTTCAGGGCACCACGCATCGCCTGTCCGCCTACAGGAGTGCCCACGAGCATGAGGTGGGGAGGCCAACTCTCTTCATCCCCTTCAGGGATGCAACCTCCGGCAAGGAGACCTATGGAGCCGGCAGGTACCTCGAGGTGGAGGTGAACCCCTCCGGGAGGTACGTGCTCGACTTCAACCTGGCCTACAACCCGTACTGCGCCTACAGCGACCTCTACATATGTCCTCTGCCTCCTGGAGAGAACTGGCTCCGAGTCGAGATCCGAGGTGGCGAGAAGGCCCACGGGGTCGAGAGCTGAGAGGGCGCAGCGAGGACGTGGACATCCTCGGGATTCTCCTCCAGTCCGCGATATTATTCTTGATTCCGAGAACCACGCGGAAACGCCTATAAGTATACCAACTCAGGGGCAAGCAGGATGTTTGCGTTTCCACGGGGTCAGAATGGGTTCCCCACGGCCCTCACCGCTTGTGCGGATGCTGCCTCGCTACTTCACACCCGTGACCTGGACACTCTGGAGGGTTCTCGCTGAAACAGAGGAGTGCAAGGAAGTGGCACGTCCCCGTACTGACGTGCGTCATCGTCGTCTCGAGCATAGCCCTCCTCTCAATCTTCCCGCGTCCCGTGGTGGGCGCATCGGCCTCTCTGATCCCGGACTCCGACATCAGCACTGGCACCTGGACACCCACGCCACTCTGGCAGAGGGTCGACGAGGACATCGACTCACCCGACGGCGTAACCATTTCGACCACATCCAGAAACGATGTGTCGAAGTTCGGGCAGTCGAATTCTCCCATAGACGTGGACACAGTCACGGCCGTCAATCTGCGCGTGAGGGCTAACTCTACCGCAGGAGCGGAACACCAGATCATGTTGGAACTCCGATCATCCAACGAGATCACCCTATATGCATCCTTCCAGCCCGTCCTGTCCACTGTGATGACCACCTATTCCTCCGGTGACATCGCAGTGTCGATGACGAAAGCGCAGATCGACGATGCCATCCTGATACTCCAATCCCTCGACCCGGCCCAGCCCAACGCGGGCACGTGGGAGGTGGACACCGTGAACAACGACATGACCTACACTCCTGCTGGGACTTGCGCCATCACCGTTATCACCAGCGACCCGTCCACACAGCTGTGGTTCAACGAAACGGTGGAACCAGATGGCCAGCCCTACACGACCGAGTACAACGTCTCAGCATCGTTTCAAGACGGGACGACCCCCGCCCTCAACGTCACGAACGATGGGAGCGGGACGTGCAGCATCAGCATCAGGCTGATGAGCAGCCCGGGAACGGGCCGCTCCATGAAGTATAACACCACGAACAGCGCCCCATGGCCGACGGACACCTCGAAGGATGTGCCGGTGGACCCGTCCAGCGTGACCGTTTGCACCGGTGTGGGTCCGGGAGGTTCGTGTGACATCTGGCTTTGGGTTGACTATGAAAACGCTCTCGGAGGACAGATGACGGTAACCGTCCGCGTGGAGAGCGTCTAGCGAACAGAAGAAAGGAGGTGAGAAAGGTGAAGAATGGAACTTGGACCGTGGTCCTTGCACTAGTGACTGCGACCGTGCTGCTCCCCGCCCTTGCGGGACAAGTCTCAGCGGCGACTCAGGACGTCACGACGACCTGGAACGTTGCCCAAGACACATCGTTCAGCGTATCCTTCCCAGCGCCCCACACGGGTATCGACTTCGACCCCAGCAGCGGCACCTTCACGGACCTGGCAGCGACGGACCAGACAGATGGCCAGTGGGCCTATCGAGTGACCAACGATGGCAACGTGAACATCAACATCTCGGCGGTGTTCACGGCAGACTTCCCATCAGGCGTGACGGAGTTCAGGACTTGCACCGCCTCAAGCGGTGGCGCCCCGAGCGGAACGTGCTGGTGGTGGGATGATGCGAACGAGACGACCAGCAACCTGCAGATCGTCAGCGACCTGACCCCAGGCTTGACTGCCGATCGATGGGCCTGGACTACAGGGAGTGGTGTCATTGCGGGGACGTACGCGAGGGTCTACAGACTCACGTCGACCGTGGCATGAACGGGGATGGCGCGGCATCCGCTCTTGGATTGTCGTGGCCATCACCGCCACGGTGATCCTCGGCACCTACCTAGCCCTCACGCTGCCCCAGGAAGACAGGAGCACCGTCCCCGGACAGGAAGAGTTCGACTACGGGGGGAAAATAATCCATGGACCCCTGCAGTACACGCCGAACTACAACCCTTGCACTGATGACTACAGGCCCGACTATGGTGCAGACTGTGACAAGCTGAAGAACACCTTCGGAGAACTCCCGAAGGTGCCGGCAGACATGGCTGACGTCTCCAACAGGGTGTTCAGAAACGTCCAGGGCTTCATAACCCTGGGACGAGTGCCGAAGACCTACTGGCAGAACCCTGAGTTCTACCCTGGTTGGTCCCAGGCCCACTTTGACGAGGTCTACACGAAGGATCGTGGAGACATCGTGACGCCCATCGGGTTTGGCGCCTACCCAAGCATCACGCAAATCGTTACGAAGGAGAGGACGGACACCTGGACCTTCAGCTTCTTCCTGAAGGACGGCTGGGGAGTCACTCACTGGCAGGGCATGGTCCTCAGCATCGAGCTTCCCGAAGTTGCCCTTAAGGCAAATTTCCAGGAGCCCCTGCTCAATGACGAGGGCAATCCCGTCACTCAGGACGTTACAAGGGCGGCGGCCATGAACCCGACCTTTGCCATCGCCAACGACCCAGTATACCAAACCTTCGAAAAAGAGCTTCTGCTTCCTCTGGACGAAACCCAGCGCATGCTCGTCCTAGGGCCCAACTATCCATCCTTCGGACCGGGATGGGTCAGAGCCATCACCATCGAGGTCGATCTGGGCGCTCTCCCCAAGGGGACCTGGTTCTTCATCGTGAAGGCCGAGATTCCCTCTCAGGAGATCGGTGAGCTGTACTTCTACGAGTACGGTCACTTCTACCAACCCAGCGGCTTCGGGATTGTCCTGTTCCAGGGCATCCTTGTGGTGGTGTGATGGATGGGTATGGCGAGACGGTGGATATGTCTGCTGTGGGTTCTCCCACTCCTCCTTCTCGCAACCCCCGCCCTGGGCTTGGACGTCGACGTGGGCTGGCATCTCCTTCAGGCCCCTGTCGTGTCCACCAACCCTGCAACGGATATCGTCAGTGACGGCGCGGTCCTGAACGGCGACCTGTTGGACCTCGGCGGTGTAGCGAGCGTCAGCGCGAGCTTCGAGTGGGGTAGCAGCCCTGCCCTCGGACAGGAAACACCTCCCCAGCTCGTGGGGGAGGCGGGAGCCTTCCAAGCAACCCTTACCGGGCTTCAACCAGACACGGAGTATTACTTTCGTGCTAAGGCAGTGGGCAACGGGACCGCCCTCGGGAGCACGCTGACCTTCAGGACAGCAATAGGCCCGGCCACGGGGGAGATATTCCCTCAGCTCTGGCTGTTCGTGATCATTGCGGCGGTCGCAGCGGTCGTGGCATTCCTCGTTTTCAGGAGATACATTCCTTGGGGAGGCGAAGAGGGCGAGGTCATCCTGAAGGCCTTCGTCATAAACAACAAGGGCCAGCTTGTCAGAGAGCTCTCCTTCGGAACCGACGGGGTCGATCTGGGCTACAGCGATCTCCTCAAGCTTTTGATCGGAAAGGGGTTGATCAAGGTGGAGAGTGTCCAGTCCGGCAAGTATCACGTTCACTTCCTCCACAGGGACGGCCTGCACATGGCCTCTGTAAGCCTACTCTCATCCCGCGAGAAGGTATTACGTCGGGCCAACAAGCTCTTCGATGAGATCAAGGAAGGCCTGCAGGGTTAACCATCCTGGGAAGGACCCATGAGGGGATATTGCACGTCGGCAAGAATTCCCCGAGGGTGAAAAGGCGAAAGATGCCCGGCGGCACATCCGAGGCTTGACTCATTCCAGGAGCTTATAGACCAGGTCCCCCGGCCTGACCCTCTCCCCCGTCAGCACGCCCACCTCTTGTCCCACCTTGGCCTCGGCAACCTGGCGTCTCTCTATCTCCATAGACTCCACGACGAGGGAGAGGTCTGTCGTGGCGCCTTGGATCTGAATCTGGTCTCCCACCTTGAGGCCGCTCTCAGTGAGGCGGATGGCGGCAACCTGAGGCTTTGCGTAGTACTTGAAAACCTCTCCGACCTTCACCCGCTCCATTCCACAACCCGGGGCCTAATGGCAAGGACTCCGTAAAAAGGTTCCTCAGAGACTGGGGATAGACGCAGACGCCCCGAGGCCTTGACCACCCGTTTGTCCGATGAGTGAGGCAAGGAACGGGTTGAACAAGGGGCCAAGGTCGACATGAACTTCTTCCCGACGCTTTGATGCATGATTCGCGCCTTTACCACCATCTTGACAGCATCCCAGTTTCAAGAAAGCTTTAAATGATAACATGGCCTTGGTCTCGTGGATCTAATGGTCCTACCTTTAAATGTACTGGAAAAGTCTCTAAACAAGAGGGTATCCCTTCTCCTGAAAGACAGCCGCCTGTTGGAGGGCACCCTCGTCGGTTACGATGATTACATGAACATGGTACTGGAGGACACGGAAGAGACGCTGGGCGATCAGGTGAGGAGGATAGGAACGGTTATCCTCAGGGGCAACAACGTCGTCACCATAATGCCTGGATGATTCGTCACGCGTAGAAGCTTATTAAGTCCCCTTTGTGCTTGGGGTTGGAAATGCAGGCTGTCATACTGGCCGGTGGCCTGGGAACAAGGCTTCGACCCGTCACGTACTCTCGGCCGAAGGCCCTCGTACCTCTTCTGAACAAGCCTATGGTCCTGCACTTGATCGAGGCTCTGCCGAGGGAGGTGGACAGCGTCATCATCGCGGCCAGCTACATGATAGAGGCCCTCCAAGCTTTCTTCGATGCCCAGAGCTTGAACGTGAAGATAACCATCGTGGATGAGGAGGAACCCCTGGGGACCGGCGGAGCCTTAAAGAATCTGGAGGGAATGGTGCAGAACACCTTCTTGGCCATGAACGGGGACGTCATCGCCTCCCTCAGTGCGGAAAGGCTCCTGGACTTCCACCGGGAGAAGGGGGGAATTGGGACCCTGGCCCTTTGGGAGGTGGAGAACCCCGAGGCCTTCGGCATCGTCGGCCTGGGAGAGGACGGGAGAATTGAGAGGTTTCTGGAGAAACCTTCGAGGGGCGAGGTGTTCTCAAAACTCGCCAACGCAGGGGTCTACGTCTTGGAGGAGGAGATTCTGGCTCTGATTCCGGAGGGCCGGGCCGTCTCCCTTGAGCGAGAGGTCTTCCCAAGGGCGATCGATCGCGGTCTCTATGGGATGGCTTTCGAGGGCTTCTGGTCCGATGCAGGAACCCTGGAGAGCTACCTGGCGGCCACGAGAATCCTCCTGGAGAGGTCCGGCGGAAGGCTGGGCAAGGGTTGCGTGGTCCACGCGGAGGCCGGATTACTCGACCCCGTCGAGGTCGGCGCCTTCACTGTATTGCGAGGCGGCATTGTCGGCCCCTACGTCAGTCTCGGTCAATCCTGTGATGTGGCCAGCGCCAAGATTGCCAACTCGGTGTTGCTGGACAGGGTGAGAGTGGAAGAGGGTGTCATCATAGAGGAAAGTATGATTGGTTCCGGTGTGAGGATTGGTCGCGACTCCCGGCTGCAGAGGTGCATTGTTGCCGATGAGGCGCAGATAGAAAGGGGCTCAAAACTCATTGGGGAGCAGGTGGGAAGGTGAGCCGACTCTTCGGCACCAACGGCATCAGAGGGGTGGTCGGGAGGGAAATGACCGCTTCATTGGCCCTCAACGTGGGGAGAGCGGTGGGCACGTACTTCCAGGGCGGTACTCTGGCCGTTGGCAACGACACTCGGACTTCGAGTCCGATGCTCAAGGCGGCCATGTTCGCAGGCTTGTCGGCCGTGGGCTGCGAGGTCGAGGATATCGGTACTGCCCCGTCACCATCCGTCCAGTACTACGTGAAAACCCACGATGCGGTCGGTGGAGTCATTATCACCGCGTCCCACAATCCCCGGGAGTTCAATGGCATCAAGGTCCTGGACTCGGAGGGGATGGAGCTTTCGAGGAGCGGTGAGGAGGCCATAGAGGACATCTACTTCCGCGGTACCGCCCTGCGCGGTTCGTGGGACTCAGTGGGGAAGGTGGTGGGGAGGGAGGGATGCAACCGTAACTACATGCAGGGTATTCTGAATCTCGTGAACCGGAAGCTAATCCGAGAATCTAGGTTAAGGGTTATTCTTGACTGTGCGAACGGTGCCTCTTGCCTCGTATCCCCGTATCTTCTGGGGAGACTGGGGTGCCGGGTAACCACCGTCAACGGGCAGCCGGATGGCACCTTCCCCGGCCATCCCCCGGAGCCCAGGAAGGAGAACGTCAAGGAGCTGCTGGAGATGGTGGCCGACCTGGGCGCTGACCTGGGAGCCGTCCACGATGGGGATGCCGACAGAATCGTGTTTGTGGATGAGAAGGGGAGGTACGTCCACGGCGACCGGTCCCTGGCATTAGTAGCTGGGTATGTCGTTAGACGAAAGGGCGGTGGCCTCGTTGTGACCCCCGTCAGCTCCTCCAGCTGCGTGGAGGACGTGGTGAGGTCCAGCGGTGGCCAAGTGATCTACACCAAGGTGGGAGCGCCCTTGGTAGCCCGCACTATGTACGAGAAGGGAGCCGTTTTCGGTGGTGAGGAGAACGGGGGACTCATCTTCCCGGAGCACCAGCACTGCAGGGATGGGGCGATGGGTCTGGCAGTGATGCTGGAGATCGTTGCCTCGGAGGGCGTGAGCCTCTCGAAACTGCTATCCAGGGTTCCCACGTATCGCCTCATCAAGAGCAGCGTCCCCTGTCCTCCGGGGGTGAAGGATCGGGTTCAGGATGCCCTGCTGCCGGTTTTCGAGGACCGAGAGGTGGAGACTATCGACGGATTGAAGGTCCGTTACGAGCACGGCTGGGTTCTCATCAGACCCTCTGGCACGGAGCCCATATTCAGGATATTCTCCGAGGGCAGGACGAAAGAGGAGGCCAGGAAGCTCAATGCGGAGGCAGTGGCTGTCCTCCGCGACGTCATTGATTCGCTCAAGAGCGGGCACTAGCGCTCCGGCTATCTCAGGCGAGCAGTAGGACAAGGCCGTAAGCTATCATGGCCCCGAGACCTGTGGAGAGGAGGTTGTTCGTCTTCTTGGACACCAGGCCTCTGGTTTCTAAGGTGGCCCCTACCACGCTATCGATCTGGCATCCTACGAAACCGACGATGATGGGGATTGCCAGGAGGACTGGAGACAGAGGGAAAGATGGGTCGTATCCCAGGGCGAGGGGTAGCAGGGATAGGAAAATCCAGGCCATGAAGGTCGTGTACACGGCGGCCGCGAGAGCGGCCCCCTGTCCTAAGAGGGATACGCCCCCGTTCGTCCCCGGTCTAACCTTTCGGAGATTGGTGATTATGTATGTGTTGGGAGACAGCACCCCCATTTCGCTTGCCAGGGTGTCGGAGGCAGCAACGCTTATGGCGGACACGAAGAGCAGGCCGCTGATGGGCTTGGGCAGGTGAGCGGACTGGAAGAAGCCAACCATGGCCACCAAAGAGGGCACAAGGCCATTGGCCAGAACATTGCTATATCTCCTCTCCCCCCTTATTCCTTCCTGGACGCCTATGGCCCTCTTCTCATCGAACTTGTATCGAGTCGCGGCGAAGCTGGTGATCAGGAAGACGAAGAGCAGGAGAAGCCACAGTATGTCGCCGAAGATACCTATGATGAAGCCTACCGTGAAGGCGGCTAGAGAGCCGTCCCAGGTCAACACCTTCCTGAAGTAGGCGAGGCCAGAGAGGGCGGTACATAGGAAGGTTATGAAGAGGACGGCCTCCAGGGCGACCATTGCCCGCTTATTCCGACTCTGTCTTAAAACCTTTGGCGGGACTCTTAACTACCAAATTGGTCCTCTTCAATCCGTCCCTCTGCGCCACCATCCCCGCGAGACAGACTTCGATGGTCCGCAGAAGAGTGCCCAGACCGCTAGAACCACTTGTCGAGACTGCTCTGCTCTCGAGCGGAGAGCCCCTCCCTAATCTTCTGAACCGCGCTCTTCACCCTGTCCCGCGAGAAGTCGAACTCATCGCAGAGGAAGGCGAGGATTCCTTCCTCGTCGGGCTCCCTCCATTCCAAGACGTAATCCTCGGTGACCTCCGGCTTGAGGAAGATCTGCCGTATTTCGTCGAAGTTCTCAACGTGGTGACCCACCTCAGCCAGTACCGAAGGCAGGTCACCGTGCTTCTTGACGAGCTCCAGGGCCTTCTTTGGACCGATGCCCCGGACTCCCTCATTGAAGTCGGTGCCCATGAGAATGGCCACGTCCACCAGCTGTTCCCTGGTAACCCCCATCTCCACCAGGTTCTCCTCCAGGTCAATCAACTCGATGTTGACGACTACGTACTCCATACGTCTGGGCAGCTTCCGACGACCTGAGATGGCCAGGTTTTTCACGACGCGAGGAGCGCCATAGAGGAGGGAGTCATAGTCCTGGGAGCCTGCGGCCCACACGCTCCCCTTCAGGGCCATATGGCTCGCCTGGGCCTCACCGTCCTGGGGTGCCTCGACGATGGGTACTCCCATGAGTCCCAGCAGCTCCTTGGAGCTCTTCGTCTCCTCCTCAGTTAGCTGAGCCGCCTGCTGGGCCTTCGTCCTGGCCCTTTCCAGGTCCCCCTCCTTTATCGCCCGCCTCCACTCATCCCTGGCCCTTGATCGGATCTTCCCTCTATCCGCAAGAACTCTGCCCTTCAGCGGGTGGGGCGGTCCGTCGAATACGTAGACGGGGAGGATGCCCTTCTGCAGGGTATTGGAGTTCCTGTACACGAGGCCGCTGAGATGGGAGGTCACCCTGCCTCGTCGATCCATCAGGGGAGTCCCATCGGGCTGTCGGATGATGGAGAGGAACTGGTAGAGGGCATTGTAGGCGTCGATGGCTATGGCCCTCCCCCGGAAGTCTTCGAGTCTCTTTACCTCATGGCTCACGATCCCCGTGAAATCTACGCCCATGGCCCAGTAGTTCAGGCCTTCCAGTCCGTAAAATGTTTGCGTTTCAGGCCTCATCCACGGCGATGGTGAAGGTCTCCTCCCGGATCTCGCAGTCCACCACGTAGCCCGTCTCCCCGGCATCCTCCACGAACCTCAGGTCCTTGACGTTGGCCTCTTCCATGATGTAACTCCTCATCTTGGAGAGCAGGACCTTCAGGTCCTCGCTGGGCGTAACCTTGACGGTCACGGGAACGGAATCCTCCAGAGCCAGCTCCTTCCGGGCCTCCAGGATGATTCTGATGACCTCATTGGCGAAGCCCTCAGCCTTCGTCTCCTCCGTCATGCTCGTGTCCATGAACACCATGCCGCCTCGGAAGTCTTGGACGACAATGTGGGGAGGTATTATGGCCTGGAAGCTGACCATCCCCGGAAGGATGTGAATTACCTGCCCCTCAATGCCCATCTCGTAACCTCCCCGGTCTATGCCCGCCTTTATCTTCCAGGGATTCTGGGACTTGAGGATGAGCTCTATCTTCTTCGCCCAGACTCTGTATGCCTTTGCCAGGGTTTCCTCGTGAATCTGCATCTTGAGGTCCACGCTCTTCCAGATCTCCCCCTCTTGTAGGATGTCAGCTTCCTTGGCATTGGCGTGACTAAGAATCATGCCCTTGAAGCTCGTGGCTGCCGCGGCCACCGCCGGCTTCGTGGCCCTGATGGCGATCCTTGGGACGGGCCAGTAGAACTCCAGCCCCGCCTTCCCTCGCGCTTTGTTTATGGCCTTGTCCACGTCCTTCACAATCTCAATGTACTCCTTCAGTGAGGCATCGTCCACCTCTATGCTGTAGCCTGTCGTGGGTGGTCGGGGCCCCTTTGGTGCTTCAGGTACCTTCCTCGTCATCTCCCTACCCAGGGAGGCCTCCATGACCTCAATGGCCTTGTCTAGTCCACCCGCCTCCATCGCACCTCGTATCTCCTTCACCAGAGCCTTAACCCGGGCTCCCCTCTCCGCTGGCGGGGAACCGTGAAGGAGGCCAATTGTAACGGGGCTCGAGGCCAGCGGACCGAGGTCTACTCCCGGGGTGTCCGTCACCAGCAAGACCTTCCGGACGATCTGCCGCAGCTGCTCGGGAACTTCCTCCTTCAAGTCCTCCAGTCCCTCACCGTAGAGATCCTCGATTTCCTTGAGTACCTCGAGCATGTAGAGGGGGAGCAGCTCGGGCTCCTTGCCAAGGACGACGGCCACCAGGACGGCAGAATCACCGCTTTCGAGCAGGATTCTACTCTCCCCGAATTCCATACTTTCAATGGTGACCTTCCCGTCCTTCGTGATGAGCTTCTGAGCGGCCTGAAGCATGGCGGTGAACCCATCTTCGTCCACGTCCTCCCTGAACTTGCTGGTCTCGTGGACTAGCAGCTCTCCCGATGGCAGGAGGAGCAGGACGTCTTCGACCAGATAGGTCCTCTTCGGCAAGACTTGAAGGTCTCTGATGTCTCGCATCACGTAAGGAGCGTCGTCCAGGGCCCTCGCATAAGTTGCCTCGACGTCCATGGCCGCCTCTCCTTCCACGGTGGGCCAAAGCCCCAACTCCAGCTTGCACGTTTCATCTGGATCAATCCCGTCAATCTTCGTCCCGCCCCTTATCTTGACATCGCCGCCTAACTTGATCTCTACATTCTTGGCGGGCCAGTCCCCTTTGTTCACGACCTCCATTACAAACCTGTTCCAGGTGCCAGATTGAACGGGACTTCTGGGAATCTTCACGTGCAGCCTCGGCTCTTTGCCCTCAAGAGTTCCATCGATCTGAGAGGAGGTTGCCTTTCGAGCCTTCGTCACCAGCAACTCGAGCTCATCCACATCGGATCTCTCGGCAGCGTCCGCCGCCTTTTCGAGGATCTCTTGGGCCTCCTCGGGCACCACCCCTGCTAAGGAGGCTTCTTGCAGCAAGTTCGTCAGTTTCTTCAGCTCACCTTCGTATCTCTCCAACAGGAAGGAGTCCTTCATCTTGCGGGCGACGGCATCCGCGGATTCCAGACACTTCGTCACCTCCCCCAGCTTTCTCTCACCGAGGGCCCCTCTAGCCCTTTCCATGAGGGTCTTGGCCTCCGAAATATCCGCACCCTCCCTCTCCAGGGAAGCGAGGACAAGGGCGAGTCGCTCAAGTTCTCTGTCGATCCTCTGAGAGACAACCTGTTCCTTCAGGCCTGAGAGGGAGTCCTCCAAGGAAGCGACTATTCGCGCGGCAACGTCGTACTCCCCTTTCGCGAGGGACCTCCTGGCCCTTTCCAACTCGTCCCCGCCCCCTTCCAGGCCAAAGCCCAACTCAGCGACATCCTTCAGGTCCCCCTCGAGTCCCTCGAGGCCCGTTGTGAGCCTTTTCTGCAGGTCCTGCTGGGTCTTCAGCGCCTTCTCCACCGCATCCTGGATGAGGGTCCACGCTTTGGCGGGGTCGTCTGCCACAGTCTCCTTCGCCGCCTGCAGAAGCTCCTCAGACTCCGATAGGTCCATGCCAAGGGCCTTTCCTCCCTTTATCAGGCTTAACGCCGAGCCTATGGCGGTCTCCGTCCCTTCGGGTCCGCGTATCACCTCCTCCTGGGTGAAGAAAATGAGCTTTCTGACGACCTCGTCGATGCCCTTGAGGTCGCTCAGCAGGCCGGACCACTTCTCCAGCTTCTCCCCGTAGGCCCGTTCAATCTCATTGATGACCTCTGCCATGTAGAGAGGAAGGAGCTCCGGCTCCCTTCCCATGAGGACGGTGGCCAGGTATACATATGTGCCCCTCTCAATGATTATCTTGCTCTCCCCGAACTCGAGCCTCCTAAGGCCGACGCGGGTCCTCTGACGGAAGGAGTCCCTCACGAAGTCCTGAACCACGGTGAGCATGCCACTGAAGATGTCCTCGTCGATATCGTCAAGGGTCTTCCTAGACTGGTGGCTTACCAGCCTCCCATCGGAATGCACAAGGAAAACATCCTCTACGACGTAGGTGCCTGCGGAATGGGCCACCACCGCATGCTTCTTCGCCGTCTGCACCTCCCTTCCATTGAAATAGCGCCGATAGGCAACCTCCACATCTATGGGAATCTCGCCTGCAACCTTCGGCTTGATGCCTACCTCGATCTCCCGTTCCTCCCCAGGAGGCATCTTGGCAATTGGCTCGAGTCCCCTCACGTCTATCTCGCCCCTCAACCTGACGCTGACCTCCCGGGCTGGCATGTCCCCCACGTTTCTCAGATAGAACTGATAGGAGGTCCACCTGCCCTCCTCGAGCCCCTCCTCTGGGAGCTCGACGACCAGATCCGGTCTAGCGCTATCAGCAGTGCCCCTCACGGCCTCTCTCACGAGCTGCCTGGCTTTCTCGATGGATTTCAGGGCTGTGGCAGGCTCCTCTTGGAAGGCAGCCTCTGCCTCCTCGAAGAGCTTTCTGGCCTCTCCCACGTCCACTCCCAGACCTTCTGCCAGCTCCACCTCCTCCATGGTCTCCTGAAGTAGCGTCTGAGCTCCATCCCCACCCCCGAACTGGATCTGCGCTCGGGAGAGGATTCCCTTCAGCTCCTCAGGTTCGCCACTCTCAACTGCGACTTGGAGCTGACTCAGGAGGTCTCTCACCTCATCCACCTTGAGAGCGATTTCCTCAGTCGGTGCCTCTCCCTCCCCTGGCGTGCCTCGGAGGTCTTTGACCATGTTGTCCAAGCTCTCCGCCAGGAGCCTGGCCTTTTCCAGCTCCCCTCTGGAGGCGGCTTGCTCGATCTTCCTTAGAAGGCCATCGGTCCTGGCTAGCTTCATTCCCCTCGACTCTAGCTCCTCCACGTCACTGCGGATGGAGTCTAGGTAGGCGGACACGTCCTCAAGGGTCGCCTTCTGCCTCGCCCCCTCAACGATGTCCTCGATGACCTTGCAGTACTCAAGGGTCTCCACGTAGCGGCCGGCCTGAAGGGCGTCGTTGGCCGTCTCGAACACCTGCTCCCCCCTGGGTATGCTTAGCCCCTCGCTGACGCCTTGCTGGACGACTTCCCCCGTCTTTCCGAGGAGGTCCTCAGCAGCCACCTTCAGTCCCGAAGTGAGGGCCTCAGCCATCTCCTCCACGGATGCAAGATGGGTCTCAGCCACGTCGAAGTCGGCCTCCTCCAGGGCATCTTCGACCTTTTCGAGGGCGGCGTCCGCCCCCTCTATGGATATGTCTGCTCTGCTCAGATCCTTCATCACCTCTCTGAGCTTCGTCAGCCTGCCCTCCAGAATCCTGATCTTCTCCGCTACCTGAGTGTTGGCCTCATCGATGAAACGCTCCATTCGGGTCCGAGCCTTCCTCTCCGCGAGCTTGGCGACCTCGATGGCCTCATCGAATCGCGACCGCTGGAACAGATCCTCAGCGTTGCGTAGCAGTTCCTCCGCCTCGGGTATCCTCTCCCAGTTCTTCGATGCCTTCGTCAAACGCAGGCGGGCGGCCGCTATGAGGTCCCGGGCTGCCGATATCAGGCTTCCCCTGACGCTGGAGGCCATCTCCTCCAGTTCTGAAAGGACGGGTTCAGCGGTGCTCACGTCCTTCTTCTGCAAGGCTTTCTCGGCCTGCTGCAGCCTGCTCTCAGACTCTGTGACGTCGATCCCGGCCTTCCTGAGTTCGTCTAGGAGCCTCTTGACCCTCACGAACTGGGTCGATAGCTCCTTCAGGGACTGCACGGAGGTCTTGAGGTCTTCCCTCGTCTTCCTATCCGCCGCTCCTTCCACAATCCTCTCGAGGGTGAAGTACTCTTCCAGGGCGAGCTCAAGCGCGTCCTCTTCCAGCGCGTTCCTTACCCTTTCCACGTTGGCTCCTTCAGCATCCACCTCTGCCTCGTATTCCTTCATGGGGCCCTGCAGCTCGTCTAGCCACGACTCAAGCTGACCGCGGAGAGATGCCCTGAAGCTTTTCCCCAGCTGCTCCATGACCTGGAGCCTCACACTGAGGTTGTTCACATCCTTCGAGTTCAATGCCTCCTCGGCCCTCTCGGAGGCCTCTTCCAGGGCCCCCGGGTCGATTCCTGCCCTCTTCAGGATGGCACAAAACTCCTTCGCTTCCTGGATCTCCCCTCTCGCAGAGTCAAGCGCCGCCGCGGACCTCATCCCCTCCAGTTCCATGGCGGCGATGTCGTCAAAGTGCGCCTTTCGAGTCCTCGCACACTCCTCGAGGGCCAGTCTAGCCAGGTCCAGGGCCTCGAAGGCACTGCCATCCTTTATGGCCCTGATGCCTCTCTCAAGGAATTCCTGGGCTTGGGGGACCTGAATTTCCATGGCGCCGAGCCTTTCCAGCTCCTCCGCCAGCTGCCGGATGGCCCGGTCGGCTGAGCCCTTGAGGGCGTCTTTGAGGCCCTCGGATACCTCCCCGGCCCTGCGTAGCAGCTCCTGAGACTGGGAAATATCCTTCTCGCTCAGAGCCTCCTCAGCTTTGTCCAAAAGGCCCATGGCGGCGCTGACCTCTATGCCCGCAACCTTCAGCTCAGCCGTTACAGTCCGCAGCTCTCCGATCTCCCGGAGAATTTCATTTTCCTTCTTCGTGGCCTCTGCCTCGAACTTTGCCTCCACCAGGGTATCGATGTCGGTGTAACGGCCTCGACCAAGTGCCTTCTCCACCTCTGCGAGAAGCTCTCGGGCCCCGATGGCGCTGACGCCTCCCTTGCCTGCCTTCTCAACGAGCTTCTCCACGGTTCCCAGAACGAGTTCCTTTTCCCGTTCCTTCCTGCTCTTCTGGGCTGCCCTGTTTGCCTTCAGGAACTGCTGCCTGAAGGACTTCCAGTCCAGGGCTTCGAAGGCCTTTTCAGCCTTCTGAGCGGTGGCCTCTGCCTTGGAAGTTTCCGCCTTCATGTGCTGAAGCTCTATGATATCACTCCTCAGGAAGTCCAGGGACTCCTTCGCCTTCCGGATGCGGGCGGCCTCATCCGCAATTCTCCGAACCTTCTGGAGGGCCTTGCGGACGGCGCTGAACCTTTCATCGTCGAGGGCCTTCCAGGACTCCTCCAAGAATGGTCGAGCCGAGGAGAGGTCCGATCCTTCCTTCGCCTCCTCTTCCAGCCCCTTCTCTACCTTGTGAATTGCGTCCTCAGCCACCTTTTTACGCCGGGCCCGGTCGCCGAGCTCCCTAGTGGCCCGCGTCCACTTCGAGACGTCCGCGTATACCCCGGACTTCAGGGCCTTTCTCGCATTCTGCAGCAGCTCCTCCCCACCGGCTATGTCGGCCCCGCGTTTCGTTGCGTTCTCAAGCTCTCGCTCTGCGCTGGAGATGAGCTGCAGGGCCCTCGCATTCTTCCTGGCGTACTCCGCGGCCCTAACTGCCCTCAAGACCAGGTCGTTGGCTCGCTGCAGCTCTCCCTCCTTGAGGGCGCTCTCGGCTGTCCCCAGGAACTCGAGGGCCTTGGCGGTGTTTCCACCTCTCTCCCGCGCGTAGCTGATCTTCTTCCTTGCAGAGGCGATACTCGCCTCAACCTGCTTCAGACGGCCGGAGGGGTCCAGCCCCTTCAACAGAGCCCCTATGGCCTTGGCGACTCCATCAAAGCTGCCGAGCTCCAGGCGGTCCTCCAGGGTAGCAAGGCTGGCTTCCGCCTCCTTCACGTCGGCTCCAGCCCGTTTCGCTTCGGCTATCCGATCCCTGGCCCCGGAAAGCTTCTTCATCAGGTTGGATCGCTTCAGGGACACGTCGAGGGACCTCTCCAGGGCCTGCGCGAGGGAGGACGCCTTCTCCACATCCCCCTTCTCAAAGGCCTTCTGGCCCTTTTCCAGGAGGGATCGTGCCATCTTCAGGTCCAACCCTTCCGGCTTACCATCGATGGCCTTTGATACCTTGTCAAGAAGGGTACCGACACTCCCCTTCCCGAGCTTCTTCGGCTTGGTGTCCAAACTGGCGCCACAGAAGGAGCACGGGCCGGACTCGTCCGCAAGGGATGAGGTGCACAGTGGGCAGGAGGTCACCTTTACCTACTCCAGGGGAAGTGGGAGATTCTAGGCCCCCGTCCGTGTATAAAAGTGACTTTTTCGTTATCAGCCTCGATATGTTCCCAGATGGTCCAAGGGCGCGATGACAACCCGGGGAGGGTCGGGGTACATACCTTCCAACCGTCTCTACCGAGATTCCCTCGAAGGTGGAGGGCGAGAGCCTACTCAATAAAGGGTGACAGTATGACGAGGGAGAAGCCTATCCACACGGTCAGACCGATGATGAGGATGATGCCTCCGAAGTTAAGGAAGGCACTGGCCACCAGGATGGACAGGGGAAGGAGGACGGACACGGTCGCATAGATAAGCCTTCCCAGCCACTCCCGCAACGCCATCCCACCGAGGTAGCGCTACTCCAGAGCTTTCGAGGCGCTAGCCCTTATCCTTGCTATGTTCTCCTTGACGTTGCCGGAGTACACGGCAGACCCAGCCACGAAGACCCTCGCCCCAGCCTTGGCCGCCAGACCGGCGGTGACCTTGTCTATGCCCCCGTCCACCTCGAGTTCTACGTCCAGCCCCGCGTCATCGATGAACCTCCTGGCCTCCTCAATCTTCGGGAGGACCTCCGTGAGGAACTGCTGTCCTCCAAAGCCGGGTTCGACCGTCATGAGCAGGACCAGGTCCACGAGGCCCATGAAGGGTTTGATGGCCTCGAAGGTGGTATCTGGCTTTATTGACAGCCCTGGCCTCCTACCCATCTCCCTGATGCGATTCAGGGTTTCCTCCACCCGCTCTTCAGCCTCGAGGTGTATGGTGAGGATATCGGCGCCGGCCTTGACGAACTCTTCAACATGTCTGGCCGGTCGCTGGATCATCAGGTGGACATCGAAGGGAAGCTTCGTGACTGGACGGAGGGAGGCGATCACGGGGGAACCTATGGTGAGGTTGGGAACGAAGACTCCATCCATCACGTCGACATGGATATAGTCCGCCCCTCCCTTCTCAGCCCTCTTCACTTCTTCCCCCAGCTTGCTGAAATCAGCAGCCAGTATCGAGGGAGCTATCTTGATCATCCACCCGGCATAGGCCCCGCGGCTATTTATCTATCTCCCGTCTCCCACTCCGACGGGTGAAGAAGGTTCAAATCGGCTGAAGCCCTTCTGGACCTTGGCGTATCCTCTGATGGAAGGCAATTGGCTGAAGGCGGGAGGCATCTTCCTCGTGTCCATGGGCATGGCAGCCACAATAGGCCTGGGCCTCTCCGCTCTATCGCCCCGCCCTGAATGCGACTTCCCAGCCGCCATGAGCCTGGAAAGGGTTGAAGGCGGTGTCAAGGCCATAGTTACCTCCGTCAGGGGCGATTACCCGATTCAAGAGGTCGAGTACTGGGTCATGCGTCTCGAAGACGGCTCTTCGAGGGTCCTTGTCAAGGGAAACCTTACCGATGCTTCCGGTGATCCGGGTAGCGTGGTCTTTCGTCCCAGGGATGACGATTGGAGCACATTGAAGGCCGGGGACTACCTCCTGGTGGAAACTACGGAGACGGAGGTTCAGGTTCTTCTGGTCACCCGCGGGGGAGCGCCCATCGGGTGGACCCTCGGCTGCGGATGATGGAGGCGGATCCCCGGTTCGCTCCCGAGGACGAACTTCGCATCTTGCCTGACCAATATGAGCAACAACCCTTCACCGAACCAGGACGTGGTTCATCCCCACTGGCCGGCCCCGCCCACTGCTAGTCCATTAGAAAGGACCATATATGTGGGAACCTTTCCGCCGATGGTCATGAGATGGCGGCGGGTCGGAGAGCCTGGGGACTTGGCCCGTAGGCCCAGCCTTTCGGTCAGTGTCCCACTGAGGTGTCATCTCCACCCTTCAGCAGGTCTCACTGAGGGGACCGCAAATCGGCTGCCATCTCCGGGGAGGACGAGCTATGAGCCTGGATGAAACCCTGGTTCAGGAGTTGAAGGAGAAGGCTCGCATCCTTAGGAGGCACGTGTTGCGCATGACCCACGCTGCAGGGTCGGGCCATCCAGGGGGCTCGCTCTCGGCCACTGACCTCGTCACGGCCCTGTATTTCCACTTTCTGAATGTGGACCCGCGGAACCCCCAATGGCCTGACAGGGACCGTTTCATCCTCAGCAAGGGACATGCCTGTCCTGTCCTCTACGCTGCCCTGGCTGAGCGGGGTTTCTTTCCCGTTTCGGAACTGACGACCCTGAGGAAGCTGGGAACCCGGCTCCAAGGGCACCCGGAGCTGGGGACGACACCGGGAGTGGAGGCATGTGCCGGCGCCGAGGGCCAAGGTCTGAGCATCGCAGTGGGAATGGCGTTGGCCGCTCGCTTGGACGGCAAGCCCTATCGCATATACGTGATGATAGGGGACGGGGAGAACGACGTGGGTCAGACCTGGGAGGCCGCCATGGGGGCAGCCCACTTCAAGCTTGACAACATCACCGCCATCGTCGACAGGAACGGTATACAACAGGAGGGCCGCACAGAGGAGATCATGGCATTGGAGCCCCTGGCCGACAAGTGGCGCGGCTTCGGCTGGAACGTCTTGGAGATCGACGGCCATAAAATGGAGGCCATCCTGGAGGCCATTAACTCCGCCAAGGAGGTCAAGGGCAGGCCGACGGTCATCATAGCCCACACAGTCAAGGGCAAGGGCGTGAGCCTCATGGAGAACGTCGTCCGCTTCCACGGAACGGCGCCTACGGAAGAGGAGCTCAAGACGGCCCTGGCGGAATTGGGGGAGACTGTGTGAAGCCGAAGCCGTGGAAGACGGAGTCTCAGAGGACCTACTTCGGCCAGGCCCTGGTGGAGCTCGGGAAGAAAAGGTCCGACGTGGTCGTGGTGGGGGCGGACACAACCCAGTCCCTCAAGACGGCCCTTTTCGGGAAGGAGTTTCCTGAGCGGTTGTTCAACATCGGCATCGCGGAGCAGAACATGATGGGTGTAGCCGCCGGCCTGGCGGCGGCTGGAAAGGTCGCTTTCGCCTGTACCTATTCCGTCTTCGGGACGGCCCAGGTGTACAACATCATACGCCAGTCCATAGCGTATCCAAACCTGCCTGTGAAGATATTCTGCAGCCATGCGGGGCTCACCGTGGGACCGGACGGTGCTACCCATCAGATGCTGGAGGACATCAGCCTGATGCGGTCCCTCCCCAACATGAAGGTGGTGGTGCCCTGCGACGGTCCCGAGGTCGCCAATGCAGTGCACGCTGCGGTGAAGGTTCCCGGACCCGTGTACTGCAGGTTCAGCAGGGCCCGGTTTCCCACCCTCACATCGCTTGAGGACCCCTTCGAGGTGGGGAAGGCCACCATCATGCGAGACGGAGACGACCTCGCCTTCATCGCCTCCGGCATCATGGTCTCCCGCGCCCTGGAGGCGGCAGAGGAGCTTGAGAAGCAAGGCGTGAGCCCCCGGGTAGTGAATATGAGCACGGTGAAACCCATCGACCGGGAGACGGTCCTGAGGGCGGCGAGAGAGACGGGGGCCATAGTCACCGCCGAGGAGCACACCATCTACGGAGGCCTGGGGAGTGCCATTGCCGAAGTGGTGGCCCAGAACTACCCTGTCCCCCTGAGGATCATCGGGGTCGAGGACACCTTCGGAGAGAGCGGGGAGGGCTTCGAGCTTCTTGACAAGTATGGGCTTACTGCTCAAAAGGTGCTTAAGGCAGCAATGGATGTCATCAGGCGGAAGGAGGTCATGGCGTGAAGATATTCCTGGACACTGCCCACATACCCCACATCAAGGAGGCGGCGGATTGGGGAGTCTTGGACGGCGTCACTACGAATCCCAGTCTGATCGCCAAGGAGAAGCGTTCCTTCGATGAGATTGTCAAGGAGATATGCTCCTTGGTGGACGGTCCCGTGAACCTAGAGGTGGTTAGCGAGGACTCTCGTGGGATGGTCTCGGAGGCGCGAAAGCTAGCGGCCATCCACAGGAACGTCGTCGTCAAGGTGCCAATGACTCCGGAAGGTCTGAAGGCCGCCAAGTCCCTGAAGGAGGAGGGGATCAGGACCAACGTCACACTGGTTTTCAGCGCCAACCAGGCAATCCTGGCTGCAAAGGCGGGGGCGTACATCGTGAGCCCCTTCATCGGTCGTCTCGACGATCAGGGGCAGGTTGGGATGGACGTCATCCGCCAGATAGTGGCCATCTACAGGAACTACGGCTTTGAGACCAATGTCTTGGTGGCGAGCATCCGCCATCCTGTCCACGTTCTGGAGGCGGCTCTGGCAGGTGCCCAGATATCCACCCTGCCCTACGACGTTCTCAGCAAGATGTTCCACCATAGCCTAACGGATGTGGGGCTAAGGAGGTTCATCGAGGACTGGAAGAAGGTGCCGGAAGAGATGCGACCCTTCTAGCCTCTGCCCTGCGTAGTGCAGCATGCTTGGCCTTCTCTGATGAATCCAGCCCGCGTCGGGATACCGGGGGACAGGAGGGCTCCTCAGGACACATCCGGCCCCAGTTCTGGGGTATGTGCCAGGAGCCGGACAACCGGCGCTTTCCCAGGACTGCCCAGTCCACTTGTGAGAAAGAGCCATATAGATTCGCTGGCATGTTACACCGTTGGCCATCTCAGAAGTCCGATCCAAGGTCATCGTCCTGGTCCTCGTCCTCGCAGCGGCCGTTGCCGTGGTAAACTTGATACAGAACCTTGAGGGTCTACCCTTCTCGGAAACCACAGGGTCTGGTGGCGTCCAGGGTCCTCGTCTTATCCTGCCGAACCTTGGTCCTGAGGCCTCCCTAGGTCTCGCGGTGTTCTTCAGCCTGGTGGGGGGCGGCCTCTTCATCCTAGTCTACCTGAAATACATGCCGAAGGGGGGAAAATTCCCCTTCGAGGAACTGCTTCCACTTCTCGTCATTCTGCTGATCTTCCTCTCCCTTGTCTTCCTTCTTGGGTTCTTCAGGGGGTTCCAGGGCGAGGAGGATGGTGAGGGGCCCGTCACAGGGGACGGCTCTGAGGGCGGAACGGGGGACCCCTCGGGTGAGCCCGGGCCCAGGTCCATCCTGGCGGCTCCAGCCCTGGCGGGGCTCTTGCTGGTATTTTTCGCCTTTCTAGCCTTCTCTATCCTGATAATCGCCTTCAGGACGCGACGGCCCGCTGCCTTTGGGGAGCTGCTGGATGAGGAGATGAGACAACAGGTGGCCGCAAGCCTAGAGGAGGGGATCTACCGCCTCAGGGTTGGAGATGATATGAGGTCCGTGATATTGGCCTGCTACACAGAGATGCTCTCTCTTTTCGAGGACCGAGGTGTGGAGGCAAAGAAAAGCCTCACAGCCCGGGAGCTGGAATCCGCCGCGTTGGAGAGGCTGAGACTCTCCGACGACTCCACGAAGTCGCTGCGGGAGCTCTTCGAAATTGCCCGCTACAGCCATTATCCCCTCTCCGAAACCCATCGTGAAAGAGCAATAGACTCCCTCCAGAGGGTGAAGGGAGAACTGGGGGTCTGAGTTGGTCTGGAGATATGGTCGCCCCTTGAGGAGTGGGTGGTCTCGGACTGCTACCTCAGTCAGAGAACTCAGACATGGTGGAAGATTGGCTGTTGACCTCAGGTTGGTTGTCATCGTCATGGTCCTCGTGCCCGTGATCTTGGCTTCATACCTGTTGTTCCCCATCGACCCATCGCTCAGATGGGCCCTCTACATCTTGCTCCTGGTTGCGATAGCGTGGACGGTAATCCGGAACCTCCACCAAGGAGCGATGGGCGTTCCCCCTCTGAGGCCTCCCGAGGACGGTGAGAGACACGCCTCAGGTGAGCTCACGAAGCTTGCAATGAGCCTCCGGCGGGCGGACAGAGGACTGAAGTACAGCCAGATGATAGTGGCCCTTCGTGTCAGGAATGCCTTCTTGGAGAAGGTGAGGTCCAACCGAGGGCTTGATCACCAGGAACTCACGTCCTTGATGGGGGACCCTGAGAAGAGGAGCGGCATAGTACACGATCCCCTCATCCTTCGGTTCCTCGCCGCCACCGCTGAGGAGGACCTTCTGTTCTCGAAGGTAACCACCCGGGAACCGCTCCTTCGCGGGGTGTCCCGAGGTGAGAGCTTCTCCGATATAATCGGCCGTGTCGTTAGCGCCATGGAGGCCTGGAATTGAAGCTGGAAGAGGTCTCTGCCCTCTCAAACCACCTCCTGACGGAAGTGTCTAAGGCCATCGTCGGAAAGCGGGAAGTGCTGGAGAAGGTGCTCCTAGCCATCCTCTCGGACGGCCACGTGCTGATAGAGGACTTTCCGGGCCTGGGGAAGACCATGATGGCCAAGAGCTTTGCCGCTGCCCTGGGGTGTGAGTTCCGGAGGGTCCAGTTCACCCCAGACCTCCTCCCGGCGGACATCACGGGAACATACATCTTCGACCGACGGCAGGGAGAGTTCCTGTTGAGAAGGGGTCCTGTATTCACCAACGTCCTCCTGGCGGACGAGATAAACAGGGCTCCGCCCAAGACCCAGGCAGCTCTTCTGGAGGCCATGCAGGAGAGACAGGCCACCCTGGAGGGGGAGACCTATCCCATCGAAGGGCCCTTCGTGGTGATGGCAACCCAGAACCCCATAGAGTACGAGGGAACCTACCCCCTTCCGGAGGCCCAGATAGACAGGTTCCTCATGAGAATCCCCATGGGTTACCCCCAGCCCGAAGACGAGGTGGAAATCCTCCGAAGGAGGGTACAGCGTCGGAAGGACGAGGTGGAAATCGAGAAGGTGGCAAGTCCCAAACGGGTCTCGGAGATGCAGGCTGCCGTGGAGGAAGTGTTCGTGGAGGAGGATGTGGAGAGGTACATGGTGGAGGTCGTGAACAGGACCCGTGGCCACTCCAGGGTCGATGTGGGTGCGAGTCCCCGGGGTTCTCTGGCTCTTCTCAAGCTTTCCCGTGCCAGGGCCGTTCTCGACTCCCGGGACTTCGTCCTTCCCGATGACGTCAAGTCCGTGGCCGTGGATGCCCTCGCTCACCGCCTGATACTGAAGCCGGATCCCTGGATCAGAGGTGTCAACCCCGCAACGATAGTCGAGGAGGTTCTCCGAGAAGTACCCGTTCCGAAGGTCGATTAGATGAGGACGGGTCTCAGCGCATGGATCCTGGTCACCGCCTCCTTCCTGCTCATTCTTGGCCTCCTCACCAGGGAGGGGAGGTTCGTGGCCTTGGTGATTCCTCTGGTGGTCTACCTCGCCCTGGGGGTGATCTTTGGCTCTTCCGTCCCGGCTGTAAACGTCTCTAGGACTGTGGAGACCCAGAGGGCCTCTGAGGGCGAGGAATTGAAGGTTTCTTTGCAGCTGAGGAACGACGGGCCAGCGCTGGAGTTCGTTGAGATCTATGATGCAGTCCCACCAGAGCTTGAGGTTGTCGAGGGCAGCAACTACTTGGTCACTGGACTGCGGCGGGGGGAGCTCATAGAACTGCAGTACAGCCTCCTCTTGAGGGTGAAGGGAAGGTACAATCTGGGGCCCGTAACCGTCAGAAGCAGGGACCTTCTTGGTTTTGTCGTCCACGAGGTGACCCTCGCTGATACCGTACCCCTGGCAATCTCCCCCCGAAGAGAGGACATCCGGAGGGCGACGGTGAGAACGAGACGGACGAGGCCCTGGCTAGGTCAGATACCGTCTCGCTCGCCTGGCCTGGGGACAGACTTCTGGTCGATCAGGGACTACGTTTCAGGGGACGAGATGCGTCGGATAAATTGGAAAGCCTCCGCCCGTCTGGACTCCTTCTTCACCAATGAATTAGAGGGAGAGAGGAGCGGGGACTTCGTCATAATCCTTGACGCTCGGGAGGAGGTGGCTATCGGCCCCGCAAAGGAAAACGCCGTGGAGATGGGGGTCAGAGCTGCCGTCTCCTTGGCCGAGAAACTCCTGGAGGGAAGAAACCGGGTGGGTCTGATTGTCATGCGGTCCGTCCTGGACTGGGTCTACCCGGCCTTTGGGAGGAAGCAGTTCTTCAGGATAGTTGATGCCCTCCTAAGTGTCAGACCCGGCGGCCAGTGGACCCTGACCCACCTGCCCTGGGTCCTTGGCAGGTTCTTTCCCCGCGGGTGCCTGCTGATTGTGATATCTCCTGTAGTGGATAGGTTAGCCAGGGAGGCCATCCTGAATCTGAGGGCCTACGGGTTTGACGTATTTGTCCTGTCACCCTCGGTTCTCGACATCGAGGCCGAGCTTGCCGAGAAGGACGAGGCTGCCCGGGTGGCCTACTCCATCCTCAAAATGGAACGGGACGCCAATGTCGCCCTTCTCAGACGCTTCGCACCTGTGGCCGACTGGAGGCTGGAGAAACCCCTCGCCCTTGCCCTCAAGGAGACTGAAAGATGGAAACCAGGTCGACGCTCAGCGGTCAGATAGCCCACTTGCCAACACTCCTCCTCCTGATCCTTGTGGCATGGACGGCCTTCACGGCCTACCCCTTCCTCCCCTCACCACCCTCAGTCCTCATACTCCTTGCAGCCGCCGCGACGGCCACACTGGGTTTCCTGGGGATCCGGAGGCCTAGTGAATGGGCCGACAGAGCCTCTCTGATCATGGTCGGGTCAGCCTTCCTGGCCTTCGGAATCTCCATCGACCTCACCCTGGAGGAGCTATACCTTTTCCTGTCAATCACCATTCTTGCGGCTCAGCTCATGAGATTCAGGTACACAGTGCAACCGCTGAGGCGCCTCCCAACGCTGGATCACCATCCAGCCAGGGCCCTCAGGCTTGTCTATGGGGCGTTCTTGCTTCGAGCCAGTATTGTGACCGCCATGGTCTTTCTGATATCGATCATGGCTTATGCGGCTGCCGCCATGTTGGCAGTCGGACTCCAAAGCGAAATCACTGCCTTTCTGCTAGCCCTGGCTGTTCTGATAATTCTGCTGGCAGTTTCCCTATCCCCCAAGTAGGACATTAGCTTGAAGTATCCAGATGGGGTATGAGGCTCGAGCCCCGATGGTGTAGCGGCCTATCATCCGGGCCTGTCGAGCCCGGGACTCGGGTTCAAATCCCGATCGGGGCGTCATACACACAGCGCATATCCCGACCCTTCGCCTGTGCATGGGTGTGAAGACTCCTTTCCCAATGATGGACCTGCTGACCGATAGGGGGAATGGGTTAGCGAATCCTCGAGATGACATTCGAGGTCCCTCGGCAGTGGTGAGGATGACCTTCAACCTACCCGTCGGTGAAACGACCTCTTTAGAAGAGCGTCCCGAGGGCCGTAGAACGTGGTAGCAGGCCAACCTAGGAAGTCAACCCCAGCTCGCGGATCACGTCCTGGTGGCCTCGGGCATACTTTAGACTGGCAATCTTCCCTGGTGGTAGACGCCTTAAATCCTCGAACCACGGCGGGATAGTTTGTACGTCGATCTCGACGCTATAAACGAAACAGACATCCCAGTGGTGTTTCTGGCCTCGACTCGGGAAGGGCGAAGCGAAGGACAGCACGCACCAAAGGCTCAGGTCATCATAAACTGCTTGAAGCTGTTCGGACGCGATCCGCTCAGCGGCCGCCAGGGGATCTTCCGCAACGTGGAGGTGTGAGGCAGGCAACACCCACAGGCCTTCCTCAAAGGCGGGACCTCCTGCCACGATTCTGTCGAGAGTTTCCCACCTCTTGTGCTTGCGCATCCTACCGAGGAGGAGTCCCTCATCGTTCATCGAGATCAGGAAACTGGACAGGCAGAGCGCATCCTTCACCGGTTCGTTCGCGTCATAGTGCGCGAATCCTCGCATGCTTTAGCGATGGGATGTGGCGTACATTAATGCTCCCTCGTGAACCTTTCTGGGGAGATGGCCTGACACTGGGTTACGGAGAGGCCACTCTCCTCCCCGAGAAGCTCTGTCTGGTCTCGCGGGGAACAAGCCAGATCGTATAGGGAAATCTACTTTCACGCGATCCTCGATGATAGACAGCTCTGCTATGAAGAATTCATCGGGCAAGGAACTTCGGGAGCTTCTCGACGAGAACCTCGCGCTGTTCGCCGCTCTTCATGTCTCGGACGGCCACTTTGCCCTCCTTCCACTCCTTCTCGCCCACTAGCACGCTGAACTTGGCCCCAAGGGCATTGGCGTGCTCCAGGTTCTTGGAAGGCCCTCTCCCGATGAGGTCGATGTCTGCCCAGAGGCCTGCATCCCTCAGCAACTTCACGACCCCGAAGCCCGCTTCCTTCATGTGCTCACCTACGGGAACGACGAAGGCATCGAGGGCCTTTGCAGGAATTGCGACCTCCGCCTTCTCGAGGGCCAGAAGCACCCTGTCAAAACCCATCCCGAAGCCCGTGGTCTGCAGAGGCTCCCCCCCGAAGACATCCGTAAGGGAGTATGAGCCGCCTCCACATATCTGGCTCGCAGCTCCCAACGGATTGTAGTGGAGCTCAAAGACCATACCGGTGTAGTAGTCCAGACCCCTTACTACCCCCAGGTCGTAGAGTATCTCCTCGATGCCATATAGCCGCAGGCGCCTCCCAAGCTCCTTCAGGTAGTCCAAGGCAGGGGTCTCTGGCCCACCTGCAGCCTTCCGCCTATCAGCTCGTCCCTCTTGGAGGACCTCGACGGCCTGGTCAAGGACCTCTTCACCTCCCTTGAGACCCACGAGCTGGAGAAGTCTCTCCGCCATCTCCCCGACCCCTGCGGCATCCAACTCTCGCCGAAGCTCCTCCAGTTGCCTCTTGTCGAGGAGGCTGATGATCCTCGCCTTCCGTGAGGCGTCCACGGGCAAGAGGTCCCTTATGAGCCCTATGTGCCCCACTCGCAGTTGAAAGCCCCTGAGGCCAGCCTCCTTCACCGCGTCTACGGCCGTGGCGATGACTTCGGCGTCCGACTCCAGTGGACTGCCTCCAAGGATCTCCACACCAAACTGATGAAACTCCCGGTAACGTCCGAACTGGGGCTCATCGTACCTGTAGCAGCTGCCCAGGTAGTACACCTTCAGGGGCTTAGGCCTGCTCTGAAGCTCGTTGAGGTAAAACCGAATGACGGGAGCCGTGAGTTCTGGCCGCAGGGCCAACTCCCTGCCCGCCTTGTCTCGAAAGACGTACATCTCCCGCACAATGGCTGGTCCCGACTTCGCGATGAAGAGTTCAGAGTTTTCAAAGGTGGGAGTCGCAACCTCCGAATAGCCGAACCTCCTGGCGACGTTGGAGAACGCCGCTTCTAGGTACCTGCGGCGGGCCATCTCCTCCGGACCGAAGTCTCTTGTGCCCTTGGGCCTCTCTATCATAGACCGACTTCCCATGGGGAACCATCCTTAAAACATTCGCCAGGGCAATTGGTCAAGGAATAAATAGAGTGGTAAAGTTGGTCGACCCGTGACAGCTCTCTCCCTGGAGTGCATCTACTTCGATATCGATGGCACCTTATGCAACTATGGCAGGGATCCCCGAGATGCCCTGAAGCAGGCTTGCGAGGGTGTAGGCCTCACAGCAGACTTGGATCCCTTTGAGTACTACGATTACTACAAGGCGGTGGCCGCGGAGAAGCCCGGGGGCCACTACCACGACATCAGCAACGAGGCCTACCTGAGACTCTTACAGAAAGAGGGCTATGGCGATCGAAGGACCGCAGAAAAGCTGGGTGAGAGCTACCGTCGGATAAGGCTCGCCAGCATCGAGCTGTATCCGGACACCAAAGAGGTCCTCGAGACCCTTTCCGGCAGATATCACCTGGGGATCATCTCCAACGGTCCCAGTGAGATACAGAGGGACAAGCTGCAGCGGTTCGGCCTGGCGAACTACTTCGACACTATCATCATATCGGGGGAGGTTGGGGTGGAGAAGCCCAGTAGGACCATCTTTCACCTGGCTCTGAGGCAGAGCAAGGCGGAGGCGGCCAGGAGCGCTCACGTGGGCGACAATCTCAGCGACGACGTGAAGGGGGCGCTGGAGTCTGGGCTCACTAGCTTCTGGGTCAACAGGGGCGTCCTCAGCTTCGAAGGGGTGGACGTCAGACCTCACTATGAGCTTCTTAGCCTTCGGGACCTGCTGCCGATACTGGACAGATGAGCTACTCCACCGTGACGCTCTTGGCTAGATGTCTAGGTTTGTCTATTGAGCAGCCTCGCTCTCTGGCGGTGTAGTATGCCAGAAGCTGCAGCGCGACCACGTTGACCAGCGGTGAATAGACCGGTCTAACCAGGGGCACTCGCAGCACTTGATCGGCGTACTTCTCCATCTCTGCGTCGCCCTCGTAGGCTATGGCGATCACCGGGGAGCCACGGGCACTGACCTCCCCGATATTGCCCACCATCTTCTCGTAAGTATGATCCCTCGGGGCCAGGGCCACAACTGGCGCGCTCTCTGTGAGGAGGGCCAAGGGTCCGTGCTTCAGTTCCCCCGCCGGATACCCCTCAGCATGGATGTAGGAGATCTCCTTCATCTTGAGGGCTCCCTCCAGGGCGATTGGGTAGTTGATGTTGCGACCGATGAAGAACATGTCCCTGGACTGGCTGTAAGTTCTAGCCAGGGCCTCCGTTTCCTGGGCGGAGTCTAAAACCGCTTGAACTGCTCTGGGGAGGGCCCTGAGTTCTTCCGTCCACTTCCTGACCTCGTCGGAGGTCAGATGGCCTGCGCTGAGGCCCAGCCTGAGGGCTAGTATGTAGAGGGCCACCATCTGCGCGGTGAAGGTCTTTGTTGCCGCCACGCCTATCTCCAGCCCGGCCCGAGTGTAGAGGACCTCCTCCACTTCCCTGGAGAGGCTGCACCCGACGTGGTTGGTGACGGCGAGGGTTCTGCAGCCCCGCCTCTTCGCCTCACGAGCGGCGCCGATGGTGTCAGCCGTTTCCCCACTCTGGCTGATCAGCACCACTAGAGGCTTGTCGTTGGAGGCCCTGGCGTACCTGTACTCCGATGCCTGCTCTGCAGAGGACGGAATGCCCGCCATCTCCTCCAGTATGTACTTTCCCGCCAGGGCAGCGTGGAAGGATGTACCGCATGCCACCAGCTTGACGTGTCGCGCCTTGTCCCGAAACACGTCGCCAGAGTCGAAATCGCTCAGCCGACCAAGGAGGGTGGAGTGGATGACCTCCGGTTGCTCGAAGATCTCCTTCAGCATGAAGTGCGGGAATCCGCCCTTTTCCGCATCCTCCAGGGTCCAGGACACGGTCTCGGCCCGCCTTCTGACCCTGGCGCCGTCGGGTGCATGGATCTGGACGCCCGCGGCGGTGATGACAGCGATCTCGCCATCCATGAGGTGGAGGACCCTATTGGTCTCCCGGAGCAGGGCGGGGATGTCCGAGGCGAAGAGGTTCTCGTCGGTTCCCAGGCCAATCACCAGTGGACTGTCCTTACGGGTCACCACCAGCCTGCCCTCCTCCTCCGCGTGCATAAGCGCAAAGGCGTAGGACCCCTGAACTTTCGGAAGGACGGAACGCAGGGCTTCTTCAAGACTCCCCTTGTAGGCCTCCTCCACCAGGTGCACCACGACCTCCGTGTCCGTCTCGGAGCCGAACTTGTGGCCCCTGGCCTCCAGGTCTGCCCTGAGGGATGAGTAATTCTCGATGATGCCGTTGTGAGCAAGGGCAATCTGGCCGTGGCAGTCCAAGAAGGGGTGGGCGTTCTCCTGGCTGGGGGCTCCGTGGGTCGCCCACCGGGTGTGGCCCAGGCCGGAGGTGCCGCTTAGCTTTGGCAGCTTACCCTCCAGCTCCCTGATCTCACCCCTGTCCTTGTGAAGCTGAATCTTCTTGTCCAGGATGGCTACCCCGGCGGAATCGTAACCTCGATACTCGAGCCTCTTCAAGGCCTCAAGGACGATGGGAAGGGCCCGCCGACGGCCTGCATAGCCGACGATTCCGCACATCTAGACCACCGTCGACCCTGCAGGGATGTCCCCGCGGAGGACGGCTCCAGAGGCGATCCTGCACCGGGCTCCCACCAGGCAGCCAGGTAGGACCTTAACCCCGCTACCCACGACGGTGTCCTCTCCCAGGAAGGAGCCGACCCTTGACACGTTGTGAAACTCCCCCTCCACCTGGATCGTGGCCCCTTCGCTGGGGGCGGAGAGGTGGGAGCCTGCCCTGGTCCCCTTCCCCAGGACGCTGTGGGAGACGTAAGAGAAGGGACCGAGAGAACAGTCATGCATTATGAGGCTCTCCTCGATGACGGACGAGGGGCCGATGGTCACGTTCTGGCCGATTGATGTGGAGGGATGGAGGGTGACGTGGGGTCCGACGTCGCAGCCGGGACCTATGGCCACGGGTCCGAGGAGGTATGTCCCTGCCCTGACCACAGATCCTTCCCCGACGGAGACGGGACCCCTCATGACAACTCCTTCCTCCACCTTTCCCGAAATCCTCTCTTGCAGCGTCGTAAGAGCCACGGCGTTGACCCTGATGAGGTCCCAGGGGTACACGGCGTCGATCCACGTTCCACGAGTGCGGATGGCCTTTACCTTACCCTTTCGCGAGAGCTTGTGCAGTATCCCAGGAAGGTCGTAGATGCCCCGGCCCACGTAATCCTCGCAGGTCTCCAGGAACTTCGCACTGAGGGCGTAGATGCCCGTGTTGATCAGGTTGCTTATCCTCTCCTCGGGCTTCTCCACGAGATCGCGAACCCACTCCCCATCCAGGGTGACCACTCCGTACTTCGAGGGCATATCGCTCTCCGTGATGACAATGGATGGGACAGAACCATCCTCGAGGAGGTCTCCGACCGTCCTGGCGTCGATGACGTTATCCCCCGGCAGCACTAGGAAGTCCCCTTTGAGGCCCTCTCGAGCCTGGAGCAGGGCATGGGCGGTGCCCAACTGCTTCGTCTGGACGGCATACTCGATCTTGGCGCCGAAGTTCTTGCCATCCTCGAAGTGGGTCATGATCCTCTCCTTCCTGTATCCCACGACGAGGAGGATGTCCTGGATGCCGTTCTCCACCAGGGCTTGGACCACGTACTCCACGATGGGCCGGTTCGCCACGGGAATCATGACCTTCGGCTCTGAGTGGGTGAAGGGGCCGAGACGGGTCCCCTCTCCCGCAGCCAGCACGACGGCCTTCAACGCATCACCACTTTTCCTCTCTCTCGCCTAACGCCTTCTCTGACTAGATTTACTTTTTGCCTCCGTTATCTTCGGGGGAGTTGTGAGGAGAGAGGTCACCTGATAGGTCACCTTCTCCTCCAGCCCTTCGTTGGCAGCCTCGATAGCAGACACCGCCTCGGCCGAGGAGTCCTCTGAGGCCAGTAGGAGGACGTCAAGGCCTCTCAGGGCAGCCTCCAGGGAGGCGGAGACGGCGGCGAATTCGAAGTCCGGCTTCAGGTCCAGCTTCGCCGCCAGGGCCCTTGCTATTGCGTCATTGACAGCTATCCTGTGTCCCGGATGGCCTGCTATAATCTCTCGAGCCCTCGCCAGGTTCACGACCCTCGTTCCCCCCTCCCTCGCCCCGGGGATGCGGATCAGCGTGATCTTCCCCAACTTGAGGTCAACTATCCCCTCCAGCTCCACGACGGCTATGTCCTCTCCCTTTCTGGCCGAGTGCATGGCAGAACCCTGGGAGGCTGACTCCCTTCCGGGATAGGCCAGCAGGTAGCCCTCTTCCATGAAGAGGCCCACCCGGTCCCCCTTCTTGAGGTCCTTACCCGCAATGGCGGAGCAGATATTCAGTATCCTCATCTCCTTGTAGGAACTCTCCACGAACTCCTTCAGCTCCCTGAATCTGAAATGGAGGATTTCGACGCCCTTCATGGTGGCGGCGTACACCCCTCCCACTCTGTAAACCAGCCCCTCGGCCGTCATCGACTTGATATAATCTGAAACACCCTGCACCGTCAGACTGATCTTCTCCGCGATGGATTTCATCCTGCTGTGGCGATGGGTCGTTATTTCCAGCAAGATGAGGAGCTTCGTCGCTTCCCTAATGTCCCGGAGTATTCTCACTGCTGCAGCTGAAGCGCTTTTTGATATGTAAACATTGGCTGGACGTGGCGACGCGGTCAGAATTGCCATCAAGGACCGTCTTCGACTCGGTCTCCGAGCAGAGGCTGTGCAGAGTCAACTATTCTTTGAAGCAGCTGGACCACCTCCTCCTCCAGCGGAGGCCCCGCCTCCTCCCTTGCGAGGACCCTCAGCCTCTCGAGCAAATCTTGCAGCAGAGGTCTAAGCTCATCCAATTCCCTCCTCGTCCCAGTCCCATCCTCCAAATCTTTTCCGATGGCTATTGAGAACAGGTCTCTCTGGATCCTTCTGTGGGCCTCCCACCACTCCTCCATCCTCTGACTGTCCTTCTCCAGGGACTCCTTCTTCTCCTGGAGGACCATCATCCTTTCCTGAAGCTTGTTATCATCATTCCTCCCCAACAAGGTGACCTCGGGGAGGCTCCACAGGCGGGAGAAGGTGAGCAGGGCGTCCCCAGCCTCAGTGGAAAGCCTCTCCAGCTCGCTCCTTTCTTCCATGGCCTGCTGGAGCCACAGCTCCAGCTTCCTCCTTTCCCCCTCTTCGGCTGGGTCCTTTGAGCCTCGCAGGGCTTCCACCCGGCTCAGGGCCTGCTTTATTCGTCCATCCAGCCGGTCCAGCTCCTCCTGATATCCCTTCCAGAGGGAGTTGAGCCAACGCAGGGATTTCTGGACGCTGCCCCTGATGTCTGAGGGGATTCCTGGCCTCTCGAGGATGTGGCCACAGCTAGGACATCTGTCCGCCCATGCGTCAACGGGATGGCGGCAAGCTGGACATGGATGCTTTGCTTTCGTGCCCAAGACGATACCCTCAGTCGTAGCGGTTGTAGGAGAAGATCTCGGAGTAGTTCTTGCTTCCTGGTGGTGGCGGCACCTCCTCAGGATAGCCTAGGGGGATGATGCCCACCACCTTGGTATCGGGTGGGGCGGCGAGAAGACGCCTCACCTTCTCCTCGTCAAAGGAGTTCACATATGCGGTTCCCAGGCCGTGGGACGTCGCCACCAGAAAGAGGTGGTCCATGGCAAAGGCCACTTCCACGGCATAGGAACTCATGTAACCCCCGACCAGGGAGTCAGACTCGTTCAGGAGGGCAAGGGCAACGACAACTACGGGGGCCTCAGCAATCCACCTCTGATTGTTCGCCGCCGCTGCCACCTTAGCCTTCAACTCCTCGTCCGTTACGAGGATGAACTTCCAGGGCTGCATGTTGTTCACGGAAGGAGCGACCCTGACGGCACTGAAGACCGCCTTGACGACTTCTTCAGAAAGAGGGGTGGACTTGAACTTGGTGACGCTACGGCGGGCCTTGACGGCCTCCACTAAGTCCATGAGCGGCATCCGTGAAATGACCTTGCCAATAAATAGTTTTAGTTCTCGTTCTCCTCGCGCAAGGGATCGGCGAACCGCCGGAACAGCGAGATTGAATCCTTTATTAACTTCGAGGTCTCATCTTAGGACGTGGACAGAAGGATCCTAGTCTTTATCGTGGTCCTGGTCGCCTTGGCCTCGGTTACCACAGCCGTACTCATCAACCTTCTACGACCCTCGCCCCCTGAGGGCACGATAGACCTTGAGACCATCCGGGACGATCTCGAATTTCCGGTCAGCCTCGCCTTCACGCCAGATGGCAGGATATTCTACAACGAGCTGAGAGCCGGGCGCGTGCGCATCCTCCAGGGTGGAGAGCTCCAGGGGCAACCCTTCCTCTCTCTGGAGGTCGTCCAGCAGGCAGAGACAGGCCTCTTGGGGCTAGCCATCGACCCCGATTTCACCTCTACTAACTACGTATACCTCTACTACACATACGATTCCGGTCAGGGCATATTCAACAGGATTTCCAGGTTCAAAGACCTCGGAGGGGTCGCGGGGACAGAGGAGGTGCTGCTGGATCGCATTCCCGCCAACAGCAGGCACAACGGCGGGCGCCTGGTCTTCGGTCCCGACGGGAAGCTCTACGCATCCGTGGGGGACACGCTGGAGCCTAACAAGGCGCAGGACCCCTCCTCCCTTGCAGGAAAGATCCTGAGGATGGAACCGGATGGGTCGATACCGCTAGACAACCCCGTCCCTGGCTCCTACACCTACGTTCTAGGCGTGAGGAACGTCTTCGGGATGGACTTCACCCCCAGCGGGCTTTTGGTCTTCACAGAGAATGGTCCTGCTGGAGGTGATGAAGTCAACCTGGGCTTTCGAGGCTCCAATCATGGCTGGCCTATTGTTACGGGTTTCGCCCCTGACGCCGGTTATGAGGAACCCCTCCTCGTCTTCACCCCGTCCATAGCGCCCACGGGCGTTGCCTTCTATACGGGTCAAGGCCTCGGCGGGGCTCACGCCGATACGGTGTACTTCGGGTCCTGGAACGATGGGACACTCATCCGCCTGAGGGGAGACGTGGAGGAGGTTGGGGCCAGTTTCACATCGGAAGTCGTTCTCACGACGGGGGAGGGCGGCGTTCTCGATGTCGTGGACGGACCAGATGGGCACCTTTACGTCAGCACTCCAGGTGGCATCTTCCGGGTCATTCTCACGAGTACCCCTAGCCCCGTTCCGGCAACCCTCTTGCCCGCGGTCGCCCCCGCCGCTCCTCCCTCTTGGATGCTGTCGCTGGGTTGGCCCCACTTCCCCACCTAGCTCCAACACTCCCCGGATGCCCAGCCCTGAGGACGTCCAGAAATCTTAATAGGGAAGGTTGAATTGGTTTCGAGGCGGGAAAGGGCAAGGTCCTGCAGGAAGGAGGGCCGGTGGCTTAGACTGGTCTAGAGCGCCCGGCTGATAGGTTCCCGAACTTGGAAACCGGGAGGTCGCCTGTTCAAATCAGGCCCGGCCCATTCCTCCCTCTGATGAGAAACCCTGCTCGATTCGGGATAACTCGCTAAACGGCGGTTATGGCTTTTTTTGTCAGTTTTGGTACCCATCCCAAAACAAATATGGAGACGTACTCCCATGGCTTCCTGTCTATATGAACAGCCCTCAGGAGGCAGCCTATCCCCGAGCCTTGGAAGAACTCTTGCGGCGGCTCCAGTGTGTGGGGGGCGTCGAGGCAGTTACGATTGCCCGGGAGGATGGACTCGTCGTGGCTCACCAGCTGCCCAGGGGGATGGACGCAAAGAAGATGGCGGCCATGGCGGCTGTCCTGTTCGGTGCCGGAAGCAAGGTCGCGGAAGAGCTGAGGCGGGGAGAACTGCACCACTGCTGGCTTCAGTGCGAGCAGGGCAGAGTCTTAGCCGTGAGAGCACCGGGTCCCACTATTCTTATCGCCCTCCTTTCCGAGGAGGCCAACGTGGGTCTGGCGCTGATGGCCCTTTTGAGGGCCTCGGAGGAGATAGGTCGAGCCTTGGAGGCTCTTCTCGAGTTGGAGGTTCACCAGGTCCCTCCAAAGGGCATCCGAACTCCCTGAAGGTTTCCCTTCAGCAAGTTATATTACCGCAGGCCGCTAACCAATGACCAATGGTGGTGGTCTCCCTCGATTATGAGGATCTCGTATCCCTGCTCCGCAAAAAGGTCCCTCTGGAGAGGCTAGAGGGCACTATACCGATGATGGGTGCCGGGCACGAGGGAGTTGAGGACGGAGTCATCCGCATGGACATCTTTCCCAATAGGCCCGACATGTACTCTGTGGAGGGAGTTGCCAGGGCCCTGAGGGGGTTCCTGGGCATGGAGGAGGGTCTGCCCGCATATGAGATGCGGGTCAGTGGCATCGACTTCCTGGCCCACGAGAACGTGAAGGAGGTGCGGCCCTACGTCGTCGGCGGGCTGGTTCGAGGCCTCCGCCTCACGGAGAAGCTGGTTGTCTCCATCGTAGAGCTTCAGGAGAGGCTGCACACAGGCTTGGGAAGGAGGAGGAAGAAGGTGGCCATAGGCCTCCACGACTTTGACAGGGTGGAGACCCCCTTACGCTACCAGGCCTTTGGACCGGAAGACGTAAGCTTCGTCCCCCTGGGTGGGGAAGAGGAGATGACCCTGGGTAGGATTCTGAAGGAGCACGAGAAGGGTAGGGAGTATGGCTGGATCCTGGAGGGGAAGGACCTCCTACCCCTCATCCTGGATGAGAAGGACAGGGTGCTCTCCTTCCCTCCCATTATTAATGGAACCGTCACTGCCCTCACTCCCGAGACGACCAACATCTTCGTGGATGTGACGGGTACTGACTTCCAGGCGGTGAGCAGCGCCCTGAACATTCTCATGACGGCTATGGCCGAACGCGGGGGCCAGCTCTACTCAGTCACCGTCATCTACCCCGACAGAGCCCTGGAGACCCCTGACCTGACGCCCACCACCAGAAAGGTGTCATTGCAGAGAGCCAACCAGCTCCTTGGCCTGAAGCTCTCCTCCAAGGAGGCCGTTGCCTGTCTTCGCAGGATGAGGCTTGATGCCGAGGCCAAACGCGACCATATCCAGGTGGGGATTCCAGCCTACCGAACAGATATCCTCCACGAGGTTGATCTCATCGAGGACCTCGCTGTAGGCTATGGCTTCGAGAGGTTCGAGCCCGTCACGCCCAAGTGGATGACGCCCGGTGAGGCCTCAGGGCTGAATGAGTTCACCGAGGTTCTGCGCCAGACTGTGGTCGGCCACGGGTTTCAGGAGGTCAGAACCCTCACCTTTCAGGACTCCGAAGTCGGCTTCAGCTCCGGGCAGAAGCCGTTGCCCCTCCTCAATCCCATAACCTCCGACCTCACCATTATTAGGTCAAGCCTCCTGCCATCCATCCTTGAGATTCTCAGGCTGAACCGGCATCGTGAGCTCCCCCAGAGGTTCTTCGAAGTTGATGATGTCGTGCTGGAGGGCCGCAACAGGCGCCACGTGGGAGGAGCCGTAATTCACCCCAAGGCTGGCTTCACGGAGATCAAGGGGTTAGTCCAAGGAGTCCTGAGAGACCTGGGCCTAGTCGCCGATATAGAAGAGGAAGAAGATGCAAACTTCCTGGAAGGCAGATGCGCCCGCCCCGTGGTTGACGGCAGGCACCTAGGACTCCTGGGTGAACTCAAGCCCGAGGTTGTGGTCTCCTACGAACTGGCCAACCCTGTGACCGTCTTCGAACTGGATGCCGGGGCGATTTTTGAGTTGCTGCGTGGGTAGGGTCCCTGGTCCATGGCTGAGCTCACTCGCGGCCAACATGTGCAAACGGCCATCGGGTGGGCCACCTCTTGACCCGCTCTATACGGTCCCATCTCACAGTGAAAGACATATACCGGACTCCATGTTGGTTTCACGGTGAGAGGAGATCACGATATCATCATCATAGGTGCCGGGATGGCAGGCCTGGCAGCCGCCCACCGTCTCGCAAACGCTTCCGTCGACTTCATGGTGATCGAGGCATCCCATCGCATCGGGGGGCGAGTGCTGACCGACTATTCCCTTGGGCGAAGCTTCCCCCTGGAGCTCGGGGCGCTGATGATTCACGGGAAGAGGGTGGTCACGCACTCCTGGGTTCAGGAGCTAGGCTTACACGCCCGCCGTCTCCCAATCATACAGCGGGCTCGCTTTAGTCTCGACGGAAAGATCCTATCCTTCCCTTCCTTCACCCATCCCTTCCACACGGCCTATGGTCTGAGGGCTCTTTATCAGGGAGTCTACGGGATTCGTAGAGCCCTGAGGCGGTACTCTGGTCCTGACCTCTCTCTGGCGGATTTCCTGAACGGGACGAAGGCCCGGCGAGGCGCTCAGCAGCTGGCGAAGCTCCTCTACGCTCACGCAGCTGGCGCCGAGCCTCAGGATGTTGGAGTGAAAGGCCATGCGGAGGAGGACAGGATGGCCCATGAGGAGTTCGGCTACTCCAACTACCAGCTGGTTGAGGGATACTCCGAACTCGTCAGGAAGAGAGCGGTGTCCTTCGAGGATCGTATCCGGCTCGGAACCAGTGTGACCGCCATTCGCTACTCCCACCGGGGCGTGCGCATTCAGGCTACTAAGTATGATGGTGGGGAGGAGGTGGAGTTCAGAGCGAGACGAGCCATCGTGTCCCTTCCACTAGGAGTTCTCAAAGCAGGGGACGTGGAGTTCGACCCTCCACTGCCCGAGGAGAAGCGCAGAGCCATCGATGCCGTGGGTTTCGGTGACACCCTCGTGGTCAATCTCCACCTGAGAGGTGGGAATCTCCTGCAGAAGACGGGAGACTTCGGCATCCTGTGGGGCGAGGGGGCCAGCAGCTTCCACAGGCTTTTCGTGGGACTAAGCCCTCCCATCGCCGTCCTCACTGCCTTCACCGTCGGCAGGGAGGCCCACAGAAGGTCCGAGCTGGAGGACAAGGAAATAGTGGCCGCTACCGTTGCAGAACTGGAGGACATACTGCCGAGGGGTGTGCAACCAGGCGAGGTGAAGGTTTTGTCGATCGGGAAGTGGCCTTCCGATACTCTCTTCCGGGGTGGCTATTCATATCTGCCCCCTAACGCGGGGGTCATTCACAGGAAGGCCCTGGCGAG
>CAYFYB010000009.1:0-57421 GCA_964347345.1 uncultured Methanomassiliicoccales archaeon | reverse complement strand
CGGGAAGCCTTCGGGCGACCCGTTCAGCCGGCCGTTACTAACGCTCGTAACCGCACCACGCTTGCTGGTCTGGCCGTTTAGCAGGTCGCGTATGGCCGTCTCTTACCTTTCATGACCCTCGATGACGCTCAGCGCTCCCTGAAGACTTCCCAGGGGCCCCACGAAATCTTCTTCTCAGGTTCGATTGCGATGAAGGCATTCGAGTGGTCGAACGCGTCGTCTGGATACTTCTTCAATAGCCTTGCCAGGACCTCATCGATTTCTCGCGGGTCCTTCAGAAGGGTGGCAGTGCCTTTGATCATGATGCCGCGCCAGTCGAAACCCTCCCGCTCCTGTCCGTACACGTCGACCTCAAAGGCCACCCTCGGATTCGACAGGATGTTCCTGACCTTCCTGGTTCCCGGCCCCGTTCCGAGGAGTATCCTCCCTTTCTGGTAGATGTAGTCAACCGGCGTGCAGTGAGGATACCCATCCGTGTCGTGAGTGCAGACCCTGCCAACTTCACACTCCTGAAGCAGGCTCTCTTCGTCCCTTGTGAACATCCCTCCGACGCCTCGTGTCATGTCACCATCATTGACATCCCTCAGGAAAGTCCTTTGCAGGGATGTGGGTGCTGGAGAATCCTCATCCCGAAGCCCAGGCCCGCCATTTCTGTGACAGGCATATGAGGGGGGATGCCATTACGATAGACGTTGAGACCCGCTGACGCCCTCAGCATCGGAGGCCACGAGAGGAAGAGGGAGGTGGCCTGTCCCGTTTGCCGGGGGAACTGGAAAATCTGCAGGTTTGCCACATGCCCAAAGCTGGAGGGGATAAGGGAATGGGCTACGGATTTTCAGAGACGCCAGGGCACCAGCCTCTACGGGGCCACCCCTCCTTCCGCCTTCATTGGGGAGTGGGGATACCCGAAGGTCCTGTCGGGGCCCCTCCTCCCTCCGACGGATGAAGGGGTACACCTCATGGACTCCGAGGAGGCCTGGCTCGACATGCCCCTCCAGGATATCCTGACCCTCAGGATGTCCATGGTCCGGGGGAAGAGGAGGATCAACGTAGACCTTGCCCGAAGGCCCGACAGGACTCTCCGGGCGGTGCAGGAGGTGGCCATGGCCTCCGACCCCGTCCACGCGGAAATGCTTCTGTCGAAGAAGCCCGGCCTCCAGGTGTACTTCTCGCCGAGGGGGGCACCCATCGGTCCCTCGGCTCCCTTCGAGGCCCTAAGGATCGCCGAGAACCCCACGGTTCCCAGGAGGGTGGACTACATCGTCTCGGATACAGACCTCAAGGCGGAGGAAGGGAGTTGGGACCTCTACCTCCACGGTATGAAACAGAGGCACCTCACCCGTATCCTCAGCCTGGGCCTCCTGGGGCAGGCGAAGAGGCGGCGGCTCGTCCCCACGGAGTGGAGCATCACTGCCATCGACGATATTCTGGCAAGAAGGCTCAGATCAAAGGTTAGCCAGCATCAGGAGATTGGGGAGTACCACCTCTTCGGTCACCGGGCGGTGGCAAACAACGTTCAGGTCCTCCTCCTACCAGGACCATGGATGTTTGAGGCCCTGGAAGGGTGGGAAGGCCATCCATCGGGGCCGGTAGCGGACCACGAGATGACCCGGGGCCGAAGGGACTATCCAAGGAACCTCCTCGGCGCATACCATGCCGTGAGGCTCCCTGTTCTGGAGTATCTTGATGGCGCCAGGCGACAAGCCACTGCCATCGCCTTCCTGGAGGTTTACAGGGAATGGATACCCCTGGGTGTATGGCGCTTCCGAGAGCTTGCTCGAAAGGCATTCCAGGGAGAATTGAGGCGGTTCTCCACCCTTGAGGAGAGTCTGGACGTTCTACGGAGTCGTCTAAGGATTCCTCTGAGGAGATGGTTGGAGAGGAGCAAGCTCTACTCCTTCCATACAGAGCAGAGGCGGCTGGAGGAGTTCCTCCCCTGAGGCCTTTGCGGCAAAGGATTTGTACGTCAGCAGAAATGAGGCGACCGGGATACCATGGATTTTGAGGCCTACAGGGACGAGTTCCCCATCTTCAGGACGAAGAGCTACCTGAACACGTGCTCACTGGGACCGCTGTCAAACCGCGTCCGGACTGCGTTGGGGATCTTCCTCGATGACTGGGATGAACTGGGCGCCCATGCCTGGTACGAGCGATGGCTGGGAGCCATAGACGGGGTAAGGGCCAGGTTCGCAAGGCTTGTGGGGGCTCGCAAAGAGGAGGTGGCTCTCGCACCAAGCGTCTCCTATGCCTTGTCTGCCGTGGCGAACGCCATGACCTACCCCGATGAGTCCAGGGTCGTGACGACCGATCTGGACTTCCCCACAATACCCTTCCAATGGGCGGGTCGATCCGAGGTTAAGGTCGATTTCATAACGAGTAAGGACACCATTACAGTCCCTAGCGGCGCCTTCGCCGATGCTCTGGAGGACAAGGCTGTAGCGGTTGCCACCTCGCACGTCTTTTTCGCCACCGGGTTCCTTCAAGATGCCGCGGCCATTCCAGGGCCGCCCGCCAGGCCGGCGCCCTGAGCATCGTGGACGGTTATCACGCCACGGGCCAGCTCCCGGTAAGCGTTCCATCCCTGGGGGTCGACGTTTACATCTCCGGATCCCTGAAGTGGCTTCTGGGCGGCCCTGGACTCGCCTTCCTCTACGTGAGGCGAGACCTGATGGAGGACCTCGTTCCCACCTCCACAGGTTGGTTTGGCAACGTCCATCAGTTCGATTTCAATCCTCAGCGTTTCGCTTTTCACAAGGATGCCAGGAGGTTTGAGGTGGGCACCCCGGCCATGGCCTCCGTCTTTGCAGCCTCTGCAGGCCTGGATCTGATTTTGGAAATCGGACCTTCACGTACCAGGGGGAGGACCCTCGATCTGGCGAACGACCTTATAGAACGGGCGAGGGACGCCAAGCTTGACGTGAGAGCGCCGCCGCCTGAGTCCCGGACAGGCATTGTGATGATCGAGCATCCTCAGGCTGCCGAAGCCGTGGATCGCCTCTTGGAGAGTGGGATTATAGTCGACTCCCGGGGGACCCGTGTACGAGTCTCACCCTTCTTCTACAACACCTTTGAGGAGAACCAGAAGGCCGTCGACCTACTGCAGCACACGCTCTAAGCAGTTGGAGCGCTGATACTGCCGCCTGGACTGCTGTTTCCCCAACGCGCTGGAATCGGGAGGGCCCATATATAGACCAATTGGCATGACCATTCATGGAAGCGTCTCCAAGGCTCTACGTCGACGTCCACGAACCCACAAGCATAGAGCAAAGGCTCAGGGATACCGGCCTGCAGGTTGTGAGGAAGGCCCTCGCCCCCGGAGACTACGTGGTAGGCGACGTGGGCGTCGAGAGGAAGACCATCCATGACTTCTTCTCGTCCATCATCAAGAAGAGGCTCTTCGAGCAGGTGACCAGGCTCATGGAGACATATCCCCGGGCCCTCCTCCTTGTGGAGGGAGACCTCAACCTCATTGATGAGTACAGGAACCCCAAGGCCCTCTGGGGTGCCTTCATATCGCTACACCTGGAGGAGGGCATTCCGGTCCTTTTCTCCCCGGATGAGACCCACACCGCTCACATCCTAGAGACCCTCTATAAGCGCCAGACCCGGGAGGGCGGAGGGTTTGGCCTGAGACACAAGCCAAAGATGATGACAATGGAGCAGCACCAGGAGTTCGCGATCCAGGGGTTGCCCAACGTCGGAGACACGCTCTCTAAGCTCCTCCTTGAAAGGTTTGGCAGCGTCCGAAGAGTCATGGCGGCCTCCGAGGGGGATCTCCTGAAGATCCCCAAGATAGGGAAGGTGAAGGCGCGTCAGATTGTCGAGCTTCTTGACGCTCCATACGAGGGTGGACAGAGGAGGCTGCCGTAGCGCACGACACTTCCAGAAGAGATCGGCGGCTGAAGGGCCCGCGACTAAGGAGGCACGAATCTGCGAAGAACCCGCAGGGATCTGAGCTTCTCCTCCTTGCCCACCTTGGCCTCCTCCACACCCATGGACATGATCTCGATGGTCTCGTCCATGGCCTTTCGGTCAACGGGGAACGGTATACCGTCCTTCCCCCCCAGAGCGAAGGAGAACTTCACGGGATCGCGCCAGCTGGGCTTCGCCCCGTATATGGCCTCGGATATGTAGGCCAAAGCCCTTACGGTCGCCGGTCCGACACCTGCTATTCCCAACAGCTCCTCATAGTCCTGGGGCTGGAACTCATAGGCTCGCCGTAAGGTATTCCAGTTGAGATTCTTGGGGACTGTGAAGTACTGGTATGGGTCCTCCTCCCCCGTCCACTCCCTCAGGCTCCTCTGCCCCGGCTCCCTTACGGACTGCAGGAGACGAGCAATCCTCTTGGTGTCCTCGCGGACGAGGTCCAGGGAGGCCTTTCTGCTCTCTCGACTCTCCTCTGCCGTCATGTCCAAGGCCACCTCGATGGGGTCCCCGAGGATGGCCTTGTGGGGTTCTTCGTCGAACCTACGGACCTCCCTCCAGTACCAGTGGTAGCGGCGGGCGAACCCACGCTCCGGGTTCATCCCTTGCTGGATGACGACCCAGCTGCCGTCCTCAGACAGGATGAAGGAGTGGTGGTAGAGCTGGTGTTGGTCCTGCACCGCTGCATTGTCCACCTTGGCGCTGAGCTTGCTGGCCCTTACTAGGGAATCCACCCTGTCATCGACCAAGCCAAAGGCGCTCCCCAGCTGGGCTATCTCCTCAGGGCTTCGCCGGGAGGCCCTACCCTTACCGCCCGCGATCCCGATGCCCAGGTTTCGGGACTTCAGGGACTCCTTCAGGGCGCCGGTGACGACGGTTCCCAGGCCGCTGGAGTCCCAGTCCCATCCTGTGACGTTGCCGAAGCACTGAAGCCAGAAGGGGTCTGAGAGCCTCTCCAGAAGGCCTTCCCGACCGTACTCGTGGACGATGACCTCGGCGATAGAGCCCCCGAGCTCCACCATCCGAGTGAAGAGCCACCTTGGCGCCCTGCCTCCGTGGAGGGGCAGGTCAGCCACCCCAACCTTCACGAAACAGCATCTACCCCGTCAGATAAGGACCTGAGGGTTCCTCATTCCAGGAACCGCTGATAACGGGCCTCCAGGGTCCTCCTCATATTGCGGTAGGCCTGCTCATCCAGTTCCCCCGAGGCCAGCTTGTTCTCCAGAATCTTCAGGCTTCGCTGATAGTCCGACAGGATTCCCTCGTGATACTCCCCCGCGAGGCCCCTGGCGCGCTCCAGAAGTTCCCTGCCTCGTTCGCTCAGGCGATAAACGATGCGGGGCCGCCCATCTGCCGGGAATATGGCGCTGCGATCCACCATGCCCCAGCTGTATAGCTCCAACAGCTGCTTGTCGACGCTCTGCCGGCGCAGCTTCAACCGGGTCGCCAGGTCCTCCGGGTGGTCGACGCCCTTCAGCAGCAGACTTAGGATACGCTGCCGGCTGGGGGAGGCTATGACCTGCAGCAGGACCAGGTCGGCGTCCACGGCCCCAGATACCTACCGGACTATTTGATTTGTCCTCGTTCCCGGGGGCCTTTTCAACTCCGAAGTGGAGGATGTCGCCCTTAAGGTAGAGGTTATCAATTTTTATTCTGAAGACATTATAAATATATCCCTGACTATCACTATTACCATGGCAACAATGTACGGTAGGCGGACTATTGGGATGCGAGGGTCTACACCTCGCGTCTGGGCAAAGCTTCTGAACGCTTTCAAGTCCTGGCTGAACGGTGAGAACGGTCGGTCGCGGAGGCCTGGAATGGGACACAACGGGGCCTCGAAACCGATAACCCTAAGAGTGGTAGGACCATCCATTGCCGTCACCAACGGAGACATCGGAAGGCTGCTTCGATGAAGAGAGAGGAGATCCTGAGGCGTCTGGAAGAGAGGCTCGCAAGGGGCGAGATTAGCGAGGGAACCTACCGCGAGATCAAGGCTCGCTATGAAGCCATGCCCGAGGAGCCGGAGGAGCCTGAGGATTTACCGGAACTCGAAGGCGAGGAAGTTCGCTCAGAGGACATCGAGAGACTTGTCGACGAAACCGTTGAAGGCGTCCTGGAACAGGTCGGGCGAAAGCTGGAGGCTGTCCTGGACTCGGGGGACTTCGAGAAACGGATGGAGGACGTCGGTCAGCGGGTTCGAGAGGCATTCACCCAGCTGGGCCCCAGGGTGGAGGCGGGAGGCCGAAGGATCGTCATCAGCGGCTCAGGTGTCGTTTCCAGCGACACCCCCATCGACGAGTTCAAGTGCAGCGGTTCTGGCAAGGTGACCAGCGACCTTCTTGCGAAGAACGTCCGCATCTCCGGAGCATGCAAGATTGATGGTGGTTGCGAGTGCGAGGAGTTCGACTCCTCCGGCTCCGTGAAGGTAGGCTCCGATGTTCGCGCCAGAGAATTCCGGTCGTCGGGATCCTTAAAGCTCGCCTCGGACCTCAGGGCCCAGGAGGTCGAGACCTCAGGCGCTTTAGTGGTGGCGGGGGACATTCTCGATGCCCAGCAAGTGACGGTGAGCGGCAGACTAGATGTGGAGGGCTCAGTACAGACCCAGGAGTTCACAAGCAGTGGAAGATTTCGGATCGGCAAGACTCTGGAGGCCCAGGAGGTCGACATACAACTGGCGGGCACCTCGCGGATCCCTGCCATTAAAGCACAGGAGATATCTGTGCGTAAGGGGAAGAGGAATGGCGATTTGGTGGCCGACACCATTGAGGGTCAGCAAATATATCTGGAGGCGACGCGAGCTCAGTTGGTCCGCGGCAGAGAGGTTCGCATAGGCCCGTTCTGCACCATCGGCACTGCGGAGGCAGACAAGCTCGAAGTCCACGAGACTTCTACAGTGAAGGAGCAGAGAAGGCCCCTTGAGGGCGAGAGCGACTCCGAGTAACGTTATTGATTCGAGGTAGCTGCGGATCTTATAGAGAAGAGGCCACCCACGAACAGACTACCCTGCAGTGCGAATCGAATTTTGAAGGGGTCTTTTTCACCGATTCGCGAAGGACGCAGAAAAGTTGATATGCCTGCGATAGGTGGCGGCACATATGGGACGCATAGGTCGAGGGTGGCAGCTTACCAAGGTAAGCTTCGGTGTAATTCGTAAGGACAAGGAACTGCTGCTATTCCCCTTCCTGGGCCTGCTCATCTCAGGTCTTATGTGGGGGCTCTTCCTGGCCAGCGTTCTCTTCCTGGATATCGCCTTCATTGAGCAGATACGGCAGCAATCTGACTACCTTTACTACGCCCTTTACTTCGTCTTCTATTTCATCACAGCCTTCATTGCCGTCTACTTCCAAGCGGCGGTGGTGGGCTCAGCTATGATTCGCCTCGAGGGAGGTAGCCCCACCATCGGGGACGCCTTCAGGCAAGCGAACAAGCATGTGGGCAAGCTCTTCAAATGGGCTCTGGTCACGGCTACAGTAGGCCTCATTCTCCGGGCCATCGCCCGTCATGGAGGCATTATAGGCAAGATCATCGCAGGGGCCTTAGGCATTACTTGGGCCTTGGCCAGCTACATGGCCATACCTGTAATAGTGGCCGAAGGCCTAGGTCCCTGGGCCGCCTTAAAGCGCTCGGCATCCCTTTTCAGGCGCACATGGGGTGAGACCCTCGTGGGTGGCTTGGGCACGGGGCTCATCCTGGTCCTCTTAGCGTTCCTCGGTTTGGTCCCCCTCATCGCAGGCATATTCCTGGCGGTCAACGTCTCCCTACTGGTCGGCCTGGTTGTAATCGCTGCGGCTGTCGTCTACTGGTTCATCATATTCCTCCTCTGGGGCGCCGCCTGGCCAGTCCTGTCGGCTGTTCTCTACCGGTATGCCGCCGAGGGGAAGATCGCCCCTGGGATATCCGAAAACGTGCTGCGCACATCCATCGTAGCCTGAGGGTCAGAAGGGCCCTAGCGGCCCTCCACGAGCCTCAGAATTTCGTCCCAGCTAGCAGTGGTCTTGAAACCCTTGGGATGGAAGGTGGTCCTGCAGGCCAGGAAACCACCCTCCCTCAGGGCCCTCGTCACCTTCTCCATGGATGGCGCCGGAATTCGCAGGGCGCTTGAGACCTCATCCGTCGTATAGAAGAGTGGTGGAGCTTCTGCCTCCTTTATCGACCAGTCCACAAACCTGTTCACATCATGCGGGAAATATTCCCGCGGGCTAAACCCTCGTAAGAGGCCTGGGCTGCTGAGGGCCCCCTCCCATAGGGGACCGACCTCTCCAACCGGCCGAATGCTTCTAGGGCCTCCCGGCTCAAACTGAACATAGCCGAGGTGGCTCAAGGCCTCTTCGGCTCTCTTGGCCCCTTTTGTGACCTCCATGTAGGCCCTGTAATAATGTCCCCTCCAGAAGGAGAGAAGGGGGCGTATGGCCATATCATACTTCGCAGCAGTCCTTGCCACATAACCGACAAGAATCCTCACACCAACCTCATGGGAGAAGGGTGCCCTCAGGGGCGTGGCCCCATATCGCCGCCTGCAGACCCTGGAATAGGCCCCGGCGAGGGCCGCGGTATCCGTGGCTGTCACCGCCAAGTAACCTCGGGGCCTAAGGGACCGCAGCGCATTGTCAACGAAAGGTACAGGGCTGCCAAAGGGGTCTACGTCCACGTAGTCAAAGCGTTCCCTGCAGAGAAGGGAGTTGAGTTCCTCGCGTAGTGCCATCGCTCCCTCGATCCCGTTCAACTCCAGATTCTTGAGGATAAGCTGGTGGGCATCCCTCCTCCAGTCGTTGAGGGCGATTTCGAAGCCGTCCTGGGCTTCCAGCGCCAGCCTGATTCCTAGAACCCCCGTGGACGCTAACCCGTCCAGGACGCGGTGTATCCCTGATGAGACCGCGCCCACGACGAGGACGGAGACATGCCGCGGAAAGGCCATTGCCTCGTTGTAGAAAGGCCTCCCATCGAGTTTCCCCGGCCCTCTTACGCCGTGTACCTCGGGCACTAAGATTCTCGCGAGGCCTTCCTGGACCTCCACCAGGGCTCCCAGATCGCCTACCTCTCCCATTCCCCTTTCAGCAACCCTACGATCTTGTACGGCAAAAGGTTTCTGTTGACGGGGGTCACCTCCAGAATCCTCACGTCATCTCTCCTGCGTATGTCCTGGAGCAGGGGATTCCTGGACTTCTTGTGGAGGGTCAGAATGACGGGCTTGTCTGAGTCCAGCGCATCCTTGATGGCCTCCACGAAGGCGCTGCTCTCCATCTCCATCTTGCCCACCTCATCCACAACTATGATGTCCGACTGCTCGGTGGCCGATCTGACGGCCCTTACGCCCACCTCGTCCAGGGCCTGCACGTCCACGCCGTACCTCCCCACCCTCACGCTGGAATCGATGTCCTGTGAGGCGAGGACCTTCCTAACCTTGGTCCTCCAGTCCATGACCCAGAAACCTATCCGCCTGCCGTTCTTGAAAATCGGTTCGGTCACCATACCTCCAACGGTCTTTCCCTCTTGCTCCAGCATCTCTATGACCTTGATGAGAGCGAAAGTCTTGCCAGCGTTAGGGAGTCCCGTAATGCCAATCTTCAAGCTTGTGACCATGGAGGCTCTCTGCCAGAGGTAAATGCCATCAAACTATTAAACAGGTGCGATAAAATTGGCACGAGCAGGGAAACTACTCCTGGCCCCCCGTGGGCACTGCCCTCTCCATCGCCTTCACGTACATGAGGGGGTAGCGCAGCTTGTCTATGTACCTCATCTCGCAGACCGCAACGGTGGTCCCGTACCTGACCCTCAGCTCCACCTGCAGCATGTTGCCCGTGAGGGAGACGTACTTGTAAACACTCTTCTTCTCCCGAAGGTACTTCCTGTCGATACGGACCCTGACATCCTCAACGAAGGGCTGCACCCTCACCCCCTCTTCGATAGACTTCTCCAGGACGTCCACATTCTGATGGCTCAGAGGCGTGCCCACAAACTGGTGGTAGATGGAGCCCATCTTGATACCGGCCTCAAAGGCGGCCCTCTCGGAGTCGGTGCAGTCAAAGTAGCTTGCAGCGGGGTCCCTCACAGGATCACCGACCCTTCAACAGGAATGACAATTTTAGGCTTTGGCAGTGCTCTGTCTACAAGCAACCAGGGACTTGGTGGAGGCTCTGGACCACAAGGCAGTCCCGTTCAAGGCCAACACCCTCACGTTCGAGGAGAATCGGTTTGATGCCTACCCCTCTCGCCCCCAGGACATCAGCATCGTAGCTGTCCCCCACGTGAACCGCCTGGCTGCCCTGGATGTCCGATCGCTCCAATGCAGTGAGGAATATGCGGGGATTCGGCTTTTCGGCCCCCACCTCCCAGGAATAGGTGATGGTGTCGAAGTATCGGTTGATTCCCAGTTCCGCAAGTCTCCCTGGTAGCTCGTGGGAGGCGTTGGAGATCACAGAGAGGGCGTATCCTTCATCTCTGAGAGCCTCGAGGGAGGGGATGGTGTCCTCATAGAGGTGGAGGACAAGGTCAGCCTCAAACCTCCGTCCGATGGTCTCCAGGAGTTCCTCCGTCGGCGGCACACCAAGCCTCTTGAGGACCATTACATCGAAGGCTCGGAAGTATTCCTCCTGTTCCTCGACGTTCCGGGGGATGGGCAACGGGGACTCCGTCGCGACCTCCCTCAAGGCACGGTGTATGTCCGCTCTGTTCACCTCCGGGCCGCGAACGCCTGTCCTCTCGACGATCTCCGCCGCGGAAACCTTGTATCCGTGATCTCGAAGGGCAAGGGTCCATATCTCGTCTGCCTGAGGCTCGGCCCACACCAGGGTTCCCCCAACGTCGAAGAAGACCACCTCGTATCTGTTCATGGCCGGTTCTGCTGCCCTAAAGCCCTACCCTCAATAACCTTTGTGCTGGTCCCCTCTTGCGGGGGTGGGTCCAATCGGGAAGCCTTATAGCCCAATCCGGATTGCTTGGCTCATGGCCCACAAGTTTGATCCGAGCAGGAAGGACATACTCCACAGTCCCGACAGGTTACAGTGGCAGGACCCGGAGGCCATCCTGGAGTCCTTCGGGTTAAGACCAGGGATGGTTCTGGCGGATGTGGGCTGCGGAACTGGGTTCTTTTCCATCCCAGCGTCGAAGATGGTGGGGCCCGAAGGGCGGGTGTACGGGGTGGACATGCAGGAAGAGATGCTCTGGAACTTCCAGTCGAGGCTAGTGGAGGCGGGCGTCAACAACGTCCTTCCCGTCCTCTCCCTAGAGGATGCCATACCGCTGCCGTCAGGCTCCGTCGATATGATTCTACTGGTGAACACCCTCCACGAGCTGTCTGGCGATGCCACCCTCTTGGAGATAGGACGCATCCTGAGGCCTGGAGGGTTCCTCGGTGTGGTAGATTGGCAGAAGGAATCCATGGAGATGGGACCGCCCGTGGAGCATCGGCTCTCACTGGAGGAGGCGGAGGAGAAGATGAGGTCCTTGGGGTACAGTGTACGGGAGGTGGAGGTGGGTCCGCACCACTACGGTATCAGAGCCGAGAGACGTTGAAACCTGGACGCGGAACCGGCGGCAAAGCCTTAAATGGCCTCGAATCGTCTAATCCAAATCTCATGAAGCTCATTGGAGTCATCGGTGGCCAACAGCCTGACAGGGACTACCTAGCCCTGGCGGAGGAGGTGGGCTACCTCATCGCAAAGAAGGGAGCAGGCCTCATCTGTGGAGGCCTGACGGGGGTAATGGAGGCGGCCTGCAAGGGGGCGAAGCGTGGTGGAGGCCTCACCATCGGCGTCCTCCCCACGATAGACAAGGCCGATGCCAACCCCTACGTGGACGTTGTTATCGCGACAGGTCTGGGGACTGCCCGGAACGTGGTCATAGTCAGGTCAGCGGATGCCCTAATAGCCATAGACGGCAGCTTCGGGACCCTCTCGGAAATATCCCACGCTTTCGAGCAGGGCAAGAGAGTGGTCTCCCTGGGCAGCTGGGACATGAGCAAGATCGGAGTTTCTCCGGATCTCTTCCAGGAGGCCAAGAGCCCGCAGGAGGCTGTGGAGATGGCCATGAAGAACTCCAACACCCCTGGGGATCCGCTGCCTTTTTGAGGGGGTCCAATGACACAGAGGACCGGGCGAGACGTTCCCTTCTATCAGCAGACTTTCGACTTCACCTGTGGTCCAGCGTGCCTGATAATGGCCCTCCATCACTTCGATCCATCGATCCGGCTGGACCGGGCCATGGAGATCGAGATATGGCGGGAGGCCAACATGGTTGAGATACGAGGCACCACCTCCTATGGCCTGGCCCTCTCCGCTTGGCGGAGGGGCTTCCCCGTCCGCATCATCAACAATACCGACGCGATGCCCCTCCGCCAGCTTATCTTGAAGCGTCGACCCGAGGTCAAGGAGGAACTCCTGGACCTCTTCTTCGAGGACCTGAAGAAGAAGTGTTTGGAAGCGGGGATACCCAGCGAATTTCGGGAGATAGAACTCGACGACATGAAGCTTGCACTGCTCAAGGACGAGTTGCCCATCTTGCTTACCTCTACCAGGGTATCTGCGGAAGAGCACATCCCGCACTGGATCCTCGTGACCGGATGGGAGGGTGACCGATATTTCGTGAACAACCCCTATGTGCCGGACGGCCGCCGAGTGGAGGTCCTTTCGGAGGAAGTCCTCCTGCGGAACATGGGATTTGAGGGCGAGCAGAGTCTAGTGTTGCTGTCGGCAAGGACTCGAGGCCGAGGCAACTAACGCTTTTCCAGGTCCTCCCCGCCTGCAAAGACCTCCTGAATTGCGCTGTACACATCCTCCATGCCAAAGGGGAGCTCAGACGACACCGGCGTGAGCCTCCTGTAGACACCGATGCTCTCCAGGGCCTTGAGGAACTCCACGTCCAAGACGGACTTGGGGGAGACGCCCTCCTCCACCAGGGCGTCGTACAGGGCATAGGGATCTGAGGACCACTTCAGGATTCGCTTCAGCTGCTCCTCTTCCAGCAAGTCGCACTTGGAGAGCACGTTGAGGAAGGGGATGGCGTGGCGGAACTGGCAGGTGGCGGACAGCAGCAGGGAGCTCACAAGCCCGGAAGGCTGTCTTGAGAGAATGGGGTCCGAGAGGTACAGGAGGAAGGAAGCATCGCGGCCGAAGACATCGATGACCACCCGGCTCGACTCCCGGAAGGTGAAAAGCTCCATCTGGCCCGGGGTGTCCACCAGGAAGTAGTCTGTCTCATAGCCCTCCAGCACATCAGCCACCTCCTTGGCGTTGAGGGCGACGAGGTCTGCCGCCATGATCTGTGCACCATTGGGCCCAAGGCCGTAGTCCTCCATGACCTGCTTTAGGCTTATCCAGTCCCTTATGTCCACGTCGGGATCATACGGAAGGGTCTCTGCCCCGGGGTCGAGGTTAACGTTAACGGCATCGAAACCCTGGAGGGTAGCCCACTCTCGGTAGGCCCCCACCAAGGTGCTCTTCCCGCTTCCCGCGGTGCCGACGATGAAGAGGAGAGGAGACGTCACTGGCGGGTAAAGAGGACCATAACCTAATAAACTGTGAGGACGGGCCTGAAGGGAGTTTCGGAGCCCGTAGGAGCCCTTTCGAACCCTTGACCAATCGGTCTCTCTGCCCGAGGGCCTAAGAGCCGATCGCTCTACCTAGCTGAGCTACAGGCCCGCCTCGTGAATAAGGCCGGGTGGGTATTTTAAAGGTATCGAAGAGGCTTCTCAGTACACACTCGGGACCTGGAGTTCAGCCATTAGCCCTGAGACGATTGCCTCCACCTCAATCTCCAACTGATACCTTCTGAAATACTTCCTAAGGGCGTGAAGACCCCGGGACAGGTGGGCTTTGGCCACGGTAGCGCGCCTCCATGGGCTCCAGCCAAGACGGTTCACCTGGACCCAATCAGAGAAGTCGATGAACCATGGCTCGGCCTCATAGACGAGGATGTTGAAGGCGCTTAGGTCTCCGTGAACGATCCCCGCACGGAACAGGGCCTTAACGGAAGCGACGGTTCTATCGAGGAATTCCTCGGGGTTGGAGAGGTGAATGCTCTGGAGTTTGGGGGCTGGCTCCTCTTGTCCTCCTAGGTATCGCATTGAGAGCATGTTCTCCACCCGGCGGGCCGGAGCCGGCACGCGAATGCCCGCTCTCCACGCCTGATATAGCGCCTGATATTCCCGGGCCGCTTGCCAAGACATATTGTCCAGCTTGTTGGGGCGGCCGCCCCGTCGAGAGGTCTGGTACAGTCGATAGGCCTTGATCGCGATGGGAACGCCGTTGTAACGGGCTAGGTAGACGTCCGCCTCCTTGCCTGCGCTCAATAGTCCCACGACCTCCGTCGCCAGCCCGAAGGAGAGGATGGCCTCCGTCGTCTGGCGGTAGCCCTGCTCTTGTAGCGGGAGCCTCCCCGCATCGATCCGCCAACGGACGCTTTTGTCCATTGGGTCTGGCATTGATTCCTATATCTTCAGGTCAAATCGCGTTCACAACACTGGCTCGAGAGAGCCGGGAACGACGACACATCGGTCAGGCAGTCCCCGGCAATTCCTGCAAAAGCCTTGTCGATCTCATACCGGGAACCACCTCCTGGTCCGCTGGACCGGCAGTGACATCGAGCCTGTATGATATAAACCTGTTCAGGGGGGGCGAGGTCCGGCTAGGAGACAGGGGATATCGCCTTTCGGAATGCCTCCATGTCTTTATACAGTACGGACCTCAGAGGAGTCACTTGCCTGACGTTGACCTGGGCGACCCGAGGTTCGAGTACAGACCACTCCCGGCCAGTCCGATAGCCATTGCCCTCTTGATGATGACGGTGCTCGTGGCGGCCGTTGGCCTTCCGCTCTGGAGCGCCAGCAGGGGCTTCTATGGCCTATGGTGGCTGTGGGGAGCGCCTCCCGTCATCGTACTCCTGGCCATAATTCTGGGGAAACCAAGTTCGCTGAGGATCTACGAGAAGGGTCTTGAGCGGCCGTTGCCCCTTTGGAAGAGGGCTCTCGGCCTCAGGCGTGCCTACACGTACGACGAGGTCGTCAATCTGTACCCGCGCCTTTACTACGTGGCGGGGGCCCTCATGTCCCCCTTTGCCGCCTCCGTGGGCACTGTGGAGCACCTGGGCCTGGGCCTGGAGTTCAAGGACGGCAGCGAGGCGGTTCTTAAGTTCATCCCTGGCACACCGCGCTTCTCCCAGGGTGAGGAGGAGGGCTACAGAAAGGTGGTGGAGGAACTTCGCGACATCTTCGAGGGCCTTGGCAGGCCGTGGGTGGCTCAGGTGGCGGAGTACTCGGAGGAGGAGCTGGAGGGCATGAAACGGGTTGCGGCGAAGCCGTTGATGTCCTTCCCCCTCATCGTTTTGGCCTTCTTTTCACCGGTGGCCATCATCCCGCTCCTCTACACGGCAGTAGCATCCATGGTGGTCGTCGACTCCATCCTCCTCACCACCATCGTCCTGCTGGGGCTCTCCCCCACAGTGGCGATGCTCCTCACCTCCCTCTGGCGAAGCAGGAGGAGGCATCACTTCCTCAGGGAGATCTCCAAGTTCGCGGAGTGGACAAAGGCCACGGGGACCGCTAAGCCTCCCACGTGATGTAGCCCACTCCTCCCTCCTTGGACTTCTCGATGGGCACTATCAGGAAGGTGTATGTCTTCCCCGTCTCCACCTCCACGAGAAAGTAGTCTTCCCTGTCGAGGATCCCGTTGTCGTTGGCATCGAGGAAGGAGACCGTGCCCTCCATGCCATTCTGCAAGGGCCCAAAGGTAAGGTTCTCACCATCCACGGCGAGGTGGATCTCGAAGTACCCCAATTCCCTGGGGAAGGATGACCCAACTACGACAACCCGGGAGAGAGAACCCTCGCGGATTACGGCGAGCTCATAGTGAGGGTCCTTGGGTTGCTGCTCCCAATGGAGAAGGGTCGGGAGGAAGACATAACCGAGGACGGCGGCCAGGCCCACGGAAGACAGAAGGGCGAAAACCATGAGCCGCGTTGCCTCCTTTGAAGGGGGACGCTTCCTCTTGAATGTCCTGGGCTTCTCCCCCTCTTCCAACGACCCCTGACCTCCTACTCCAGAAAGATGGCAGGCCTCCATGGCATGGACAGCCTTGCCTTCGACGCGGGGTCATATGCATCTTCCTGACCTTCCTCGTAGACCTCGACCTCCGCTTGCAGTTCGGAGCGTGCGAAGCCCAGGGAGTCCTTGAGCAAGGTTCTCTCGTCCACGGTGTGGGAGGCCCTCTCGAGCTCATAGGGTCCCTTTCCCTCCAGCGCCTTTACTAGCGTTTTGCAGTATCCTGGAAGTTCCTTGGCTCTCTCAGCAGCAACGGGAATCTTCCTGGCATCTTTAATGAGCCCCGTGACGTCCAGGCTCCCATCTAGCCGCATGTCCACAGCCCTCTCATAAATCTGCCTCTTCCAGGCCGGGGATGTATAGAAGACCACCCTCTTGGGAACAATTCCCGTCGCCTTGACGATTTGGCGCACGTCGTCCAGCGTGTCCTTCAGGTAGTCCTCCAGGACCTCCGCCTTTGAGTCGAAAGCGTCTTCAGAAGGCTCCGGGTAGGGGGCCACCTGGACCAGCCCATCGCCTCCGATGGCTCGCCACATCTCCTCAGCCAGGTGGGGCGTGAAGGGGGTCAGGAGCCTGGTCTGAATCTCAAGGAACTCCCTGAGAAGGCGACGGTTGGGAGCGTTATCGCATCTCTTTAGGTACCAGCCCCAATGACGCTGCAGGTCGAAGAACCCGTGCTTCAGGGCGGTCCTGTGGTACATCGCCTCCATGGATTCCGTGGCCTGCTTCACCGCCCGGTGCAGGATCGACCTGAACCAGGAGTCAGCGGTTCTCCAGTCGTCCACTGTCCTCCATTCCGTCGTGGTCGTCTCGTAGAGGGCCGCCAACCTCTTGCCGATGGCTTCCGCGAAGTCCTCATCGAAGTTGGGGTCATCAAGGCCCTCTCCTCCTTGGGCGAGGGTGATCCTCGTCGCGTCGGCACCCCATAGCTCGATGGCCCTTCTAAGGTAGAGAGCTCCGCCTCGAGACTTGGACAACTTCAGACCTCCAATGGAGAGCATGCCGTTGACGCCAAAGGCCAAGGGCCAGGCCTCTCGGGGGAAGATGGCCACGTGGCTGAAGAGGCAGAAGGTCAGATGGTTAGAAACGAGATCCTTGCCGGATTGGCGAAGGTCAAAGGGGTACCAGTAGGTGAACTCCCTGCTCATCTCCTCCACGACGCTTTCGTCCACACCACAGATGCGTGCAGCCTTCTCCCTACTCCCCTTCCCAAGAAAGACGTGGTCGAAGAGTTCGTCCCTCAGCTTGCTGGCATCTACGCCCCCGCCCTGCAGGATGTGAGAGATGGTGTAGTACGCCATGTAAACGGTGGAGTCCGACAGGGACTCTATGACCCAGTTCTCGTCCCAGGGGAGCCTCGAACCGAGACCCCGATGGTGGGTGCAGGCCCAGTCCCTCAGCCAGTCCACGACATGATGGAACTGTTTCGATATGGCTTCGGGATAGAACGCCATGGAGTCCAGGGCCTCGTGCGTTCTCTTCTTCCAGGCTGCATCGTTGTACACCAGAAACCACTGATCCTCCACGACCTTCACTATGGCCCTCGTCAGGCATCTGCACACAACAGGACCACTGGGCTCGTACATGATGTCCGCCTCGCCTCCCTGAAGCATGCGGGCCTTGACAGCCTCCTTTGCCTCCTCGACCCGAGCACCCGCGAGGTCGCCGCAGCGCTTGTTCATGACACCGCTGTAGTACTCGGTCCTGTAGACCTCCTCCTTCGCCCTCTCTAGCCTCTCCGTTTCCATCTGACTCCTAATGCCCATCCTCTCCACCACATCTTGAGCGGGGAGGGGGCTGAAACCCTCCATTTCGATTATGGGGATGGGGTCCAGGGCCCTGACAAAGGGGATATCCAGCTGAAAACGGCGAAGGGTTTCCTCATCTCCCTGGAGTTCCCTCAGGGCCACCAGATCGTCGGGAGCGTCCGACGGCACACTGCTCACGATCCCCGTCCCGATATCCTGGTCGATGAATCGGCTGGGCAGGATGGGGACGGGGTCTCCCACGAGGGGCACGATACAGCTCTGGCCCACTAGGTGGGATCCTGGAACAGGTCCCAGCACCCGAACCTCCTTGCCCTGCTCCACGAGTTTCATCGCCGCCTCGCGGTTGATGATCCATCTCTCCTTTCCCACCAAGGCCTCCACGTACTCCACATCGGGGTCCACCCACACGTTGGTCGTGCCGAAAATCGTTTCCGGGCGAAGGGTGGCCGTCACCACAAACCTTTCCTTCAGCCGAAACTTCAGGAGGGTGAACTCCAGTGGCATCTCCCCTTGGCCCTCATAGCGGTCGTGGTCCCCTATGGGAATCTCGTCCGTGGGACACCATATCACGGGGTGCTTGCCCAGGCGAACGTAGTCGCCCTCCTGAAGCTTCCTGAACTGCCACCTGACGAAGGCGTCGTATGCGGGGTTTGTGTCCGTGGTGATGAAGCTCCGGGACCAGTCAACGCCCGCACCGAAGGCCTTTAGGTCCTTCATGGTCTCCCGAGGAAAAACCTCAATCCAGTGGAGCGGATCCGCGAACTTGGGAATCTCCTGCTCGGGGATTCCCATGCTCCTAAGGATGTCGAGCTGACCCTTTTCCCCTCCTCGCACCCGACCAGCAGCTCCGAGGATCGGGAGGCCTGTACAGTGGAAAGCCTGAGGGAAGAGGACGTTGAACCCCCTCATCCTCTTGTACCTGGCCATGATATCGGCGTGGAGGAACGTAGCGCCGAACCCCACGTGCTGCAGGCTGTTCATGTAGGGATATGGGACGTTGACGAAGTACTTCGGCCGGGACTCATCTGCCCTGGCTTGGAACACTCCGACCTCCTCCCACTCCTCCTGCCATCTACGCTCCGCACTCTTCCAGTCATAGCCTTGGCCAGGCATCTTCGTTCTCAAGGAGTGGTGTTTATAAAACCTTTTGCGAGAGCAACCTTGGGTCGACTCCAGCTCTCCCATGCTTCGGGGCTGTCCTATCTCTGTCCTGAGCCATGCCTTAATCTGTCATACGAAGTATGACCTTCGTCATAACAATTAAATATCCTATGGTCTATTCCACCCCGCGCGCCGGAGAGATCGCGGCTCAGTAGACGGCGCACCCGAACAAGATGTGAAACCATGGACACGAGCGACCGGATAACCATTCGCCTCGAACCGGAAATCCTTGCTCGGATGGACGCCTACCTGAAGGAAGACCAAAGCTTCGGAAGCAGGTCCCACCTCTGCAGAGTCGCCGTGAGCCAGTTCCTGGAGTCGGCTGAGGGATTCAGCAGCAAGGTGACAGTGGAAATCCCCCGGGCCTACCTAGACTTCATCGATGCGCTGGTAGACACCGGATACTTCCTGAGTCGAGATGAGGCCATTCAGCGACTGGTTAAGGAGGGGCTCTCCAAGGAGAGGGTGAAGGGCATCATCGAACACCAGGAGACCATGGGGAGGGCTTCAGGGAAGATATTCCCTGTAGAGCTTGAGAAGCGGGACTCGGTGAAGAAGCCATGACGCTGACAGGCGCGTTGGTGGACAGGGGAGTCTACACATAAGAGAAAGGGCAGTGCCTAGGGCACTTGTCAGAAGGGATGGGATGCACTCCAGCGTGAGACTCCCCTGCTCCCATCAACCCTAAGGAGGATGGGAAGGATGACAGACAGGGAGGTTGCCCAAGAGATACTTGACTTTCTGCCGTATCAGGTGAACGAGCCAGACTTTGCGTTGATAGGAGTGGGCGGAGCCGGGATTAACGTGCTCAATGAAGTGAGGGTGGAGCCGTCCCTTCGCAGGGTGGCGGTGGACACGGACGAGTACTTTCTAGCCCTGAGTGGATGCGATCGACAACTAGACCTCGGTAGGCCTCTGCTTGGAGGGAAAGGAACCTTCGGAGAGGATGAACTCGGTAAGTCCGCAGCCCTCCTCCACCAACCCCAGATAATGGATGAACTCGCTGAGGACATCGTCCTCTTGGTAGCCGGTCTGGGCAGGGGCACGGGAACGGGCGCTGCCCCCGTAATAGCCTCTCTCGCGAAGGAGAAGGGTCTTCCTGTCCTCGCCTTCCTCATATGGCCCTTCAAGGAGGAGAGGATCGCAACGAGAGCGAGGCGGGGTCTCGCCGCCCTGAAACACAAATGCGATGCCCTCCTCATCCTGGACAATAACGCGGCGCTGGGGGTACCGGACGTGGAGAGCCACTGGGAGGCCGCCAGGGTCGTTAACAGCATGATGGCCAGGATGGTGGAGAGGTTTGTGGCCAGGGTCTCAGAGGCCTTTCCCTTCTCTGTCCATGACGAGATTGCCGACTTCGTCGAGCAGATGCCGGCGGCCAACGAGCAGCTTCCTCTCAAGGCGGCGAGCCTGGGCTTCTCGCACGAATTCGTGCCTCCCGTTGCAATGGACTCCAAGGGGACCATCGAGCTCAGGTAGCTCCCGCAACCCTCTTATTGACCCCGCGGAATCACTCATCGACGCCTATGGCAATATACAGTGAGTCTGTCGAGCTGAAGACCAAGGGGGAGGTTGAGATCCTGAACATCACCCACCAGCTACAGGGAGCCATTGAGCGGTCCGGTCTCCGAGACGGCATCGCCCTCGTTTTCTCCGCCAGCTCCACCAGCGCCATCACGACTGTAGAGTACGAACCTGGGCTTCTCCAGGATCTTCCGAGGGCCCTGGAGCGGCTCTTCCCGAAGGACATCCGATATGAGCACGAGGAGAGGTGGCACGACGGTAACGGCCACTCCCATGTCAGGGCGGCCTGCATCGGTCCTAGCCTCTCCGTCCCTTTTCAGGGCGGGAAGCCCGTCCTCGGCACATGGCAACAGGTGGTGTTTGTGGAGCTTGACAACAAGCCTCGCAGACGGAATGTGTCGGTCCAGCTGGTGGGGGAGTGAGGCCAGAGGAGGCGGAGGTCTCGAACCGGTGAAGTGGGCTGGCTCCATCTGGGAAGTACGTTCGAGAATGGAGGGCGATAGGGGACAGCATAAATAGAAGCCTGTATATCTGCACAGACGTGCAACTATTCTCTGGGCCCGGAGGTGAAACCCGCAGAGTAATCTTCGCCTTGGCGTGGCCCGTCATACTGGCGAACCTGTTCCAGACCCTGACGACCACCGTAGATCTGCTCATGGTAGGACGTCTGCCGGAACCCGCCGTGGCCCTGGCCTCTGTAGGGTTTGGCGCCCAGATGGTGTTCCTCACCTTTACGGTGATGATTGCCGTGACGACGGGGACCATTGCCATGGTCGCCCGGGCAATCGGTGCGAAGGACCCAGAGCAGGCAAGCCATGTCCTGGGTCAGAGCCTTCTCATGGGTCTCGCCCTGTCCCTCCCCGTCATGGTCGTGGGGGTCCTGTTCGGGGAGAACATAGTGGCCCTGTTCGGGGCTGAGCCGGAGGTGGTTCGAGCCGGCGGCACATACATCGGCACAATCTTCCTGGCCTCGCCATCCCTCTTCACGATGTTCATCGCCATGTCTGCTCTACGGGGAGCGGGGGACACCGTCACACCACTGTGGGTGGGAGCCTCCGTGAACGTCGTGAACTTTGTCCTGAACTTCCACCTTATCTTTGGCGCGAGGTACGAGGTCGGCGCCCTCCGCATCGTCATCCCCTCCCTGGAGGTCCAGGGAGCTGCCCTGGGTTCCGCTCTAGCCTACACCTTCGGTGCCCTCCTGTACATCTCCCTCTTCCGCTCCAAACGGGTCCAGCTCAACCTCCACCGACCCAGGCCCCTCTGGGACAGCGACGCGGTCCGTCGCGTCCTCCGCATCGGTTATCCCGCGGCCCTAGAGCAGGTCGCCTTCCAGATCGGCCTCCTAATCTGGATCTACATGGTGATTTCCTTCGGCACGGCGGCCTTCGCTGCCCACAACGTGGGCCTACGGATTCAGTCCTTCGCCTTCATGCCGGGGTTTGGCTTCAGTATCGCCGCCGCCGCCCTCGTGGGACAGAACCTGGGGGCGGAGGACCCCATGGAGGCTGAGCGAAGTGGCCGGGAGTCCGCCAAACTCGCTCTCGTGATTACGGGGATCCTAGCGATCTTCAACTTCGCAGCGGCGCCCTGGATCGCCCTGGCCTTCACCGATGACCCGGACGTGGTCCAGCTCGTGGTCCTTTTCATTAGGATCCACGCTATCAGCATCCCTGCCACTGGGATATTCTTCAGCATGGCCGGAGCCCTCAGGGGTGCTGGAGACACCAAGTGGCCCTTCTACGCCACCCTCCTAGGCATCTTCGCCATCCGCCTTCCCCTCAGCTTCTTCCTCGCCTACACCCTTGGGTGGGGCATCGCCGGCATCTGGATAGGGCTCCCCGCGGAGTACTACCTGAGGTCCCTCATCGTGAGACAGCGTTTTCAGACGGGGGCGTGGAAGGCCACCACTGTCTGACCCCATTTTCATGGCGGGGTCACTGCAGGACATTGCGTTGGGAGCAAACGAAATCAGGGTGACCCTAGAGAATCCGCTCGAGGGCCGACTCCAACTCGCCTCGGAAGGCCTCGTCCTTCCGCTCTCTGATGAGAAGCATCAGCATTTCCAGGCGCAACAGGGTGTGGACCTCCAGGGGCTTCGCTGCCTGGGACCCCTCGATCTCCTTTCGGATGGAGTCATCGATGTGTAGGATCAGCCGGCGGGCCTCCTTGACGAGTTCTGGGGTGACTTCCCGGACGTAACCCATCTCCTCGAGGACTCGGAGCATCCGGGTCACCTCCGCTCGCCCGTATAGGCGGCCCAGGTCAACGTCTTCAAGGTTCCCCGAGAGATCCGGGGCCACCAGGAAGATCCGCGCCGTCCGCGTGTACACCTTCTCCGGGATGTGATGGGTCTTCCTCTCTCGGGAGGGAATCACGAGCCCAGACGCGTGCAGCTTCTCCAAGTGCCGGTAAATCGTGGACTGGTCCTTCTCCAGGATTCCGGCTATCTCCGAAGCCGTCATCTCCTTCACCCTTAGAAGACTGAGGATGTTCCGCCTGGTAGAGTCGGAGACGATTCGTATCGCTTCAGGGTCCCGGATGAGCCTGATTTCCTCCACTGCTATGGAATAGCAGACCGGGGTCTTATAACTGCTGCACGTATGCACAGCCGTGCACCCATCGCCCGACGCAAGGAGCCCCTCTCGAAACACGGACCTTCATGCCATCCCCCAGGCTTCTTTCAGCCGAACCCGCTAGGATTAAAAGGAAGGCCTCCGTTAGAGCGGAAGGTATGACCATAGACCTGGATGTACAGAGCAGACCAGCAGAACTTAGGTTCAAGCTCACCAGGGTGGGGGTCACGGGGGTCAAGAAGCCCGTGAACGTGAGGCGGCCTGACAAGATCGTAACCCTCACCACCGATTTTGACATCTACGTGGACCTTCCCTCCACCATGAAGGGTTCCCACCTCTCTCGCAACCTGGAGGTCGTCAGCGAGATAGTGGAGGAAAGCGTCCGGGAGCCCGTGGACAGCCTGGAGGACCTCTGCTCAGACATAGCAAGGAGGCTCTTGGAGAGACACGAGTACGCCAACAACAGTGAGGTGAGGTCCAGGGCTGACTACTTCTTGGAGCGGAGGACTCCCCTGGGGAAGAGGACGACGGAGAAATATTGTCTGACCGCGAGCGCCCATGCTACCAGGGGCAGCGTGGTCTCCGTCAGCAAATGCATCGGCGTGGAGGTGGTGGGGATCACCGCCTGTCCTTGCGCCATGGAGACGATAAGGCACAACCTCGAACTAGAGGGCAGGAATATTCGGGCCGAAGTGCCTGTGATCACCCACAATCAGCGAAACCGCACCACTCTCGCCCTAGAGGTGCCCGAGGGCCTGGAGGTGGAGGCCAACGACCTCATCGATCTGGTGGAGAGGAGCCTGAGTGCTCCCACTTACGAGATACTGAAGCGGGATGATGAAGCCAAGGTTGTGGAACTGGCTCATCGGGAGCCACGTTTCGTCGAGGACGTTGTCAGGGAGGTCCTGATCAGGCTGCTGAAGAGATATGAGGACTTTCCCGACGAGGCCAGAGTTTGGGTGAGGAGCGAGAGCGAGGAGTCCATCCACAAGCACAACGCCGTCGCAGAGAGGGTAACTACCCTCGGGGAGCTGAGAAGGTAGGCGAGGTCTCGAGCACCTTCCTGATCCTCTCGGCAGTCCGCTCCAGGGCGTTCAGGGTGGCCGCCTTCCTGGAGGGCCATCGCCCCACGGGGGAATCGTCTCTGTACCTGGGGATGATGTGGACGTGAACGTGGGGGACAATCTGATGGGCTGCGCGGCCGTTGTTCTGGCCCACGTTGATGCCGTCGGCCTCCATTGCCTCCCTCACCGCCGACGCCAGAAAGGCCACCCGGGCGAAGAGAGAGCCAACCTCCTCGTAAGGCATCTCGAAGAGGGTCTCGTAGTGGACCTTGGGGGCGACCAGAAGGTGACCGTCGTTGATGGGGCTCCTGTCCATGAAGGCCACTAACTCCTCGTCCTCGTAGACGGAGGCAGCCCTCTCCATTCCTCGAACGATGCCGCAGAACACGCAATCCTCGCCTTCTATGCCGGTCACGAAGACCTCTAAGGGGTTCATCCATTTTAGCATTCTGTCTTGCCTCCGGAACCCGTCTCCGAGAAGGACCTCCCCTCTGAGAAGACTGGAAGGCCACGGGTGGACAAGCTATATAGTCCCCCGTCCCAATAATAATCGATGATAGGTATCTGCCACCTCTGCCCCTCTCCAGCGACGGGCACCTGCAGCCACTGCGGGAGGCTGGTCTGTGAGAAGCATTATGACAGCCGTACAGGGATCTGCAACGCCTGCCTGCGGGGGAGACAGATGGCATCCGAAGGGTGACTCACTATCGGAGGACCTCCAGGGCCTCTTCCTTCCCCATTCCCAGGGCCTTGAGGAGATATTCTAGCGCCTTCTTGGCGATCATCTTCCGGGTGGTATCGTCCAAGTACCTCTCCATTATAAGGGGCGCCTTTCGATAGTAGTTAACGGCGAAGTCCATGTAGTAGAAGGGCGCGTTCTCCTCGTCCATCTCCGCCGCCTTTCTGAAGGCCTCCTCCGCTTCCTTGAAGCGGCCGATGTCCAGGCAGAAGCTGCCGAACCCGTCCAGATACTGCGGGTTGTCTGGCTCGAGCTCCATGGCCTTCCTATAGAGTGCGGCAATCTCCTCGGGGGACAAGCGGTCCAGGCCGAGGGCAGCCTCCGCTTTCAGGAAGTGGGCGTAGGCATTCTCAGGCTCCGCCTTGATGGCCGAGTCGAAGTGCTTGAAGGCTCCCTCGTGGTCAAGGCGACTGAGACATCTTTCCCCGGCGGCGATCTCCTCGTAGGTATCCGGCATGCCGATCGGGTGGGAATCGAGACCGCCGATAAATCCTTTGCTCAGAAAACGGCCCTCGACGCCTTGAGCCACTCGAGGTCGTTCCAGATGAGGGTCCGCATGTCGGTGATGCCCTCGAGGACCATGACCAACCTCTCCAGCCCAAGGCCCCATGCCAGGACGGGAGTTGTGATGCCGAAGGGGGCGGTTACCTCGGGCCGGAAGATACCGGAACCTCCAAGCTCGATCCAACGTCCTTCCAGGAGGGCCTCAGGCTCCATGCTAGGCTCTGTATAGGGGAAGTAGGCCGGGCGAAACCTGACCGTCTCGAAGCCCATCTTCCGGTAGAACTCCTTGATGGTCCCGATCAGCATTGCCAGGTTGGCCCCTTCCTCCATCACGACGCCCTCAATCTGGTGGAACTCGGGGAGGTGGGTGGCATCGGGAGCGTCTCTCCGGAAGGTCTTGCCCACGATAAAGGCCTTCTGGGGAGGGTCTGGGTGTTCCGCCAGGTACTGGATGGTGTTCGCCGTGGTGTGGGGCCTGACCACCGCCCTCCTGGCCTCCTTCAGGTCCCACTTGTAGCCCCAGCCCGTTGAGCCCACATCGCCGCCATGTTCGTGCATCTCCGCGACGCGCTTCAGGACCTCCTTCCCCGGAAGCTCGTAGCGCAGGCTCCTCTTCAAATAGAAGGTGTCCAGCATGTCCCTGGCGGGGTGGTCCTGAGGCTGGAAGAGGGCATCGAAGGACCAGAAGGCGGGCCCCACATAATTGCCTTCGATTTCCGCAAAGCCCATCTCCAGGAATATCCTGCGGATCTTCTCGATGTACCAGGTCACAGGATGCTTCTTGCCCGCGTACGAGGCGGGGGCATATGCTCGGACGTCGTACTTCCGGAAACGCCGGCCGCGCCAACCATCCTTCTGGAATATCTCAGGGGTGAGCTGGGCCACCTCCTCCGTCGGCTCAAGACCAGCCTCCAGGACCCTCCTTCCCTCCTCTGTGAGATGGATGGTCCTGCGTACCCTGCGCCTCTCCCTCACGATCTCCTTCCGCTGCTTGAGCATTGAGAGGACACGGGGATCGGCCTCGTCCTCGGAGAGTTCTCCCTGGGCGAGACGTCTGATAAGCATCTCGTCGGGGCCCGGTAGCTCTGAGGCGACCTTGCCCGCCTGGGTGAGGCTGACCAGAGTCCTGCCCTTGCGCTTCTGGATCTCTGCCCAGCCCTTTTTCTTGAGCCACCCAAGGACGATGGGCAACTCCTCCTTCTCAAGGGCGCAACGATTCCTGAGTTCTTCGACATCGATCTTCGGCTCGCCCTGGAGGACGTTCAGGGCCTTCCTCTCAGGCAGATCCTTCTCCGCCCATGCTGGGTCGCGGAGGGAGTAGGACCGAACAAGTCTCTCCCTAATCCTGACGAGTCCCTTGGACCGGAGCCAGGAGGCCGCGTTCATCACCTGGACCTCTTCCCGGAAGTCCCCGCTTCCCAGGACATGCTGTGGCTCGACCCCATCCCTCTCCCTCAGGGTGAGGAGGAGGTCCCTCTCCGTCGGGCTCAGCTTCTCCGCCAGCTTCCTGGGGTCCATCTACAGGCCCAAAGTTACTGGGCCTCTTAGCCTTTTCCCAGAGCTTCAATCATGCCTGATAACGATGTCAGCGACTTTATAAGAAGAGTATCCGAAACTCCGGGAGTCATGGAGTTCCAGACTAGTCCTGGGGGCCGATGATGACACCCAGGTTCCTGCAAGAGATTCCGGAATACTCCTCTCTGCTCGTCTTCGGGCCTCCAGGTGTGGGGAAACTCGATTACCTGCTAGACGCCATGGTGACGTTCTTGCGAGGGGGGGACAGGGTGGTCTTCGTCTGCATCGACATCAGTCCCCAAGAGGTGATGTCCTACGGGTCCACCAGGGACAGCGATCTGTCTAGCCATCCTGGTCAGAACCTCCTCTTCATCGACTGCTTCACCCCTTCAGTCATCGAAGAGGTGGGCCCTGAGGAAGAGAGCACAATTCTGGTCGGCAGCTTCTCCAACCTGGAGGGCATGGGAATGGCCATCGCCAAGGCCGCGGAGAGGCTCGCTCCTCCAGTGAAGATCCTCTTCTACACCATCTCCACCCTCTTCCTGCACAACTCGCCTCAGTCTCTGAGCAAGTTCTTTCAGATAGTCTCGGCCAGGGTGAAGACCCAGCTGGGACTCATCCTCTACGCCTGCCACGAAGGCGTTATGGAGGCGCGCCAGGAGAACCTCCTCAGGTCCCTCGTTGATGGCGTCCTCGAACTCAAGTTCGATGATTCCATGAAGAGCAAGATACGGCTCCACCACCTCAGAGGACACAGGATCGAACCACGCTGGTTCCCTCTAGAAGGAGAGGCAACTGAGCCCTTGAAGGCAGCCCCCGCGCAGGGCATCTGGAGTCTAGAAAAGGGGGGAAGAGAGCAATGAAGGCTGTTACTGGAATCGAAGCCCTTGATAGAGGCCTCCAGGGGGGCTTTCCGGTCCCCTCCGGAATTCTGTTCTTCAGCGAGGTCATCGCTGAGAAGAGGATATTCGCGGAGCAGTTCGTGGTAGCGGGCCTCAGGAACGACGAAGTCTGTGTCTACGTGGACTTCTACCGGGCACCCCGGTTGACCCGCCGCGAACTCGCCAAGTTCGGAGAATTCCCCAAGGACAAGCTCGTCCTGGTGGACACCACCTCCAGCCAGATGCTCGTTCCCTCCAAGGAGAAGTATCGAATCGCTGACGTCGGTGACTTGGAACACATTCTAGACCGCATCAAGAGCGCCATCAGTGAGGCAAAACCCGTCCGGGTCGTCCTCGATTCCCTTGACTTCCTGACAGAGAGGTTCAGCAAGGAGGAAGTCATCGACTTCCTCAAGAAGCTCATGGACTTCGCCAAGGGGGCTGATGCCGTCATAGGCCTCCTCTTCGTCAACTGGAGCTACGACAAGGAGTCCCTCGATGAGATACTGACCCACACTGACTACCTCCTGGAGTTCAAGACTAGCCTCAAGGGGGGAGTCCTCCTGAACAAGCTGCGGGTAAAGGGCAAGGAGAAGGGGTTGAACTCCAACTGGATCCCCTTCAACTTCAAGGAACTCATAGGCCTCGTCATCTATTTCCCCAGGATCCTTGTCACGGGCCCGTACCACGCCGGCAAGTCGACATTGGTGAGACAACTCTCCGAAGCGGCCATCAGCGTGGACAGGATGGGGACCACCATCGCCTTCGACTACGGAAGCGTTGAGATATCCGGGGTGGAGGTGGAACTCCTGGGCACCCCTGGTCAGGAGCGCTTTGAGTTCATCTTCAAGATATTCGCTCGGGAGGTCAACGGCATTCTCCTCGTGGTCGACAGCACCAAGCCGGAGGATATGCCCAGAGCGAAGGAGATGAGAAGGCTTGTGGGCGAACATCTACCCCTGGTGGTCGTGGCTAACAAGCGAGACCTTCCGGAGGCGATCCCCGTCGAAGAGATACGCAAAGGGCTGGAGCTGGATGGCAGGGTGCCCCTGGTGGAGACCATAGCTATCGAAAACAAGGGGCTCAAGAAGGCTCTGGAGAGCCTTGTAGAGATCATCATATGGGGGTGGCCGAGTGCATAAAGACCCCCGCCCGCAGCTTGTCAAGGTGATCAGGGAACTCAGGCAGCTCAAAGAGATCTCAGCCGTGGCCATCATACGTCGAGACGGGCTCGTGATAGCTCACGATCTTCCAAGCAGTTCGGACCCACGGAGGGTGGCCGCCATGTCGGCTGCCATAGTGGGGACGGGGGAGTTGGCCGCAGAGGAGCTCGGACAGGGTCGCTTTCTTCGCTCCGTCATTGGATCAGATGCGGGAAAGATCCTGTCCACAGGTGCGGGCGAGGATGCTATCCTGATGACCCTGGTAAAGGAGAACTGCAACGTCGGCCTCCTCCTGATGGCTCTTGACAAGGCAGCAGGCCAGTTGAGCAGAATTCTCTCAACGGGCATCGAGTCTTGAGGAAAGATGAACGATGAGGCAAGCCGTGGAACATCCCGATGAAACAGTCGTTTCCGGAGCCCTCCAAGAGGGCCTTCGACAGGTCATGATGGACCTGCGCAAGCTGCCGGGGGTCGCCGCTGTGGGAATCGCGCGCCGGGATGGGATCCTGATAGAGGAGCTTCTACCGCGCTCAGTGGACGCAGGGGTGGTTGCTGCCATGGCCGCGGCTATCGTGGGGACGGCAGAGATGGCGATTGTCGAGCTACATCAGGGCACATTCCGACAGTCAATCGTTGAGTGTCAGAACGGGATGATCATATCTATGGGCGCGGGGGAGGAGGCACTACTGGTGAGCCTCCTGAAGCCCAACGTCAATTTGGGCCTGGTGCTGATGACCATGGAAGAACAGGCCGTCAAGGTTGGTGAAATTCTTGCAGCTCGGTAAGAGGACGGCTTCTGAGGAATCCAGGTCTGGAGAGGCGCCAACGAAGCCCTTGAAGGTAATAGTCGTGGGCCCCTACAGGTCGGGCAAGTCCAGCCTCATCAGGACCCTCGCCAAGGATTCTCTTTCCGTGGAAAGGCTTGGGTCAAGCATATCCCTGGACTTCGGCCGAAAGGTGGTGGGCTCACTGGACATAAGCCTCTTCGGGGCACCCGGCAGGAAGGCGTTTTCCTTCATGAGGAAGGTCCTTGGTCGGGGAGCGAACCTGTATCTCCTCGTCCTAGACTCGACGGACAGCGAGAAGCTGTCGGAGGTCAGGGATCTCTTGGAGGGCCTGCGTGGCGAGGGGCTTCCGATCGTCGTCGCCGCTAACAAGCAAGATCTGAAAGAGGCCATGAAACCCAAGCTGATCAAGGGTCTCCTCCAGTTGGAAAAGGAACCCGTGATGGGCACCTCCGCTGAAACTGGCCACGGGCTGGATGAGCTCGTGAAGACTCTCATGAAGTTAGCAAAGGAGGGATTAGAGCATGAATAGGACAGAGGAAGTGGTAGAGGCAGAGGAAGGTTCTGTGAAGGCAGAGGAGGTCATCAAGACCTACGTTGAGGGGTTCGATGAGATCCTCGGTGGCGGTGTTCCCCAGGGCCATGTGGTTCTGGTGAGCGGGCTCCCTGGTACGATGAAGTCCTCCCTGGTCTACAGCGTGCTGTACAACAACTCCCTTCATCAGGGCAGGAACTCCCTCTACATAACGCTGGAACAGGGAAAGAAGAGCCTGGAACGTCAGATGGCGAAGATGGGGTTCAGAGTGGGGGACGTAACAGGAAAGCTCCACATACTGGACGTCTCCACCCTGCAGAAGAGGATGAAGGAGGGCAGTGGAGGCCTCTGGATAGACTTCCTACAGAGGGCAGTGGAGTTCAGAAAGGAACTCGGTGTGGTCGACATCATAGCCATCGACTCCCTGGAAGCCTTGGAGGTCCTCACAAAGTTTGAGGACCGGCGACAGGATCTCTTCAGGCTCTTCGACTGGTTCAGGGGGCAGCGGGCGACCTCCTTCCTCATAGCCGAGGCGCCTCCGGAGCCCTCCCTTTCCCTGGTCCTCCACTCCCAGGGTAATGAGGCGGACTACCTTGCAGATGGCATCATTCATCTCAAGATGCACCACGTGAGTGACGTGGACGTCCAGAGGAGGATAAGGGTGGTGAAGATGAGGGCCGCCAACCATAAGACAGGTTTCTACGCCCTCGTCTTTGATCGCGGGAAATTCAGTGTCACCAGGGCCATGAGCGGTTCCTTCTGACGGGATGAACGTATGGTTGAGGTTAGAGAGGCCAGGCCGACGGACCGGAGGAAGAGGACACCTCTTGAGTGGCTGGAGTTTCAACTGGCTCAGAGGCCAGAGGATACGGGTCTGTGGTATGCCAAGGGCGCCCTCCATGCAAAGGCAGGAGAGTTGGGAAAAGCCCTCGAAGCCTTCGAGAAGGTGCTCATGTTGGACCATGACCACGCGAAGGCCTTGGAAGCCAAGGGAAAGGCCCTGTTCCGTCTGAGGCACTATCTGGAAGCTCAAGAGGTCTTCGATAAACTCACCAAGAAGGTTCCCAAGGACGAAGAATACTGGTACTACTTCGGGGAGTCTCTCCTCAAGCTGGGGCGTTATTCTGATGCTATCCTTCGCTACGACAAGGCCCTTGAGATTAACCCCAACTACACCGACGCCTGGTATGGGAAAGGTAACGCCCTGAAAGGGGTTGGCAAGGAGGAGTCCTCCGTCGAGAGGAAGTCCTCCGCGGACAACGAGGAAAGTATGGCAAGATTCCAGGAAGCATTACGATGCTTCGCTCAAGTGCTCCAGCTTGATCCAGAGTACATGGAAGCCATCGGGGAGGAGGGAGCCCTCCTGTGCGAGATGGGCAACTACGAGGAGGGACTGGCGAAGATTGAGAAGGCCATCCGGGCCAGGCCTCAGAGTTTTCGCTTGATCCACGAGAAGGCTGAGATTCTTCAAAGAATTGGGAAGGAGAACGAGGCCTGGGACGTCTTCAGGAAGCTGGCAGAGACGTCAGCCAGCGAGGGAGGAGACTGGGAGCCCGATAGCTGGTACGCCAAGGCCTACGCTGCCTCCAAACTGGAGGAGTGGCAGGACGTTGTGGAGTACTGTGACAAGGCCTTGGAACTGAGTCCCCACGATCCCAAGGCGTGGAGGTTGAAGGGTGATGCCTTGGAGAGGCTTGGGAACTACTCTGAGGCTGCCGGCTGCTACGAGAAGTCCGTTCAGTCCAAGCCGAGGTATGAGCATGCCTGGCTCGGTCTGGCGAAGACCTTGAGGAGGGCTGAACAGAAGGAGGAGTCCCTGAGGGCCTACGACCGAGCCCTTGAACTAAACCCCCTATTCGCAGAGGCCTGGCACGAGAAAGGTACCCTCCTCTACGTTCTGCACCACTTTTCCGAGGCCCTCGTCTGCTTTCGCAAGGCATTGCGCATCGATCCAAGCCACGAGGGTTCCCTTAGGATGAAAGGGGAGGTTGAGGCCATTCTTCAAGGCGGGGGCCAGGCTGGCTCTTCCCTGGCCGAGGTGGAGGAGCTCCTGGCAAAAGCGGAGAGGGCCATGTATCAGGAGGAATACGAGAAAGCCCTCAGACTATTCGATCGGGTGCTGGAGATGGACGAGGTTGAGGCGAGGGCCTGGGATGGCAAGGGAATGGCCCTCACCAAGCTGTCCCGGTTCTCCGAGGCAGCCCAGTGCTACGAGAGGTCCCTCCGAGTCAAGCCCGGGGATAGGGAGGCATGGCTTCAGAGAGGCAGGGCCCTCCGAGAGCAGGGAAGGCTGCAAGAGTCCCTGAGAAGCTTCGAAGAGGCCTTGAAGCTCGACCCCAACAACCTGACGGCTGAAGTCGAGACAAAGGAGGTCCTGGAGGAGATTAAGACCCAACAAACAGCCGAGGCTGAGGAGGATAAGGGAGAGGGCTGGGAGACCCCGGAAAAGCTCCCTGAGAAAGCCGAGGCAGAAGGGGACAAAGATGAGCCTCTCGAACTACCTCCCTTCTCGACGCACATTCGACTCCTGGACTCCTCCATGGACGGAGGAATCAGCCCCGGTTCCGTGGTTCTTGTCTCCGGGATGCCGGGGACGTTCAAGACGAGCCTCTGCTTCTGGGTACTCTATCAGCAATGCTTGAACGAAGGGCGAAACGCCCTCTTTATTACCCTCGAACAGTCCAAGGAGAGCCTCCTGAGGCACATGAAGTCCATGGGTCTCGAGCCTGAGTCCGTGGCCGGCACCCTTCGCATCCTCGACCTGACCGTCCAGAGGAGGCAGTTGCGGTCTGGAGAGGCATCCCAGGACTGGCTCCAGGTGCTGAAATCCAAGATCGAAGAGGCCCGGAGGGGGGGAGTGGAGGCCATAGCCCTTGACTCCTTGGAGGCCCTTGCATCCATGGCGGAGTTTAAGGACAGGAGGCGGGAGGTCTTCCGCCTCTTTGAGTTCCTCCGGTCATTGGAAATCACGTCCTTCATCGTCACCGAGCGCTACGAGTTGAGCTATGAGGGTCAGGTCATCAAGGTCTACGACGTTGCGGACTTCCTCTCGGACGGCATCTTGGAGATGACAGTCAGGGAGAGGGAGAGCGGGGACCTCCAGAGGGCCCTACGCATAGCCAAGATGAGGGATCGGAATCACCTCACGTCCCTCTACTTCATCTACTGGGACGACGGTTTCAAGCTCACCCAGGCCCTGACAGGTCCTCCTCAGTCAGCATGAAATCGTGGATCCTGTCCCGGGCCTCCTCCCGCTTCTGCTGATGCTCCTCAAGGAAGGAGACCACCCTGTCCGCCAGCTCGGCCTTGCAGTCCCCGCACAGCCTCTCACCACTGCGGCACGTATCGTAAACCTCCTTCAGGTGGTCCTCATCCCAGTCAAAGAAGTAGGCGTAGTAGTGGTAGACCGGACAGATTTCCGGTTTGCCGCCGTACTTGCGGTGCTCCTCTACAGTGGCACCGCCTCCGGTCATGGCCTCCATCACGTTGGCCCGGGCCGTCTCCGGACTGTCAGTGACGAAGATGGCGGAGGCTGGATCGGAAGCAGACATCTTGGCATGCATGCCCCGGAGGCTGGGTAGTAGCTTGTTGTGAATCAGGGCTGGTTTGTAGTATCCAAGCTGTGGCGCCAGGTCCCGGGCGATTCGGAAGTGGGGGTCTTGATCGATTCCGCAGGGAATCAGGCAAGGCACGTTCTTGCCCTGACGCTCGCTCTCCAAGAAGCAGGGGACGGCCTGGATGCTGGTGTAGAAGATCTCTCCAACATTGTTGGAGGGCTTGAAGCCGAAGACGGCTTTCACGGTGGAGAAGGTGATCCTGCGGGCCGCCCGAAGGGCGACGGGGTAGAGGCTGCGGATCAGCTCGGAGTCGAGGAAGACAAACGTCTTGGAAGGATCGAAACCCAGAGCAATGACGTCTAGGACGTTCTCGTACCCCACCTTTGCGGACTCCTCAAGGCTCTCGAAGTCCCGAAACAGGAACTTCTCGTCGTCCGTAATCTGAAAGTAGAGCTTCACACCTAACCTGTCTTGAAGCCACTTGGTGAAGACCCATGGGAGCATGTGGCCGACGTGAACGTGGCTCGAAGGCCCCCTACCGGTGTAGAGGAAGAACTTGTTTCCCTTTTCATACTCACTCAGGATCCAGTCCAAATCCCGGTGGGAGTAGAAGACCTCCCTGGTGAGGAGGGGATGGAGATCGCCGGCTACGGACTCCATCCTTCGAAGCAGAGGCTCGTCTATCTGCTGGGTTCCGAAACGGTCGATTAGCTTGTTGTAGTCTATTTCCCCCTTCACCTCCCAGGGGGTCACAACGAATTCCTTGGCCATCCGGGGGGATACATGGCCCTCCCTTTAATCAAGGTTCCCCATCCTGCCCAGGGACAAACCGGATGCTCGAGGCCACGACTAGCGTAAGAACATCGAGATGGCCTGATGGAGGTCAGCGAGCGGAGCATGATTCTCCACAGAGCTGTCCTTGGCCTCAGACCATGATGGCGTGCCTGCCCCTCATGTCCTCCTCGGTTTGACCCAGCTTTTCCATCAGGAGAGATGTGAGGGCATCTAACAGAAGGAGGGCGGCGTTCTCGAAGAGGGTGCCCAGGGGCGCGAACTTCCCCGCGTCCCGGTCCCTCTTCACCTTCAGGCAGAGGAGGAGGCTCGAGGCGTGGGCCAACTTGCTCCTGCCTTGGGCCGTTACGGAGATGACGTGGGCTCCGACCCGCCGGGCAATGTTTGCCGTCTGAATGGCCGACATGGTCTCCCCCGTCTGGGAAACGATCACGACTACGTCGTTGGGCTCCACAATGGGCGTGATAGTTTCCCCTATGAAGAAGACCCGAAGGCCCAGCTGGACCATCCTCATGGCGAAGGCCTTTCCCACCAGGCCTGAGCGCCCGACCCCGTACACGAAGATCTTGGGGGCCGCCGCTATGAGGCCCACTGCCTCCAGAACACTTTCCTCATAGTCCTCATTAAGGACTTGGGACACGCGATCCGTGAGGTAGTGGGTGGCATCCTTGAGGCTCAAGCTGCCTCCTCCTTCTTCCGCTTTGCTGGCCGGGCCAGCCTCCTTCCGAGGTGCCTCTCCATGATGACCTTCATGTACATGGCATCGTGCTCCAACAAGGGCGAGGAGGAGATAAGAGTCATGGCGTAGTCCCCGTCCAAGAGACACTCCACCAGGGGCTCGAAGCGTAGGTCCCCCCGCTTGATGGGGGTGTAGCGAAGCTCGTTCCCACCCTCGTGCTCCACCCCGGAGAAGTGGGTGTGGAAGTGGCCATACGTCAGCCCCTCCGCGCGGTCGAGGAGCTCCCCGAAGTTCGAGGACTCTCGGAGGCTGCCTCCCTCCCTGGCATGGGTGTGAGCGAAGTTGATGACAGGCTGGACCCCCTTGGTGGCCTCGCATATGCTCAGGACCTCCTCCACGCTACCGAAGATCTCTTGCCTTCCACTGGTCTCCAGGCCAAGTCTTGGCTCCAGGCCATGCTCTCTGAACCACGTGATGATTCCCTGAACCCGTCTGGTGATCCTGGCCAGTGCCTCCTCCTTCGAGAGGCTACCGTACAGGCCCATATGGGTGGCAACGACGGTGGCCCCGAGGTGATGGGCAATGGTCCCTCCCCAATGGATGCTCTCAATGCTTTTCTGAGATAGATCGCTATCCCCCGCCAGGTCCATGTAGTAGGGGGTATGGAGGGACATCTCGACGTCCAGCTCCCGTGCCAGCTGGCCAAGGCGTTCCAGATGGGCGTAGTCCTTGGCCACGCTCCCTACAAGGGTCTGGAGGAGGTCGCTCCTCCCGATGATGGCGTCGGGATCGTGGACCAGCTCCTGCGGCTCCCCCTCCCGCTTGAGGGCTACCACGAGTTCCCCTGGAAGGGTTCTAGGCGTCTCGCCTACCTCCTCTTCGTCAGGATACCGCTCGAGGATGTTCACCCGAACCAGCTGGACCTCCATGGCTGTCAGCCCGAGATTGTGGACGTCCTCTATGCCGTCTTCCAGGGTCCGGCCCTTGCAGGAGAGGGGTATCCCGGCTGGACCAAAACGAATCATGGGGGCACCCAGAGCTCTTTGACAGATATCGAGATGTGTTGCCTATTAATACTTTCGGTCCTCCGTCGGCATCGTTCCCTGGAATGCCCATGAATAGTGAGGCGGCAACGCTTATATACAGAGGGAGTATAACGACGTAATAGGTGTGGTGATGGCAGAGGTCTCCCTCACAGAAACGGCGGCCAGGATGGTCAAGGAACTGATGGAGAAGGAGGGCAACAGCTACTCCTACCTGAGGGTTTTCGTGAGTGGTGGCGGTTGCTCTGGTATGAGCTATGGCATGACCTTCGAGGAGAACGAGGAGGAGGGAGACGAGGTCGTCCAGAGCAACGGCGTTGCGCTGCTAGTGGATGAGTTCAGCGCGCCCTATCTCAAAGGGATCGTCGTCGACTATCAGGAGAGCCTGATGGGCACGGGCTTCGTCATCAACAACCCCAACGCCAAGAGCACCTGTGCCTGCGGCCACTCCTTCAGTGCCTGAACCGCGGGACCTTTGGCCTGAGCCGCTCATCGCTTTCTCTCCAAGCTGAAGAGGGCCCCTTTCAGCGTTCTAGACCCTCGTACCAGCAGCAGATGGATACCATGGCTTCGATGGCATTGCGGAATGCTCTCCTGCAGCCCTCCGGATCGCTAGATACGGCGTGCCAGCTCCTCACAGCCGAGAAGAGGCTCGCCGCGCTTGACACCTCCAGGCCATGCTCCTTCAGCACGTCAAGGGCATCGTCCACGGATAGTCCAACGACCATCTCCGGGTCCTGCGTTGCCACTGTGACAGCAGAATGCACCGCCCCCTTCAAAGTGGCGCCAGCAAGCCTCACCATATAAGGCAGCTCCTTATCCGGCTTGTCCACGAACCTCTGGATGAGATTGGCGACGTATGCTGGATACTCCACCAGATGGTCCCTGGCCCTCTCCAAGCTTTCTTCCGGGGAGGCTTCCTCGACGGGATCGCCGTAGATGACTCTGTAACTGCCTGGGAGAGGCCTTTGCCAATCCTCGGGGTATTGGTCTGCATCGATGAAGTAGACCTGGAAGCTGCTCACCCCATATCGCTCCGGGTCAAGGCCGCCGATGCGCCTCTGGAATCTGATGGCTGGCTCTAGTTTGGGCACCCTCTCACTCTGCATGAACCCCGACGAGACATATACGTGGACGTCCAAGTCTGAGTACCCGGGTATGAAGTCGCCTTTCAGCGCTGATCCTTTGAGGATTATGGAGCGAACACCCCGCTGAAAGGCCTCCAAGGCAGCCTCCTTAATCTTATCCAGTGCTTCGTAGAGGTCCCTGTCCATCGAAGGCCCCAGGACCCATGATCATAATAGCCTTTGGCAATTGTGTCCTCTCCAAAGCTTTTTATCGACCCCGTCCGTAGGGCTCACCTCGATAAGGATGGCCAAGGCCCTCAAGAAGACCAACCCCAACCTGGTAGTCCTCATTCAGGACCTCAAGAGGGTGGCGCGGGAGAACGAGGCCCCCCTGTGGAGAGACATAGCAAAGCGGCTGTCCAGACCCAAGGCCAACTGGGCTGAGGTAAACCTCTCGCGGTTGGAGAGGTACGCCGCTGAGGGCGATGTCCTGGTGGTCCCAGGAAAGCTTCTGGGATCCGGCGAGCTGTCGAAGGCCCTCCGCATCGCCGCCTTCACTGCGTCGGAGGTCGCCCGACGGAAGGTGGAGTCTGCCGGCGGACATGTCCTGGGCATCCGACAGCTGATGGAGGAGAATCCGAGGGGAAGTGGCGTCAGGATAATGGGATAACATGGTCGTCTTGGATGCCTCAGGTCAGATCCTTGGTCGCCTCTCCAGCGTGGTGGCCAAACGCCTGCTTCAGGGAGATGAGGTTATCGTTGTCAACGCGGAGAAGGCGGTGGTCACGGGACCAAGAGATTCCATCCTTCTCCAGTACAGGCAGCGGAGGAGAACTGGGAGCCAGAGGAAGGGCCCCTACTACCCCAAGCGGCCTGACAGGATTCTGAGGAGGACCGTCAGGGGCATGCTCCCCTACCAGCGGACAAGAGGCAGGGAGGCCCTCAAGCGCCTCAGGGTGTACGTGGGCATACCGGTGGAGCTAGGCTCACAGGAGGCGGAGCGGCTTGAGGCTGGCATCGAGGGGAAGACCACAACCTATATCACCCTCGAGGAGCTGTCTAAGCTGCTGGGAGCACAGACATGAAGGGGAAGAAGGGTCCAGCGGTGGCCAGTGGTAAGAGGAAGACGGCCGTCGCAAGGGCCGTCATCAGGCCAGGTCAGGGGCGGGTGAGGCTGAACAGGGTCCCCCTGGAAATACACCAGCCGGAGATGGCCCGCCTGAAGATAATGGAGGCCCTGGCTGTGGCCGGCGAGAAGGTCTCCAAGGTGGACATCGACGTGAATGTCCACGGCGGCGGTATCATGGGCCAGGCGGATGCGATCCGCACGGCCATTGCCCGTGGTCTGGTCACTTTCTACAAGGACGACCAACTGGAGGAGCAATTCAAGGCCTACGACAGGACCCTCATAGTCCCCGACACCCGGAGAAAGCTCCCCAAGAAGCCCCTGGGCCGAGGGGCCCGCAAGAAGAGGCAGAAGTCCTACAGGTGATCCCTTGATCATACCCGTCCGATGCTTCACCTGCGGCAAGGTAGTGAGTTCCGACTGGGAGAGATACGTTCAGATGCTGAGCGCAGGGAAGGAGCCAAGGGAGGCCTTGGACGAACTCGTGTTGGAGAGGTACTGCTGCAGAAGGATGCTGCTGTCTCATGTGGACCTTATCGAGGACGTCATACCCTTCGGTTAGGTTTTTGAAGGACGGCCTGGCAGAGTTGTGAAGGAAACCTCTTAAGCAACAGGACTATTCGATGTCATAGGGCCCGTAGGGTAGCTTGGTATCCTTCCAGCTTGGGGTGCTGGCGACTCCAGTTCAAATCTGGGCGGGCCCATTCGAGCCGGCGTGGGGGAGACGTCCGGCCCTCGGAAGAGCCTGCCGCTAGAACATGCCGTCCTCATTGGGCGTGTCTGCTGGTACCTCCTGTCCGATGTCCCAAACCTCTGCAATCCGATCGCCCTCGACTCGGTAGAGGTGCACCACGGCTATGCCAGGGTCCCCCGGCTTGCGGACTACATGGAAATGGATGGCCACGAAATCCCCTTCGGCGAGGACGTGCTTGATGTCCAATCGCTTGTTGGGTGTACTCTTCGCGTCCTCCTGCACGGCTCGCGTGATTGCTTGCCTAACGGCACGTGGGGGTTGTGATGCTTGAAGCTAGGGGTCAGGAAGCGGTCTAGAGCCCGAAGCGCGGTCCCGGCGGCAGCCATGCGGAGCAGTTCGACAGCAGTCTTCTTCATCTCCTCGGTGGTCAGGTCTAGGCATGTGGGGCGTCCCAAATAAGCATGCCGAGACGGACCCACCCCTTCGTCAGTACCGCCAGTAGTCCACCGGCGGCGGCTCCACCCCCATCTGCCAGAGGACCGCCAGGACCTCCCCCTTATGGTATACCTCGTGCACCATGAAGGTGAAGAGGTACTCCCCCACGGTCTTCCGTGACACGTCTCCATCCCTCCGCCGCTCTTTGATCTCTCCGAGCTCCTCTGGGCTCAGGCTCCTTATGTATTCCTCCGACCTGGAGCTCACCTCATCCCAGAGGCCCGCCAAGTCCTCCGCCGTGACGACTTCCTCCCTTCTCTCCCTCTGGACCAGCATATCGCGCCCGCGAAGGAACTCGTTCACCCAGAAGTCCTCGACCCTCATGGTGTGGAAGAGGACGTTCCTGATGGATCCGAAGCTGATGCCGACATCGCGGGTGAAGTTATCATCAGGCAGACTCTTGAGGCATGAGAAGAGGGCCCTGCGGACCTTGCGGTTGAATCCCAAGAAAGATGGCAGATCCATGGACCTGCAGCCGTCTGACACTATAAATCATTGAGACGTCAGGCTGGTCTCTGCAGGCTCTCGGTGTGGAGTGCGAAAGCTACATATACTCAAGTTGGATTTACAAAATTCAACTGTTCTTGAATAGGAGAGGAGAACCATGAGAGCAATGGCGCCGTCCTCCAAGAAGCTGATCACGGCCATCATCATTGTCGTCGCTGTCGTGAGCTCCTTTGCCGCGGGATACGGGCTATCCCTCGCGACGCGGTCCTCGCCTTCGGAGACCATTACAGTCATAGATGACTTCGGCAGGGTGGTCTCCGTCCCGAGGAAGGTGGAACGAATAATCTCCTTGGCGCCGAGCACGACGGAGATCCTCTTCGCCCTTGACCTGGGTTCTCGCCTGGTTGCCGTGGACGCTGTTTCCGACCATCCCCCGGAGCTTGAAGGGCTCAACCTCACCCGCATCAACACGTACCCGAGCGTGGAGCTGGAGAGCGTCCTGACTCTGAAACCCGACCTTGTCGTGGCTGCCGACATCATAGCTATGTCTGACATCAATCGGATGGCTGCCCAGGGCCTTGCCGTCCTAGTCCTCGGACCCAAGACCCTCGACGGCATCCTGGAAGACATCCTCCTGGTTGGGCTCGTGACGGGGACGGTTTCAGCGGCCCAGCAACTCGTAGAGGACCTCGAGGCCAGGATCAATGCCGTCGTAGGGATGACTGGAAACTCCACAATGGTGCCGGAGCGGCCGCTTGTCTACCTGGAGTTCTTCCCACTATGGACCTTTGGGCCAGGGTCCTTCGGTCACGACCTTATCGTCATGGCTGGCGGCCGGAATGCCGGGGCGAGCCTAACGACTCCCTTTGGAGAGGTGAGCAACGAGTTCGTCGTGGCGTCCAACCCCGACATCATCGTTTACACCGTTGGCATTTTCACCCAGACGACGAAAGAGGACGTCGCCGCGAGACCGGGATGGGACCAGATCATAGCCGTCAAGGAAGGCAGGATATTCACCATCGACGACAACGAGGTCGCCCGAACGGGTCCAAGGATGGTGGATGCATTGGAGGACCTGGCCCAACTCCTTCACCCAGACCTCTTCCTCTGAAGGTGGGTGCATGAAGAACTCCACGGGATCAGCAGCCCTGGACCTTCTCCTGCGCCGCAGGATGATGATGGCCGTACTGCTGCCGGTCCTCCTGGCGATCAGCCTGGCGGCCTCCCTGTTCTTCGGGGCTGTTGGCCCCATGGGCCTGGGGGTCCCTCGAAACATGTCCCTGGAGGAGTTCTTCGGAGCCCTCGTAGGTGGGAATAACGAATTTGCCATCATCGTCCGCTCCATCAGGCTGCCCAGGATCCTTCTTGGCGCCCTCGTAGGAGCCTCGTTGGCCCTCTCTGGTGCTGGCATGCAGGGCCTCTTCCGTAACCCCCTAGCGGAGCCGTACATCCTCGGGTTGTCCTCAGGAGCGGCCCTCGGTGCGACCCTCTGGTTCGTCTTCGGCTTCGGCTTCCTCCCGGGAACCATGGGGCTGGGCTTCATGGCCTTCCTTGCCGGCATCCTCACGGTCTTCCTGGTGTACAACCTGTCCCAGGTCGGAGGCGCCATCCGCACGGACACTCTCCTCCTCGCAGGCATCGCGGTGGCCACCCTCCTCTCCGCCCTCACCTTCTTTCTCCTCTTTCTCGGGCAGGTGGGCATCCAGAGGACCATCTACTGGCTCCTAGGAGGCCTCAACCTAACCACCAACGGATGGCTGGATGTGGCCCTCCTCTTTCCCGCCGTCCTCGCCGGGGCCCTTGTCCTTCAGGTCTTCGCCAGAGACGTAAACGTCATGCTCACGGGGGAGGAGACGGCGACCCAGCTGGGCGTCGATGTCGCCCTCGTTCGTAGGATCCTCATCGTGGTCCCAGCGGTCCTGACCAGCCTGGCGGTGGCCGTCAGCGGCATCATCGCCTTCGTCGGCCTCATCGTGCCCCACATCATCCGCATGCTCCTGGGACCCAACCATCGCGTCCTTTTCCCTGCCGCGGCTCTCGGTGGGGCAATCTTCCTCGTGTGGGCAGATGCCCTGGCGAGGACCGTACTGGCGCCGGGGGAGATACCTTTGGGCATCGTGACGGCCTTCTGCGGGGCTCCCTTCTTCATCTACCTGCTGAGGCAGCGGAGGCTGAGCCATGCGCCTTGAGGTGGACGGCCTCACCTGCGCCTACGATGGTGTGACCGCCCTGGAGGACGTGAGCCTCAGGATCGGTCCGGGCGAGGCCTTGGGCGTCCTCGGCCCCAACGGCTCCGGGAAGACGACCCTGCTGAGGGCCCTCAGTGGCGTGCTTTCACCACTACGGGGAACTGTCCTTCTAGATGAGAGGAGCCTGCTGGACTTGCCCAACAGGCAGCGGGCCAAACTCATGGGGGTCGTGCCCCAGAAGAGTCGGGTGGACTTCGAGTTCACCGCCTTCGAGGTGGTCCTCATGGGCCGCAGTCCCCATCTGGACCGTTTCGAGGTGGAGACGGAGGCCGACTTCCGGGCTGTGAGGGAAGCCATGGAGGCCACGGGCACGTGGGAGCTGGAAGCGAGGCCCTTCGGACAGCTGAGCGGTGGGGAGCAGCAGCGAGTCATCGTCGCGCGGGCATTGGTCCAGGGACCGCGTATCCTCCTCTTGGACGAGCCGACGGCCCACCTGGATCTCCGCTACCAGTACGAGATCATGGAACTCATCACCCGCCTTCGGAAGGATCGGCGACTGCTGGTGGTAGCCGTCTTCCATGACCTCAACATGGCGGCCCGCTACTGTGACAAGGCCATCCTCCTCCATCAGGGACGCATCTACGCCGCTGGCAACCTAGAAGAGGTCATTACGGCGGAGAATCTCGCGGCGGTGTACGAGGTCCGGGCCGTGATCGATCGGCCGAGGGGCATCCCGGCGGTCCGCGTCACAGTCCTTCGTTCTGGCGGATCCTGTCCGCCATAAGTCGTTGACCGACTCTCAGCACAACCACATCACCAGGGATACTCGACCCGCGGCCTTTTTAAGGCAGCATGCCAGGTAGCATAACGTAGATGGAATCAGACAATGGCCACTGCGACATTGAGGACTACGGGCTGATCGGGGACGTGAACTCCGCTGCCCTGGTGTCGAGGTATGGAAGCATAGACTGGCTCTGTTTCCCTCGCTTCGATTCTCCGAGTGTCTTCGCAGCCCTGCTGGACCCCGAGGTAGGAGGCAGGTTCGCCGTCTCCATCGAAGGGAAGCACGAGACCCACCAGGTTTACGTCAAGAACACCAACGTCCTTCGTACGCTCCTCAGGAGTGGTGACGGGTCCCTGGAGTTAGTGGACTACATGCCGTGCTACCTGAAGAACGAGGAGCTGGAGGCCTTCCATGAGGTCCATCGTCGACTTCGATGCATCGATGGCAGGGTCAAGGCCAAGATCCTCTACGAGCCCCGCTTCGGGTATGGCCTGGGTCATACGCGACTGCTGTTGGAGGACGAGGGGTGCCTCGCGCAAGGTCTGAAAGAGTGGCTCAGCCTGACCACGGACCTGCCCCTGAGGACTGGGGACGGCATCTGCAGCGCTGAGGAGGACCTCCGTGAGGGCGATGAGAGGTGGATGGTCCTTCGGTGGAACGATGACTACCTTCGCCCCATCGAGGAGTTCCTGCCTGCGGAGAAGCTGGAGAAGACGGTGGCCTTCTGGAGAGACTGGGTCAAGCGGTGCGCCTTCACGGGTCACCTGACGTCCATGGTGAAGAGGTCCATGCTGGTCCTCAAGCTCATGACCTACGAGCCCACGGGGGCCATCATAGCCGCACCCACCACCTCCCTGCCTGAGATTCCAACAGGAAGCAAGAACTGGGACTACCGTTACTCCTGGCTGAGGGACTCCGCCTTCGTCCTTTCGGCCTTCCACACCTGCGGCTACACGGAGGAGGAGCGCAGGTTTCGGCATTGGATAATCCGGAGGCTGCGGGGCCACACCCTGGATCCCGAGAACCTGCAGATCATGTACGGAGTGGAGGGGGATTCGGTCCTGGAAGAGAAGGTGCTCTCCCATCTCCGGGGCTACAGAGGGGCGAGGCCCGTTCGGTCTGGAAATGCCGCCTACAGCCAGTTCCAGCTGGACGTGTATGGCTCTGTCATAGATGCCCTTCACTTCAGTTATCACACGGAGGAGGACATGAACGACGACATATGGCGAACGGTGGAAGCATTAGCCAACTTTGTGGCCGCCAACTGGGAGAGGCCTGACAGCGGTATCTGGGAACTCCGGGAGGTTGAGAGAAACTACGTGTATTCCGACGTCATGGCCTGGGTGGCCATGGACAGAGCCGTTAAGATCGCCCAGCGGTGGGGAAACAGGCGGCGCGCGGACCTCTGGGCCAATGTCAGGGACAAGATAAGGAAGAAGGTGCTGCAAGAGGGCTTCGATGAGCAGCTTGGCTCCTTCGTCCAGTACTACGGTGGGAAGGAGGTGGATGGGAGCATCCTGGTGATGCCCCTTGTGGACTTCCTGCCAGGGGACGACGCTAGGTTCCTGGGCTCGCTGGAGAGGATAAGGCGGGACCTGGGCAATGGCCCGCTGGTCAATCGGTTCCGAGAGAAGGGGCCTCGAGAGGGGGCATTCCTGATGCTCAGCTTCTGGCTGGTGGACGGTCTGGTGAAGGCGGGAAGGCTGATGGAAGCGAGGGAGGCCTTCGATGAGATCGTCGGATACGCGAACCATCTCGGTCTCTTCGCGGAGATGCTCGACCCTGAGACAAAGAGGTTCCTGGGAAATTTCCCCCAGGCCTTCACCCATATGGCCCTCGTCAACACTGCCAGCAGGCTGACGGCGGCGGAGGGTTCAGGCCAGTGATCTTTCCGTCGGTGGGGCAGCGATTCCTCCTAATCGGGTCATAGAGACGCACCCTTTATAGAGGCTCACAATATTCAAACTGGTGCGGGGGTAGCTAAGCCTGGACAACGGCGCAGGACTTAAGATCTGGAGTCCACAAGAGTTCCGATGGGACATCCTGTCTCGAAGGAGTTCGTGGGTTCAAACGGCCTCAAGGCCTGAAAATCCCACCCCCCGCACTCCTCACTCCTTTCCTTGATTCCGCCCGAGGGCTATTGCTGGGATGAGAGTCGTTCACGGACAGTCTCGGCGATGCGACGCAGCTCCCCCCCGGGCAGGAGCGGAAACTCATCGCTCACGTATCGCACTGCGCCCGTGGGGAGCTTCTCTGGGCGGACCTTTCCCTTGATGATCTGGGAGCTCAAGGCGTCGCCCTCCCGATGAGGGGCCAGATGAAGATGCAGATGGGGAACGCCAGTGCCAAAGATGTACACGTATACGGCGTCTGCCTCCGTTGCCTCTCGAAGAGTTCTCGTGACCTCGGCCAGGACCTCGCCAAGCGACTGCGCCTCTTCACCATCCAGGTCTGTCACGGTGGGGATGTGACGCTTTGGTTCGAGATATGCGAAACCTCTGACCTCGGTTTCAAGACTGACCGTGAGACGCCAGCTCCGATCATGCCAGACCTCGACCCTTCGAAGTTCCTCGTCGCCCGCGGCTCCACGGCAGATGATACAGTCATCCCGATAGTCACTCATCGCCTTCTTCAATCCTGCACGGGAATAGTCAGGCGGCATAGGTTGCCATCTGGCTGCGTCAGGAGGCCTCCGCCTCTTCCTTCGGCTTCTCCACCATCTCCTCCACAGTGCCGGAACGCAGGGCCTCCACCAGCTCCTTCACCAGGGCATCGATCTGGTCCCGGCTCCTCCTGTAGAAGTTTACGTCCAGGCCCTTGTTTAAGGGGTCCTCCACCTTCCATCTGATGGTCTTTCCCTGGAAGTACTTCAGCCTCCTATCCTCCACGCGGCAGTCAATGGTAACCAGGAAGTCGACGCCTATCAGGTGCTCAGGCAGCAGGTATCGGGGATGCTCCCAGGAGACCTCTAAGCCTACCTCCTCCAGGACGGAGAGGGCCTGGGGCCTGACGAAGCCGGAGGGGACGAGGCCAGCGGAGAAGAAGTCCATCTCCTCGTCACCGCGGGCGAGGGCAAAGGCCTCTGCCATGGGCCCCCGGGCGGCGTCGTAGGGTGAGACGAAGAGGACACGGACCGTGGAATCACCACCGGCACCCAAGGCCCGACCCTGTCTTATGCTTTTTCATCTGGAGGAACGAGGGCAGCGGGTTGTTGTCCATCCCTTTCACCTGCCTGGACGCACAACGGGGCTGGTGTTGAATTCAGCCCACGCAGAGCCAGCAAGACGAATAAGCCATGAGGAACTTAGGTCTGTCCAGTAGGCGGTTAGAACATGAAATACTTCATCACAGGGGCCACGGGTTTTCTTGGAGGGGCCCTGGCACATCTCCTCCTCGACGAAGGACATGACGTGGTCGCCCTCGTCCGGAGCCAGGCGAAGGCGCAGACCCTGATCGACCGAGGCGTGGAAATCCATCAGGGAGACATCACAGAGAAGGAGACCCTAAGAACTCCCATGGAGGGCGTCGACGGCGTCTTTCACGTGGCGGGATGGTTCAAAATTGGAGTCCGCGACAAAACACCGGGTAAACGTGTCAACGTTCTGGGAACCCGGAATGTCTTGGAGGTCATGGAGGACCTGGGAGTGCCCAAGGGCGTCTACACGAGTACCCTCGCCGTCTTCTCCGACACTCAAGGTCACGTGAAGGATGAGAGCTATCGATATTCTGGCCCCCACCTCAGTGAATATGATCGGACCAAATGGGCCGCCCACTACGAGGTGGCGGAGCCCTTCCAGAAACGAGGGTTGCCCTTGGTGATTGTAATGCCCGGGGTCATCTATGGACCCGGTGACACGGGACCTCTCCGCCCCATCTTCCAGCGCTACCTACAGGGCAAGCTGCGCGTGCTGCCGAAAGGGACGGCCTACTGCTGGGGTTACGTCGACGACATGGCCCAGGCCCACCTGCTAGCCATGGAGAAGGGGAAGCCAGGAGAAACTTACATAATCGCTGGGCCGAGGCACCCTCTCATCGAGGCCTTCGAGATTGCAGAACGCATCACGGGCATTCAGGCTCCGAAACTCCGAATCTCACCAGGGACGCTGAGGTTCCTTTCTGCAGCAGCCGGACCCTTCAGCCGACTTGCCTTCTGGTCAGAGAAAGACGTGTCGGAGACTCTTCGCGTGGGAGCCGGCGCAACGTATCTGGGCAGCCCCGAAAAGGCCCAGAGGGAGCTAGGCTTCAGCCCCCGGTCCTTGGAGGACGGTCTGCAGGAAATGTTGGAGCACGAAATGCACCTCTTAGGCATGAGCTCAACGCGAGCACGCTTGCCGCCGGCAGGATAGCTCCCTTCCTAAATCCTCTCCGCCTCTGCGGTCCTCTCGTCACGAACATTGCCTGTGTTCACGGTGGACTTTGGCTCGAGCAGAAGGATGTGGACCTCACCCTCGGCCACGGGCTTGTGCTGGACGCCGCGGGGCACGATGGCGAATTCGCCCTCCGTCAGACGTATCTCTTCATCCCGGAGTCGGATCGAAAGGTTCCCCTTAACCACCAGGAACATCTCGTCCTCCTCTTCATGGTGGTGCCAGACGAACTCTCCCTTCATCTTGACCACCTTGACGTAGAAGTCGTTGAGCTCCCCTACGATCTTTGGCCTCCAGAAATCCTCGAACAATGAGAACTTCTGGGCGAGGTTGACTTTCTCCATCGTGTCCGTAATGGAGATGGCACTAAAAACCCTCATCGCAGGTATCACAGGGACGCAGAGTATTTCGTTTCAGACGGGTATCAAGTGCCATGCCCGAGACCTCTCTTCGCGAAGGGCAGTGTCCGAAGTGTGATTCCCAAGACATCCGTTCGGGGGCCCAGATTCCCTTCAAGCGCGGCACTTTTGCCAGCAACACGATTCCTCTCGGAGGCGTGTTTGGGAGACTCACACCCCTAGACCATTACGTCTGCGTGAAATGTGGCTACATAGAGAGTTACGTGGGTGGTGTTACGGACTTGCTGGCCATCGCCCAGAATTGGCCCCGCGTTGCCCGCGACTAGTTCCCCCTGAAGCGGCGCGGAACTCCCACAAGGGTCTGATCATAGTGCCTGCCTCCGGAACTCCTCTAGATGGATCGTAGCTTCGTGATGAGCTCCAAGAGTCCGTCCGGATACAGTGGGGCGTTCCCATCCTGGAAATCTGTCACGGGCTTCCATAGAGCCTTGAAGGGGCTGCCATCCTCCTCGCGACCGCAAACGCTCTCTTTCCCGTACATCGACTCATCCTCGAAGTCCCCTTTGTAGACGAGGACGATCTCGTGTCCGCGCCGTCCTTGATATCCGAACATGTTTTCGCAGACGCCCAGATATCTCAGATTGACGACCCGTTCTCCGATCTCCTCCCTGATTTCACGCTGAACGGCGTCGTGACCATACTCGCCGAACTCTATGGTGCCTCCCAGCGGACGATAGAACACTTCGTCCTTCACCGAGTCATGTCCCTCGAAAACGAATATCTGATCGCCCCTCGTCAGGACGCAGATTGCCACAGGCCTGGGCCAGACCGGTTCCTCCACGGTATCACCTAGCTCTCGTGGGGTATGCGCGCCGCGGGCATATGGATTTCCATCGGGAGTAGCTGTCGCACATGGTGCGGCATTTCGAGCCCGATGCTACATTCTGGCGGGCCATGAGAGCTCGTACTCCGCCGGGTGGCCAGGGCTCTCCCGACCTGTCGACCCGGTGGACTCACCGCCCGCATGGATACCTATTATACCTACGCAGAATTCTAGTACGCTCTCCGAGAGTAAGGCTCATTGGAGGCGGGTGGGGCAGCGGAATGAGACTGAAGGAGAAAGCCATAACGGAGCTACTCTTCGTTGAGCCACCCAAGGACTACTGGTTTCTGATGGGTGAGTACCTGCCGCCCCCCACGGGACTCTTGGTCCTGGCGGCCTACGTGGAACAGCAATTGCCGGACGTGAGGACAGGGGTCCTTGATTGTCAGGCTGAAGGGAAGGACTGGAAGGACATAGAGAGGAGGATCGAATCGGACCACCCGTCGATCGTCGCCGCGTCGGGATTCACCTGCAACGCCTATGTGTGCGCAAGGGTGGCGGAGATAGCGAAGACCGTTGACGATGACATCGTCACAGTTCTGGGCGGCCAGCACTTCTCCTCCACACCTGACGAATCTCTGAGGGACTTCCCAGAGATAGACTTCATCGTCCGGGGCGAGGGAGAGGTCACCCTCCTGGAGCTCATCAAGACACTGAGGGACGGTCGCGATCTCACCCAGGTAAACGGCCTCTCCTACAGACATGACGGAGAGATCGTCCACACACCGGAACGGCCGCTCATCGACAACCTCGATGCCCTCCCGTATCCAGCCTATCACCTCGTTGAGGAGAACCTCCCGAAGTATCACTTCACCATGATGGCCGGCAGGAACGTCAGGTACATGATTCTGGAGGGCTCCCGGGGCTGCAAGTATCGGTGTACCTTCTGCAGCCAGTGGAAGCACTGGAACGGTGAATGGAGGACCAAGTCGCCGAAGAGGATCGCCGATGAAATGGAGCATCTCCACGAGAGGTTCGGTGGGGAGTTCCTGTGGTTCACGGACGACAACTTCAGCTACAGAGTGCGCGGAGAGCGATTATGGGAGGAGCTACGACACCGGGGATTCACGGACGACGTCACCTGGTTCTTCCAGGCAAGAACGGATGACATAGTCCAGAACCCGGGGCGCGTGGCAAAGCTGAGGGACGTAGGCAACAACTGGATTCTCGTCGGTGTGGAGAACGATTCTCCTGAGGTGTTGAGAGACTTCAAGAAGGGGGCGCGGGTAGAGGACGCGTTCCAAGCGACGAAGATCCTCCAGGACAACGGTATCTTCGCCCATGCCATGTTCGTCATCGGCTCGCGAAGGGATACCACCGAATCCATCGACCAGCTTCGCCAGTTCTCTCTTGACCTGGGGGCCGATCTCGCGATATACACCGTCCTCACGCCCTACCCCGGTACAGACGTCCACGACGAGGCCCTTCGAAACGGCTGGATTGAAGACCCATACTACGCACACTACGACATGGCCCACGCCATCATGCCAACGGAGTTCCTGACTCGACGCGAGGTGCAGGAAGAGCTATTCCAATGCTACAATGCCTTCTACGGTTCCGTCCCGCGGAGCATAGCGGGGATGTTCTCCCGACACAAGGTAAGGAGAAGGGTGTACCGTCACATGTTGAGCCAGAAAGTCTTGAAGAACCTGAGGCGTCTCATTTGAGCCAGAAGAGGACCGTCATCTACCTAATGATTCTCTCGGCGACAGCAACGGCCATGATCGTGACGGTATCGTGGCAACCCCTCTCGACTGCACCCTCTCCCAACTTGCTGGACAAGCTGCTAGTCGGAGGTGCGTTCATTGCCAGCTGCTTGTTCGGCATATCCCTCACCATCAGGCCAGCTTGGATGAGGAGGCTCATAGGGTCGAACAATGAAGAGGTGCCAAGGCAGCTAGCCCAGGCTAGAGCTCGTCGGGGCCATCACCCCGACTGTGGGCATTTCAATAGCCATACGTTCAACTGGAAAGGCAGAACCCTCTGTGCGGGGTGCACCGGGCTTGCCGCAGGATCCATTGTATCGGTTCTCTTGATGAGCCTCTACGTCGCCCTGCCGGTCGGACTGCCAGTTGGCGTACTCCAGGCAGCACTTGTTCTCGGCCTTGCACTCGTTGGCGCCAAGTATGTAGAAACGGTGCTACCGCTCAACAGGGCCTACGCGAGAATAATCTCCAACAGCCTCCTCGTCGTCGGATTCTTCCTCGTGGTCGTAGGCTTTCTTGAGCTGTCCGGTAGCGTGGTTTTCGGCGTCATGGGAGTCCTGTTCTCGTTTCTATTCCTGGACACGCGGATCCAGCTTTCCCGTTGGCAACATATCAGAGCATGCAGAGATTGCGTAGAGGACTGTAAGGTCTATTCAGACTAGGCTAATCGCAGGTCTCGCGCCCTCTCCCCGCGGCGAGCCTGACGCCCGCGATAATGATTGCGATGCCAATTATGACGGGAATGATCCACCAGGGTGTGAGTTCGTAGACCCACTGTGGCAGTCCTTCGATGTTCTTTATCCCGAACTCGAATATGAGCCAGGCGCCGATGAAGACGACTATCAGTCCCCAGAATATCTGGCCCCCGCGAGTCTTGGCGCATTCATCCTCCGCCTTCTTGCGCCACTCTGGTTCAGCTTTTCCCGTGCCGCCCGTGAGGGAGGCACCGCAGCTGTTACAGAACCTCGCGTCCTCGTCATTACGCGTCCCACATTCTGTGCATATGACCATCCAGGGCCCCCGCCTGCGAATTCAGGTTCGGCTTTTTGACCTCTGTGTTAGTGTTTTACTTGCCTGTGGATACTTCTGTCGCTTCAGGGCCCGAATCCAAAATCATACCTTCACGGTTTTCACCCTCAGGCCTCACAGAAACGAGGCCGCTAAGGCTTCCCCAGGAGCGTATCGGCAGTGAATTTCCCCAGATCCCAAAACAGGAGTTCTGCCCCACCTTCTTTCTCCCTCATTGGAAGGGACAAATGGTTTTCGACCCTCGACACGATCATCTCCAAGGACCGGGGATCTGCCCTGCCGGAGAGGTGCTCGAACAGGAGTTTGTGGGCCCCCTTTCGCTCCATGGCCTCCAGCCCATCCAGGATGTGTCGATGAGAGGTCCCTTCCCAGATGGAGAGCACCATGGCTTCCCGGAACCATCGCTCCACGGAGTACTCTTCTAGGACGCCCATTCCGCCGTGCACCTCCATGGACCACTTGGCCGTCAGAGCCGCAGTCTCTGCTGTCCAGTACTTGGCCAGGTGGGCGATCAATCGGAAGAGGTGGTAGCGGTCCGAGTACGGGTACTCCTCCCGCCAGACCTCATCGAGGAGTCGGACTGACTCCCAGGCCAGGGCGAAGGCCCTCCGCAGCCAGGCAGTCCGCTCCGCTATCTGGGTCTCCATCAGGGGGTGCTCCCGGACAGGCTTCCCGAAGGCCGTCCGGTTCTCCGCATATTCAATGGCATCGGCTAGCGCCCGCTGGGTTAGGGCCGCGCTGCTCACACTGTTGGCGACCCTGGAGACGTTCAGCACCTCCAGGATCAGGTAAATGCCCCGCTCTTGTCTTCCCAGGAGGAACGCCTCGCTCTCCCTAAACTCCACCTCGCCGGTAGGTACGGAACGGGTCCCCGTCTTGTCCTTCAGGCGGCGGACAGTGTAGTTGAGACTGCCGTCCTCCCGGTACTTCGGCAGGAGGAAGAGAGCCAGGCCCCGCACGTCTTTAGGAGCACCTTCAGGACGGGCAGCGACCACCGCCAGCTCAGCCCCCACGTTGCTGGCGAAGTACTTCTCCCCCGTCAAGAGCCAGCGGTCCCCATGAGCCACCGCCAAAGTTTCCACCGCGCCCCCGAGGTCCGAGCCTCCCTTAACCTCCGTCATCCAGGTAGCTCCCTGCCATGGCATGCCTTCCCTCTTCAGCATCTGGGGGAGATATGCAGCTTTCAGCTCCTCGCCCCCGTACTTCTCCAGGGGGAGAGCTGTGGACAGGGAGACGGCATAGGGACAGTTGAGGCCTGGGTCGTGGAAAGCCGTGACGTAGCCCAGCAGGAAGAAGGGCAGCACGGATCCTTCATCGAAGACCCTCCACACGGAGCCGGCTTCGTAGCCCTTCCTCAACATGGCCCAGTACTCGGGCGGGTAGAGAATCTCGTCAACCCGGTTGCCGTACCGGTCGAACATCTTTAGCCAGGGAGTGCCCTGGCGGTCGACGGCAGCGGAGATGGTCTGGCCTTCCCGCCACCAGGCCTCGTACTCTTTGAGAACCTCTAGGTTGGGGAGGACGCCTAGCGTCTCCTCCAGGAAGGCCAACGGTGAGCGGAGATCGTCGAAGGGCATAGGACCCGCCTGAGGCTAGGGGCTAAGGGACAGGACCCCAACAGGCCCTGCTATACTCTAGACTCTATAGATAGGTTTTGCGCGGGCAGGTCACTGCACAGCAGCATACCGCTATGCTCCAAATGGAGAGTCTACCTTTGGACGACGATCAACTCTCTCGGCGAATGAGCTGGATGGCTGACGTAGCAATCGTGCATATCCTAGTTGACAGCAGTTGGGCCACTATGGTGCATATCATCTTCATATCTCCCAGGCTAGTGGTGTGACACGAAGGGTCCGCCCATTCCTAGTCACGTGTGTCCGGGCAATCGTCAACGTATACGCCGGGGGAAAGACTACGAACGTTAGAGTGAGGCGTCTGATCTATGTGCTGATCACACTGTCATTCTTCCTTCCGCCAATCACTAACGTCCCCTTCAGTCAGACAGAGACCCCAGAAATCACGGTGGAGGTCCTGAAGACTGTCTCGGGTACATTCTCATTGCTCTCCCCCTTCTTTCACGTGACCACTGCTCTCCTAGTTGTCTTGATTTACAGGTATGGGAACAGATTCGGGAGGGTTTTCGACGTTCACTTCGCGGCCCTGTTTGTCTTTCTCGCCTTTGCGAACAACATCGCCTTCACGGAGAGCTACGGGCCTGTGGTGTTGACAGGAAACATGGTACCGATGATCGCCGTCGCCCTCTTCTGGATCTGGGAGGCTTACAGGCCGCAGAATGACTTCACTCCTCGCAGGCTCCCAACGTGGAGGTACTGGGTAGTCCCCCTCGCGATTCTTGCATTCTGGTTCCCCGTCGCGGATGACCTCAGCCCCGACTTCAGCCCTCTACTACTTCTCACCTCGGACTATGGAATCTTCTTCTGTCCAACCACTCCGGTTGTTTTGGCCATACTGACACTCATCTATCCGAATCATAATCCGAGTCTCCTCACCGTGACCAGTCTTGTCGGCCTCATCCTTGGCTTCTTCAACGCCATGACCCTCTTCATCGTCCCGGAATACACCCTCTGGATGCTCGTGCTACACCTGCCTCTTATTCTAATCTCGATCTACGGATTGACCATGGGGAGATTAGTCCCTTCGAAACCAGGTGTCGAGACCGTCCCCTCGATATCTTAGCTCTTGCTCGCACTTCTGAAGTCGACTCATACCGCCAGGGCCGGGCAGGAACACTATTCGGAACCGATTCCGCCCAGGGACCTCTGCCTCTCCCTTGACATACAGTCCAGGATTCCAGACTTCGATGGCCAATGACAGCGTGGGCTTCGTCGTCATCCATCCCCGGATTCCAGATCAGGTTTGGACTGAGGTCCGTGGTGTGTTTCGATGTGCCTTGCGATTAGCCAGTCACGGAACGCGACGGGCAACTTCCGGAAGATGGAGAAGACTATGGCATCCGGTCCCACCAGGTAACGGCGTTTGGGACTGCGAGAGAACAAGGCATGCTCGACCGCCTCAGCAACACGCTCTGCGGGAATACCTCGCTCTTGCTGCCGTTCCGCCGAGCCGAAGATGTGACCATAGAGTTCATGCGCCTCGGGGGGAAAGCCTTCCCTGGCTCTCCTCAGAGTCGCGATGGTCTTCTCTCGCAGAGGTGTATCCACAACTCCCGGTTCCACGACCGCAACCCAGATTCCCCATGGTTTCAGTTCTACACGCCACGAGTCCGAAATGGCCTCTAGGGCGAACTTGCTTGCGGCATACGGTCCGAAGAACGGGAGCGCAATCAGACCGCTGACCGAACTTATGTTGACTATTCGTCCACCAGTGGTGCGAAGGAACGGTAGAAATGCCTGTGTGACTGCAATCGCACCGAATAGGTTTACATCGAATTCCTTGCGCATCTCGTTAAGGGAAGAGAACTCCAGTGGACCGCCGAAGTAGATGCCAGCGCTGTTCACTAGCCCGTCCAGGCCCTCTCCGTCGAGGGCGTCCTCGATTGTCCGCCGCGCTGATGCAATCGTCTCGGGGATGGTGACGTCCATCAGAACAGGCGTCAGTCCTCTGGAGGCCTTCTGTTCCATGGATGCTCCATCAGACTCGTTCCTCACGCCTGCGAACACGCGTACGCCTCTCTTAGCAAGACGGAGGGCGCAGGCCTCACCGATCCCCGATGATGCGCCTGTGATCACCACCGCTTTGGCGGGATATCCTGCATTCATTTCAGGCTCCCTGGATATTGGAACGCACCGGTGGTTCTTATACCGACGCCGCAGAAGGTCCCTGCTCTCTCCGTCGTTTACTCGGCTAGACCGCCGCCACCCATTCGCCTTCCGTCAGTTTGGGCATGCGGTGTGTATTCCTACCCATCAAGTCTCGCACCCGATCCCATCCCCATCCCCATCAAATCGATGCGGATCGGGAGGAAGGACCCGGAAGTTCCGGTAGGGTATGTCCGCACAATCCAGGTCTGGCGGCGGGGGTGGTATGCAGACATCCGGATAAGAGGGGTCGCAGTTCTCCTCCTGCGGCGGTGGTGGCGGTGGAGGCGGCGGGGATGAGCATCCCGTCCATGCCTCACCCCCGAATTCACTCTCGGAGCAGTAGAGGTAGTATGTATCCGCGTGACCTGAGGAGATCACGGCCGCATTTGCGTTCGTCCCGCCACAGTAGACAACGGCGAGAATTCGGCCATATGGGTCGTCGCCAATCTGGAAATCGTCCTCGTCTATCAGGGCGAGGGAGCCGAGACAGAGGTTTACAAGGTAGTCCCGGGCCTCAGGCCCACCAGATTCGCTCAGCTCGGGAGCATCGACGAGCACGAGCCGAATTCGGAGATCCCCTTCGACATCGAGGGTGTCCCCATCAATCACTCGGGTCACGTTGCGTTCAATGCAGAGGCCAACCGACCTTGGACAATCCGATGACTCTTGGGGCGGAGGAGGCTCCGAGGGGGGCGGAGGCTCTGAAGGTGGTGGAGGCTCTGAAGGTGGTGGAGGCGGCGGCGATGTGGCCGGTGGCTGCATGACAGAGACCGCGATGAAGACGCCGACTACGGCGACGACCACCACCGCAGCAACGAGGACCACGCTCCATACCCGCTTGCCCATCATCTTCCCAACCCCTCCGGCCTTGAGGCATCCAATGAACGACCAACTACTTGTACACTATCTCAAGGCCTCCTCACCGGCGGACGGGGGCAATGCTATCAGACTCGATAATCACGGGAAATGTTTTTAGCAACAGCATGTCATAGCACGTCAGGGACTGCGCCGAGGAGGGGCGCGTAGAAGTACCCAGGGCTCGCACGGCGGGAGGAGGTGAGCGCATAAGCATGAGGCATGCAGGACTTTTGGCAGGAGGACTCTGCTTGCTCCTGTTGGCCCTGGTCATGACGCCCGCAGCCGCTGCAAGGCCCGTGATGAACCGCTTTGTATTCGAAGAGGTCGTCGAAATCGACTGTGGGGATTACACCCTGCGGGAGGACCGGACCCTGAACTTCGTGGAGCTGGTCTTCTTCGACAGGGAAGGTGACCTATCCGCCGTTCAGCTCCACATCCACGGGACAGTCGTTCGCACGAACCTGGCTACGGGGGAGAGCTCCGTAGAGCAACCCGCCGTGGCAGTGTTCATCGACTTCGAGAGGGGGACGGAGACCACTGTGGGAGCCGTCTTCAACGTCGTGATCAAGGGCGAGGGGATTGTAATCCAGGATACTGGCCGCCTGGTCTTCAGCTTCATCGAGGGTCTGATCTTCGAGGCCGGGCCCCACGAGTCCCTCCACAACCCAGATCTAGTCTGCTCCCACCTTCGGTAGGGGACTGTTAGGCAGCGGTGGACCGCCAAGACCTCGGCAGGGTCGTCAGTCTCTCAAGGTCTCGAACCGGGATAGAATCAGATCCGGCCACTTCTGTCCCGCGGGTCACTCCAAGAGACAGATCGCGCCCCGGGATTCCCCAAACGCCCGCCGCAGCCATGGTGAGGTCGTCAAAAAGGATCTACGGCGTGCCTGTGGGATCCCAACTAGTCGCCAAGGCCCGGTCCAGGGAATCCAGGGTATCCATATCGTCGCCGGAGAGTTCGAAATCGAAGATGGCGACGTTCTCACGGATGCGCTCCGACCGAGAGGACTTAGGGATCTCGACGAAACCGTGCTGGATTCCCCATCGGAGGAGGACCTGGGCGGGGGTCTTTTCGTGGGCCGTCGCTATCTCGTCTAGCTGGCGGTCGCGGAGCATCCGTCCCTTGGTCAGGGGACTATAGGCTTCCACCAGGATCCCCTTCCGGCGACAGAGGTCAACCGTCGCCTTCCGCGAGGCGTAGTTCCACGGATGCAGCTCAATCTGGTTGACGGCCGGAAGGACCTCAGAATGATCGAGGAGCTCCTCCAGGTGGCGGACCATGTAGTTGGAGACTCCGATGGATCGGCACCTCCCCGCCTCTCGGATTGATTCCAAGGCGCGCCATGTGTCGAGGCGCTCGCTCTCCACGGGCCAGTGGATGAGGTAGAGG
>CAYFYB010000008.1:0-59112 GCA_964347345.1 uncultured Methanomassiliicoccales archaeon | reverse complement strand
GGACGATCAGCTCCCCCTTCATGGAGAACATCACAACGACGGTGAAGAGAAGCGCTAGTAGGGCCAAGGGTGCGATTCGTACCGAGAACACGCCCTCATACCACTCTCTCCCTCGCCTCCTGGTTAGGTAGGCTCGGGTAATCATTCCCCCCACCAGAGGAATACCCAGGTAGACTAAGACCGCTTTGGCTACATCCCAGAGCGAGACGTCCACCGTCGTCGAAGCGCCCAAACCCCCCACCAGTCCAGAGAGGACAGTGACGAAGAAATAGGCGAGTATCGAGTATAAGAGCATCTGAAATACAGAGTTCAAGGCGACGAGAATGGCAGCGTACTCTCTGTGACCTCCAGCGAGTTCGTTCCACACCAGGACCATAGCTATGCAGCGCGCGAGGCCCACAATTATCAACCCGATACGATACTCTGGAAGATCTGGAAGGAAGGCCCAGGCGAGACCGAACATCAGGAAAGGACCTATGAGCCAGTTCTGAAGAAGGGATACTGCAAGCATCTTCCTTGATGTTGCTATTCTGGGTATCTCCTCGTAGCGCACCCGCGCGAGGGGGGGATACATCATCAAGAGCAGACCTGCAGCCAGCGGAAGGGATATTGTGTCGACGCGCACAGAGTCCAGCGTGTGAGCCAATTGTGGAGCAGCAGTACCCAGGCTCACTCCGATAGCCATGGCTGCGAAAATCCAAAGGGTTAGGTACTTGTCAAGGAGAGACAGTTCCCTCCTCGATTTCCTCAACCACTGCCCCCGCAGGTGGGATCCTTACAGAGTGGTTCGATGTCCAGCGAGGCCCTCTCTAAGCCATTGAGCAAGTCGACGATTGATGGTGCGGAGAGTTCGTAGAAGGACTTTTGGGCCTCACGCCTGTTTGTAACCAGTCCACAATCCCTCAACCGTCGAAGATGGTAGGAGACGAGGGGTTGTTCTCGACCCGTTCTTGCGACCAAGTCCTTGACACAGTGCTCCCCCTCCGCCAATGCAATCAGAATCTCTAACCGCACGGGGTTGGACAGACAGACTATGAGAGTCTCGATGTGTTTATGAGCCATCGCCCATATAAATCAAAGTTTATATAACCTCCTTGCGGGGGTCTTGGCAGCTTGCGGCCATCTGCAGGCGGATTCAGAGTGAATCTTCCTTACGGAGCCCGAATCCACGTGCGTACAGCATATCCATGGCCCGACTGCAACGGCTCGAGAGAAACCTTCACAGTCGCTCATGTCGCCCGACCTTAGAGGACCTCTCTCCTGAAAGGGTTTTATAGACTGCGAGGCTATGGTGACCGACCGATGAGCAGGATCCCTCGGGACGAGTACTATCTCCGCATAGCCGTGGATGTTGCCAAGAGGAGCACTTGTCTAAGGAGGCAGATAGGGGCAGTGGTTGTCAACGGTGACGTCATCGTCAGCACCGGGTATAACGGGAATCCAAGGGCCATGCCCCATTGTGAAGAGATCGGCTGTATAAGGGATGAGTTGAAGATCCCCTCGGGGGAGAGGATGGAAATCTGCACGGGTGTCCACTCCGAGATGAATGCCCTCCTCTTCGCTGGCAAGGACTCCCGGGGTGGCGTCCTTTACACCACCATCGTCCCCTGCAACACCTGTGCCAAGATGATCGTGAACGCGGGCATTAGGCGGGTGGTGTATGCCGAGGGATATCCCGACAAGATGGGTCTGGTCCTCTTGGAGGAGGCCGGAATACCTGTGGACAGGATTCCCATCGAGCTCGAAGTTCCTCTCTCCAGACCTGAGGAGGAGACCCTGGAGATCGTGCAGGCCGGTTCGACCCTCTCTATGGAAGAGATGAGGGAGGCCCTGGCCCGAAAGGAGCAACTGATGGCTCAGATCGCCGCCGGAAAGAAGACGATAAACGAGGTTGCGGCCGATATCATCCAGCAGAGAGTAGCCAGTCTGAAGGGTGAGAAGGAGAGCTAGCTTATCCCTGCCATCCTTCGGATGAGTTCTTTGATGCGGGAGGATTTCTGCAGGGCTTCAGCCATCCTTTCCAGATCCTCTTCTTCTAGGATCATGGGCCCCCTGCCAAACTGTCCACCACTGTAGTAGCAAAAGCGAAGGGAGCGGGAGCCATCATCGTATTCCATCAGCTGGATCGTAGGCTCCCAGTGGGGCCGTTGGATTGACACCTCCTCGATGATTTTGCCGGATCCCCAGGGCATCCGAAAAGGCCTCGGTACTTCACGTGACATGGAGGGCCTAGGTTCCTAGGTACGATAAGGTTGAGCTACATGGGCTCAGCTCTTCGCAGGGACGAACTTGTAGCCGTAGCGGACCACGCCCTCCTGACGGTAGACTCTTCGCAATACCGCCCTGACCGGCAATCCTATCTCAACCCCATCCGGATCACAGTCCGTCATTTGCGCCACTATCCGTGGACCCTCCTTCAGCTGCACCAGGGCCACCGCGTATTCCCCGACAAAATCCTGCTGCTCTCTGAACTCCGTGGGGGAGCTTCCCCGGGCTATGACGGTGTACGAGAAGACCTCTCCTTCCCCACAGAGAGGTTCCCTGCTGAAGGTTCGACCCCCACAGTCCAGGCAGGCATGCCTTGGAGGAAAGTGGAGGCGGCTACATGACGTGCATCGGGAAGCCGTCAGCCTGTACCTCTCCTCGATGGACTCCAGATAGGAGGGGAGAGAGATGTAGGCCCCCATGGACATCTCCGTCGAGACGTCCTGGCTGGATAGGTGCCTCCGGAGCTGAGCGTAACGAAGGTAGGTTAAGTAGGTCCTTGAGGAAGCTAGGGCCTTCTTCGGACTCTCGGGCATGGCGGGCGCAGACCTTTGACGAAGGACCACGGCCACGCTAGATCCACCTCCGTACGTGAGGAGGAGGACCTCCTCCCCTTCCTTCATGCCCTGCAAAACGTCCATCAATGCCAGGAAAGGGGAAGAGCACCCGGTGTCGCCAGAAAGCTCAACGACGCTGCCCACGTGGGAAGCTTCCACCAGACCTTGCAGGGAACGCCTGGCGAACCTTGCATCAGGCTCGTAGCAGGCCACCCTCCTCTTGCCCTCGGATGCTTCGGGAAGACCTTCCACACTCCTGCGGAAGACCTTACGGGACAGGTCGACCACCTCCAGGCTTCTTCTGACGCCTCTGGAATCCAAGAAGAGCTCCCCGTATTCCTCCTCGGTGTGGGCAGATGTCCCGCCGATCTTCAGCCCTCCATCAGGTGTGATCAACAAGGCGGTAGAGGCTGCCCCTAGGCCATGCTCAGCGGGATCCTCAGGGGCCGCTCGTGGCATGTCCGCTGTAATGAGAAGAGCTTGGCCCTTCGAAGCCTCGACGTAGTCCACACAGGAGAGGAAGGCCTCCCCAGAGGCGTTGGTGGACCCCGAGAAGTCGGCCTTCCGGCAGCCCTCCAACCCCAGGGCAGTGACTACGGTGTTAGAAATCCTGGGCCCACCAAAGGTGGCCGCGGCCACATACCCTACATCGCCAGTGATCAACCGCGATGCAGCCTCGAGGGCCATGGTCACCTCGTCCTCGTCGAAGCTGGCCACCGTCTTTTCCCGGATGCCCCACCCGGCGAAGTACCCCCAGGCATCGACGTACTCCCGTGCCTTGACGCTGTAACCCGGGAAATAGTAGCTCAGGGCCTCAATCCCGACCATACCATCACCTGGAGAAAATGTGGACTGCGATGGTCGCCCCTGAACCGCCCACGTTGTGGGTGAGAGCAACCTCCGCATCGGGCACCTGTCGGCCCTTTTCAGCCTCGCTCCGCAGTTGCCTGAAGACCTCCACCACCTGCCCTGCGCCCGTGGCGCCAAGGGGATGCCCTTTCGCCTTCAGCCCGCCGCTCGTATTGACGGCCACATCCCCTCCAATCTCGGTCCTGCCGTCAAGGGTCCAGGTCCCTCCCTGCCCTTTGGCACAGAACCCTAGGTCCTCCAGGGCCATGATCTCGCCGATGGTGAAGGCATCGTGGAGTTCGGCAAGATCGACCTCCTTCGGGGATAAGCGGGCCTGTCGGAACGCCTCCATTCCAGCCCTCACTGTGCCCTCCACCCTCGTTATCTCCTCCCTGTCGTGGAGGGCCAGAAAATCACTGGCTCCTGAGGACGCCAGGATGCGGATGGGGGTGTCAGTGAACCTCTTTGCGCCCTCCCACGAGGTGAGCAGGAGGGCCGTCGCCCCGTCAGATATGGGGCAGGAGTCATAGAGAGTCAGTGGGCGAGCCAGCATGGGTGCCTCGAGGACGTCCTGGAGCTTGATGGCCCTCTGGAAATGGGCCTTGGGATTTTGGCTTCCGTACTTGTGGTTCTTGACGGCGACCTGGGCCAGGGCCTCCCTCTTCGTTCCGTACTCGTGCATGTGCCTGCAGGCCATAAGGGCATAGAGACCAGCAAAGGTTGAACCAGCCAGGCGCTCCCATTCTGTATCGCCGCTGACCCCGAGCCAGTATCTCCTCCTGTCCGGAGGCAGGTCCGTCATCTTCTCCACCCCGGCAACGAGGGCGAGATCCACGAGACCACTGCGGATGGCGAGCCAGGCGTCCCGGAGGGCATAGGAGCTGGAGGCGCACGCGTTCTCCACCTTTCTCGTTGGTATGTATTTCAGGCCCACCTGCTCCGTCATGAGGCCCGCAAGGTTTCCCAGCTGGGCACCGCCGAAGGACATGCTGCCAATGAAGGCCTCCTCAATCTTGCCAGGGTCCAGACCGTTGTCCACGCTCTCAAGGCACTCGAAAAAGGCCTCGGCGAAGAGGGCCTTCGTGCCCTCCTCAAGCACGCCGAAGCGGGACTGTCCCGCCCCTATGACAGCCACCTCCTCAGGCATGATGGCTCTAACGGCCTTCTCCTCTTCAAGGCTTCCCAGGTTGTCCGTGCCGAAGAAGCCACTCCTCCGCCGCGGACGTGAGGGACTGGGGCAGGGGCCTGACTCGCACCTCCCTTAGGATTTCCTCCGGACTGCCGTCTCCCCGGGGAAAGAGGCCCTCCACCACGGCCAGCTGGCCGAACCAGGTGATGCCGAAGGTACGGTCGATGGAGGCCCAGCAGAGAGCCTGCTTGGCCTGAAGGGAGACGCCGGGGGCCTCCAGGATTATGGATAGGATGGCCTGAGCCTCATCGGAGCCCAGGACCGGTGACGACAGCAGGAGGTAGGCATACAGGAGGATCAGGTTCTCAGGAAAGCCCTCTGACAGGATGGTGGTGACATTTTCCACCCGGACGTCAGGAGATGCAGCGGCTGCAAGCCAGGGGTCCAGGTACAGAGCATAGATCATGTGAAGAAGGTGGTACTCCAAGAACTCCTCCTCCCGAAGCAGGAAGAGAGCTGCCTCCTGCAGGCCTGGAGGGACCCTCTCCTCCGTCAGGAAGGCTTCATCTTCCCTCTCAGGAAGAGGGATGGCATCGAAGATCTCCAGACAAGCCCTGAGCTTTGTCCTTCTAGATAGGCCTTCATGGGAGAGGACTGTGGAGACCAGAAGGCCGAGAAAGAAGGGGGAACGGACCGAGGGATCGCTACCCTCGGGTGAAACCGCACGATGGGCCTTCAGGGCCGCTTCCAGACATTCCCCCAGGGCGGTCTCTTCCTCCGGCCTTGGCCTGAGGAGGTTCTGCAGAGTCTTTTCCAGGTCCCCCGGCACGCTATCCTCATGACGACCCACCTACTTGGCCCTTCGGACGCGAAATCCTATTATCACCACCGCCGTTCCAGCCCCATGATTTATGTGGCCAGCACGGCAGTCATCCTCGGAGATGTAACCCTCAAGGGGGACGTCAGCGTCTGGTACGGGACGGTAATGAGGGGAGACTTGGAGGCCATAACCATCGGGGAAGCCACAAACCTCCAGGACGGGGTGGTGGTCCATGCCGACGTTGGATCTCCCGTAAAGGTCGGGAGGAGGGTGACCGTGGGTCATGAAGCCATCGTACACGCCTGTGAAGTAGGAGACGACTGCATCATCGGAATGAATGCAACCCTTTCAAGCCGTGCCGTCATCGGCGAGAACTCAATTGTTGCGCCTGGAGCGGTAGTTCCAGAGGGTAAGAAGTTCCCACCAAGGAGCCTCCTTGGAGGGGTACCGGCTAAGCTCCTCAGGCCCCTGGATGAGACGGACATCGTTCGCATCGAGGCTAGCTGGCGGGTCTATCTTGAGCTGGCGCAAAAGACCCTAGAGGCCCGGGAGGAGATGGTGGGTGACCCCGCAAGCAGGTGCAGCATCAGCTTTCTTGCTGGCACAGAGCCTTGAGAGGGTTTTGAAGGCGTTTTATGCCCACCATCGGTGGCATGGGTGCCACGAGGCTGGCTACGTAATCCTGAGAACTGATTTGGCGACCCGTAAAACATATAGAGCGCCTGCCCAATGGTAATGGGGGTCACTTGCGGATACTTGTGGTTTCCAACAGGCTACCAGTTACTGTCATCGAGAGAAAGGGTAGCCTCAGCTACAAGGATAGCGTGGGCGGCCTCGTCTCGGGATTGCGGCCGTATTTGGCGTCGTTGACGGACTCGTCTCCCCCGCGCGGAGAGTACACATGGATTGGCTGGCCAGGAATCGTTGCTAAAGGCGACATCAAGGAGGAGTTGAGGGAGAAGCTCTCCTCTGAGTTCAGAGCTCACCCGGTTTTCCTCAATAAGGAAACCGTGGAGAAGTTCTACCGAGGCTTCTGCAACAGGACAATCTGGCCTCTCTTCCACTACTTCCCTACCTACGCGGTCTTTGATGAGGAACATTGGAGGGCGTACGGGGAGGTGAACGAGGCGTTCTGCGATTCCGTCATGGAGATCATCAGGCCCGACGACCTCCTGTGGATACACGACTACCATCTCATGCTCCTTCCCAAGCTGGTGAGGGAGGAGATGCCGAACGTCGCCATCGGATATTTCCACCATATACCCTTTCCGTCCTTCGAGATCTTCAGGCTCCTTCCCAGGAGATGGGGGCGGGATATTCTGGAAGGCCTCCTGGGCTCGGACCTTGTGGGCTTCCACACCAATGACTACACCCAGTACTTCCTGCGAAGCGTCCTTCGGGTGCTGGGCTTGGAGCACGAGAGAGGACAGCTCATTGTGAATGACCGCCTCGTCAAAGCGGACACCCTGCCTCTGGGGGTGGACTTTCAGAGGTTCCAGAATGCCAGCACGGCTCCGGAGGTCGTGAAGGAGCAGGAGAAACTCAGGAAGACGCTGAAGGGGCTGAAGCTAATCCTGTCCGTCGACCGTCTGGACTACACAAAAGGGATTCTCAACAGGCTCCAGGGCTACGCGGCCTTCCTAGCGAAAAACCCGAAATGGCACAAGAGGGTGGTCCTACTCCTCGTGGTGGTCCCTTCCCGTACTGGAGTCGAACGGTACCGGGAGATGAAGGAGCAGATCGACGAACTTGTCGGGAGGATCAATGGTAGGTTTGGCGACGTGGAGTGGACGCCGGTCCTGTACCAGTACAGCCACTTGCCCCTCCACACCCTGGTCGCCATGTACCTCATCAGCGACGTGGCCCTGATCACTCCCCTCAGGGACGGCATGAACCTCATTGCCAAGGAGTACATCGCCACGAAGACAGACAGGACCGGGGTTCTGATCCTCAGTGAGATGGCCGGCGCCTCTCGAGAACTGGGAGAGGCCATCCTAATAAACCCCAACGACAAGGAGGAGATGGCGGACGCTTTAAGAGAGGGTCTGGAAATGGCCCCCCAGGTCCAAGTCAGACGCAATACGGCCATGTTCGAGAGGCTCCGGCGCCACGATGCCCTCCACTGGGGCAGCGACTTCGTTAAAGAACTCCTATCCGCAAAGGAGTTTCAAGGAAGCCTCCAAGCGAAGATTCTGAGTTCCGAGGCTGAGGATCACCTGGTGCAGAGCTACAACCGCAGTGGTCGAAGGCTCATCTTTGTGGACTACGACGGCACCCTCATACCCTTCTCGCCGGATTCCCAAGAGGCTAGACCGGGCAACCACATCCTTGAGGCGCTCAAGAACCTCTCGCAGGAAAGGGGCACCGAGGTTGTAGTGACCAGCGGGCGCATCAAGGACCTGCTCGAAGAATGGTTCGGTGTTCTCTCGGTGGGCCTCGTGGCCGAACACGGCGCCTTTGTCAAGGAGGGGGGGAAGGAGTGGAGGTTGATAAAGTCCCTGAGGGGCGAGTGGAAATCTGAAATCCTTCCCATGCTGGAGATGTATTCTGACAGGCTTCCTGGATCCTTCGTTGAAGAGAAGGAGTTCTCCCTGGTGTGGCACTACCGGGCTGCCGATCCGGAGGTTGGAGGCATGCGCGCCAGGGAGCTGGCCGATGACTTGGCAGGTCTTAAGGCCCACACCGACGTTCAAGTACTCCAGGGTAGCAAGGTGATCGAGGTTAGGAATGCTGGGGTGGATAAAGGAACGGCCGCCCTGGAGTGGCTTTCGAAGGGAGACTACGATTTCGTCCTGGCAATCGGTGACGATTGGAGCGACGAAGATCTCTTCGCCGTCCTTCCAGACTCGGCCTGGTCGATACGAGTCGGGGTGGCCGACTCCTACGCCAGGTTCAGCGTTCCGAACCACCGGAGGGTCTCGGACCTTCTCGGGAAGCTCGCCGTGGCAAGAAAATAGCGGCGAAGGCGGGATTAGGTGCGCTAACGATGAGTGCTAGAAGAGCCTCATTGGATTCGTCTCTGCAATGGCCTTCTTGGCCTCGCTGGATAACGGGAGAGACAAGAAGTCCTCCAGGTTGCGACGAATTCCAGGTACCATAGGCCCGGGCCAATCAGACCCAAAGAGGGACCTGCGCGAAATCTCTTCCAGTCGGGGGAAGTATTCCAGAAGCCCCTTGGGCGGAATGCTGGAGAGGTCCAAGTATATGTTCCTGTGTCTTCGGAGGAGGAAGAAGGCTTCACGGGTCCAGAAGGGGCGACCCCCATGGGCCATGATGATTTTCAGCTTCGGGAAGTCGATGGCGACATCATCCAATGCCAGAGGGTTGCCATATCTGACCCTTGCTCCGGGGAAAATGGATGTGCCAGTGTGGATCATGACTGGCACGCCGTCGTCTTCTGCCATGGAGTATACCGTCTCCAGACCCTTCAACCCCTCTGTGGCATAGCTGTTCGGATAGAAGAGTTGATGAGGCGGGTGGAGCTTAACGCCCTTCACCTCGAGGGTTGATAACAATTCCTCCATCCTCACCTTGACATCCTCGGACCTGGGGTTTACGCCACCGAAGGGGAGGAGACGATCGGGATATTCGCTAGCGTACTTGGTCGAGAAGGCGTTCACTTCCTCCGTGAAACCCAGGACCTCCTCAGCAACATAGTTGATGAGACAGGCCCTCCATACTCCCTCCCGGTCAAGCACCTCGATGAATTTGGAAGGCTCTCGCCGAAGCTCTGCTATGAACTCGAAATCCCTCTTGCCCAGCTTGAGTACCTTGAGGGCCTCCGGCTTGACCATCTCAAAAGGTTGTATGTGGACGTGGACGTCGGTCACCCTGAGGCCTTGCATTGCCCGACCACATAAGAGGTTCCTCAATAAGGTTCCTACTGACCTCAGTGTCCTCGCTGGGAGAATGCCTAGCTACTCCTGTTTCTCCTTGGTCTCGAAGACCTCGACCCAAATGCCGTCTGGGTCCTTCACGTAGGCCCATCGGGCCGCCTCGCTCTCTATGGGACCCATCACAGTGGGGTGTCCCTTCTCCTTCAGGTAACTCAGAGCTGCGTCCAAGTCCTCCGTCTGGAAGGCGAGATGGTCCAGCTCCTCCCCCTCCTTGTAGGCCTCGGCCACAGGACTGTCCTCGGCATACCAGTTGACCTCGAGAAACTGCTCGCTTCCCTCGCTCTCCAGGCCGGCGAATTCCCCTCTGGTCTGAGGTGCCTTCGCCCGGAAGGCCACCTTCATGCCGAGGACCTTCGTGTAGAAATCCAGGGCTCGACCCATATCTCGGACACGTATGCCAGTGTAAGTGAACCGGAACTTCATTGTAACCCCGGGCACCAGCGGTCCGTACATGATAAATGTTCCCCAGTCCTTCAGCCGCATCGCTGAATAGCGGGAGATGATGCCGGGCCGGAGAGAGAAGGTTCAGAAAGCCTTAACTGGGACCTGGTCCTAGAAGCTCCGATTCCCTTGCCGTACTGGCTCTGCAGGATCTGTCAGGAGAAGTGCCCGGCATGGTCCAGGGCCAGGGAGCACATCTACACGGCCCATAACGAGGAGGTCACTCGCCTACTTAGGGAGAGCATGATTCCGGAGATGATGCTCCTAGAGAAGCGTCTCGAGGAACCTTGAGCCTCCCCTGACTACCTACCCTTGAAGGTGGGCTTTCTCTTCTCCAGAAAGGCCTTCACACCCTCCTCCTTGTCCTCCGTGGAGAAGAGGACGGAGAACAGGGTGGACTCGAACTCTAGACCAGCCTTGAGATTCATCTCAGCCGCCGACCTCACGGCCCCCTTGGCAAAGCGAACAGCGATGGGGCTCTTCTCCGCAATCTTCAAGGCCAGGTCCTTCGTCCTAGCCTCCAACTCCCCCCCGGGGAAGGCCTCCTCCACCAGACCAATAGCCTTGGCCTCCTGCCCGGATATGATGTCTCCTGTGAGGATAAGCTGCAGGGCCTTTCCCTCCCCCACGAGGCGGGGGAGCCGCTGACTACCGCCTCCGCCCGGGATGAGGCCCAGGTTTATTTCTGGCTGACCGATCTTCGCGTCCTCGGAGGCCACGCGGATGTCGCAGGCCAGGGCAAGTTCGCAGCCCCCGCCGAGACAGTAGCCCCGGATCATGGCTATGACAGGCTTCGGGAAGGCGGCCACCGCCTCGTAGAAGCCCAGCCTTCGGCGGTCCTCTCGCTGCTCCATAGGACTTCGACCGACGAACTCCTTCACATCCGCTCCAGCAACGAAGGCCTTCTCCCCAGAGCCGCGGAAGATTACAACCCGAACGCCCTCGTCCTCCTCCAGCTCCCGCAGGGCCCCGATGACCTCCTCCTTCGTCCTACGGTTCATGGCGTTGAGGACCTGAGGTCTGTTGAAGGTGATGAAAGCTAGGGGTCCCTCCCTGTCCACAAGGATGTTCTCGTACATCGCTGCTATCGGGATGCGGCCCGCACGTAATAGTTTTCCCTCGCTGGTAACGCGCCGTCAGGCCTGAAACCGGAACCAGACCCGTCCGTCATCCAACGCATGGACCTTTAGCTTCACGGCCTGTCCGATCCTGAGGTCATCGTAGCGCACCCCGTCCACCCTAGCGAGGACTTTTAGGTCCATGCCCTTCAGCTTCACGATTCCAACCACGAAGGGGGTCTCGTCCTCCATTCCCTTTGGAGCGCCTAACAAGACGGAGGTGAAGGCGTAGATCTCGCCCTGCTTCGGAAGGTCAATCCAGTCCATCTCGTCCGCGTTGCAGTGGGGGCAGACGACTCGAGGCTGCCACAGGATTTCGCCGCAGGCCCGACACTTCGTAGTGGTCAGCCTCCCCTCCTTCAGGTTCTGAAAGAACTGATGGATTCTGGTATCTTCCTCCGTCTGGAGAGGGTAAAAATCCAGCACGTAAGGAACCCGCTCCCGCTCCTCCCCCATCACATCACCCCTCAAGACCTCCTAAGGACTAGCACGCCGTGATTGTTGGCGTTTCCGCTCAGGTTGTGGCACAGGCCCCACTCCCCTCCGACGTACCTCTCCTCGGGCACCTGCGCCTTGAATTGCTGGACGACCTCCACCACCTGGGCCACGCCCGTAGCTCCGAGGGGATGACCGCAGCCAAGGAGGCCTCCCCGCGTGTTCACCGGCAGAGTTCCACCCAGGTTGGGCTGCCCCTCCTCGATGAATCGACCCCCCTGCCCCTTCCCGCAAAGACCCAGCTCCTCATACTCAATGATCTCAGAGATTGTGAAGCAGTCGTGCACCTCCGCCAGGTCCATGTCCCGGATGGTGGCCCCTGCCATCTTGAGGGCATCCCTGACGGCCCGGCGCATGGTGGGCCACGACGTCAAGGAGGGGAGGTTGACCGTCAGGTTGCCGTTGGCCGCCTGTCCGACTCCTGCCACGTAGACGGGAGTGTCCGTCAAGTCCTTGGCCCTCTCCTCCGCCACGAGGAGGGCGGCCGCGGCCCCGTCCGTGATACCAGAGCAGTCTAGAAGCCGGAGAGGCGGAGAGATGAGGGGTGAGCCCAGGACCCGCTCCAGGGAAACCTCCTTTGGGAAGTGGGCGTAGGGGTTTGTGGCCGAAAAGCGATGATTCTTTACCGAGACCATGGCCATCTGTTCCTGGGTCGTCCCAAACTCGTGCATGTGCCTCTGAGCCACCATGGCGAAATACGGCGGCGCCGTCATGCCGTGAACCCCCTCCCACTCCCTGTCAAGGACGCAGGCCATACTGGCCTGGGTCTCCGCCATGTCGGGCAGGTTCATCTTCTCGAGGCCAACGACTAGGGCGATGTCACTCAGGCCCGTGGCAATGGCCATGTAGGCCATTTTGAGGGCGGACTGACCCGAGACACAGGCCAGCTCGGTCCTGGCCATCATCCTAGTGGGCTTGACGCCCAGCTGCTCCGCCACCATGGGAGCCACGTAGCTCTGGAACGCGAGCCTCTCCGAGAGGGCGCAGCCCACGAAAAGGCTGTCCACCTCCTCCCGCCGCAGGTTCTCCACATCATCGAAGAGGGCCTTTCCGGCCTCCTGGGCCAGCTCCTTCAGGGTCGCTTTCCTGACCCCCCACTTGCAGAGACCCGTCCCGACCACGGCCGCGTCGCGCATGCCCATTTCCGAGTAGTCAAGAATCCTACTTAATCTCTTGGAGAGGCCTGGATAGAGGCCGAAGCAGGTTCTTGAATCTGATATTCGCAGGATTTCGGTTAAATATGTAACAAACAGACCGTAACGGGGATGAGGTTCATTCGTCTTCCTGGAATGCTGACGTTGATCGCCGCCCTTTTGCTCTTCCTCCCTGGTCTCGTCGCCCTGGGGAGCGCCTCCGAAGAGGCAGAGATTCTCCCCGCTCAGTGGGAAAAGGTGGATGAGAAGATTCGAGAAAGGCTTGTCGAAAGTGGTGGAACGGACGAACTGGAGTTCATCCTCAGGCTTTCCGATCAGGCCTACCTCGATGACGTAAAGTTTCAGAGAGATGAGGTGGTCCATCGGCTGAAGTCCACCGCCGCCCTCTCTTTGGCCAAGGTGCGGCCGACGCTGGAAGAAAGGGGCTTCGTTGTCAAGAAGAGCTTCTGGATCGTCAACTCCCTCCTCCTAGAGGGGCCCGCAGACATGCTCGCGGGGCTTACCACGCTTCCCCAGGTCGGCCGGATAGTGGACAATTTCGACGTCCGCCTGGTGGACGGCAAGCCCAGCACCCTGCAGGACACGGCCTCCACGGCCCTCACCTGGGGCCTGGAGAAGGTCGAGGTGGAAAGGGTGTGGTCTGAGGTTGGCGCCAAGGGGGATGGGGTCAGGGTCTGCGTCTCCGATACAGGGGTCGATGTCACCCACCCAGACCTGCAGGGGAAGATGTGGAGCGACATCCCTGGAGACCCGGAGTTTCCGGGCGGCTGGATTGAACTGGACTACAGCGGGAATCCCGTCGTCGGCTCCATACCTCACGACACCGAGGGGCATGGAACCCACACCTCGGGAACCGTTGTGGGAGATGACGCCAGTGGTGTGGCCATCGGGATGGCTCCCAAAGCCACTCTGATGCACGCCCTCGTCCTCCCAGGAGGTGGAGGGAGCTTCTCCCAGGTCATCGCAGGAATAGAGTGGTGCGTCAGCCCTTATGACGACACGGGAAGCCCAGCGGGCCAGCCGGCCGAAATTCACAGCATGTCATGGGGCGCCACGGGGTACTACGATGAGATGGTGGCTCCCATCAGGAACAGCTATTTTGCTGGCACCCTTCCCGTTGCGGCGGCCGGAAACTGTGGTGAGGGTTGCACTGGTAGTCCTGGCAACGTCTACGATGCCCTCAGCATAGGGGCGTCGGATGTGAACGACTACATCGCCTACTTCAGCAGCGGGGAGGTAGTGAGGAAGTCTGACTGGACCTCTCCCCCCGCGGAGTGGCCAGATGAGTGGGTCGTGCCCCTGATATCTGCTCCCGGTGTCGACGTCTACTCCTCTCTCCCGGGGGGCGGATATGCTGAGTCGGATGGGACTTCCATGGCCACCCCTCACGTGGCTGGGTGTGCTGCCCTGATGCTGTCGGCTAACCCCAGCCTCACCTCTGACGAGATGAGGGATAGCCTGGTGTCCACGGCTCTCTGGTTTAACACCTACTATCCAGCGCCCCCTGACACCAGGTACGGTTGGGGACGGCTCCAGTGCTTCGCCGCCGTGGACCGCGTAGCATTCGACAGCGGTATCAGTGGAACCGTGCGGGACCAGGCGGACGGGGAGCTGGTTGATCAGGCCTTCGTGAACATCACAGCCATAGGTATCGAGCGCAACGTGGAAAGCGGCGCGACGGGCACCTTCAGGGTTAGCCTCGGGCCGGGAACGTACAACGTGACCGTGGAGAGGTTCGGGTACAGCCCCCAGAACCTCGGTGCCGTGACCGTCCAGCCAGATCAGTGGGTGGACCTGGACGTCCTCCTCTCACCACTGCCGCGAGGGCAGATAGTGGGTTCGGCCTTCAACAACGAGACGTCCCTGCCCGTACCGGGGGTCACGGTCTCCATCGTGGGTATCCCTATCACCCTGGCCTCAATTACGGACGGAACGGGAAGCTTCGTTCTCAGGAAGGTCCCTGAGGGCAGCTACGAAGTGCTGGCCGCATCCCCCTACTTCCGCGACCTTACTGCTTCGGGGGTGGCCGTCGTCACGGACAACAACACGACGGTGGACTTCCCGCTCGAGCCCAGGGACTGGGTGGCTGTCATGGGCGATCGTGATGATAGCCTCTCGAAGCTGTTGAAGGAGAGGGACTACTATGTGGAGAACCCAGATTGGTGGCAGGTGATCAACGATCCTTGTCGTTATCAGGCTGTGGTGGTGAACCAGCCCTACTTCCCTGGCAGTACAACTTTCAGCAACTTCATCTCGGCCACGGACAACGCCGGAACCGGTGTCATCTTCCTCGATACCTACGAGCATACGTGGACGGGTGGTGGCATTTACTACCTCTGGTCCTACCGCTCGGACCCACAGACTAGGAACTACGGCTATGACTTCTCCGCTCAGTACCTGTACTACAACGTCAGCCAGTCCCACCCAATCCTCGACCCCTATGGGCCAGGAGAGGTAATTGTCTTTGAGAACTCGACCTTCTGGCACGACTATGCCTGGTTCGACCTCTACAGTGGTGAGAACGGCACCGTCATCGCTTTAGCAGGGAGCGACTACCAAGGCAACTTCGGGCCTGGGATTGCAGTAGACGACAGGGCAAACAACAGACACGTCCTCATGTCCCTCCACGGGGCCTCGAACTCTGTGCAGCCCGGGGACTGGACGAACCCCGCCAAGGACCTACTCCAGAACGCCGTCAATTGGTCCAAGGGAGGAGGCTGCTCCAACTCTATGATGGTCGACTACAACGTCGCCGTGAGTCCCCCCGTCGGCCTGTGGTACGAGACCTTCCAGGTCAGGGTCAACGCCACCAACGTTGGTAGTGCTCCGGGCAACTACACCGCTCGCCTCTACGTTGATGACGTGCTGCAGAGTGAGCAGACGGTTTACATCCTACCCGGGGAGATTCGGACAGTCAGCTTCCCAGTGGCCAGGGACCCCGTGGGAACTTACAGGGTGTCCATAGGCCCCCATCGGACCACGTTCAGGGTTAGGCCCCCAATAGTCACCGTTCAGGCCTCGGACGTGGATGGTACGCCTATCTCAGGGGCCACGATAACAGCAGGCCTCGGAACATCGATCCAGAGCATGGGGCGGACGGATGCCATCGGGACCTTGGCCTTCGATTCCCCCGCCGGGTCCCATGGCCAGTATTGGGTTGTCATCCAGGCCCTCGACGTTGGCCCCCAGGGCCTCCATTACTTCCTCGCCCAGAACATAGATGTGGAGGATGACCTGGTTGCCCTCTTCACACCTACCATCAACAGCACCTCAGCCATAGATTTCAAGATGACGAAGGTCGTCCCGGGGCAGACCGGGCAGACATACATCAGAAGGACAGACATGCCCCCCGAGTTCCTAGGTGCCTACGTCTACCCAGAAGGGATAATCGTGGTCGACCCCTTGGTCCACGCTGTGAAGGGGGTATCGACAGTGGAGACCCGTCAGAGCACATGGACCTATCGGTCGTCTGCGACTGACGTGGACGTAACCTCGACACCATCAGTCCTATTCCAACTCGGCGGACGCATGCAAACGGAGGCCACGTGGACCCAGCAGCTGAGTTCGGCAACCGTCAACTGGGGCATCACCGACGCTTACGGCAACGATATGGAGAGCGTGATCGAGAAGAAGGTCGGCATCCTGGCGGCGAACGAGTCCATCGTCCACCTGCCCCTCCTCAGCCTATGGAATTCCCAGGGGCAGCTTCTGACCTCGGGATATGTGGAATGGACTCGGAAGCCTGCCATCGCGACCCTACCCGACGGGGAGAGCCTGGCCTTCGTTCAGGTGGAGCTGGAAACAGGACCTTATCCCCTCGACAACACCTTCGAGCTGACGGTTGCGGTCCTGGACAGTGATGGAAGGAGCCTGCCGAAGGTGGCGGGCACCAAGGACACATGGGTGCTGGTGCAAGGAACCGCCCTCCGCTCCGGCCGCACCGTACCCGTGAGCCTCACGGTCAACGATGTAGCAATGGCGGTGGACGCCAACGGCACTTTCTCCGCCCAGGTCAACCTATCCAAGGGACTCAACACGATCACGGTCAACGCCACCGACCTGGCAGGAAACGTGAAGTCCGCGGTCTACGTGATACAGTCGAAACCTGACATCATCCTGACGATGAGAACTCTCCCCGACATCACCAACGTTCCCCAGTTGACCGTAGAGGGCATGGTGGAACTCGGAGCCAACCTGACCGTCAACGGTGGGGGCGCCCAGCCGGGAGACGACGGTTTCTACTCGGTGACCCTGGAGCTGACTGAGGGGATGAACACCATCATCGTCGCCGCGGAGGACTACATCGGGAACCGGAAGGAGCTCTCAAAGGAGGTCCAGCTGGACACAATGGCACCGCAGGTCACCGTGATCACCCCTAAGTCGGGAGCGGTGACAAGAGACGAGAGCATCACCATAGTGGGCAGGACAGAGGCAGATGCGAGCCTCACCATCAACGGCCAGCCCGTGGACCTGGAGGTCGGAGACTTCGCGTATACGGCGGCCCTTCTGGAGGGGGAGAACACCTTCAGCCTGGAGGCAACAGACCCGGCGGGAAACGTTCAAGCAGTCAGCCTCATGATACAACGCGAGCCATCCTTCATCGGGATCCCCGTTGACTACCTGCTTTACGGCATCGCGGCCGTCGCAGGAGGTGTAGGCGTCACCCTCTTCATCTGGCTACGCAAACGGGAGGCGGCTGGCGGCACAGGGGAGAAGGACGAGGACTGGGACCCCTTAGCAGAGATGAAATAGGGTCGGCGTGACAGAAGTTCTCCTCGCCACGTCTGTGGACACGTGGTGAAGTGCCTTTGCCACTACTGACAAGGAACCTGGCCGGGTTCGATCTACCTTCCCTTGAAAACGGGCTTCCTCTTCTCCACGAAAGCCTTCATCCCCTCCTTCGCGTCCTCCGTTATGAACAGGCGGTTCTGCAGTTCCCTCTCCAGGGCAAGCCCCTGCTTCAGCGGGATCTCCAGCCCCTCCGTCACGGCCCTCTTTATGAGGCCAACGGCCCTAACGGGCCCCGCCACGAGCTTCCTGGCGTACTCCAGGGTCCTCTCCCAGAGTTCCCCCTTCTCAAACACGTAGTTGACAAGCCCTATCTTCAGAGCCCCGTCGGCGTCAAGGGTCCTCCCTGTAATCATCATATCCAGGGCAGCGGACTTGCCTATCAGCCGGGGGAGCCTCTGGGTGCCACCAGTTCCTGGCAGGACCCCCAGGTTCACCTCCGGCAGACCGATCTGGCCGCTGTCGCGGCCCATTACCCGGATGTCGGTTGCCAGGGCAATCTCCAGTCCCCCGCCAACGCAGTGGCCGTTGATGGCTGAAATCCAAATCTTTGGCGTGTTCTCCATCTTCACCAGGGTTTCCTGGCAATGGAGGCAGAACATGGCCTTGTAGTCGGGCTCGCTGGTCGACAGCATGCCAATGTCGGCCCCGGCCGAGAAGAACTTGTCCAGCTTGCTGGCCAGGATGGCCACCTTGACACTGTCGTCGAAGCGAACCTCATCGATGACCCCATCCAGTTCCTTCATGAACTCGTAGTTGTAGGTGTTCGCCGGGGGCTTGTTCATCCACGCGATGCCCATGCCATCCTCGGTCTGATACTCGATCTGCTTCCCCATGCATTCATCTCCAGCGGGCAAGCTAATGGGGTCCTTGCTCTTAAACATCCCACAATTGCCCGGGATCAGGCCCTAGAAGCCGAACGGCGATGGGAGGGCTACATCAGGCGCTCTAGCGCTATGAAGTTGCTACGGTCGAATCCGAGGGCCTTGAAGTAGGTGATGACGTCTCCAGCGTCCCAAGCCACCAGCGTCCTCACCTTCTTTATGCCCTTGGCCCTGAGGTTCCTGAGAAAGGCCTCCCCAAGCCTCTTCCCGATCCCCTGGCCCTGATACTTGGGGTCAACGCCCACGACCTTTATCCAGGCGACCTCCTCTTCCTCTCCGAACTCCCAGGGCCTGATCTCCCCCACCAGGAAGCCGACCAGCCTTCCCTCCGCGTCGGCTCCCAAGAGCAGGTCAGGGTCGCCGTGACGGATATGCTCACGAAGGATCCTCTCCAAGGGCCCTATCTGGGCGCTGCTGGTAATCTCCCTCTCAATTCTCACCATCTCAGGGACGTCCGATTCCCCAACGCTCCTAACCGAGACCTCCATGCCATCCCTCAGTCGACGCGGATAATCTTCACCCGCTTGCCCACCCAGTCGGGGGGCAGGTAGATACGCCCGCTGTTGCCACTCTTCTTAACCACCTTCTCAATCATCTCCTGACCATATACCTCGAACTTGGAGTCCCTGAGCTTCTCCTCAACCTCTGCTCCCTCAGCCATCTTGATGCCCGTTACAGGGAACAAAGGGAATAAAACTTCTCACGGATGGAAGGGGCTACGCCTTCCTGTCACCGCCTTCGCCTTTTCGAGCTTTGTAGCGAGCGCTGTCAAGGTCCAGGTTGAAGTCTTGGTCCTTCGCCTCGCTGGGCTTGAAGACCTTGCCGGCCTCGAACTCCAGCTTGACCTCCTTTTTCTTCTTCTTGGTGGGCTTCTGTTCAAGCTGGGACATAGTCCTCCCTCAGCTCACTTTCATAAGGGTCTACCATGTTAATACGCTTTCTGCTCCCATCATCAATAACGATAAATGACCAGTCGACGGCCAGCACCTTGTGCTTCTCGCACAGCTCCTTCCGCAGTCGGGCCCGCGTGTCCTCCGGGGGCTCGTGGACGGCCTTAAGGATCTCTTCGTCTTCCACCACCCGGTCTACCATCCCGGCGGCTTGTCTCTCATAGAAGATGCTCCTGTCCTGGCCCACCTCGGAGTACTGCTTGCACGCCATCATGTCCACCTCCAGGGCATCCTTGCGCTCAACGGCTTCCTGGATCGCAAAAAAGCGGTCCAGCCACTCCACCCGCCGGGCCAGCTTCTTGGAGTTTCTGGCCTCCAGGTCTTCCAGGACCTCCTCCCAGATGCGGAAGGCCCTCCTCTCCTCCTCAGCCTCCACCACTTCCTCCACCTTCGCCAGGTAGTACCTCTGCACGTCGATAGGGGAGATGGTGGAACCGTCTTTCAGGGTGACCTTCCACTTCTCTGGATTCATGTACTCCACATTCTTCCACATGTCCCTGACGGGGTCTGCGAGGATTGGGACGTCCTGTAGCCTGTCGTCCTCCATGAGCTGGAGGATGGCCCCGGTGGTGAAGTGACGAAGCATGATGGCCGTCTCGTTCATGAGGGCGTCCCCCACCAGGAGGTGAAGGCGACGCCACCGGTGGGGTAAGGCATGGGGCTCGTCCCTAGTGTTCAGGACTCCGGTGGAGTGCATGGTCTCCCCGCTGATGATGGAGCTGGTGAGGTAGGCCATGGGGGACAGGACGTACTTGCCGTCGATGATGTCGCCAGCTCCGGTGTAGATCATCCTGGTCACGAGGTGAGGCACTAGCTCTCTAACGAAGGCCTCTGGGAAGGGCAGCTTCCGGGACACGCAGTAGTTCTCGTGGCTGCCGTAGGAGGTCCCATCGGGGGAGGTGTTGTTCTTGAAGGCCCACAACGGCACTTCGGGGCCCAGGTACTTCTCCTCCACAACCTTCCTCAGCCAATCGACGATCTTCTCCCCTGCCTTCTCCCAGACAATCATATCCAGGAAGTTGGAGGTTTCGGAGGTGGATATCTCCAGGTGGCCCACGTCATAGTAGCCGCGGGAACCGTTGCTCAGGAACTCCCCCGCGGAGTGAAGGTCGCTTTCCCTCAGGAGTTCCAGGGCCAGGATGTGGGGGTCGACCCCCATGCTGTTCATCTTCTTGCAGTACAGGGTGTATTCATGCTCCGTGCCCTGGACGATCCTCCGCATCGGGCCTCCTAGCCGACCATGGGGTCAGTCCCCGTCTGCCGGAAGATCTCCTTCTGTCTCTTCTCGTAGATGTAGATCTCAGTGATGGCGTGCTCCTTGCACTCCTCCTCGATGGCGAGCCTGAGATCCTCTAAGGAGAGACCCTCCGACTTCCTGTCAGCAGCCTTCTTCGTCATGATCCGTTTGACAAAGTTCTTCTTGGCGGTCTTGACGACGGCCTCGATGATGGCCCCGGAGACGATGTCCTTCCGCTTGACGGTCTTCACAGGCTCCTTGGCCTCCGAGTCCACCTTCATCCTGACCCACTTGTTCTCCCCGTAGAGTTCCTCCAAGATGTATCTCTTGAGCACCTCGTAGGCCTTGTCATAGCCGCCCCGGTCCTCAATGAGCTTCTTGGAGATGGGGATTCCCTTCTTCATGTACACCTCTAGAATCTCTCCGCCAGCCTTCCTGTCAGGCCTGGGAATCTCTATGATCTCGTCAAACCTACCAGGACGCATCAGGGCAGGGTCCAGGAGGTCGGGCCTGTTGGTGGCCCCGATGACGAAGACGTCCTCCAGCTCCAATAGGCCGTCCATCTCCGAGAGGATCTGGGCGATGATGTTCTTGTGGACCCCCGAGGTGTCCAGGATGCCCCTGGTGGTGAAGAGGGCCTCGATCTCGTCGAAGAAGATTATGCTGGGGTTCTTCTCCCTGGCCTGTCGGAAGAGCTCCTTCGTGATCCTCTCGCTCTCCCCCACCCACTTGCTGAGGATGTCCGCCACGCTGACGTTGAAGAAGGTCATGGCATTCTCAGTGGCGATGGCCCTCACGAGCAGGGTCTTGCCGCACCCTGGCGGGCCGTAGAGGAGGATGCCCTTGGGGGCCTTAAGCCCCACCTTCTTGAAGAGCTTCTTCTCCTTGAAGGGGAGGACGATGACGTCCTTGATCCTCTCGATGGCCTCCTGCAGGCCGCCGATCATGCCGTAGGTGATGTTTGGCCTCTCTCCCAGGAGTAGGCTCTTCACTTCCACGTCGGCCATCACCTGGAGGATCTCCATGGTCGGCGGGAGGATGGATACCTGGTAGCCAGGCTTGATTGTCTTAGAGAGCTCCCGGTCGCACTTGATTATTCTCTTCTCCAGGTCCCCCTCCATGCTCACGACAAGGCCGTCCTCCAGGACTTCCTGCACTTTGCCCACGATGCCGCGATGGATCTCCTTACTCTCTTCCACGATGGCATAGGTCTGGGGATGGACCCAGACGTACTGGCCGATGGTGAGGGAGTCCTTGTCCAGAAAGCCGGTGGAAACCTTGAGCATCTCACTGCTCCTGGCGACTACCACCTGGTTGCCAGAGAGGTCGTCACCCTCTTTTCGGACGACGTAGGCGTACAGTAGGGGCGGTTCCTTGATCTTGGTGAACTTGTCCTCGTAGGCCTTGAGGCGGTAGTCCCTCTCCTGGATCTCGTATCTAAAATTGTTAAGCTCCCGCTCGTACTGGTACCGAAGCCGCTCGAGGCGGTCCTCCAGCTCCTGCTTAATCTTGGCTGCCCGTTCCTCCACAAGCTCCTCTAGGTCCTTCTCCTGTTCCTCTTCTTTGCGTAGCATGGCTCACCATCCCGTGTCTTGCCGTGAGGCCGGGGGTCACGAAAATCGATGTCATGGTGGGGGCGAAGGACATCTCACGTTTCTCATCCCTGGCTATCAGTTGGTATCCCTTCTTTGTGTATGGCTCGATGTAACTTGTGGTTAAAAGTAATTGAGCTACGGTTATCGCTACTGAGAGCCTGAAGCTTGTGGACAGGTTCACGTAAGCCCCGCAATGCTGGCCACGATTATATAATCATTTCGCTCTGAGATATCACGACGGAAGCCCACTTCGCACCCGCGCATCGGCGTCAGGCCCCACCATAAATCGGATCCATCGCCTTGGCGACCCCTAGGCGCAGTGATGGGCCGTCATGGGATGGAAAGTCTTGGCTCTTGCCTCCCTGCTCATATTTTCAGTAATTACGTCAGAGACTTGGGGTTCAAGTACTCCCGAAACAGTAATCGAAACGTCCGAGGGAGTGGCAGCGATGCGTAGGGAAATATCCTCGATGATGAGGGAGGGGAGGGTCTTCCATCCACCCAGGGAGCTCAGTAGGAACGCCCACATCAAGAGCATGGAGGAGTACGAGAGGCTATACCAGCAGTCCTTGGAAGACCCAGATGCCTTCTGGTCTGACCAGGCAGAGGACCACATCGAGTGGTTCAAGAAGTGGGACAGGGTGATGGAGTACGACTTCTCCACCGTGGGTGAGGTCGAGGGACCCTTCGTACAGTACTACATTGGTGGAAAGCTCAATGCCTCGTACAACTGCCTGGACAGACACCTTAGGACCAAGAAGAAGGGGAAGACGGCCATCCTCTGGCAGGGAGAGAGGGAGGAGGACCGGCGGTCCTACACCTACGAGGAATTGCACCGGGAGGTCTGCAGGTTTGCCAACGTCCTCAGGAGGCACGGCGTGAGAGAGGGTGATGTGGTGACCATCTTCCTTCCCATGATCCCGGAGCTGCCCATCGCCATGCTAGCATGCGCGAGGATCGGGGCGATCCACTCTGTCGTCTTCTCGGCCTTCAGCTCGGAAGCCCTCAAGGACCGAATCCTTGATTGCGACTCCAGGTTTCTGATCACTGCTGATGGCTACCATCGTGGCGGGAGGGTGATCAAGTGCAAGGACAACGCAGATGTCGCCCTGGAGTCCTGTCCTGAGGTCAAGCGAGCCATCGTCGTCAGGAGGCTGGGCATCGATATCGAACTCCAGGAGGGACGGGACCTATGGTGGCATGAGGAGATGGGGGCGGAGGACATATCCGATGAATGTGAGGCGGCTCAGATGGACTCCGAAGATCCTCTCTTTATCCTATACACCAGCGGGAGCACTGGGAAGCCAAAAGGCGTCCTCCACACCACCGGGGGCTATATGGTCTTCGTGCACCTCTCCACAAAGCTGATCTTCGACCTCAAGGAGGAAGACCTCTTCTGGTGCACTGCCGACATCGGATGGGTGACGGGGCACTCATACATCGTCTACGGACCCCTATCCTACGGGGCCACAGTCCTCATGTTCGAGGGGGTCCCCACATATCCCCAGCCGGACAGATTCTGGAAGATCGTGGAGGATTATGGAGTGACGGTCTTTTACACGGCTCCAACGGCCCTCAGGGCGTTGATGAGACTTGGGGAGGACTGGCCCAACAGGCACGACCTGTCGAGCCTCCGCGTCCTGGGCACCGTGGGGGAGCCCATCAACCCGGAGGCATGGATGTGGTACTACGAGGTGATTGGCAAGGGGCGCTGCCCAATCGTTGACACCTGGTGGCAGACCGAAACAGGCGGCATCCTCATCACCCCCCTCCCAGGTGCCATGCCCACCAAGCCGGGCTCCGCCTCGAGGCCTTTCTTCGGGGTGGTCCCGGAAATCCTCAGGTCCGACGGCTCGGTAGCAGACGTAAACGAAGGTGGGGCCCTCGTCATAACGAAGCCATGGCCAGCCATGATACGTGGGGTGTACGGCGACAGCAGGAACTAGCTGATAAAGAGGGTCTACTTCTCCGATTTCCCCGGAAAGTACTACACCAGCGACGGGTGCCGCGTGGACGAGGACGGCTTCTACTGGTTGATGGGGCGCATCGATGACGTGATCAACGTCTCAGGGCACCGTCTGGCTACTGCGGAGATTGAGAGCGCCCTCGTCTCCCACGAGAGCGTGGCGGAGGCTGCAGTGGTGGGCTTCCCCCACGATCTGAAGGGGCAGGGCATCTACTGTTACGTCGTCCTCAAGAAGAACATCGAGCCCACGGATTCTCTGAAGAGCAGCCTGAGGGAGACCGTCAGACGCAAGATCGGACCCATCGCCACGCCGGACAGGATGCAGTTCTGCGAGGACCTTCCAAAGACCCGGTCCGGCAAGATCATGCGGCGAATCCTGAGGAAGATCGGGGCTGGGAACATCGACGAGATAGGGGATACCACCACCCTCGCTGACCAGTCTGTGGTCCAGCACCTTATAGAGGGGAGGGAAGCGGCCTGAGGGGTGGGATTATGGAGGAGACGAAGACGAGGTTGATGGACTCCACCGCCAACGCTGCGCCCCTGGGCCTTCTGGGCTTCGGCATGACCACGGTCCTATTGAACCTCCACAATGCCGGTCTGTTTCCCCTGGGAAGCATGATACTAGCCATGGGGATCTTCTACGGCGGAATGGCCCAGATCATCGCGGGCGTCATGGAGTGGCGGAAGGGGAATACCTTCGGGACGACGGCCTTTACATCCTTCGGCCTCTTCTGGCTCTCCCTGGTGGGCCTGTTGGCCATGCCTAGGCTCGGGATGGCAGATATCACGGATGACTCGGCCATGGCGGCCTACCTCTTCATGTGGGGCATCTTCACGAGCGTTATGTTTCTGGGGACGCTGAGGCTAAGCAGGGCCCTCCAGTTCGTCTTCGCCTCCCTGGCGCTCCTCTTCTTCCTTCTTGGTCTTGGGGAGGCCCTGGGGAACGCCACCATCACCGTCGTGGCTGGCTACGAAGGAATCGTATGCGGGCTCTCGGCGGTCTACACGGGCTTGGCCCAAGTGCTTAACGATGTCTACGGGGGAGGCCTCGTCCCGCTTGGCGTGAAGAGGCACGGTTGAAGGCGGCTGGCCCCTCTGGCAGACGACTAAAGACGATGATAGGGCGATAAGGCGCGCCTGACCTCCTCCAGGACTCGCTCCACCTCCCTCCCCACGCCGGGACGGGAGGGGACCTTGGGATCTGTAAGGGTCAGCACGTTGACCTTTCCCCCCAACAGGCTCTCGTAGATGGGAGGCCAGCTATCGGGAATCCTGTCCTCCAGCTCCCTCTCCACCATGGCCCCAAACATCAGGGTCCAAGACCTAGCGACGGCGGACGGCTCGTACCCCCCACCTCCAGCGGCCACCCATCTTCCATTGCTGATATCGTGGGCCAGGCCATGGAGTTCCTCAGCAATCCTTCTATGGGCGTTGGTCGTAAGGTTCAGGTGGGTAAGGGGATCGCTGTAGTGGGTGTCCACGCCTAATTGAGTGACTATCACCTGGGGCTTGAAGGACTCGGCCAGGGGAGGAACCACCTCTTCGAAGGCCCTCATGTACTCCGTGTCACCCGTGTAGGGAGGAAGTGGGACGTTGACGCTGTACCCCTCCCCCTCCCCTTCGCCTAGTTCCTTAACGAAGCCTGTACCGGGGAAGAGGTACCTCCCGTCTTCGTGAAGGGATATTGTGAGGACCCTCGGGTCGCTGTAGAAGGAGTACTGGACGCCGTCCCCGTGATGGGCGTCCACATCCACGTACAGGACCCGGTGGAGGCCTTCCTCCAGAAGGGCGCTGATTACGATGGCCACGTCGTTGAAGACACAGAAACCGGAGGCCCGGGATCGAGAGGCATGATGGAACCCCCCGCCGAGGTTGAAGGCATGATCCACATCCTCTGAGAGGACCGCCCTTCCAGCCCGTATGGTTCCTCCCACATGAAGGGCGGAGGCGTCATACATGTCAGCGAAGACGGGGTTGTCCAAGGTCCCCAGGCCGTACCCCATGTACCTCCATCCCGCGCCGGAAGGGTTTCTCCCCGAGGCCTTCACCGCTTCCACATACTCCTTGGAGTGGATGAGTAGAATCTCCTCCTCGAGACCGGCCCCTGCCGGCACCTCCCGGACGCCGGGGTGCTCAAGAACGCCCAGGCTGGAGAGGAGTTCTCGGGCGAGCTTGATCCTCTCCTGACGGAGGGAGTGAGTTCCCCCGAAGTCGTACCTCAAGTAGCCCTCATCGTAGACCAGTAGACTCCCGTTACCCTTAGACTGTCTCCGCGTCGAAGGGGGCATCATATCCGTAAGGTGAGAACCCCTATTAGAGGTGGTGGGATGCTGGCCCAGACGGGCCGGGACGATAATAAGTTTGACCGGTGAGCAAGACGCTCACCGGTTGGGGTTGGAGGAGGGGTTTAGCGTGATCTCGCGGGGAAGTCACTCCTCTTCCCGGAGGTTCTTTGGGTGACCTCAAACAAAGTATGTCGCGGGGGTATTTAAGTATTTTGACGACATTAAAGCGCTAAGACATTGTCTAAGCGGTGATATGTTGACCCCAGACGTGAAGGCCACCCTGGACCAGCTCAAGATTCTGTCGGACCCCTCTAGGCTGCAGATACTCGCCTTCCTTTTTGATCGGGACATGAGTGTTACCCAGATAGCCCAGGCCATGGAGATAACGCCAGCGACGGTGCATCACCACATTGGAAAGCTGCTTGAGGCCCACCTCATCAGACAGACTCGTGTGGAGGTCAAGGGGAACCTCATCGAGAAGTACTACAGGATGGAGGGAAGGGATGTGGACTCTTCGGAACTGTGGCAGCAGGTCTCCAACGAAGACAGGATTACCTACAGGTTGTCCGTCATGGGTATGGTGAAGGGGCTGGTGAACCAGGCCATTAAACAACTTCTGACTCTCGAAGGCTTTTCATACGGGATCGGCCTCACGGAACTCTACCCGTACCCCTGGAGAGAGGACATTTTGGCGGAGGTCGAGACCGTTCTCCGGGAGGCCAGGGAGAAGCTGGCGAACCTGGAGACCAAGTACAAAGAGGAGCCAGGCCCAAGGATGACCCTCCTCATCTCCCTCCTTCCCACCGGTTAGTCTTTAAGGTCTTGAAACCTTGGTGAGGCGAATGAAGGAGAGGTTGGACTGCGTCTTCTCCCCTGCATCCATCGCCGTCATTGGAGCTTCTCGAAACAGAAGGAAGGTGGGCTGGGAAGTCCTGGACAACCTCCTCACCTACGGCTTCCAGGGGCGTGTCTACCCCGTCAATCCGTCGGCCTCTTCAATCCATTCCATCAAGGCCTATCCCTCGGTGTTGGACATACCCGACGAGGTTGACCTGGCCATCGTCATCGTTCCCGCCTCCAAGGTCATGCAGGTAGTGGAGGAGTGTGGGAAGAAGGGCGTTAAGGGCCTGGTAGTCATCACCGCCGGCTTCAGCGAGATCGGACCTACGGGCGTCGAGTTGGAGGACGAGCTGCAGTCTCTGGTCAAGAAGTACGGGATGGTGATGGTGGGTCCCAACTGCATGGGGGTCATCAACACCGACCCTGAGGTCCAGATGGATGCCACCTTCGCCCCCATCCTCCCCCTCAGGGGAAACATAGCCTTCATGACCCAGAGTGGGGCCCTGGGAGTGGCCATTCTGGAGCACGCCAGGAACGTCGGTGTCGGCCTTTCGAAGTTCGTCAGCCTTGGCAACGCCGCAGACGTCTCAGGGAACGAACTGATCGAGTACTGGGAGAAGGATCCTGATACCGACATCATCCTCCTGTACATAGAGAGCTTCGGAGAGCCCAGGGAGTTCGTCAAGATCGCCCGAAGGGTCACCAAGTCGAAGCCCATCATTGCCCTGAAGTCTGGAAGGACGGAGGCCGGGGCGAGGGCCACGGTAAGCCACACGGGAGCCATGGCGGGTCCCGACGTGGGAAGCCAGGCTCTCTTCGAGCAGTGCGGCGTCCTGAGGGTGGCCTCCATCCAGGAACTCTTCGATCTGGCCCAGGCATTCTCCCTCCAGCCTCTGCCCGCCGGCAGGAGAGCGGCCGTCGTCACAAACGCCGGCGGCCCGGGAATCATGGCGACCGACGCCCTCTCTAGCGTTGACGTTGAGATGGCCCAACTAAGCCCGGAAACTATCGCATACCTGGAGGAGAACCTGCCGGAGGAGGCAAGCACGGCGAACCCCATCGACATGATTGCCGACGCTGACGCTGCTCGCTACGGGAAGGTCATGGATGCCGTGCTCAAGGACGAGAACGTGGATGCCCTCTTGGTTATCAGCGTGCCGCCCATCATAGAGGACGAGGTGGCCATAGCCCGGACCATCTGGGAATCCGCTCAGAAGCATGAGAAGACAGTGCTGAGCTGTTTCCTGGCCAGGACCAAGGAATCGCCAGCCTTCAAGGAGCTGGTGGACCATGGCATTCCCTCATACCTCTTCCCAGAGAACGCGGCCCTCTCGCTGGCTGCCATGAGCACGTATAAGGAGTACCTCGAGAGGGAGGAGGGGATGTTCCGCGCCTTTGATGTGGACAGGAGCCGAGCAGAGTACATCATCCAGAAGGCGAGAAAGGGGGGGAGGAGGAGGCTGCACGAGATGGATGCCCTAGCCCTCCTGAAGGCCTATGGATTCAACATCGTTAGGACGGAGTTGGTTTCGAGCCTGGGGAAGGTGGTGGCCGCCGCAGAAGAAATCGGGTATCCAGTGGTTCTGAAAGCTGTCCATCCCGACATGGTCCACAAGACGGACTACGGGGCCGTCTCTCTAGACATAAGGAATCGAGAGGAACTGGTGAGGCACTTCAACGCCATCAACAAACGCCTCTCCTCCAAGGGCTTGGATACCAAGGAGTTCATGGTGCAGGAGTTTGCCAAGGGTGGCAAGGAGACCATCATGGGTATGAAGTTGGAGGAGAAGTTCGGCCCCATGCTCCTCTTTGGCCTCGGGGGAATCTACGTGGAGGTCCTCAAGGACGTGGTCTTCCGTCTGGCACCCATGACGGACATGGATGCTCTCAGGATGATCAAAGGCGTCAGGAGTTATCCCATCCTCGAGGGGGTAAGGGGCGAGGCTGCCTCAGACGTGGCTGCTCTGGTGGAGTGCTTGCAGCGCCTCTCCCAGCTGGTGGAAGACTTCCACGACATCTCCGAGGTGGATATCAACCCCTTCCTGGTCTTCGAAGAGGGGCAAGGCTGCAAGGTGGTGGACGCCCGCGTCCTCCTCACATCGAGGCCCAAGGAGGAAAATCGTCAAAATGAAAAGGGAGGAGGGCCTTCAAGAGGAAGATAGAATGAACGTCACCTCCCTTCGAACGCCGTTTGGCCGGGTGGACGTCTGTGAAGAAGGCCCCAAGGTCAGGGGCGTCGTCCTGACGGACGATACGGAGTATAAGGGAGACGATCCCAGGACGGAGCTTTCGAGGGATCTCCTCAGGTACTTCGAGGGGGAGCCGGTAGAATTCTCGTCATATGAGGTGGACCTCTCGGGATACACACCCTTCGAGGTTCAGGTCCTGCAGGCCGCCCGCAGGATACCCTACGGCACGGTGAGGAGCTACCGGGAAATAGCGGAGGATATCGGCAAGCCCAGGGCCTACAGGGCCGTGGCCTACACCCTGAGTAAGAACAGGTCCTGCGTCGTCATTCCGTGCCACCGGGTGGTGAGCAGCAGCGGAGATCTGGGAGGCTTCAGCGCCGGCATCGAGTGGAAGGTCAACCTCCTCAAGTTGGAAGGCGTGCTGAAGACCCCAGACTATCTAAGAGCCTGATGGAAGTCCTCCTTCAGGTCCTCAAGGTCTTCCAGTCCCACACTGACCCTCACGAGGCCCTCTGGGATGCCAGCCATCTGCCGCTCCTCCGAAGTCAGCGTTCCGTGGGTCACGCTGGCAGCATGGACCACGAGGGTCTCCGGCCCGCCGAGGCTGACGGCCAGGTAGGCCACCTTGACACCCTCCACAAACCTCACGGCCTCCTTGTAGCCTCCCTTCAGCTCGAAGGAGAGCATGGCACCGAATCCCCTCATCTGCCTCTTGGCCAGGGTGTGCTGAGGGAAGGACGTCAGACCCGGGTAGTACACCTTGGAGACCCTAGGGTGATCCTCAAGGAATTCCGCCAGGCCCTTGGCGGTCTCGTTCTGTCTCCGCACCCGGAGGGGCAGAGTCCTCAATCCCCTTCCGATGAGGAAAGCATCCATGGCCCCCAGGGTGGGTCCCAAGAGCTTGTAGGTCTCCCATATCTCGTCATGAAGAGCCTCCTCCCGAGTCACCACCAATCCGCCTGTTACGTCAGAGTGGCCGCCGAAGTACTTCGTGGCCGAATGGAGGACCACGTCCACTCCCAGGTCCAGGGGCCTCTGGTTGATGGGGGTGGCGAAGGTGTTGTCAGCCATCACGATAGCCTCCGCATTCTCAGCAGCGGCGACGGCCTCGGTGATGTCCGTGATGAGCATGGTGGGGTTGGCGGGGGTCTCCACGAAGACCACGGAAGTGTTCTCCCTCAACCCCTCCTCGAAGCCCCCCTCTTCTGAGGGGTCTACGAAGGTTGTCTCCACGTCGAACCTGGGCAGGTAGCGGGTCATGATCTCCGTCGTGCCGGAGTAGAGGCTCCTTCCCGCCAGGATGTGGTCACCCTTGGATACCAAAGCCAGCAGGGCGGAGGAAATCGCTCCCATGCCCGAGGCCGTGGCCAGGCCGTAACGACCCCCCTCGAGTGTGGCAACTGCCTCCTCCACAAGCCGGTTGGTGGGCATCCCCCAACGGGAGTAGTACGTGGTAGGTGCCTTCTCCTGGGCGTAGCGCGCCCCCTCCTCCACATCTTTCAGGACGTACGTGGTGCTCACGGCGATGGGATCCACCACCGGTCCCGCTCCCCTCCGGCGGGCCAGGTGGGCAGCCAGCGTGTCAATCTTCCATTCACCCATGGACATTCCCGGCCGCTGACCGCGAGAGGGAATCAAAAACCTTGGGGTTCCCATCACCGGGAAGGTAGGACGGGGTCCTCCCTAGTACCGTCCCGTCCCTCACTGGCGGAGATCGGACGGACCAAGGCCTTGAGACGGGCGACGAGGAGTTCCACCCACTCAGGCCTACGGTAGACCTGAATGACCAGGGGCAGTGCTAGGGCCAGATAGAGTGCGTGAGCAATGACCCGGGCCCACTCTGCCATAACCGTGTATCCAAACATGACGGCGAAGACCGAGCCGATTGCGCCTTTGTGGTGGAACAGGCTGTCACTGGCTATTGGAAGGACGAAGGCGGCTTGGCCCCACCAGCCGAGATCAGACCCCTGGAGCTTCCAGTACTCGAGGATTTCGTGGACTCCGTATCCCAGCAGCCCACCTGCCAGGAGGATGAGAAGGATGCTCGTGAAATAGAAGAACTTCCGCATGTCAAGGTTCAGGCCAAAGCGGAAGATGCCATAGGCGAGGAGGATGCCAAACCCCAGGCCCAGGATGGCACCGAGGAGGGTCGCGCCAGTGTCTTGGACCAGAAAGGGCGTCAAGAAGAGGACGGTCTCCAGCCCTTCCCGGAAGACGAGGACAAACGTGAGGGAGGCCAGGCCCATGATTGCGCCATGAGTGACAGCTGCCTCCACACGACCCTCAACCTTGTGTCTGATGGTGCGGGCCTTAGCGGCCATCCAGTAAATCATGGAAGTTAGGACGGCGACCGCTATGAGGGCCGCCGTTCCCTCAAAGAGGACCTTGTCAAGCTGGGAGAGCTGCCCATAGAGGAACCATATGCTTGCACCAAGGATGAGACTGACCGCCACAGCGGCGTGGATCCCATACCAGGCATATCGGGCCAAGGAGATGCGTCCCGTCTTGACCAAGTAGGCCAGAATGATTGCCGTCAGGAGGGCCGCCTCGAGCACCTCCCGGAACGTCAACAGATACTGGGCCAGGACCAACCTTCTCACCCTTTTTCTAGGACCAAAGTTTGCACGATGGTGGCCTATTTGAATTTTAGGCTTACCGAAATTTGACATTCCGACGGGACGATGACCTACCTAAATCTATCGAAAGTATAGTATGTATCGTGTGCCCCCGAGGCTGTCCAGAAGGACTAAATACCTAACGACGCCTAGTCTGTGAGAACGCTTGCTTAGAGACATCGCGGCACTTGACGGGGTATCATGGCACGCTTCCACGATCTGGGTGAGAAGTTCAATGCTCCTCCCGGGAGGGGAGAGGACCCGATGGCCCGGAGCAGGAACTGGGAAGGAGGCGACTGAGTGGAGGCAACCCTTGGAACGCGTCCGAGGAGGGCGAGGAACGTCTTCGCGGCCCTGGGGATCGAGAAGGAGTTCATAAGCGCCAACCTGGAGAACTATCTGCTGGCTATCTGGGTGACATCGGAAGGGAGGAAGACCGCCAGGACCAGCGACATAGCGGCCTGGCTTAAGGTTGCTCCGTCAAGCGTGACGGAGATGCTCCAGAAGTTGGCCGAGGAAGGATACGTGGCCTACACACCTTACAAAGGTGTCCGGCTGACGGCCAAAGGATATGCCATGTCCGTCCGCGTGGTCCGCAGGCATTGCATCGCCGAGAGGTTCCTTACGGACCTGGTGGGCGTGCCGGTGGAGGACGTCCACGAACAGGCCCACAAGCTGGAGCACGCCTTCACCGATGAGGTGGAGCAGGAGATATGCCGAATGCTCAACAGGCCTGTCGAGTGCCCCGATGACAACATCCCCATCCCCAAGTGCTTCAAGCCCATGACCTGCGAGGAGTGCATCGAGGAGGGAGACCTTCTTCTCACGGGTGTCCCCAAGGGTACCAAGGCCTTCGTGTCCCACCTGACATCGGAGGAAGAGGCCACCGTGAGACGGCTGATCTCCATGGGCTTCAAACCTGGGCTGGAGGTGGGGGTCGTGGATGTCGTGGAGGGCGTCCTCTTGGTGGCCGTGGAGGAGAGGAGGGTAGCCCTCTCCATCGGAGACGCCTCTCTGATACATGTGGCCCTGAACCAGAAGACCTCGGCTCCCTTTGACGTCCCGTAGCCTCTCTCGTCCCAGCTCCGAATGCAGACCTCGTGGGGCTCTAGGAGAGTTTCCCTACGACCTTGGCGACCTCTTCCACATTTGGGGCGATTCTGTTGTCCTCGGTGACCCACCGGTAGCGCACCACGCCATCCTTATCGATGACGAAGACCGACCTCTTTGAAACCCCTTTGAAGCCGATGAAATCGTCATAGAGGACGCCGTATGTTCTGGAGACCTCCTTGTTGAAGTCGCTCAGAAGGGGGTAGTTGATGCGATTCTCCTCCTTGAACCGCTTGTGGGTGAAGGGGGTGTCGACACTGATGCCGAAGACCTTGGCTCCGTACGTCGTCAGATCACCCATGGCGTCCCGGAAGCTGCAGGCTTGGGTGGTGCATACCCCTGTGAAATCGAAGACATGGAAGGAGAGGACCACGGGTCCTTCCCCCAGTTCCTTCGACAGAGTCACGGGCTTGTTCTCCTCATTTGGCAAGGTGAAATCCGGTGCCACGTCTCCTTCCTCAATCGTCATGTCCGATCCCTCCTTTTCAGTGCCGCGGTTTACTTAAACTTGGCCCTCACCTCAGCGTGAAGCCTTCCCTGATTCGAAAGTCGTCTCTCCCCTCGAAACGGCCAGGATGGAATGGGGCCAGCTCAAAGGTGGGGCGTCTTCCCAAGAGGGCTTCGGCCAGAGATCTGGCGAGAGGGGGGCCTCTCATGACCCCCAGGCCGTTGAAGCCAGCAAGGACGAACAAGCCCTCGACCTCTTCCACCTCTCCCACCAGGGGAAATCTATCTGGGGTGGCCACGCAGAGGCCGGCCCAACCCCTCGCAATCCTTGCATCCTTCGCTGCCGGCACCCTCTCCGTCGCCCACGCCGCGACCTTTGCGTACAGCTCGAAGTCTGCGTGGGTGTTATATCCTCCAGGATCCGCCTCATCGTGCTCTGTCCCATTCCCTAGGAGCAGACCGTCCTGATCTGGTCGGAGGTAGAGGCCACGAGGAAGTTCGTGAAACATGGGGAGGATAGGAAGGTCCGTGACAGGGGCCGTCACCAGGGCCTGGGTCCTGTAGGGCTTCAACGGGAGAGGAGTGCCACTCTCCCTCAGAAGGGAGGGGGTCCAAGCTCCCGCCGCCACCACAACGGCCTCGGCTGACAACTCGCCCTGAGGGGTCTCCACGCCCACTGCCTTCGAGGACCTCATTTCCACGGCCTTCGCCTTGTTGCCCATGGCCATGGCGACCCCTCGCTCCCTTGCCAACGAGGCGAAGGTGGAGGTGATGTCGTACGCGTCCACGTAGCCGTCTTGGGGTGTGAACACACCGGCGAGAAGCCCGGATGAGTCGATGGATGGGAAGCGCGACGAAAGCTCCTCCCCTTCAAGGAACTCGGCCATGACGCCCTCCTTCAGGTATGTATGGACTCGCTCCCTCATCACGGGAATGTCCTCCTCCAGAGACGTGACCCTCAGGAAACCCACCCTCTGCACGCCCCCCTCCTCGTCCCTAGCGAGGTGGTCACACATCTCCTGCGAGGCCCTGGTGAGGGCGACGTCGAAACGGTTCCAGTGCTGTGATGTCAGCAACCCAGCGGATCTTCCGCTGGCCCCAAGGCCCGGGTAATCCCCGTCCAAGAGGGTGACGTGGAGGCCCTCTCCAGAGAGGTGATAGGCAAGGGCCGACCCTGCTATGCCCGCCCCCACGATAGCCACGTCAGCCTTCACGAACCCCTACCTCCCCGAAGACGGCTCGCAGCTCCCTCAGGCCACCCTCAAGAATCTCTGCCTCCATGCCATAGCCCACCCTCAGGTAGCCCTCCTCCTGGAAGTGGGAGCCCGGGACCACGAGGACGTCCCTCTTCAGGGCTCTCTCCGCCACCGATAGGGACGGCAACTTCCACGGGTACCGGAGGAACGCAATAGCCCCCGCCGCCGGAGGCACCCATGCCAGACCGCACCGTTCCACGAAGCCCCTCAATACAGGAAGGTTACGCCGTAAGATGTCCCTGGTTCTGGTCAGGAGGCGGTCCCTCCAATGGACTAGAGCCCGAGTGCCAACCACCTCAGATATCTTGCTGAGGGCGATGGTGGTGTAGTCGTGGATGGCCCACAACTCTCGGATTGTGTCCCGAGGGCCGCATATCCAGCCAAGCCTGAGGCCTGCTAGCCCGAAGGCCTTTGAGAGGCCTGAGGTGACCAGGACCCTGTCGTGAGTCCCCCAAAGGGTGGGGGTCAAGGACCCCTCCAACTCTGCCCCCCTGTAGACCTCGTCGGACAAAATCCAGGCCCTCGCGTCCTCCGCTCCGTCGGTAATAGCCTTGGTACTCTCCTCCGTGAGACAAGTTCCCGTGGGATTGTTAGGGTTGCTGAGAGATACGACGTCGGTACCAGTACGTAGCTTGGCCTTCGTATCCTCTTGGGAAGGTTGCCACCCTCTCTCTTCCCTCAACCGTAGGGGATCCACCTTGCATCCTAGGGATTTCGCCAGTCCCCAGACCTGCATGTAGTTAGGCAGGACGGTGACCACTCTCGAGCCTCTCTCCATGGTCCCCAAGGCTGCGATCAGATTGGCCTCCGCGGTCCCCGTCGTGACCAACACGTTTTCCGGCTCGCAGTCCGGGTAGAGAGAGGCGATGGCCTCCCTGAGAGCCTCGGACCCCCTCGTCTCGGCGTATCCCAGGGGGGTCTTCAAGAGAGTTCCAAAGTCCTCCTCCCCTAAGAGGTCTCCCAGGCGAACGGGCTCGACGCCGCTCTCCGAGAGGTTGAAACTGGTCACGTGCTCGTATTCGGACTGCCACCGCTCCATCTCAAAAGGACGCAGCTTCACCGCTGGGGTTAGGGAGGAAGGCTTAGAAAACCTTGCGGGCTACTGGAACTCGGAGAGGAAGGCCGCATGCTTCTCGCAGAGGCCACCGGAACTCAGCTGGGCCCTCATCATTTCCTCCTGCCAATGGGCGTTGAAGAGACGGCAGTCCGGATTGCCGCAGAAGGGATCCCCCGCGGCATGATAGAAGAATGCCTGGAGGACGTAACCCTTCAACACGTCCGTCAGCCGCTCGTCGTCGTAATCGATGAACCTGCCCCTCATCTCCTCCTTGAGGGCCTCTGTCGGCGGCGTGATCCCCAGGGCGCTGTACCCGCGTTTCGCCACATAGAATTCCCTTGGCTTCGCGGGCCCCTCTACAACACCGCTGGTGGAGATGACGGTAGGGTAGCCGCAGACAATGACCCGCGCATGGTACGTCCGGTCGTCGGGATCGAAAGTGGCCAGGAGGCGATGAGTGAAGGGCACGTGCATGACCCGCAGCGATCTCTCCTTCGGGGGCAGGAGGGACCTCATCAGCTCCTGAAGGTGGAAGCCATCGTAGAGGACGCCCGGTAGCCTTCTGCGAGGGTCACGAAGCAGCTTCAGCTCGAAGTTCACCTCTCCCAGGAGAGGCTCGAAGTCCTGCTCCTCACTGTGCAGGTTCCTGACCTTCAGCCCCGCCAACCTTCTGGCCAGCCCCTCGACGTCCTCCCCACGATAGCAGGAAAAGAAATCAGGACGGGTCTCCACTTGGATACCCGTCATCTCCCGAAGGTAGGACTGAATCTTTCCCAAGTCCAGATTTGGCGAGGAGGGGTCCTCGTAGAGGAATGCCTGGCTAGGCACCGCCAGGATCTCACTTCTTGAGGATTTCATAGGCCACTTCTGCGGCCCTCTTTCCCGAGAGCAGCATGGCCCCGAAGGTCGGGCCCATTCGCGGCAGACCGTAGGTGCTGGAGACCGCCATCCCGGCCACGATGAGACCAGGGTGTACGAGGCCCGTGTGCTCAACCACCAAGTCCTCCGACTTCTCCACCCACATGGCTCCTTCTCCGGGTATCTTCAGGATGCCCCTCTTCTCCAATGCCGAGACGACCTCGGCCTCGTGGCCTGTGGCGTCCACCACAAGTCGGGCTTCGAGGGCCACGGGATCCACGCAGGTAATCTCCCTGGGGAGGGACTGGACGGGTGTCCAGTTGACCACGACGCCCCCCACGCGGTTCTGCTCTCTGATGACCACGTCCTCCAAGGAGGTCATGTTCTGAATCTTCGCGCCGGCGTCGCAGGCCGCGGCTATGAGCTTGGAACAGGCATGAGGCCCGCTGGTGACGTAGAGGTTCTTGGCAAACTCCTTGTAGGGGATGCTGAGTTCGTCGAGGACCTTCTGTCCGGGGGCTCGGACGGTGATCGTGTTCATCAGGTAACCACCCAGCCAGAAGCCGCCCCCCAGGTAGTTGTTCCTCTCGATTATTAGGACCTTGACTCCTCGGTCTGCCAGCTCCTTTGCGGTCATGAGGCCGCTGGGACCGCCGCCCACCACTATGACGTCCGATTCAGCATAGGACTCCAGGTCCCTGGCGAAACCCTGGAGGATGGCTCTGGTGATCTCGCTCTCACTTGCGTACTCAAAGGTAGGCATACCTTCACCTTGCCTGGATATCGATAGGCAATCTTATAAGGCTTGGCCGTGGGCATTTGCGAAAATGGGCTTCTGGCGGCCTCACTCTTTTAATTGACATCTCCATTACGTGTCGGAGGCGCTCCCATAGCTGTTGAAGGCATCGTGGAGTTTCTTTGGGGCATTCTTGACATCTACTATAACGACCCCACCATATTCCTTAGCGTCCTCCTCATCTACAGCGTCCTGACGGCCATAATCCTGCCCATTCCCGTGGAAATCGCCCTCATCCCCCTTCTCAATCAGATAGCTTTCCTGGGCGTGGCAGCCCTCGCCCTGGGCATCGGCAAGGCCGTGGGGGCGGGGGCCGTCTTCCTGCTGGGTCTCAGGGTGGAGGGCCCCATCCGCTACTGGTGCGCCAGGCATCCCATTGCAGGAAGGTTCGTCGGCTACGTGACCCGCTTCGTCAGAACCACGAAGTGGGCGGGCCTCTTGGTCCTGATGTCGGTCCCTTTCTTCCCCGACACTCTGCCCATATACCTCTACTCCCTCTTCAACAAACAGGGGCAGCTCATCGGCGGAAAGGTCTTTCTCCTCGTCAACCTCCTGGCGGGCGTCCTCAGAGCCCTTCTCTTCGTGTTACTCTGGACCTTGGGCTTCAGGGTCGTCGTGGGCTAAAGGCTGAAGCCTTTATACGTAGGCGTCCCTTCTGCATGCGAGGCCTGGCCTTTGGACTTCGGGCTGACAAAGGAGCACCAGCTCCTCAGCAAGATGGTGGCGGAGTTCGCAGATAAGGAGGTAGCCCCCAGGGCCAGTGACTACGACGAGGCCGAGGAGTTCCCGATGGAGCTGGTGGAGAAGATGTACGACCTGGGGCTCATGGGGATGATGGTGCCCGAGGAGTACGGCGGCGGGGGGACGGACACCATCGGTTACTGCATCGCCATGGAGGAGATCAACCGCGCGGACGCATCCCTAGGAACCATAATGTCCGTCAACAACTCCCTGGTGTGTGACCCCATCCTTCGCTACGGCACGGAGGAGCAGAAGAGGCACTACCTGCCTCGACTGGCCCAGGGGAAGTGGCTGGGAGCCTACGCCCTGACGGAGCCCTGGTCCGGCAGCGATGCCGGGGCCATGAGGAGTACTGCCAGGCTTGAGGGGGATGAGTGGGTCCTCAACGGCCAGAAGATCTTCGTCACGAACGCCTGGCATGCCCAGGTGATCATCAGCTACGCCAAGACGGATACGAAAGCGCCTCGCAGCAGAGGAATATCCGCCTTCATCATACCGACGGATGCCCCGGGACTCCACAAGATCAGGAAGGAGAAGAAGATGGGTATCAGGGCCACAGACACCACGGCCCTCGCCTTCGAGGACTGCCGCATCCCCAAGGAAAGCCTGCTGGGGGAGGTGGACGATGGCTTCAGGGTAGCGCTGTCGACGCTGGACGGGGGTCGCATCGGCATCGCCTCTCAAGCATTGGGCATTGCCCGGGGAGCCTTCGAGGCCTCCGTCCGGTACGCAAGGGAGCGGGAGCAGTTCGACCAGGCCATCGCAAGTTTCCAGGCTATTCAGTGGAAGCTGGCCGATATGGCGACGGAGATTGATGCCGCCAGGCTCCTCATTCACAGGGCAGCTTATCTGAGAGATCTGGGGAAGAGGTATACCAAGGAGGCCTCCATGGCCAAGCTCTTCGCATCGGACCTGGCCGTGAGAGCTACAAGGGAAGCGGTCCAGGTTTACGGCGGTTACGGCTACCTCCGAGACTATCCCGTGGAGCGGTTGTACAGGGATGCGAAGATTACTGAGATATACGAGGGGACCAGCGAGATCCAGAGGATGGTCATTGCCAGGCAGCTTTTGAAGGATTATCATACCTGAGACCAACGTAACAAACCTTATACGGCGCTCAGGGGGCAATTCACATGAAAAGTTCAGGTGAACCAGTTGAGGGACCGAGACCTGTCCTCAGAGGGGATTATAGGTACAATCATGAGGGAACTCGTCGTCGACCCAGACGAAGGCGTCGTCCAGCTCTTCGGTCAGCGTTTTTGTCTGGTAACCCCGGGTCTCATGGCCTCCCTCCTCAAGGAGCTGGAGGCCATCATGGGGACCTCCGCAAGGGCGCCCATCTATATGGCTGGCGAGAACGCGGCTCGGGCGTCGGCGGCCTTCTTCGAGGAAGTGACAGCCCGAGGAGAAATTGCGAGTGTGGAGGAAGCTATTCCCGGTCATCTCTCCAAGGTTTGCTCGGCATATGGTCATGGTCATTTCGAGGTAGAATCGGCGGACTTTCCTGAAGGTAGGATGACCTTCACGGTCAAGAACAGCCTCATAGTGGAGGGCTATGGCCCCTCGGACAAACCTGTCTGTCACTTCTATGCAGGGTACGCGGCGGGAGTCATCAAGGCCCTCCTCGACAAGGACGTCCACTGCGAGGAGGTCGCCTGTAGTGCTATGGGGGCAGACAGATGCAGGTTCCAGATTGCCCCCCTGGAGTATTTCTCCCCCCTCCTGCCGAGGCCAGCGAAGCGTCGTCTCTAGTCCGAGGGCTTATTACCGAGAAGTCTCTCTGCAAGAGAAGTTCATGACCTCTGTAATCTATCTGGGGCAGGACGCGGAGTATGCATCCACCCCAATGGTGGAACTCAACTACATAAAGGAATTCCGGGCCCGGGTTGTGGAAACGGGACCCAACTACGCTGTCCTCGACAGAACGGCCTTCTACGCCGAAGGGGGTGGTCAGCCCTCGGACACCGGTCAGATGCATTGGGAGGCAGGCACAGCGAGGGTCTCGAAGGTTGTGAAGCAGGGGGGGATCGTCCGGCACTTGGTGGATACGGTGCCTCCAAAGGGTGACGTGACGGGAAGCGTAGACTGGGAGAGGAGGTACGCCCACATGAGGATGCATACGGCCCAGCACCTCCTGTCCGGTCTGGTCTTTCAGATGTATGGGGCGAGGACCATGGGCAACCAGCTCTACATGGACTACAGCCACGTGGACTTTGCCCCCGCTAGCTTCACTCAAGAGAACCTCGCGGCAGTGGAGAAGGCGTTCAATGAAGCCGTGGAGAGCGGAGTGCAAGTGACCATCTACGAGGAGGAGAGGAGGGTTCTGGAGGAGAGAATTGAGGAGGAGAGGGCCATCATGGACCTCATTCCCAAGGGCATAAGGAGGCTACGCGTAGTCCAGATCGGGGATGTCGATCTCTGCCCCTGCGCCGGCACCCATGTCAGGAACGTGTCGGAGATTGGCAGGATGAGGATTCTGAGGCGCAGGAGCAAGGGCAAGGACATCGATCGGATAACCTACGAGCTCCTCTGAACATTGACAGGGAGATGACCCCCAGAATCCTAGTCCTCCTTCCGCTCGAACAGGACCGTCGAACCCTCGGTGATCCTGAAGACCTTGTAGTAGGGAATCGTGCTGCCACCGATGGTGAAACTCGACGGACCGATGTCCTCCACCTCATCACCGCTCACAATGGTGAACCCCTCTGGCGCAACCCTGTTGGCGTAGAAAATCCTGGCTCTGGAAGGGTCCCTCTCGGGATGCCACCTCAGCTCATTCAAAACCCCTCTGACACTGCTCCCGCGCGTCTTGGTCAACGTGATATCCAGCCCAGTAATCACTTCAGCCCTTGAATAGGCTTCCGCAGTGGATGCGAACTCCCCACGGCAACGGACCTCTCGGAACCGTCACTTCGATGTCCGCAAAAGTGTTTTAGGACCTAGAATATTCTTTCCACGATGAGCTACCCAAAGAGGGTCCAGAGCCTCCTGGAGAAGGCCAAGGTGGAGGTGGGAGACGAAGTTGTTGTCAGCTGCAGGGACAAGACCTACCAGGGGATCGTGATGCCCCACCACTCCTTCAGTGACAAGGACGTCCTCACGATCAAGCTTCGGAACGGATACAACGTGGGCCTCGAGATCACTCCAGATGTCGCCATCCAGAAGACCCCCACGGCTAGGCGTGCCCCGGCTCCCCGGGAAGAGATAGTCCAGGACCCACGGAAGCCCACCCTTTCCGTCTTGGGGACGGGAGGAACCATCGCCAGCTACGTGGACTATAGGACGGGGGCCGTCTTCCCCGCCCTCACGGCCGAGGAGCTGACCTTCTCCGTGCCTGAACTCCAGGACCTGTGCAACGTCAAGGCGCGGGTCCTTTTCAGCATCTTCAGCGAGGACATGGAAGTGAAGTACTGGAGGAGGATTGCCCGAGAGGTTGCGAAAGAACTGAGGAGTGGTTCCAAGGGAGTGGTGGTACCCCACGGCACTGACACCTTGGGCTACACCTCCGCGGCCCTCTCCTTCATGCTCAGGAGCCTTCCTGGACCCGTCGTCCTCGTAGGCGCTCAACGTTCCTCGGATCGGCCCAGCAGCGACGCCTACCTGAACCTCGTCTCTGCGGCCCGTCTGACCTCAACGGACCTCGGAGAGGTCGTGGCCCTCATGCATGAGGAGACCTCCGATCGGTTCTGCACCGTCCACAGGGGCACCAAGGTCAGGAAGATGCACAGCAGCAGGAGGGACGCCTTCAAGACCATAAACGCCGTGCCCTTGGGCCGGGTCGGGATCGACGGCAAAATAGTCTGGTATGATGACTACAGTCAGAGGTCTGAAGGGGAGGTGGAGGTGGACGACAGGATGGAGGAGGCGGTGGCCCTCCTTCACACCTACCCTGGCATGAGGCCCAAGGCCTTCGAAGCCTGCTCTCAGACCAACAGGGGAATCGTCCTGGCCGGTACAGGCCTCGGCCACGTAGCCCGCGGCCTGCTTCCCAAGATAAAGAAGGCCGTCAGGGACGGAGTCCACGTTGTCATGACGAGTCAGTGCCTCTACGGAAGGGTCGGTATGTACGTCTACTCCCGAGGACGTGAACTCGTGAAAGCCGGGGTCATTCCAGGCGAGGACATGCTGCCCGAGACCGCCTTGGTCAAGCTCATGTGGGTGCTGGGACACACCAGCGACCCGTTGCAAGTGAGAGAGCTTATGACCTCCAACCTAGTGGGGGAGATTAACCCCCGATTGCGCCTCGAGGGGTTCGAGGCCTAATGGCGAGGCTATTCGTGTACGGCGAGCTTCAGAAGAGGTCCAGTCTGCTGGAACTCATCGGGAGGGTGCCTCCCATCCGACCTGCCTTGCTGAGGGGCTTCAAGAAGAAGCTGGATGAGGATACCGGCTACTATGTGGCCGTGAGGGACCCCCAGGGCGTGGTCGAGGGGAGTCTTCTGGATGGGCTGAGGAGGGAGGAACTCAGAGCCCTCGACGAGTACGAGGGCCTATCCGATGGGCTCTACGTGCGGGACATGGTTGAGGTCGAGGTAGAGGGGAAGACCTCCAAGGCATACCTCTACCGCCGTTGATGAGAGCCTCAGGAACCCTTCTTATATACTCCCCCGCTAATCTTACAACCCCGATGAAGTCCAAGGAGCAGGGGGCTCCCATCAAGGTCGGTCTGGAGATCCACCAGCAGCTGGCGACCCACAAGCTCTTCTGCAACTGTGAGTCCAGGCTCGTGGAAGAGATCAGGGAGGAGTTCGTTCGGAGGCTCAGGCCGACACAGAGTGAGCTGGGGGAGGTGGACAGAGCGGCCCTGGAGGAAGCCGCCAAAGGCCTCGTCTTCCGCTATCAAGCGACGGAGACCAGCTGCCTGGTGGAGGCGGATGAGGAGCCGCCCCATGAGGCCAACAGGGAGGCCATAGAGACCGTCCTGAAGGTGGCCCTCATGTTGGAAGCCGAACCGGTAAATGAGGTCCACTTCATGAGAAAAATAGTTATCGACGGCTCCAACACAACGGGCTTCCAGAGGAGTGCCCTGGTGGCCCTCAACGGGACTCTGGAGGTGGATGGCAGGGTCATCGGCATACCCACCATATGCCTGGAGGAGGATGCGGCTCGCGTCGTGGACAGGAAGGGGCAGGAGGTGGTGTACCGCCTGGACCGCCTCGGAATACCACTCATAGAGATTGCCACGACCCCGGAGATCGACTCGCCGGAGATGGCTAGAGATGTTGCCTTGAGGATAGGTCGTCTCCTCAGAGCCACCCGGAAGGTCATCCGGGGCATAGGCACCATCAGGGAGGACCTCAACGTCTCAGTGCAGGGCGGAGCCCGGGTGGAGATAAAGGGGGTTCAGGACCTGAGGATGATCTCCACTTACGTCTCGAAGGAGGTGGAGAGGCAGCTGAGGTTGCTGGAGGCCAGGGAGGTCCTGCGGGATCGAGGGGTGGACTCCATTAGGGAGGGGGCTGAGGCCCTCACCTCAAGACTCAAGGAGACCAAGTCCCAGGTTCTCAAGAGTGGGTTGCGCCCGAGATCTGTCATCATGGGCCTCAGGCTGAAGGGCTTTGCAGGCCTCCTGAAGGAGAGGCTTGGACCGGAGATGGCCGCCCACGCCGCAGTGGTCGGGGCTGGTGGCATTCTGCATTCGGACGAACTGCCGGCATATGGTGTCACCGTCGCAGAAGTCGAGGCCATCAGGATGGCTCTGGGCTGTCAACAGGATGATGCCTTCGTACTGGTAGCCTCCAAGGCGAATATAGCCCGAGAGGCCATTGAGCGGGTGAAGATGAGAGCCATAGCGGCATTGCATGGGGTCCCAGAGGAGACTAGGGACGCGAGGCCAGACGGTTCCACTGCGTACAGCCGCCCCCTCCCGGGTAGCGCGAGGATGTACCCTGAGACAGACGTCCCACCAACACGGGTGTCCGAGAGGTGGCTGAGAGAGCTCTCCAGAGAGCTTCCTGAGGCCCCCGAGGCGAGGGTCCAGAAGCTGGTGAAGTCTTTCAACGTCCACAGGCAGCAGATCGAGCAGCTGGTTGACGAGGGCCTGGACGAGCTCTTTCAGGAGCTGTCCAGGGAGTATGGGAATGCTGGGGTGATAGCTCGGACATTCCTGAACCACCTTCCGGAGCTGAGATCGGAGGGACTGGAAGTGGATGGGATTCCTGATAGCCTCTTCCATGAGCTCTTCGCCTCTCTGTCTCAGGAGAGGTTCGCCAAGGAGGCCATCCCCTCTGTCCTCCGAGAGGTCATCCGACGCCAAATCGGCGTTGATGAAGCCCTGAGGGATCTAGGCCTGGAGAAGCTTAGCAGGGAAGAGCTGGAGGGGGAACTCGATGCTCTCTTGGAGGAGCACCTAGACCTCCTCAGGGAAAGGAGGGAGGGGGCCATCAAGCCCCTGATGGGCATCGCCATGGAGCGGCTCCGGGGGAAGGCCGAAGGCAAGCTGGTCAACGAGGTGCTGCGGCTGAGGCTCCAGTCCCGGCTTCAGAAACTCTAGAAGATGCTGCGGTACATGCCGCCATCCAGCTGGACCAGGTTCCCCGTCATGTAGGAGGCCCTTTCGGAGGCGAGGAAGGCCACCAGCTCTCCCATCTCCTTCGGATTCCCCAGGCGGCCCATGGGAACGTTCTTGACGATGCTTGCCTCAATGGCCTCCGCCGTGGTCCCCTGCTTCTTGGCGTTTGCCTCGAAGAGCTCCTTTAGCCGGTCCGTGGCTATGAAACCCGGCCCTGTCATGTTGACCGTGATGTTGTAGGGGGCCAGGTCCTTGGCCAGACTCTTGGCCAGGCCTACCACTGCTAGGCGGATGGCATTGGACAGAACTAGGTTGTCGAGGGGCTGCTTGACGCTCAAGGAGGTCATGACGACGACCCTGCCCCACCTCTTCTTCTTCATGTGGGGAAGGCACTCGCGTATCAAGCGGACGGCGCTGAGAAAGGTCAGCTCGTAGGTGGCATACCAGTGGTCATCCCCCACATCGTCGAAGGTCCCTGCAGGCGGGCCTCCGGCGTTGGTGACCAGGACGTCCACCCCGCCGTAGGCTTCCACAACTTGACGGATGAAGGCCTTGATGTCCTCGTACTTCGTCACATCCGCCTTGACCGCCATGACCTGTCCGCCCGTCTCCTGGGATATGTCCGAGGCTGCCTTCCTAATCCTCCTCTCATCCCTGGAGCAGATGGCCACCTTCGCTCCCTCCTTTGAGAGCTCCATCGCAATCGCCCTTCCCAGACCCTGACTCGCGGCCGCGACGACCGCCACCTTTCCCTGGAGTCCTAGATCCATTTTTCCTCCCTGGACCCGAAGAGGTCCTGCGTTATAGAAGCTTGTCTTAGCGCCCCTAGACGAGGAGGGGCTGTCTGGGGAACACTTTCAGCTACCTCCCCCTACACCTTAAATACGCACCGATCCTCTCCCGCGACAGAGGCGCGAAAAAACAGGCCTCTAGGAGTGTGATAGAACGAGGGAGCAAATTGCGCCCCACGTTAGAGACATAACCAGGGCGCTGGAAGGGAAGGTAAGTGAGGAAGTTGTTGAGAGAGAGCTTGAGAACTACTTGAACGTCTACAGGGTGTCGCTGGAGACGGCCAAGAGAAGCATTGTGAAGAAGTATGGCGGAAGCCCGGTTCACCTGAGCCTGGGCGTAATGAAGCCCATCAAGGACCTGACATCCAATGAGCCCAGCGTAAACCTACTGTGCAAGGTCATCAGCCTCAACTCCCGGGAGCTGGAGCAGGAGGGGGGCAGCAAGGAGATCTACTATGGTATGCTGGGGGACGAGACTGGCACCGTCCCGTATACCGCCTGGGAGGTCCGGGGGCTCAACATCCAGCCAGGAGACGTTGTGCGGGTGCAGAACGCCTACACAAAGGAGTTCCGAGGTCAGGTCCAAGTCAACTTCGGCAGCAGGACCACCGTGACCAAGGACGAAGGCAGCCTCTTGCAGGTCTCCAGCGTGGAGAAGGCGCCTCCCACCGCCCACAAGCTGAAGGAAGTGCAGGAAGGAATGGGGAACCTCTCCATAAAGGCCCGGGTCCTCAGCGTCGAGAGGCGGGAGGTGCAGGTCAGTGGCGAGACCAAGGTTGTCTTCTCAGGTCTTCTGGCGGACGATACCGGCAAGCTGCAGTTCTCGGCCTGGCACGACTTCGGCATCCTGGAGGGCGATGTCCTCCTGATCGAAGGAGGATACGTTACGTCCTGGCGAGGTCTACCTCAGATTAGCTTCGACGAGAGGGCCCATGTGGAGAAGGTGAAGGAGACAGCCCTCCCGCCTCTGGAGGAACTGAGCAGGTCAAAAAGGGTCTGGATCGAGGAACTCATCCAGCGTGGAGGCGGCATCGATGTCCTCGTCCGGGGGATCGTCGTGGAGGTAAAGGATGGGAGCGGCCTCATCTACCGCTGCCCTCAGTGTCGACGAGTCGTCCGCAAGGGAACCTGCAGGGTCCACGGCGATATTCAGGGGGAGGCAGACCTCAGGGCGAAGGCGGTCATCGACGATGGTAGCGGCGCCCTGACGGCCATCATCAATCGGGATCTGACGGAGAACCTGATGGAGAAGGGGCTACAAGAGTGCATAGCGGAGGCGAAGGAGGCCATGGACCAGGAGGTTATCCGGGACGCCCTGTCAGACCTCCTTATCGCCCAACCCGTGGAGACCAGGGGAAACGTGACGAGCGATGACTACGGTCTGATGATGATATGCAGCGAGGCCAAGGTCCTTCAGGTGGATGTTCAGAAGGAGGCCAGGGCCCTGCTGGAGCAGCTTGGGGTCTGATGCCATGATACGGGAGATCGCCTGGAGGATCTTCGCCGGGGAGTACGCTGACTCCAGCCTGGAGCACGGGTCACAGGGCGAGAGGGCACCTAGCTACGTGGTCACCCCCCTGGGAGCCAAGGTCAATCGCCTCTTCCTCGTTGGCGTCATCACCGACGTGGAGGACGTGGGGAACGAGGGGCAGCCCATGTGGAGGGCCCGCCTTTCAGACCCGACGGGTGTCTTTCACATCTACGCTGGACAATACCAGCCAGAGGCCTCCTCCACCCTTTCCCGCATCGAACCCCCCGCATTCGCCGCTGTCATGGGCAAGGCCAGGACCTATTCCCCAGAGGAAGGGGTGGTTTACACCTCTGTGAGGCCGGAGATGGTGAAGGTGGTGGACGCTAAGCTGAGGGACTACTGGATCCTCGACTGCAGCAGGGACATGAAGAGCAGGATAGAGGCCATGGAGGAGGCTCAGAAGATGACTTCCCCCACCGTAGACGGTCTGGTGGCCCTCGGATGCAGGAAGAGCCTGGCAGAGGGCATCGTCCTTTCCCTTCAGCACTATGGAAAGGTAGATCTCGGCAGGTACAGGGCCATGCTCAACGACGCCGTCAGATACCTTCTCCCGGAGTACCAGGAGGAGGTGGAGGCTCGTGAGGAAGCGGGGGACGACGAGGAAGAAATCCTCGTCCTGGAGGTTGTCTCCGCCTTGGACAGGGACGGCAAGGGGGCAGCCTGGGACGAAATTGTGGAGACCGCCAAGAAGAAGAGGATGGCGAAGGAAAAGCTGGAGGAGATTACGAATCGGCTCCTGGACAGGGGTCTGCTGTACGAACCCATCCTGGGGAAGATCAGGCGCATATGAGGCGCATGGACTCGTGGGGAGGCCCCTTACCGCAATACCTTTATCGCCTGAGAGAATAGGGCCACCATGAAACTCCTCCGTAAGGGCAAAGTCAAGGAGGTCTACGAGGTCAGCGAGGGCGAGCTGGAGTTTCTCTTCACCAACAACATCTCCGTCTTCGACAAGATCATACCCTCGAAGATCCCCAGCAAGGGTGAGACTCTCTGCAGAACCAGCGCCTTCTGGTTCGAGCTGGCGTCCTCCATGGGGGTGGACAACCACTTCCTGAAGGTGTTGGACGGGGACAGGATGCGGGTGAAGAGGGTCCAGGTCATCCACGACTACTCCAAGATCACACCAAAGACGAGGAACTACCTCATACCCATGGAGTGGGTAGCCCGCTACTTCGTGGCGGGATCCCTCTACGACCGCTTGCGGAGTGGGAAGGAAACGCCCGAGGACATCGGCTTCCCCTCCGGTCACAAGGTTGAGTACGGGGAGGCCCTTCCGGAGCCGTACCTGGAGGTAACCACAAAGCTGGAGAAGGTGGACCGGCTGCTATCCATGGAGGAGGCCCTGGACATATCAGGTCTCACCTCCGAAGAGTTCGATGGGATCTGGGAGGTCGTACTGAAACTGGACGGACGGATGCAGGAGGAGGTGAAGAAGAGAAATCTCATACATGTCGACGGCAAGAAGGAGTTTGCCTTTGATGAGGAAAGGTCGGTCATGGTTGTGGATACCTTCGGCACTGCGGACGAGGACAGGTTCTGGGACGGAGACCAGTACGAGATGGGTCGGTGCGTGGAGCTGAGCAAGGAGTTCGTCCGGCAGCACTATCGGAATACGGGCTACTTCGATGACCTCTATGAGGCCCGCCGCGGCGGGAAGCCGGAGCCTGATATACCGGCCTTGCCCGACGAGATGGTCCAGAAGGTCAGCGACCTCTACGTAAGCCTCTATGAAAGGATTACCGGCCTTAAGTTTTGACTGCCAAACCCTACTGATTCGAGAGGACGTTATTCTATATAGAAAATCGGCTAACCGGATTATAAGTAGTAGGAGGTAATACTAACCAAAGGAGGACAGCGAATGGAATTGCTGGCCTACGTAAATGGCGAGTTTTTGCCGGAAAGCAACGCCAAGATTTCTGTCTTCGACCACGGCCTCCTCTACGGTGATGGCGTCTTCGAAGGCATCAGGGCCTACAACGGCCGCGTCTTCAAGCTGGACCAGCATATGAAGAGGTTCTTCACCTCCGCCAAGGCCATCAACCTCACCATTCCCCACACCATAGCTGAGATGAAGGAGCTGATTTTGGAACTCTGCCGCAGGAACAGCATCGAGGACGGTTACATACGCCCCATAGTGAGCAGGGGCTTCGGCGACCTGGGGCTGGACCCCAGGAAGTGCACCCGCGGGCCGAGCGTCGTCATCATAGCCAGGCCCTTCGCGCCCCTCTATGGCGATAAGTATGAGAGAGGTCTGAGACTGATAACCGCCTCCCACAGAAGGGTCCCGCCCCAGTGCGTGAGTCCCAACATCAAGTCCCTCAACTACCTCAATAACATCCTATGCAAGATAGAGGCCAACCTGCGGGGAGCCGACGAGGCCCTCATGCTGGACCTCAACGGCTACGTAAGCGAAGCCAGCGCCGACAACTTCTTCATCGTGAAGGACGGGATCGTGGTGACACCCCCTAAGGTCTCCAACCTGCAGGGCATCACCCGGGAAACTGCCCTCGATATCGTGCAGGAAATGGGCATGCAGACGCAGGAGGAGTTCTTCAACCTCTACGATGTCTACGGAGCCGACGAGGCCTTCATCACCGGGACGGCTGCGGAGATAGGTCCGGTGGTCCAAGTGGACGAACGGGTCATAGGCGACGGGAAGCCTGGGAAGGTGACTACGGAACTCATGGCACGGTTCCGGAAGTTGGTGAGAAGCACGGGGACACCCATCTACGGCAAGAAGTCTTAAGGTTGCCTCTTCGATGGTCGGCGGGGATGGTCCTTGAAGTTCTACGAGTACGTGGCCAAGGAGGTCTTCCGGAGGTATGGCATTCCCGTCCCCCAGGGGCAGGTGGTGAGTTCCCTCGAGGATCTGACCTCGCCGCCATTACCCGCCGCTGTAAAGGCCCAGGTCCTGGTGGGCGGGAGGATGAAGGCCGGCGGCATAAAGTTCGCTGACACCTTGGATGAGGCCCGAGATGCCGCCTCCCAAGTCCTGGAAATGGAGATCGGAGGCTCCAGGGTCAAGCACGTTCTCCTCGAAGAGAGGTTGGACATAGATAGGGAGCTCTACCTGAGCGTGACCCTAGACAGGAGCGCCAGGGCTCCCCTTTTGATGGCCTCCCCCGACGGTGGCATCGACATTGAAGAGGTTCCAGAGGAGAGGATACTGAAGTGCCACATTCCGCCCCTGGTGGGCATCCAACCCTACGTCCTTCGGCGACTCCAAAGGATCATGGGCTTGCCGAAGGATCTTGGCGAAAGCTTGACCGGGATCGCGAAGTCCCTCTACAGGCTCTTCAAGGGGGAGGATGCGGAGCTGGCGGAGATTAACCCCCTGGTGGTAACCTCGGATGGCAGACTCGTGGCCGGTGACGCCAAGCTCATCCTCGAGGACAATGCCCTCTATCGACATCCCGAGTACAAAGGCATGGAACAAGACGTCACCCCTCTGGAGAAGGAGGCCAACGAGAAGGGTATAGCCTTCATCCAGCTCGGTGGGGACATCGGTGTGATCGCCAACGGAGCAGGGCTGACCATGGCCACCATGGACGTTCTCCACCTGCAGGGGGGTAAGCCTGGAGTCTTCCTCGACCTTGGCGGCACCGATGACCCTGAGAAGGTGAAGGAGGCGTTCCTGCTGATGATGAAGGCCAAGCCCAGAGTCATCCTCTTGAACATCTTTGGAGGCATCACGAAGTGTGACACCGTCGCCCTGGGGGTCAAGGAGGCCTCGGAGACGGTGAAGGGGGGGCCACCCATCGTGGCTCGTATCCGAGGCGTGAATGAGGAGAGAGCCCGGGACATACTGAAGGCGGCGGGGATGACGGCGGTCCTCGACATGGAGAGAGCAGCCGCTGCAGCAGTTCGACAGGCTGGGGGCTAACATGTCTGTCCTTCTGGATGAGAACTCGAGGGTCGTGGTCCAGGGCATCACGGGCCATCAGGGCAGGTTCCATACCAAGGCCTCCCTAGACTATGGGACGAAGGTGGTCGCCGGCGTCACGCCCGGCCGCGGTGGGGAGGATGTCCACGGCGTCCCCGTGTACAACGGCGTGGAGGAGGCCGTCGACGCGAAAGGGGCGGACACATCCTTCTTCCTGGTTCCCGCACCGTACGCCAAGGATGCCGCCATTGAGGCCCTAGAGACCGGCATTCGCCTCCTGGTGCTCATCACCGAACGAATCCCCTTCCACGACGCCCTGGACATCGTTTCGTACGGGCGGTTCCGAGGGACAACGGTCATCGGACCCAACTGCCCTGGCATCATCTCCCCCGGCAAGTCGAAGGTGGGAATCATGCCAGGACACATCTTCAGGCCCGGGTCCGTGGGCGTCATTTCCCGCTCCGGCACCCTCACCTACGAGATAGTCAACGCCATCACCGAGAGCGGACGAGGGCAGAGCACCTGTATCGGCATCGGGGGCGACGCCATCATCGGCACCAACTTCGTGGAAGCCCTACGGCTCTTCCAGGAAGATGAGGAGACAGAGCATATCGCCCTGGTGGGTGAGATCGGAGGCACCGCTGAGGAGGAAGCCGCCGAGTTCATCAAGCGGGAGGTCACCAAGCCTGTAGTGGCATACGTCGCCGGGCAGACGGCGCCACCTGGCAGGAGGATGGGGCACGCCGGTGCCATCATCACTCGGGGGCGGGGCACGGCCAAGAGCAAGATTGAGGCCTTCAGGGCCGCAGGCGTTCCCGTGGCCACAGTACCCTCCGAGGTACCCAAGCTCCTCTCCTAGAACTGGCCGAACGCTCCCAGGTCTGAGAACTCGCTCACCAAAGTTATATAACAGGGCCCTCATGAAACGGGCGTTGAAGAGGCTTATCATTGCTGAGAAGAATGCGGCGGCCGTCAAGATTGCCGCCATCCTTTCCAAGGGTGCCCACAAGAGGGAATTCGTGGAGAAGGTACCCGCCTACCATTTCACTACCGAGGGAATCGAGCACATTGTCTTGGGGCTCCGAGGCCACATCGTCGGGTGGGACTATCCTAAGGAGTTCTCTTCATGGACGAAGGTGAACCCGAAGGAGCTGGTCTGGGCCGAGCCTGAGAGGAGTGTAACAGAAGGGAGGATCGTCAGGGCCCTCAGGGCCCTGGCGGGAGACGCCCAGGAGGTTGTCATTGCCACCGATTACGACAGGGAAGGGGAACTCATAGGCGTCGAGGCCCTCGAGATCATCACAGAGGTGAACCCCAGCATCAAGGTGCGGAGGGTCCGCTTCAGCGCCCTCACGCCCGCAGAGGTAGGAACGGCCTTCTCACAGCCTGTGGAGGTGGATAACCCCTTGGCCCGCTCTGCCGAGTCCCGCCAGCTCATCGACCTCGCCTGGGGGGCAACGCTGACCCGCTTTGTGTCCAGAGCAGCCAACCAGGTGTGGCAAGACTACCTGAGTATCGGCCGCGTCCAGAGCCCTACCCTAGCCCTCGTCGTCGAGAAGGAGGAGGAGATCCAGGCCTTCGAGGCCCGTCCCTTCTGGAGCGTCCAGGCCACTTTCGAAAAGGACGAGACCTTCACGGGGGAGCACGAGCACGGTCGCTTCTGGGAGAAGGATGAGGCAGAGGCCGTCACGGCGAAGCTTGAGGGGGCCAGAGTGGCTTCCGTAGCCGCCTACAATGAGACGGAGAAGAGAGATCGCCCGCCCGCCCCCTTCAACACAACTGCCTTCCTCGCCCAAGCCACCCGCATCGGCCTCTCGGCCTACCGGGCCATGAGCGTGGCGGAGGACCTGTACAACTCGGGTTTCATCAGCTATCCGCGGACGGACAATACGGTCTACCCCAAGAGCCTAGACCTCAGAGGAATCCTGCAGCGGTTAGAGAACTCTGGGCTGGGGGATGAGGTCCGCCGCCTTGAGAGGGAGATGCGCCCAAGACCCACGAGGGGGAAGAAAGAGGCCACGGACCACCCGCCCATTCACCCCGTCGAAGCGGCCACCAGGGCCAAGCTCAAGGGCGACCGTTGGAAGGTCTACGAACTCGTCGTCCGTCGATTCATGGCCACGATGGCGCCTGATGCCCTGATTCGGTCTTCCAGTGCCACCTTGGATATCCGGGGCGAGAGATTCACGGCCTCGGGCCAGAATATCCTCAAGGCAGGATGGCGTTCCTACTACCCCTACATCACCCTCCGGGAGGTCACGCTGCCCGTTCTCCAAGAAGGAGAAGAGGTGACGGTCCTTCAGATCGAGATGGTCCAGGGGGAGACACAGCCTCCGCCCCGATATTCCCAGGGGACCCTCATCCAGCAGATGGAGAAGCTGGGCCTAGGGACCAAATCCACCCGACATGAGACCATCCAGAAGCTCTACGACCGACGATACGTCCAAGGGGACCCCATTCAACCCACTCCTTCCGGTCGCAGCCTCATCTCGGCCCTCAAGGAACACGCCCAGGAGATCACGGAGTCGAAGATGACAGCGCTACTGGAGGAGGAGATGGATGCCATCGCCAATGGAAGGAAAGGCCTCGAGGAGGTCGTCAAGGAGTCACGGGAGATGCTGGAGGATTCCGTGGTCACCCTCCAGAAGCACGAAGAGGCCATTGGGCGGCAAATCAAGGCGGCCCTTCGAGAGCAACGGGTCCTGGGAACGTGCTTGAAGTGTGGGAAGCCTCTGGTCATTCGAAGGTCCCGTCGGGGACGAAGACGTCCCTTCGTGGGCTGCGAAGGCTATCCAGAGTGCACAGTAACCTACAGCCTGCCGAGCCGGGGGATGATAGAACCTGCAGGCAAGAATTGTGAAGCCTGCAGTGTGCCCATGGTCAGAGTCACCTATGGTCGCAAGACGGAGGACCAATGCATCAATGAGGAGTGTGAGGTTTTCCTGAGACGAAATCGGGTGGGCGTATGCCCATCTTGCGGTCAGGACCTGGTCATCCGTCACTCTCGAAACCACAAACGCTTCGTCGGGTGCAGAGGCTATCCGGAGTGTAGGGTGACCTATCCTCTACCCCAGCGAGGTCGCATTCAACCTTTACGGAAAGTCTGCAGTTCCTGCGGCTTGCCAACGGTGAGGGTCTTCTCAGGGAGGAGACCTTGGGACACATGCCTGAACATGGAATGCCCCTCGAGGACCAGGAAGCCTCAGGCCTCAAAGGGCTCATAATCCCTCAACACCTTCCCGAGATTCTCCTGGCTGATGTTGTGGCCCGTGAGCACGAGGACGACCCTCTTGCCTCTCCAGCGATCCCTGTACTTGTAGGCGGCTGCCAAGGGTGCCCCCGCCGCGCCCTCCGCCACCAGGTGTGCCTCCAAAAGGTACGTAGCGATGGCCCTCCAGAGTTCGTCATCGGAAACCAGTAGGAAATCATCCAGCTTGTCCCAGAGAATCTTGGTAGTCAGCTCGAAGGGGACCCTCGTCTGCAGGCCCTCGGCGAAGGTGTCGGAACTTGGCATCTCCACCATCCGTCGTTCCTTCCATGACCTGTAGACTGCGGGAGCCCTTTCGGACTGCACACCGATGACTTGGGCTGTGGGCTTCAAGGCCTTGACCACCGTGCAGTAGGCCGAGGCCCCGCTGCCTCCTCCTACGGGAACCAGGAAGACATCCGCCCCAGGCTCCTGCTCCAGGACTTCCAGAGGAGCGGTGCCCACGCCTGCTATGAGGAGGGGCTCGTTGGCTGAGTGGATGTATCTGTACCCTTTCTGCAAGGCTTCCTTCTCCACCCACTCCCTTGCTTCATCGTAGTCCTTACCGTGAAGAACGACCTCTGCTCCGAGGGCCTCCATAGACCTCACTTTGAATAGGTTGGCACCTTCTGGAGCCCCGATGATAGCCTTCACACCTACCAGACTGGAAGCGTAGGCCAAGGATTGGCCGTGGTTCCCGGTAGAAGCAGCAATGATTCCGGCCTCCTTCTCCTTCTGCGATAGCTGGGAGACCAGGTTGAGGCCGCCCCTCACCTTGAAGGCCCCCGTGGGAAGGAGACTCTCCATCTTAATCAAGACCTCAAACCCCAGGGCCCTTGAGAGCTGGGGAGAGCGCAACAGCGGCGTTGGATCGAGATACCTTCTTACGACTTCCCGGGCCTTGTAGACATCCTCCAGCGTCGGGGGCTGCATGGGTGTCAGAGCATGATGGACTTAATGTCCTTTACGCCCTTGCTGCCCACGAGATGGTTGATGAGCTCGTTCACCCTCTCGGCCTTCCCCCTTACAACTAGGAGCTCCAGGCAATTCCGCAGGTCCACCAGGTGGACATGGGTGACGGTGTTGACCACATCGCTGTACTCGTGCTGCACCCGATGTAATAGGTCTGATGCTCCCTTCTCATGGAGGTCGAAGAGGGCCATGACGGCACCAAACCTCTCCCCCTCTCCTACCATCAAAGTCCTGTGTTCGTGTATCAGGCTCTTCACGGCGTCCCGAATGGCCTCAGAGCGGTTGGAGTAGGATGTGGAACGGACGAAGAGGTCTAAGTCCTTGAGAAGGTTCTCGGGAATGGAAATCCCTGTCCTGGCAACCTTGGATGAAGATGCCATCAGGGAATCATGGTAATACCTGCTTATAAAGAATCGCGAAATCGTGTCACGATTGGATGAAAGCCAGAGGGAGGCCACACTCATGGGGGAGAAGGAGAATCATCACTTCCGACGGAACTCTCTCGCCTTAAGCCTGAGATCCGTGCTGCCACACTTCCTGCACTGGGTCGCCCTTATGGCATTCCGGGCGTAGCACTTCATACAGATCTTCTTGAAGAGGAGGCGGGCCTCGGCCTCAGGGAAGCGTGCCATGTCAGGGACGTAGAGGACGGACCTTCATAAAGACTTGCGTCTCGGGGGATAGATCAGGGGGGAGTTCCTGTCCAAAACCGTAGCTCATAATTCACTGTCATAGAAAACTTCGAGACAAGCCGCTTTCTCGCCATCGGTGTTAGAAGGGTCCACTTTTTCCCGATCATTCCGAAGGTAACCTCTATAGGACAGTATCTGGAGTTAAGCCTTTCCAGGCCCGATGCTTAGACACTATGACAGACTCGTTAGGCACTTTTATATACTCCATGCAGACCTCAATCGACCCAAATGGACGTCCTGGCTCTGGTGACGAATCGGCCTCCGTTGGTGATGCGCGCCCGGGACGGTTCCATCGTCGAGGTCTTCGAGTGGAAGTCGACCGAGGCCATTGAGGAGGCGCACAAGAATGAGGCGGTCCGAACCATGTGGAAGGACTTCGAGAAGGTTTGTGAGTATGAGAAACTCAGCAACCTCCCCGAGTGTCAGGAACCCTTCTCGTCGTTTGAGCCAGTGGATCTGTAGCCCGCTCTCCACCGGGGCCAAGGTAGGTCGGCACAGACCTTGACCGGCTGCGAGGTCAATAGTGTCTGAATCGTCCGCGTTAGCCAAAGGGCCTTAGCCCAGATGTCGGGAACCCCGAGAGGCGGGCAAAGCAGCTTAAGACATAGCACTGATTCTGCCTATGAGGATTCCTTTGCGCCTGGCGCTACTCCTGGACATCGATGGTACGCTCTTCGACACCCTGGAAGTCATCGTAGAGACAATGAACGCCGCACTGATCGAGGTGAAGGAGCCCCCTCTGAAGCTGGAGGAGCTTCGACCCCTCATCGGCATGCCCGTCCACCGACAGATGGCCATCCTGAGAGGGATGGAGGGACCCCTCGTCGACGATATCGCCAACCGCTACTATCGCCACTTCGTGGAACGCGTGGAGGGTGGTTTCCGACCCTACCCAGGCGTGAGAGAGACCCTCGAAGTTCTGGCAGGACGCCCCATAGGGACCATGACCACTCGGCGGCGGGAGGTCGCGCGTCGGATGCTCCAAGTGGCCGGCCTCGACCGCTACTTCACTGCCTTCGTTGGCGGGGACGAAGTTGCCCGCCCTAAACCAGAACCCGACCTAGTCCTCCATGCGGCCCGGGCAGTCCAGAGGCCTCCCGAGGAGTGCGTGATCGTCGGGGATGCCCCCGTGGACATACTGGCCGGACGGGCCGCCGGAGCCTGGACTGTGGCGGCCAGATATGGGTATGGGGACATCGCCTCCCTCAGGGAAGTGGGCCCCCACGCAGAGATTGAGGCTTTCTCTGACCTGCCGGACGTCCTCAGGGGACTCGAGGCAAGGCTCCGGGGACCGTGATTGACATCCTCTTCAGCCCGACCCTCCCGAATTGGTCAGGGAAAAGCCTTATCACTGGACCTCGGTTCACGCCAATCCAATGAAACTCACCCCCTCACCACCGCGTATCGCAGGGCTCATTGCAGCCCTCTTCCTCCTCGACCTTGCTTCTCGAGGGCTAGCCGGGGAGCCCCTGAACCTCGTCACGATTGGTCTGGCGGTGATGAACGGTGTCCTCCTTGGCCTGGTGCTCGCGTGGCTCGTCCCACGGCTAAGCCTGAGAAGGTCCCACCTCCTCGGGCTACTTTGGTTCGCTCTCTTGATCATCGAGTATGCCAGCGGCATGGTGGAGGGCTACTTCTACACGACTGTCTTCTCCTCTGTCTGGCAGCTCCTGGCAGCCCTGCCCGTGGTAGCGGGCTTTGCCCTCGCCCAAGTGGGCCTCGCGAGCTACTTACTTCTCACCCAGCCGGGTGGGCCCAGCTTCCGCGAGGCCCTCCGGAAACACCTGGCCTTCCGCTCTCAGTGGTCTTGGACCTGGAGAATAGCGGCTGCCTCGGCCCTGTATCTGCCCATCTACTACTTCTTTGGAGCCCTGGTTGGTCCCTATGTGTTGGAGTACTACACCCAAGCGGGTATTGGTCTGGTCTTGCCGCCCATAAGCGTCATCATACCCCTTGAACTCGCCCGCGGCCTTCTGTACGTTGCGGCCCTCTTCCCCATCCTAGTTGTACTCCGCGAGAGCCGGTTGATCTCCTTCCTGGCAATGGCCACCCTCCTATACATCCCGGGAGCGCTCCTGCCCCTGTTGACCCAGACCTCGGTGCCCGCAGCAATTATCCCCTTCCATTCCTTGGAGCTTCTGGCGGACTCCTTGGTCTACGGCCTCGTCTTGGTCTGGCTCCTGCAGGTGGAACCAGGGGCGTTGCAGACCACAGAAGATCGTCCCCTAATCGCACCGAGATCGTGAGGGCTGCCACCATGCCGATAAGCATGGGAAACCCCCAGGTCCCCCTCGAAGCTAGGGTTGGGTTCGCCTCGGCGCTAATAGCGGGACTGGTTGTCCTCGCCTCTGTGGCGGTCGTCCTGGCGTTCAATCGGGAACCCTGGACATCCATCGAGGCATACACCGCCAACTTCGAGGATGTTCACCTGATCGTCTACGTGCTATGGCTAACCCTCGCCGTGACCGTGGTCGCGGTGATGACCAGCCTGCACTGTGCCACCTCTGTCGAGCGCTAAGTCCTCAGTCAGTTGGCTCTGCTATTCGCTGTCATCTACGCAGTTCTGGTGAGTGCCAACTACGGTATCCAACTCACCTTCGTGCGGCAGGCCGTCATGACGGGCAACACACTTGGGCTGGAGGTCTGAGTCGCTGCCAATCCGGGTTCGGCCCTGTTCGCCCTGGACATCCTGGGGTACTTCTTCCTTGGGCTGTCCACCCTCTTCGCAGCTTATCTATTCGGTGGCAATCGAACGGAAATCGTAGTGAGAGGACTCTACGTCGTTAACGGGCTCATGGGCATCGGTGGACTTGTCGCCATCGGAACCGTGCCCTTCACATCCACCGGTTCACAAGCCATAGGGGTGGCTTCTATTGTCGCCTGGGCCCATATCTTCGGTTCTGCCTTGTTGCTCACAGGTGCAGTCTTCCGGCAAAGGTTCGCCGGTACGATGGTTCGTTAGCTGGCTAGAGCCCTTGTCGCGCCAAGCGTATCATTCCTACCTTTGGCATCCTGGAAAGACAGACTTAAATAGTACCAAGGTTGTTGTATTGTACTAGGCAAGCAGGAGTTTTTGTCGGGCCGCTCAGGCCATCAGACCAACGGCCTCGTGACACGAAACGGCCTGGATTGTCGAAGAAG
>CAYFYB010000007.1:0-61245 GCA_964347345.1 uncultured Methanomassiliicoccales archaeon | reverse complement strand
GTATGGGGGGAAGCCACGGCCAACGCCATGAGGTCGGAGAACCCGGCCTCCTTCAACTTCTCGGCGGTTGCCGGTCCTACACCGGGCAACTCCTCAATGGTCTTGGTTGCCATTTACATCACCGGCTTAAATCTCTAACACTGGTCCGAATATAAGGATATTCGAGGGGGTTGGGTGAAACTACTCCGGGCAGGTCAGTGAAAGGGCAGAAAGGGCTAAGGTCGAATCCGGCACTTCACCTACGATGGCATCTGGGAGAATCAACTTCGACAGAATTGCATCCCGCTACGATGAGACGCGAGGACTGCCGTCAGAACAGATGGGGGCCATCGTGGACGCTCTCTGTCGCGAGCTGGAGGCGTGCAAGAAGGTTCTCGAGGTCGGGGTTGGCACCGGCAGGTTTGCCATTCCCCTACAGAGCAGGGGGATTCCTCTCCTGGGCGTGGATATATCGTCCCGAATGCTGGCGGAGGGACGCTCCAAGGGGCTGGGGAACGTTGCCCTGGCCGATGCCCTGTTCCTGCCCTTTGAAGAGAGCGCATTCGATGCGACCTACAGCGTCCACGTCCTTCATTTGATCGGGGACTGGAGGGATGCCCTGAAGGAGATCGCCCGGGTGACGCGGAGCTCGTACTACACGGTGGCAAGCTACGTCGAGAACGACGATACCCCTCACACCATCTACCACCAGTTCCTCCAAGATGCTGGATTTGGGAAGCAGAGGCCGGGGGTCTTCGAGAGAGACCTCCCTGAGTTCATTCTCCCGAAGCGGCGCGTTCATGTCGGCACCTTCGTGGAGCGTCGGAGGACGTCAGAGATAATACAGAACCTGGAGGAGAGAAGCTTCTCGTCCCAGTGGACCCTTCCGGAGGAAGTCCATAGGAAGGCCCTCCAAGCGGCCGCCAGCGATATCAAAGGGAAGACCTTGACCATGAGGAAAAGGGTTGAGCTGATCCACTGGGACGTAGACGATCTTACTCAGAGCTGAGAGACCGAGCCAGGTCCTCCGGGAGCCCGGCGAAGGCTACCATACACTCTCCCTCCATGAAGTGCAGCTTCGCCGGGACGATGATGGCGTGAAGAGGAGGGCCCAGGTCCTCCTTCATAAGCACCCCTACGCGATCCGCTCTGACGACGGGCTCCGCGGAACCCAGGCGGCCCACGACGGCGGCCACAGAATCCATCGTGAGGACGCCCCTGGAAAGTCGCGACTCGCACTCGAGCAGGTACTCCAGACCTTCCCGGGCGGTCATGTACCTCCTGCCCCTGATGTCTAGGAGAACCAGGGTATGGAGGCCCCCCTCCAGGTTTCCTGCAAGGGTTTCGTAGGGGCTGAGGGGCTCGAACCCCTCCTCCCTGAAGGGTATCGATGCGGTCCTCCCGAACTTGTATGCCTGGAGGCCTAATGACCCCGCGGCCGCTGTCAGGGCGGAGACTCCAGAGACCACCCGTGTCCTCACTCCGGCCCTGTGAGCCCGCAGCCTTAGCTCCACGTGGGTCGTCGCGCTCATCGGGTCCCCCGCCACGAGGAACCCCACCTTGGCCCTTCGAGCCGCCTCCACCACCTTGTCGCTGCCCTCCACCTCCTCCCTCTCTAGGACCCGGACCTCCTTCCCGTACATCTCCGAGAGGTGCTCCGGGCTCGTTCCCATGAGATTCGATGTGAAGAACTCCGCGTACAGCTCGTCACAGGAGCGGGCCTCCTCCAGACCTTTCAGTGTGATGTCCCTCTCATCGTAGAGGCCGAGACCTATGAAGACTAGTTCTCCCATGGCAACCCCTAGGAGAAGACGCTTTGAAGAAGCCATATGCCCCCGAAGGTTAGCAGGCCGAGGAGCACCATCCGGAGTCCCTTCAACCATGTGCTTCCGCCGGAGAGCCTTCCCAGGTAGGCCCCCACCGTGAAAAGGATGCCGATGGCGATGGCAATGGACGCGTATGCAGCCGGGAAGGCGTTCAGCAGCAGGGAGGACGCGAAGAAGAAGGGGGAGGCGGTGAGGGCAAAGACCACGATCGGGGCCATGACGTTGACCAGGACCACCACATACCTAGAGAGGTCGAGTGCCCTCTTCGCGTCGGTGTCGGAGAGTTCCATGAGCATGGCCGCCTCCAGCTCTCTGAGTCTGATTTCGGCCTCCACCCTCTCTGCCTCGTAGACACTCGTGCCCGTGGATATCCCCAGAGCTACTGTAGCGGCTAGCATGGTGCTGACCACCGTGCGCACACTGGTCTCCGGAACAAAGGCCGAGCCTATGACTATACCCATGGCAACAAAGGTGGAGTCGAAGACGGTGTTAACGAAGTACCTGCGGAAGGCCTGTCTGGCTAGGACCCTCCACGATCTGCCCAGGATTCTGCGCAAATGTCTAGCACCGCCATAGCTAGCAGTTTCAGCATATAAGGGTCTTTCTGACCCCCTGGGACGGTAAGGCTAATGGCCGCGCCGGGCATCTACCACAGGTGAAGTCACCAGCCGTGGTAGTTCCCAAGGAGGAAGGGGAGAAGGCGAGGAGAGACCTCATCAGGATGGATCTGCTGCGGCGAGACCTAAGAATCGTGGCGCGCAATGGCGCCCTCCTGATACCAGTCAGGGAGGAGGTCTCCATGGGATTTCCCACGGTGATTCACGACTTCGAGGAGGTTCCGCAGCGACCGAGGGGCTACAGGGATATAGTGAAGGTGCCAGAGGAGCTTCTAGACCATTTGCCGAGGTCTTACGACATCATCGGTGACGTCGTCATCCTCAAGATTCCTGAGGAGCTGGCGGGCTTTGAGGCTGCCCTAGGAAGGGCCCTTCTTGGGGCCCATAAGGGCGTCCGCACCGTCGCCGTCGATGAGGGCATAGTTGGCCAGCAAAGGCGAAGGAGTATCAGGGTCATCGCGGGCACGCGAAATACGAGGACCGTACATCGTGAGTACGGACTGGTCCTGGCTGTCGATCCCGCGGAGGTCTACTTCTCGCCGAGGATGGCGGAGGAGAGACATAGGGTGGCCCTCCAGGTCACCCCAGGGGAGGTGATAGTGGACGCCTTCTGTGGTGTGGGGCCCTTCGCCCTCCATGTAGCCCTGAGGGGTGCCAAGGCTGTCTACGCCGTGGACGCAAATCCACGAGCCGTGGAGTTCCTCAGGGAGAACATCAGGATGAACCGGGTGGAGAACGTCTTTCCACTACAGAGGGATGTCACCGAGGTCCTCCCAGAGCTGGGGCCTGCCGACCGTGTTATCCTTGACTTTCCCCAGAAACCTCTCCCATATCTCCCCCTGGCAGCGGCTGCCCTGAAGGATGGGGGTGTCCTTCACTACTACGAGATCCTCGAGAAAGCGCTCGTGAACGGGCGAGTAGCCGACCTCGAGAAGGTTCTGCCTCAAAGTGCCTCCCTCGAGGTCTTGGACATCAGGGAGGTCAGGGGGTACTCACCTAGCCAGAGCCACTGCGCCTTCGACCTGAGGATTTTGAGAGGGTGACCCCCTCCTGCCCCTGGTAGGTCCCGGACCTCTCCGGATAAGATAGGGAGGGAGGGGCCCTCAGCTCATGAAAGGTTATCTGGGCAAAGGTCTCTCCCACGGAGATCGCCACATCCTGCTCAGAGGCGTTGAAGGCGGAGAGTGTGAGATTGCCCTCGAAGCCAGCATCCACCTTTCCGAAGGAGGGGATAATGCCTTTTCGGGCCCAGGTAGTCCTGATCCAGATGTCCCCTGAGAGCCGGCGGCCAAGGGATACGAACTCCGCAGTGCTGATGAGGAACCAGGTCTTCGGAGGCACCTTTAACGAGCCCTTCTTGGAGGCCTTCGCGGAGGGGATCACGATCTCGCCGATGGTGAGGTCGTACCCGTTAGGAGTCAGGTTCTCTTCTCTGAAGCCTTTGATCGTCAGCTTTCCATCCATCATCCAGACCCTCAGGTCCGCGTCGGAGAGCTGCAAACCACCACCAGACTGCTCACATCCCCCGGAGGTTTACTCTTTTCGGCCAACCTGCCGGCCATCCTGGGACCAGCGTGCTGCCCATCTGCTAGGGCGGACTTCGTTCCCGTTGGATGGCCTCACGACCACCTTACTCATGACGTCCCCCAACTGGAGAACCCTCGTCGGAGGGAAGTAGTTTATCGCCTGTAACCACGAGGACGATGCAGTCGGGCTAGGGAAGCTTTAAGGAACTAATGGCTCTAGGAATCCCTAGGTGAAAGCTTGGACTTCCAGCTCTCAGAGGAGCAAAGGATGATAAGGGAAACTGCCAGGAGTTTCGTGGACAAGGAGGTCATCCCTCACGTGAAATCCTGGGAGGAGAAGGGGGAGATTCCCAGGTCGGTCACTCAGAAGATGGCCGAGCTGGGCTTCTTTGGTATGCCCATACCGGAGAGGTACGGCGGGGCTGGAATGGACTACGTCAGCTTCGCCCTGGTCGTAGAGGAGATCGCTCGAGGCTGCAACTCCCTCAGAACGACCCTGTCTGTGCAGACCTCCCTGACTGCCACCACCCTGAACGGCTTTGGTAGCGAGGAGCAGAAGAGGGAATATCTGACGCCCATCGCCCAGGGTAAAAAGCTGGGGGCCTGGGGCCTAACAGAGCCTGATGCGGGTTCGGATGCCGCCAACCAGAGAACGACGGCGGTCAAGGTTAGTCACGAATGGGTCCTCAACGGTTCCAAGCGCTTCATCAGCAACGGCAATGTGGCCGACTACGTCGTCGTCTTCGCACGTTTGCCCGGGACGAAAGGTCACGAAGGCATCTGTGCCTTCTTGGTCGAGAAGGACACGCCCGGATTCAGCATTCCCCACGTGGAGACAAACACGAAGCTGGGGCTGCGGGCCTCCCCCACCGCTGACCTGGCCTTTGACGACTGCAAGGTCCCGGAGGAGAACATAATCGGTAAGGAAGGTCAGGGCTGGGAAATAGCCATGTACGTCCTAAACCACGGGCGGTTGGGCGTCGCCGCGGGAGCCGTCGGGATTGGCCAGGCCTGTCTGGAAGCGAGCGTGGAGCACGCCAGAGAGAGAAAGGCTTTCGGAAGGCCCATCGGTGCCTTTCAGCTCGTCCGGGAGATGATAGCGGAGATGGCCGTGGATGTGGAGGCCGCCCGCCTGCTTTACCTGAAGGCCGCCTGGCTGCGGGACCAGGAGGTGGACAACACCCTGGCCGTGAGCATAGCGAAGCTCTTTGGGGCCCAGATGGCCATGAGGTGCGCCGATAGGGCTGTTCAGATTCACGGTGGTTACGGCTTCTCTGGCGACTATCCTGTGGAGAGGCACTTCCGAGATGCCAAGATCCTGGGCATCTACGAAGGGACCAACGAGATTCAGAAGCTCATAATCGCGAGGGAAGTCGTGGGCAGATTGAGCAAATCCGAGGCCTAGCCTCAGGGATAGTACCTGGTAGTGGTCCTGGGAAAGGGGATGGCATCCCTTATATGGTCCAGGTGGCAAATCCACTGGACTAAACGGTCCACGCCCAAGCCGAAACCCGAGTGCTGGACGGAGCCGTACCTTCGGGTGTCGAGGTACCAATCATAGGCCTTGAGATCGACCCCCTCCCGAAGGAGGTTGGCCTCCAGGGTCTTCAGGTCCGACTCCCTCTCCGACCCCCCAATGAGCTCCCCTCCTATCTCCGGTGCGATGAAGTCAAAGGCCAGGACCAGGTCAGGGTCCTGAGGGTCTGTCCTCTTGTAGAAGGCCTGGATCTCCCGGGGATAATGGGTAACGATGATGGGCTTGTCGAACATCTTCGCCAGGGCCTTCTCCTCGATGGTCCTGATGTCCTTGCCCCACTCCACATCCACGCCAGCCGAACGGAGGCGTTCCAAGGCCTCCTCGTAGGTGATACGGGGGAACGGCGGCTTGATGCCCCTCAGGTACTTCACCTCCCGGTCCAAGAACTCCAGCTCGCTGGGGTTGCCCTCCACCACTGCCTGACAGACGTGGGAGATAAGGTCCTCCCCATGCTTCAAGACCGCCTCCATCCCTTCCCAGGCCATCTCCATCTCAGCGTGCCAGAACTCTGTCAGATGCCTTGTCGTTCTGGACTTCTCCGCCCTGAAGGAGGGGGCGACGGTGTATATTTTCTCCAGAGCTAGGACCATCGCCTCTGCGTAGAGCTGCCAGCTCTGGGTCAGGTAGAGCTTCTTGCCGAAGTAGTCCACCTCGAAGAGGGTGGCTCCCCCTTCGCTCCCAGCTGGGGTGATGATGGGAGGCTGGACCTCGTAGAAGTCGCGGCTGCGGAAGTAGTCGTGGATGGCCCCGAACACGGTGGATCTCACCTTGAAGATGGAGACCATGCGTTGAGACCTGATCCACAGGTGCCGGACGTCCAAGAGGAACTCATCGCTGAGATCCCTCCCTATCGGAAAGTTGTTCGAAGGCCCGAGGACCTCCATGGTCTGTCCTTTGATCTCATACCCTCCAGGGGCCCTCTTGTCCTCCACCACGAGGCCCGTCAGAACGGCAGAGGTTTCGATACCTGACTGCTCTGCCCGCGAGAAGATGAGTTCTCCCACGCCTTCCCGGTCGAAAGTGGCCTGCACCACCCCGGAGGAGTCCCTCACGAGGATGAAGGCGATGCCGCCGCTGCTCCTGGACCTGTAGACCCAGCCCCGGACCTCCACCTCCTTCCCGGTGCAGTGGCCGTCAAGGATCTTCTTGATATTCACCCTGTCCGCCATCGCCAGCGCCTCAAACGTCGCTGTACCTCAGAAGCTCCAGCGCTCTTATAATTGTAGGTGGAGCCCTCGTTGATAAGGATGAAATACTGCTGGCCGCTTGCTCTCTGCGTGATAAGGCGGGCGGGCCTGTCCGATGTCCGGACCATCTACAATATCGAGAAGAAGTGTTTCGGTCGGCGGAGCTTCTCCAAGGCCCACATAATCTGGCTCCTGAAGAATCCTGCCGCCACCACATATCTCTACCTCCAAGATGAGAGAGCGGTGGGTACCATCATGCTGAAGCAGGAGGGAGACATGGCCCGAGTCGTCTCCATTGCGGTCCTGCCAGAATGCAGGCGGCGGGGAGTGGGCACAGAGTTGATGTCCCTCGCTGAGGATGTCACGAAAGAGCAGGGAGCCAGGACCCTGAAGCTGGAGGTTAGCGTCAAGAATGAAGGGGCGATAGCCTTCTATCGTCAGCTGGGCTACGATTTCGACGGAGTCCTCAGGGGCTACTACTCCTGGGGCGATGACGCTCATGTCATGAGGAAGGAGTTGGGGGAGGATCGAAAGGACTAAGGTCGGCCAAGGCCTCGGACTGCGGGATCATCCCTAGAGATCCGGAGATGAATGCTGCGAAGGCTGCCCGGTAGTGATGATGTGAATGTATGGCGTCATCCTGTGTCCCCAATGCAAAAGGCCACAGGGCGTCCTACTCAGCTCCAAGACTAAGACGTGTCAGTGCGGGAAGAGGCTACAAGTCAGTCGTGCTCCGGTGCTGTTCTCAACAGACGACCCCCGGGAACTGCCCGAGGCCTTAGGAAGGGTAAGGGCGCAGCTCTCTGGGCTCATCGAGGAGTTCGAGGAGTTCTTGGAGGAGGGTGGGTCCGAGAAAGTGGGTCGGCCCGTAGGACAGCAGCGGAAGAGAGCCATGGAAGTGCTGAAAGCTCTCTCCGCCCAAAGGAGTGGTTTCCTTCTCTCCGACGCGCAGGAGGTACTTGACGCCCTCGGCTTGGAGGGGGCGAAGATCCTCGAGGCGCTCGTAGCGGAGAACCTCCTCTATGAGTTCAAGCCAGGACACTACAAGGTAGCCTAAGCGGTTCTGTCCCTGGGAGCTCCCCTCCGAAGGGTTCGACGAACATCCGCGGGGAGGGAATCAGGAATTATTGAGGACTGGGTTTCCCAGTAGAGAAAAATGGCGAAGGCGGTAGCCGCAAGGAGGAAGATCACCATGACGACCACATTGGCAACCTGAGCGGGGGCGAGGAAGGGAGCGATCAGCAGGGCGAAAACAGCCCTCGAGCCCAGGGACTGAAAGTAGGATCGCCAGGGAGTGCCCTTCGCGGAACCCACCCCGATGATGGATCCAGTGAAGAACTGAATGGAGTTCAGGGCGATGGAGATGGTCAACAGGCCAAAGACGTTGACAGGGTGGAATGGATCCGTCGGCTGGGTGAAGGTCTGAAAGGCAAAGGCCATGATGAAGGTGGCCGCCATGCCAACCCCCAGAGATGAGCCGTAGAAGGCCGTGTCGAACTTCTTCTGAAAAGTCCTTAGGTTGAGGTATGCCATCTTGAAAGACTCGTCGAAGAGGGCCATGGCCAGCAGGATGATCAGCGCCTGCGTGTACAGCTCTATCTGGAACGCGTTAAAGAGAACGGCCGAGAACACGCCCACGATCATGCCAACGGCGAAGCTGAGGAAGAGACGGTCGTTTCTGAAGAGTGCCTTCTCAACGTAGGGGAACTCATACCTCCTCAGGGCGTAGAATATGAGAAGAAAGGCAGGGCCGATGCCGACCGCTCCCGCAGCAAAGAAAGCGTGGTTCACATTCTTCAATGTCGTGAATGGTATTTCACACTTATAGGATTGGCCCTCCGGACAACCACGCTGCCACACTTCCCAGTACTGCGCCGTAGATCAGGTGGAAGACGAGGAAGACCCCCACCATGGCCATGGGCATCCTTGGGACTTATGCGAGAGGCATCACGACGAAGACAGCGACTATGAACAACAGGAGGCCGAAGAGGAGGCTGTTGACCAAGTGGCTGTTCAGAACGATAAGGTTGAGGCCGGTGGAGCCTATGGCGTAGATACCGCCCATTATTGTGCCATAGATGAAGTGGAGGCCCATCCCGCCCATCATGGAACTCCTATCAGTTGGGTCCGCCCTAGTCAACCTTGCAGCCGCCAGCTGCATGACTCCTGGTCCTCTTCCCATCATGGGAACCATGAGAGCTGTCATGACCAACGTCGCAACCAGGCCCGCTGCCAATCCGAGTACGAAGCTGAGGACCATGCTAATCGTTACAACAAACTCGTTCCCACCGCTTCAACCCTACATTCAATAGTTTGATTCATGGAACCCTCAACCCTCCAATCTGGGTCTTTTTAGACATGGGCGCGTTCCCTGTCCGGGAGGGAAGCCATGAAGAGGATATCAAGCGGGACTCCCTGGGAGGATGTGGTGGGCTACTCCAGGGCTGTCGTAGCCGGAAACCTGGTGGAGGTCTCAGGGACAACAGCGACCGATTCCGAAGGAAACGTTGTCGCCAAAGGGGACCCCTACCTTCAGACAAGAAAGGCCATAGAGAACCTGTTGATGGCCCTCCAGAAGGCTGGGGCGACGGCCGACAACGTAGTTCGTACTAGGATGTACGTGACGGATATCGAGAAATGGCGGGAATATGGCAGGGCCCATGGAGAGTTCTTCGGCCGGACGAAACCAGCCACCTCAATGGTGCAGGTATCTCGCCTCATTCATCCCGACATGCTGGTGGAGGTAGAGGCCACGGCCATCCTGAGGTCCTAGGCGCCGCTTGAACCGCCATACATCCGCTCGTACCAACGGATGATCTCCCACTCGTCTGCGGTCTCCGTGTCCTCCCTCACCCTCACATCGTTCTGTAGGGAGAAGGAGCGAAGCATCTCCCTGGCCCGGGCATCTCCTTCGAACTCCGTGATGACAAGATTCTCCCCCCTTCTCCTGGCCTTGAAGGTGGCGATGACCCGTGGACCGTCGAAGGCTGCGTAACACGCTCCCATCCTCCACCGCTGCTGCAGGAAAGTTCGGAGGTAGAGGGACAGGTTGTCCTGAGGCGTCAGTATGAACTGGCCATCGAACCTGACCTTTCCCAAGAGGCTATCTCTGAGGGCCCAATAGACCGTGGACTCCCCCTTGACCAGGAAGCCCTTCACCAGCATTCCTTCCTCCTCGAGCTCCCTCAGCATGGATCTGATCTCCGCCATGTTGAAGGCGAATCGCGTGTACGTGCCCAAGTTCTCGGCGCTGAAGATACCGTAGCTCTCCAGGATCCTCCTGAGCACCCGCTTCTTGGCCTCCCAGGTTTCCACCGGGGAGGTGCCGACGCTTCTGTACCTGCCCTTGGGGTTCCTGGTCACCCAGAGGGCCTTGTACAGCCTCCGAAGGGCCTTATCTGTGGCCTCGTACGGAAGGGGGGAAAGGGCCTGCAGACGGGCCTTGGAGATAGGCTCGTTCTCCAAGAGGACCTCCAACACCTCTTCCATGTCCTCGTCGAGAGTAACGTCCTTGGCCGCCTTGTACAGCTCAAGGTCATCCTCGGTGGTGTAGCTCAGGTAGTCGGGGATGATCAGCCCCTTCACCAGTATGCCTCTCTTAGAGAGTTCCTCCAGGGACATGGGCCTCTTGACCCTGAGCATGGCTTCGAAGTCTGAACGCAGACCTCCCAGGGCATCGATGGCCTCGAAAACGTCCTTGAATCTGCTGTCAGGGTGGAATCCCTGCTTGTAGAGAACATAGCTGAGGACCTCCTCCCAGGTGTACTGTTCGGGAACCAGATCGCCCCAGGCTACGAATTCCGATAACGGGTGATAGCCCGCCCGTTGAAACGGTTCCAAGTCTTCGTGCATTGGGATAGGCTTCCTGAAGGCCTGGGTTATCCTGACGATCTCGTAGCCCAACTGACTGTAGAAGGCCATCATCTCCTTTATGGCCTGGAGCAGCTCAGGAAGCAGAGAACGATCCTCCAGCTCGATCTCCCTGATCTCGATACAGCCGCTCATCTGCCACTTCTCTACCATTCCCGCCAGCTTCCCGTCTTTCACTACAGGGAAGATCCAGCCCTCCCCGTATCGGGTGCTGACCTCTGCCCACATGGGCTGAATCCAGGGATCATAGAGGGAGAGGATGCGCAGTCGGTCCGAAGACTTGTCCTCCGACACGGCCTCGAGGCTTGGCAGCTCCTCGGTGAGGAGGTACATCTCCGCGTCCTCTTTTCCTCTGACCAGGATTTTGATAACGATGCCGTCCTCAATCAGCCTGTCGAGGATTCTCTCCACCTCGGAGAAGGGGAGGCCAGTATAGCCCTTCACCCCAGAAAAGGTCACCGGCCCGTATCCCCTGAGAAACCTGCTGACAAGCTGCTCCCGGGCGCCCCTCACCTCTGGCCCGGGATTGAAGGCCGTGTATATGTTCTTCGATGTCCAGGCGTCACTTCCTGTGAACTTCCGAATCACGTAGAGATTCCTGTCCAGGGTGTCCACGGCCTCCTTGACTCGGGCCCTATCGTCGTTCATCGAGGTGATGATCTGCTCCATGTCCAGGCCATCGTGGTGGGCAATCAGGTCCAACACTTCCTTCTCGAACTCCCGCAGGCCATCTCTCCTGTAAGCGGCTACGTAGAGGGGGGCGTCCAGGTGTCGGATGTAGCGGACCCTGCCAGCCAGGAATCTGCCTTCCAAGATCCTACCCTCCTCCCTCAGGCGATACCAGTCCTTCATGTCGAAGTCCTTCACCCTCTGGAAAACGTCGTAGACCATCCCCGCCTCGGAGAAGCTGTCGAAGAAGTCTTCTATGCTGTCCAGCTGCCTGAACTGCTTGCCCTGGAGGAATGCCCTCACCACAGCTTCCTCGAAGGTAGGTCGCTCTTCCTCCCCGGACTCCAACTCCCTCAGGTCCCTGGAAAGTAGGTACTGATAGTCCTCATCAACGACGAAGTGGCCAGAGGTGATGGCCCCCTCGTTCTCTAGGCCGTTAAGAACCTCCCTCAGCAGTTCCTGTTTCAAGTCCAGTTCGTAGGCCAGTTCTTCTGAGGTCATGGGGCCCAAGAAGCCCAAAAGGCGCAAGACGAGCTTGTCAACGGCTCTCTCAAAGCCCTCCACTTCCACCTCCCTCAGCATGTAGGCAGGCTCGGCCAGTCCCGTACGGCTGACCCGGTAGGCCCTCTCCAGTCTTCGAAGGGAGTCGTTCAGTTCCACTCTGGACACCTTAAGCTCCTTGGAAAGCTCCTTAACAGTCAATGCCCGACTATCAAGGAGGGTCACTAACCTCCTGTCCAGCTCCCGGGAACGGGAGCGACGGGCGTAGATAGCTGCGTAAGTGGGAACTTCCTCCTCCAGACACCACAGAACACCCTTAGGCGTCCACACAGAGGCCACCTTGCCCTGCTGGATGAGTTCCTCACACCACTGCCTGGCCGTTTCCAAGTCAGCCTCGCAGTAGTCGTAGAGGTGTCTTCCCTTCTGCTTAAGGAGGTTCAGGGCACCGGCCTGCTCCAGGGCCAGGAGGACGTCGCCCCTGACGCTCACCCTAGGCACCTTCTTCCGGAAGTGATCTGCCACCTGCTCCTCGGTGAACTGCACCTCTTGGAGCTGCTCCTCTGGCACTACCCTCTTGAGAACCTGCCGGTGGAGCTCTCTCAGCAGGGCACTCCTGTCCTCCATCAGGACGATGTCGCTGATGCCCAGGAGGACGACGTTATGGGCCAGAGGTGATGGGACGTTTGACCAGTTGGAGAACCGCACGCCTATCCGTCCCTCTTCGATCTCTCGCAGAACCTCCTTGGCGTGACGGATGTCCATCACTTCGTTGAGGATCTCGTTGTAGGTCTCCTTGATGACAGGGAAGCCCTCCAGCTCGTGGAGCCAATCCAGCACCTTCTGAGAGCGGAGCTGCTGCCTGCCGACTGAGACCTCGTGACCCCTGTAGTTCCGGAGGACCATGAAGCTCCGTGTGGCGCAGTGACGGAACCGCTGCTTGAAGAGCTCCGTGTTCCTTATAGCCCGTCGGAGGAGGTCCTCCAGGTCAGCGTTCCTCACCAGGCCGATGACCTCCTCCAGCTCGACCCTCTTTGGCACCGTCACCATGAAGTTGTCGTCGGTCACAGAGATGCGGGCGTTGCACCCTAGGTGGTTGGAGAGAGCGAAGGCGTAGGCCCTGGCCAAAGCGTCGTTGGTCCTCCGACCGAAGCAATAGTGGAAGATGAGATTCCTGTTCCCCCTCACGTCGATGTAACCCTCGATGAGGACTTGGTGATCCACAGGTACATCGGGGATGATTGCCCTCTGCTCTAAGAGGTAGTTGACGGCACTCCTGGCGGAGCCCTCGTCCACCCGGCAGACATCCACAAACCAGTGGCGAGCCGCTCCATCGCCTTCCTCGTCGGCGATTCTGAGGGCCTCATCTCGGAGGGAACCCACCTGGCGAGAAAGGTCGTAGCTTCGGGGCAGCATCTCCCCCGTCCAGGAGGGTACAGTAGGCCGCCGGCCCGAGGCATCCTTAACGTAGACCGTCATTCCCCGGACCCTCTCGAACTGATAGGTGCGGCCGCCCAGGACGAAGACGTCGCCTCGGCTGAGGTACTCCACGAACTTCTCCGATAACTCTCCGATGGGCACTCCCCGCTGCGTGTACACGTGGTAGCTGCCCTCCTCCGGGATGGTGCCGACGTTGGTGAAGTATATCATCCGGCTACCCCGCTTCCGGCCAAATCTTCCTTCGTCCTCATCCAGCCAGATCTTGGCGTACACACTAACGTCGGGGTTCCTGCTCGACAGGTACCTCAGGACCTCCAGGAAGTCCTCCCTGGGCAGGTTGCGGTAGCAGTAGGAGCGCTTCACCAGCTCGTAGGCCTCATCAATCCCCCACCGCCTCTCCAGGCTCATTCCCACCAGGCTCTGAGCCAGCACGTCCAGGCAGTTCTCCGGGATGTCCACCCTGTCTATTCTGTTCTCGTAAGCGCCCTTCACCAGGGCCGCACACTCCAGGAGGTCGTCGTTGTCGAAGACGATGAGGCGGCCCACGCTCACGTCCCCATAGGCATGGCCCGCCCGGCCGATCCGCTGCAGCCCCTTGGCAATGGACTTGGGGCTTCCAATCTGGCAGACCAGGTCGATGTAACCGATATCGATGCCCAGCTCCAGGGATGTAGAGGAGATGACGGCCTTCAGCTTGCCGTTCTTGAGCTTGTCCTCCACATCCAGGCGGACGAACTTGCTGAGGCTCCCATGGTGGGCCTCCAGATCCTCCACCCCTCTCTCCTTCAGCTTGAAGGAGACGTGTTCCGTACCACTCCTAGTGTTCGTGAAGACCAGGGTCGTCCGGTGGTCCCCTATCATGCCCTTCAGCAGGTCGTACATCCTGGCATTCACGACCTCGAAGGGGAGGGCCGTCATGTCCCTCACTGGACAAAGGACCCTCATGTCCAGCCTCTTCCGGGTCTCCACCTCCACCACGTTCATGGGCCTCAGCTGGCTGTCCTCGTAGCCGGCGAGGAACTTGGCCACCTCCTCCATGGGGGCGATGGTTGCCGACAACCCGATGCGGACCATGCTGCGGCCCACCTGCTGCCGCAATCGCTCCAGGCTCAGCGAGAGGTGGGTTCCCCTCTTGTTGGAGCACACCTCGTGGATCTCGTCCAGTATGACCCACTGGACGTCCCTGAACCTCTTGCTGAAGATTGGTGTTGTGAGGACGATGGCCAGGGACTCGGGGGTGGTTATGAAGATGTGGGGCGGCTTCCGGGACTGCTTCTGCCTCTCGCTGGAAGAGGTGTCCCCGGAGCGGACGGCCACCCTTATCTTCGGAGGCTCGAGGCCTAGCTCCCGGGCCAAGGCCTCCATCTCTCTAAGGGGCTCCTTGAGGTTCTTGTTGATGTCGTTGGCCAGGGCTTTCAACGGAGAGACGTAGAGGCAGTAGATCTTTTCCTCCAGGCGACCCTGCCTCTGCAGTCTGTAGAGCTCGTTGATGATTGAAAGGAAGGCCGTCAGCGTTTTCCCGGAGCCCGTGGGGGAGGAGACGATAACGTTTTCCCCCTTCTGTATGAGGGGGACGGCGTAGGCCTGGGGCTCCGTGAGTTCCCTGAACTTCCGGTCGAACCAGGTCCGAACGAGGTCCTCCATTAGATTCAGGACCTCTTCCTTGGTGTGCTGCTTGTCCACAGGCCTTATCATGCTGGCACCGGGTGAAATCATGAATAATACTTCTCAGTCCTAAAAAGCCTTTCGCGGACAGTACTTCCGCAGGTTCTCGAAGAGGGGTGGATGCCCTTCCCGAGGACTCTCAGGCACGGTCCCAGATTTCCCTAAGGTGACTCCACCGCCATGGCTACCGCGTTGCCGCCACCTAAGCAAAGGGCGGCCAGTCCCCGCTTCGCACCCCTCTCCCTCATGGCATGGAGCAGGGTCGTCAGTATACGGGCGCCGCTGCAGCCTAGAGGATGGCCGAGAGCCACGGCTCCGCCCCGGACGTTGAGCCTGTCCATGGGTATCCCCAGCTGTCGAGCCACGGCGACGGAGGCCGCAGCATAGGCCTCGTTGTGCTCAAAGAGGTCGAAGTCCTCTACGGTCATGTCCATCCTCTTGAGGAGGGCGTGCACGGTGGGTATCGGCGCCTCCATCACGTACTTTGGCGAGACACCTCCAGTGGCATAGCCCAGGATCCTGGCTATGGGCTTCAGCCCCATCTCCTTAGCCCTCTCCTCTGACGCGACAACGAGGGCCGACGCCCCGTCGCTGAGCTGAGAGGCATTCCCGGCGGTGACCATCCCGCCTTCTTTGAAAACGGCAGGCAGGCGAGCTAGCTTCTCCAGGGAGGTGTCGGACCTGACCCCCTCGTCCACATCGAAGACCGTCTCCCCTTCCGGTCCCTGAAGGAGAACGGGGACAGTCTCCTCTTTGGACCTCCCGGACTTGATGGCCTTAAGGGCCTTCATGTGGCTCTCGTAGGCAAAAGCGTCTTGCTCCTCCCGGGTAATACCGTACTTCTCGGCGACGATCTCTCCCGTTATCCCCATGTGGAACCCGTTGTACACATCCCACAGCCCGTCGTGCACCAAGGCATCCAGAAGCTGATCGTTGCCGTGGCGGTAACCCCAGCGGGCGTTCATGAGCATATAAGGAGCCCGGCTCATATTCTCCATACCACCGGCCACCACCATGTCCTGATCGCCGGTCCGTATGCTGTCAGCCGCCAGGCAGACCGCCTTCAGGCCGGAAGCGCATACCTTGTTGATGGTCACGGCTCCCACCTTATCAGGAAGGCCCCCGAAGAGAGCGGCCTGTCGGGCCGGATTCTGCCCGAGGCCCGCCTGGACAACGTTGCCCATAATGACCTCCTCGACGTCCGTCGGCTCGACCCGGGCCCGACGGAGGGTCTCCTTGACCACGACGGCTCCAAGTCGAGGGGCGGGAATATCCCTCAAAGCCCTTCCATACTTCCCCACGGGCGTCCTAACTGCACCTACAATAACCGGGACGGTCAAGGAGAACACCTTCGGCATTTGACGTAGCTTACCGATTCTATTTTAACCTTCCTTGGGACAAGGTTGATGTTGCGATACAGCCCTCTCTATCCTGAACCTCTCACTCGCATCGGCGTTCCTTCCTCGTCTCAGGGATTCTTTGGCGGAGTCTTTGGAGCCCCTTGAAACTCCTTCTGAGTTCTTCCGAGGTCCTCTAGGCTCCTCTTGAAGACCTCTTGGAGATCTCCCTGCGTTCGCTCGTAGTCCTCTAGGCTCTTCCTGAAACCCTCTTGGAGGGACAGCAGCTTGCTCTCGTAGTCCTCGAGTCTCCTCTTGATCGTCCTCTGGACTGCCCTTTCCTTCTTGTCATATTCGTCCAGATCAGACTTGATGCTCTTCTGGAGCGCCCTCTGCTCCTTCTCGAAGTCCCTCAGCTCCCTCTTGAAAGCTTCCTGGAGAGCCTTCTGCTTTCTCTCATAGCTCTCCAAGACTCTCCTTAAGCTCTCCCCCGGTTCCTTCTTACCCTCCATGAGTTATCTATGCCGAAGTCGGTACTTTACATTTCCTGATATGAGGAGGAGTGGATCCACTGGGTTGCCTCTGCCTTCGCAAGGCCATCATACAAGGGCCTGAACTTGCTTCTAGGATGGGTTTTCGGCTAGTCAAGGTCATCTCCGCTGGGAGCCCTCAGTCCAGGTTGGGTTACACTCCCTATGCCAGTCTGAGCCCCTAGTGCTAAACGAGAGAGAAGACGGGGCGGGGCTTCTGGGATTTGAACCTGAGCCATCGGCTCCGAAGGCGTCCAGGATAGCCCGCTAAGGTTCGCCCCTTCTGGCTACCAGCACCATTCTCGTTCCGGGGGACCCTGGGTCTAGGGGCTCGAGACCTAGCCCGCCATAAACCCCTTCCACGTTCCACCCTGCAGATTCTACAAGTTCTCCCAGCTCGTGGGAGGCATAGAGGCGATGGTCGATCTGCTCCCTGGCCAGAAACGTTAGGTCATCGCCCTTACGCCGGTAGAAGGTCCATGCGTTCACCATGTGAGAACGTTCTGGGTCGAACCGCCGCGTCTCCAGACTCACGATGTCTCCGGCCTCCCCCCACCCTCGATTCTGGAAGACTCTCATGATGCCATCCTTGTTGGCCATCTCCACCAGGAGTAAACCTCCCTCGGCGGTGAACGCCACAACCTGTCGCAGGACTTCCCGGTCGACATCCTCCCCGTAATATCCTAGGCTCGTCCACATGTTGATCGTCGCATTGAATCGGTCCTGACCTTCGAGAACGGAGGCGATTTGCCGCATATCGCCCACATGGAAGAGAATAGACTCGGCGACATCCTGGGCCCTGGCATACTCCCTCGCACGCCTGATGAACTCGGGAGAGAGATCGACGCCCAAGACTCGATAACCTTGTCTGGCCAACGGAACGGAGTGCCGCCCAACGCCACAGCCTAGGTCTAGCACCCTTCCCCCCTCCCCCACTCCTCGGTCCTTCATGATCTTGGCCAGTGTCTTTGCCTCCTCTTCCGCCCTCTCCCTGCCTTCCTCGAGAAACGGGAGAAAGAGCTCTGGTTTCTCCACGAAAATGGCCCGAGGCCACCCTCCCAGGGACACGTCTACCTCCATGGACCGGAAGAGACCGTTGTGGATATTACTTTCACACCTCCCTGTCACACGCACCTTTAGGGATACACAGGAGAGCACATTCTCCTGGCAGGAACACTGGCCTTGCCTAGCAGGAAGGGGAAAGGGCAGGCCCGAAGGAGCGCTTCATTACGAGCGGGCCAGGCTCGCGCCCATCCCAGCGATCCAAGCGGCAAGGATCAAGGCTTCAATAGTCTCCGGGACTCCGAAACCGATACCCACCGTGCGATGCCACTCTGTGATTTGGGAGGTGAGGATGACGACGAGGGCGATGAGGCCTGCGAGGACGGATGCGTAGCCGCGGCGCACAGGCCCGGTCCGGGCGAAGGCCACCCCGACGACCACGATGGCGACGGGGAAGAGGACGAAGTAGCCCAGGGAGACATAGCCATGGAGGTCGCCGGCCTCCGCCGTAAAGACACCCACGAGGGAGAGGGAGCCCCCTCCCAGGATGAGGATGGCGCCCCCGGCATAGTAGAGGGCGTTCTCTGCGTAAGCGCGCACGAAACCGATGGTGAAAATGAAGGTCAGGATGCCCACGAGAATCAGGGAGTAGTTGAAGATTGGGGCAACCTGGCTCACGCCCAGGTCGCTCAGGGCGTTGCTGTACCAGTCGTAGCTTCCATCAGGGGCGAACTTGTCCTCGGCGAGCGATCCCGTGCCGCAGCCCGGCCCGCATAGGATGGTGGCGCCGAGGATGGAGATACCGATACCGATTATGGCAGCGAGGATACCAAACCAGCCCGCTAGTCGGACGAGCCCGCTTCCACGAGGGGGCTCTGCGACTACCTCCCTTGGGGGCGGTGCCGTGGGTGGAGCCTCTGCGACGCTGGGCACAGGCCCTTCCTCCTCCTCCGTTCCCTCCTCTTCCAGCGACCCTTCGGTCTCTGACATGCCTCCCACCGGGATGGGAATGGCGAATTCACGAGAAGAACCTTTCGACCGAAGAGCTTGGACTCCGGAGGACGACGATACAAGGGGACAGACGGGCCCGCTGGGATTTGAACCCAGGTCATCGGCTCCGAAGGCCGACAGGATAGTCCGCTACCCCACGAGCCCGCATATTGCGTAGCTAGTCTGCCCTCATCGCAAATCGCAAGGATAAAGGTATTCTCCTCGAAGGAGTCCGGGTTCCGTGCCCCTCTCTCAACGACCGACCGAAAAATACGTGGTGTTCGACGCCATTTAACGCCAGGATCAAATGGTTCCCGCATCACCTCGTGGCCTGCGTAGGAAAGTGGCTTGGATTGGCGTCGTGGTTCTAGTTGTCACTGCCGCCGGGGTCGTGGGTTGGACGGTCCTTCCGCATGTCGAGCTCAGAGAGGTCGAGACATGGCTCGGTCCTTGTATCATTGACAGCGTTCGGCGGGGTTGGGTCAATTTCACGCTTCAGAACACCGGCTACTTCGGAGCCAATGTGACATACCAGCTTTTCAGCGCCGTTCCAGGGGACGACCTCCCTAGAAGAGCTGGTCGCGATAATGTCTACATCGCAGGGCGATCCGAAGTCCGACTCGAAAAGCCGATGGTCGACGTCTGCAGCGTCGTGGAACTCTCCGTTGAGGTCGTTCACGTCGCCACTGTTTGGACCTGAAGAGTTATCCCAGCCCTCCTGCCGTTGACAGTCGCCCTAGGAGTGTGAGAGAGTGCACAAGGCTCGAAGTATAGAGCCGGTCTGGTCCGCTACCCACGAGCCCAGCGTCGCGTCTCCCATGTTCCATCCCTACACGGTCCTCAGGGTAGTTTCGCGTCTAGAAGCATCCCGTTCGCTATGAAGGTATTGGTGCCGCTTGTCTGGACATCGTAGACAATGAAACCCCCGTAGTCATAGCCTGCTTCAACCTGGGTTTGGTTGGTCGAGATCTAATACAGCGGGTTCAGGATGCCTACCTGACCCTCAAGAAGTGGGCTTATGTCCACAGGGGAGATTGCTGAAATCATCGGAGAGAATGGCCCCGAAGCCTTCAAGGCCGTAGCGAGAACCATGGATTTCAGTGTCTATAACAGAGGCCCCTCACGGCATCTCGTCATTCCCTCTATCTCGTAATAGCACTTCACAGCAGAGAAACCAACCATGACCGAAATCACACCCCCCAAGGATCCCGGAGTGCAATTCAGAGAGAGCCTAGAGACCGTTGCCAAGGCGGTAGATGGCGTCAGGAGCCTAGTTGTAGGGGACCCGAACGGGCTGCCTGTGGCCTCCCTCTTTCCAGGTCTGGAGACGAGGACCTCGAGTGCGATGGCTTCCATGATCCTCCAAGCGGGGCTGAAGGTGGCCCGCGAGATGCGACTCCCTGAGCCGATGGACGTGCTGATAGAGGGGGAGGGTTGGAAGATACTAGTGCTCTCCATCGGGGATGGATTCACGCTCCTTGGTCTCTTCGATGGGGACGTGAACCTCGGCCTGGTGAAGTTCTATGCCAAGGGGCTCCGAATGGCACTCCATGAGCTGATCGAGGAATTGAGGTAGGCCGCCCGGGGATGTTCATGAAGAGTTTGTCCGTCATAGGGTCGGGCACTGACCCTCCCTCACCACCTTCAGGACGGTGTATGCCTCGCTCCGCACGAGGTCCTTTGTCTTCCTGATCTCGTTCACAATCTTGTCCCTGAGCTCCTCAAGGCTTCTGACCTTGACCTTCAGAAGGATATCACAGTGACCGTGAATCTCATGGGCCTCGACCACTCCTTCAATCTTCGTAAGACGATCTATCACCTCGTCTGCGGTACCCGGCTTAACGTTGATCTCCAAGAAGGCTGTAATGGTGTATCCGAGTTTCCCGTAGTCTATGGCGGTCGTAAATCCCGTTATGGTGCCATCCTCCACCATCTTCCTCACACGGGAATGAACAGTCACATCGGAGACGCCCAAGCTGGAGGCAAGCTTCAGGTAAGGTATCCTCGCGTCCTCCCTCAACGACCTGAGGATCTGGAGATCGAGCTCGTCCATGGTCAAGGAAAGAGTGATCTTTGGATAAGAGTTTCGCAGAAGAAGGGCCTCTTCAAATAAGATATTCGAAGCGGAAGTGGTAAGATTCTTAACCAATCCTATTGCTGCGACCCCTCAATCGGAGGTGATCTACAGCATGCCGGAAATGAAGTGTGCCAAATGCGGTCAGTCCTTCAGATTGCAGAAGGATCTAGACGCGCACAGTGCCAAGGCCCATCCCGTGGGGAAGAAGTGAAGGTGTGGGTCGGTGACGAACCGGCCCTCCCTCTTTTGACCTAGTAGATGGGGAAGAAGTCCCCGGTCGTGTCCTGTACTCCTCACTCCTCGATCAAGTCCCTGTACTGTTCAGGTGTAAGGAGCCCTCCAAGCTCACCCCTTTCCTGGGGCTCAAAAGTCGCTATCCATCCCGCCCCGTAGGGGTCCTCGTTAATGAGCTCTGGACGATCCTCCAGGCCCTTGTTGACCTCCGCGACTACTCCGGTGATGGGTGCGTATATCTCGGAAGCGGCCTTAACGGACTCCACGATGGCGAACTCCTCACCGGCGGCGAATTCAGAACCCACGGTCGGCAGCTCCACGTACACCACGTCCGTCAACTCTCTCTGGGCGTGGTCTGTGATGCCAACCACGGCCCTGTCGTCTTCCATCCTCACCCATTCATGTTCCTTTGTGTACCGGAGGTCGTCCGGGATCACGGACATAGAGATCCGCTCCGCGTAGAAACACGACTCTTTATCAAGGTTTGCGCGTCCGAGGGACCCCTCAATGCTTGCCTGGAGGTGTCTTCCTGCAGACGTGAGAATAGGGCCTATCGGCCTTCTACTTGGAGGCCCACCAGAGGATTACGACACCGACGACCGGCAGGGCACCCACGACGAGGAGGATGACAGCAATCACGTAATGCTGGAAGAGGAGGGCCACAACGATTCCGATCCCGATCAGTATCCACCCTATGGCCAGGAGAAGGAGTGCATCTGCCCGGAATCGTCTTCGAAGATCGGGCTCGAACTCATCGCTAATCCTCCCGCTGTCCATGAAGGCTGATGTGATGAACGCTGGGAATGCTCCTGTCCGTCTCATCCTTCGAGTGCCACCTTGCTAGTCTGGTCGAGGACAGATTCCCTAATCGCGTCGGGGGTGGGAAGGTCCCGTATCAACTTCCCGCCCTTGAGGTATTGCTGCAACATTGCCCTCATCTTGCCCCCGCAGACCGGGCAGTCTTGGGCCTTCGCCCCGACCTCATAGGTGAGGTCCTTCTCGCATCTGAAGACCTCCTTCCGCCCGCCGTACTTGCCCCGCTTAGCGGCTGGCCGGCCACCAACCTCCACGATATCCATGGAGAAGTCCACCGTGGGGGCATTGGAGACGCTGGTTCCGACGCCGAACCCGTCAGCTCCCGCCGCCGCCAGTGCAGGTATGCTTTCCTCGTTGAGACCGCCGGAGACGAATATCTTTACCTTTTCATGTCCTCTGATGTCCAGTTCCCACCTCACCTGGCGGACGATCTCGGCGAAGTCGCCTTTTCTTGAAGATGGGGTGTCGAGCCTCACGCCGTAGAGGTCTGGAACGGCTTCGCAGGCTGCCAGGGCCTCCGCCACTTCATCCAGGTAGGTGTCAACCAGGGCTACCCTGGGGACATCCCTGGCCACGTTTCGGTCGAAGGCCTTGAAGGCGGCCTCAGGGCTGCCCATGACGATGGTGAGGGCATGGGGCATAGTGCCCTGTGGGTCCTTCCCGATGGCCTTTGCTCCCGTCAGGCTGGAGACCGCATCCATCCCGCCGATGTAGGCGGCCCTGTCGATCATCGGTGAAATGGCGGGATGCATTCTCCTGATGCCGAAGGAGAGGACCTCCCTGTCCCCCGCTGCCTTCTTGACCCGGCTCGCCTTTGTAGCGATGGCCGTGGCCTGGCATATGAGGCCCAGGAGGGGCGTCTCATAAACACAGATGCTTCCATAGGGACCGTCCAGCACCATGATTGGGACACGGATGCCTCGATGGCTCCTGGGTCTGAAGATAGTCCCCTCGGGCAGGGCATAGAGGTCCAGGGGGCGACCCTCCATGAGGCCCACAGCCTCTTCGAGGCCGCAGAACACGCCCCACTCCCATCCCTGCGGAAGGTTCCCTACAGTGAACTCGGCCACCACCGGCTCCCCTGCCTTGCCTTCCTTCCGGAGGATTTCATCCGTCCTCTTGAAGTAGATGTCGGTGGTCTTGCCCTCGAGGATCTCGGCCTCGCTAGCTACGTGAAACTTCCCCAAAGAACCACCTACAGGGCCTCATCGGCCTTGACCACCTTGGCGCCGTACATCGTCTTCATGTACTTCAATCCTTGTCGGTGGTCCTCAATCGTCTCCGCGTCCGTTAGGTCCTCCAACACGGTGACATCGTAGCCCTTGAAAGAGGCTTCCGCCGCCGTGTTCTGGACGCAGATGTTGGTCGCAACTCCAGTCATGAGGAGTTCCTTGACACCCCTCCTTCTTAGCTCGGCGTCCAGGCTCGGGTTCTGGAAGGCGTCGTACCACTGCTTTTCGAAGACCAGGTCGCCTTCCTTCGGACTTAACTCTTCGACGATCTCGGCACCCTCGGAGCCTTTCATTGAATGCTCGCCCCATACCTTCAACTCAGGGTCGTCCGGGCGGTGGGCATCGCACACGTAGACTACAAGGAGGCCCTTGGACCTGGCCCTCTCCAGGAAGGCCCTCAACCGGGGTACGATCTTTCGTGCCCTCGGGCTACCGAACTTCCCGGTGACGAAGTCGTTCACCATGTCAACGACCATGACGGCCCTCATGGGAACACCGGCTTTCCTAGCGAGGGAAGTCTATAAAGGATTGCGGCCCAGGCAATATTCGCACTCTATCCCTTGCCGCGGGAGAATCTTGCCTTCAGTGAGGTTTTTGAGGGGGTGAGTGATTGGGTGCTATGGAGATACCGACTTTTGAGCTGCTGGACTTCCTCGTTGCCAACACCGAGAAGTGCGATTATGATCTCGCCCAGAGCAACCTACCCGGGCTGAGCCTGAATGAGTTGGGGCCCTTTGAGGAAACCGACCTCTCGTGGGGCTACCCGGAAGGCTCGCCCGAGCTGAGGAGCCTCATCGCCCGCACTTACGGAGTGGCAGAAGATCAGGTCCTGGTGACCCAGGGGGCCAGCGAGGCCAACTTCCTTGTGGGTCTTTCCCTCTTGGAATGGGGCGCAGAGGTGGTTGTGGAAAGGCCCTTCTACGAGCCCCTTTGGAAGGTCTTCCATCTGTTGGGGGTTCGCCCCTCCGACCTGCACCGTAAATTCGAGGACGACTTCGCCGTGGACTTGGACCGACTCAGGGAATCCCTCCATGGAAACGTGGGCCTGGTGGTATTGACGAATCTCTACAACCCAGGTGGGACCTTTATTGACGAAGATGTGCTGGCCGCGATGGCGGAAATCGCGGAGGAAAGAGGGTTCTACATATTGATGGATGAGATATTTCGTGAGGCCGCCTTCGAAAAGGCCCCGACGAGTGCCGCCACGGTCAGCGACAGGTTCATCGTCACTTCCAGCCCCTCAAAGTTCTACGGCTTGGGAGGGCTTAGGATCGGCTGGTGCCTCGCTTCCCGAGATATTCTCCGCAAGCTGGAGGCAGCCAAGAACTTCACGAGCGTCGCTGCTTCGAAGCTGAGCGATGCCCTGGCAGTCAGGGCCCTACGGATGAGGGAGAGAATCGTGGAGAGGAACCGAAGCTTGCTGGATAAGAACAGGAAGCTGGTAGAGGAGTGGGTGGAGGAGCAGTCGAGGATAGAGTGGGTACCTCCAGTGGGCCACACCTGCTTCCCCCGCTTCCAGGGGAGTGTGGACAGGCTCGTCTCCATCGCTCTGGATAGACACGGAACCCTCATCGCGCCAGGCAGGTTCTTCGGGGATGAACGCCATTTCAGGATGTGCTTTGGCATGGCCACGCCCGAGCTCGAGGCGGGGCTGAAGGGGTTGGCAAAAGCACTGAAAGAGAGCTAGAGGCCCCTCCTGTCCAGCTCGTTCTGGACGATGATGATGCAATGGTCTGTATGCAATGGCCGGGGGCCAACGCTGACCACGTTTGGTTGGAAACCCATGACCATCTCCTCCTCTTCTTGGGTCAGGTCCTTGTGGTCGGAGAGCAGATAGGTGGCCTCCTTGGAGAGATCGGCTGTCCTCAGGTCCTCCCCGCCCTCCTTGAGGTAGACGAGGTTCGCCCCGACTCCCTCCAGGAGTTCCCTCAGGCTCGTGTTCTGAAGGTATATTCCGGGGGTGCTGCGGCCATCTGTTCTGAGGCCAAGGGCCTTCCTCACCAGGGCCGCCGTGCTCCTCTCGTCTGGGTTGAGGTACTTGAGCTCAGATCCGACCAGGTGGAGAAGCTTCGGTGGATTCGGGGGTCCCAACAGGCAGAGGTACATCTCTGTGTCGACCCGCAAGCCATGGGAGAGCATGAAGGCGGAGTTGACGCACCTCAGGAGGATGTCCAGCCGCCCGGTGGCCCCTGCGAGGTCGTCAAGGCCGAAATCCGGACTGGTCGTGGCCTCATGGCCCACCACGATGAACCTCCTCATCATGCCTCCTAAAGGTCACTTGAAGACGAAACCTGTCTGCCTGGCCCAGAGAAGCAGGTCCATGTGGCCCATGGGTATCCCGATGCGGCGGCAGAAGTCCTGCATTGTCCTCTCGATGTCTAGATATCTGGGCCTGGAGAGACTCTTGGGAATCAGCTCGATCACCCCTAGGCGCAGGAGGTTTGCGAGTATGTGGCGGTCCAAGATGGCTAGTTCCTCCCCCAGGCCGATGTTCCTCACGAAATGGGACGCCTCCTTGAGCCCGAGGCCCAGGACCTCCTGCTGCAGCCAGTCTCGCAGCTTGTAGGAATCATCGGCCCGCTCATCAAGCGTCTCCTTCAAGGAAGGCTCAGACGAGAAGAACATGTTCCGTGCCTTCACTATCCAGCGGGCCTTGTTCTCCGGGAAGCGGACCCCGTGGCGGTCAAGGGTCTGCAGCACTTCCTCCTGGGACCCTTTGAAGAGGAGTCCCCCCTCCCTCAGCTCCCTCACAGCCCTGTCACAGGCGAGGGCAGAGGACTGCGGTGTGCATAGGCAGAAGGCCATCTCGAAGAAGAGTTCTTCATCGTCTCCCCGACTCCACACCTCCCGAAACTCGGCCAATCGGGTCTCGATCTCCTTTCTTCGCTCTCCGTAAAGGGCCATCAGCTCCTTCACTTCAGGATTACGGACCGTCTCCTTCGTGCCCATGAACTCCCGCAGGTCCCTTTGAGAGCTGGTCATCTCCAACCTCATTCAGCCGAGCTCTAAAGAAGTTTCCATCGGCCTGAAATCCACGAGGCCGAGACCGTCGAATCTGCACCCATAGGCCAGGGTCTCGACCCCCAGGTCGGAAGCCCTCCGGAGAGCCTCGCCGAACATGGGATCTGTCTTATCATTGGGTCGGAACAGTCTGGCGTCAGGCCGCTGGACTACGAAGAGAATGATCGCTCTGGATCCGGATTTCGCTGTGTGAATGAGCTCCTCCACGTGCCGCCTTCCCCTCTCGGTGGGGGCATCCGGGAAGAGGGCAACGCTGTCAGTGACGAGGGTGCATGACTTGACCTCCAAGTAACAGTCCCTCCCATTCCTCAGGAGAAAGTCGATACGGCTGCTACCGACCCTTACCTCCGGGATGATGGTGGAGTACTCGACAAGCTCCATAAGACCTCCCTCCCTCAGGAGATTGTGGACCGCCCTGTTAGGCAGCCTTGAGTCGATGGAAACCAATACTGGGCCTGATTCAACAGCCACCAGATCGTAGCCCGTCTTCCTCCCTTTCTGTGGCCTTTGCTGAATGTAGACACTTGCTCCTGGCATGAGGAGCTCCTTCAGCCGGCCTGGGTTGGGGAGGTGACACTTGACGGACCTTCCCCGTAGCTCGACCTCTACAAGGAAACGGTTGTGACGCTCCTTGAAACGGGCCTCCGCCAGGTTTCCGACTCTCATGTGGAAGGCGCCCAGTCCCTCAGCATCTGGATGAGCAACCTGACGCCCACGCCGGTGGGCCCCTTTGGATGATATTCCCTCTTGAGGGCGTCAGGGGCGCCGTCGGTCCAAACCGTACCAGCGATGTCCAAGTGGACCCATGGAACGTCCTTCACGAACTTCTTCAGCAGCAGCGCTGCGGTGATGGCCCCGCCATACTTGCCACCGATATTCTTGACGTCCGCCACTTCGCTCTTGATCTGATCCTCATAGTCATCGAATAGAGGCAGGGGCCACACGTAATCTCCCGTCTTCCTCCCCGCCTCCTTGAGCTTCTCCATTAGTCCCTCGCCCGTTCCCATCATGCCCGTGGTCTTCTTGCCGAGGGCCACCATGCAGGCTCCCGTGAGGGTCGCCATGTCCACGATGGCCTGAGGGTCGAAGCTTGTGGCATATCCCAGGGCATCCGCCAGGACTAGACGGCCCTCCGCATCGGTGTTCAGCACCTCGATAGTCTTGCCCAGGTGGGTCTTCAAGACGTCCCCCGGCTTGGTTGCCCGACCGCTGGGGAGGTTCTCGGTACAAGGTGCAATACCCACCAGGTTCAATGGAAGCTTGAGCTCCGCAGCGGCCCTCAGGGTGCCGATGGTGGCGGCAGCCCCCGCCATGTCCTCCTTCATGGCCATCATCGAATCCGCTGGTTTCAGACTCAGGCCCCCACTGTCGAAGGTGATCCCCTTCCCCACGATGGCAATGGGCTTCCCGCTCTTTGGACCTCCGCTGTACTCCAGGACGATGAGCTTCGGCGGCTCATCGCTACCCTGGGCTACTCCCAGGAACGCGCCCATGTTGAGCTTCTCGGCCTCGTCCCGGTCGATGATGGTGCACTTGAGGCCCGCCTCCTGGGCCACCTGAGAGGCTATCTCCGCAAGTCTCGTGGGGGTCTTGTCCCTGGAGGGTGACGCCACAAGATCCCGGACGAGGTTGGTGGCGGAGGCCACCGTCTGGGACCACTGGACGGCTTTCTTGGCCGTGTCCACGTCCTTCTGGTCCTTGACCACGACCGTCATCCTCTTCAGCTTCCTCTTCTCCTCTTCCTCCTGCTCCGTCTTGTAACGGTCAAACTTGTAGACTCCCAACAGGGCCCCTTCCACCAAGGCCTCCGTCGCTTGCTGAAGGTCAAAGCCCCCGATGCCCGCGCCGTGAACGATGGTGGAGAAGGTGTCAATCCCGGCATCCCGCAGATGTCGCGCGACCTTGGCGGAGACCTCCCGGATCCTATCCAAGGAGAACTTCTCCTTCTCCCCCAGGCCGACGACGAGGACCCTCTCCGCGGGTATCCTCCCGAGGGTTCTGAAGAGCACAACCTCCTTGAACTTCCCGGTAAGGTCTCCTCCCCTAATGAGATCCGTGATCATACCCTCCAGGGCCCCATCCACGGCCCCCGTTGCACCTCCGGGGGTCTTCACACCCTTGAAGAGGTTGACCACGATCGCCTTGTCCTTGGTCTCTTCAATACGTCCAAGAGCTACCTTGATTTCCACGGTAAATCCCTGGGCGATTTAGGCGTGAAGACTATTTCAAAGTTCTTAGGTCTCGGGGTCCTGGCCTCGGGCGCAAGAGCCGGCTCTCATATCCCTAAACCTTTAGAGGGGCGAGTGCATTCGACGCAACGCTCAACCGCCCTCATGGGCCCGAGGCCCAGGGCGTTTGGAGGTTCAAGGATGGTAAGAGGCAAAGAGAAGTTTATGCGTATCGTTGAGAAGGTACTCCCCGCTGAGACGGCGTACGCTCACTGCGACATTCCCTGCGGCATCTACGACCCTCATCTCGCACAGCTGGCGGCCCATACCGTCATAAGGATGGTCCTGCTGACGGAGGATCTCACAAGCAAGACGAAGAAAGACCTGAACCCGGAGCAGCTGGAGCACTACGTCCACGACATCGGTCGGTACACGGAGATCAAGGAGAAGCATGCAGAGATCTGCAAGCACGAGATCAGGATCCTCTGGGGCGACTACTTCAAACCGGAGCACGTCGAGAAGTTCCCAGAACTCCACAACCTGGTGTGGAAGGTGATGCGGCTCGGCTCGAAGTCGAAACAGAACGTGGACCTGAAGGTCGCCGAGGAGCTTCTGGACACCGTCAACAAGATAGCGGAAATCTTCTGGAAGACGAAGGACGTAACGCCCGTCCGCGTGAAGTCCTACTACCCTACGGAACGGGAAATGGTGTACCCGAAAACCCGGTGAGTAAAACCCTCACCGGCGTCCTGACATGCTGCCCCTGACACGCTTCAAGGTTAAGGACAGGAGCATGGAGCCCTACATCATGGAGGGGCAGCAGGTGATAGTTAACCGGCTGGCGTACCTGTTGCGAGGACCTTCCAAGGGCGACGTCGTGGTTCTCAGGCACCCCAACGAGGAAAGGTATTTGGTGAAGCGAATAGTGGACGTTGCGGCGGATGGGTATTCTGTCGCTGGAGATAACGAGCAGTTTAGCGTCGATAGCAGGGCCTTCGGCCCTGTTGGAGAGGAATTAATCGTCGGCAAGGTCCTCTTTCGCATCAGATCCTAGAGCGGGCTCGAGTGAGTTCGCTCCTTGAGATGTGGAAACAGTCTTTTCAGAGTCGTCCCGGGAGTCGGCCCCATGGGCGAAGGCCATGCCGAGAAGTCCGAAACCTGGCTGCCCCTGATTCAACAGAAACTGATTCGCAACAATTGAGCCGCCACCAATGTAGAACCCTTCCGATAGGACAGGCAGCAGTTTCCCTTAATCTATGAACCTCAACCTATGTAGGAGACGTTAGACCTGTCGAAATCTGTCACGATCTCAAGAGAAAGCTCCTCGGGACTCCAAGCGACGTCCGGATAGACCAGACTGGGGAAGAAGCGAGAGTAGTCCTCTGCGATCTTCGTCGCCAGGTGGTCCTCTCCAAAGGCCTTCCGGCTCAGCTCCAGTACGATTCTCCTCACAGTCCGCTCTTCCAGGTATCCTAAGGTGTGGAGGTACTCGTGAAGGAGCACATTGAAGACGTAGGGCTTGTAGAGATCGGGGTTCGTCTCCTTTATTCTTCTGAGGGGGATCTTATTCATGACGATGACGTTGGAGGCGACCGGGTAGAAGGCTCCTACGAAACCCGCGGGATGGTTTCCGAGGTCGGCTAGGCCAAGCATGAGGCCTGCCCGCAGGTGACCCAGGTTCTCATGGACTACCCTCTTCACCACTTCGAAGACTTCAGGCAACCCCTTGGCCCGCTGGAGGGATTCGGCGTACCCCATCAACAATGAACAGCCCCTCCTCGTATTAGAGGCTTCGCTGCTACCGAGGTCAAAGCTTTTCTCTTAGGTGGAGGTGTCCGGTGCGTGCAGATCCTCCTTAGGTTCGCACGCCAATGGGTGGCCGGGGTGGGGTCTGAGGAGGCCATCGGACGGTCGGTTGAGGCAAACTCGAGGGGCATCGGCGCCATAATTAACTACCTGGGGGAACACCACACACGCCGGGAGGATGTCGAAATCTCGGCTGGGGAGTATGCCTCCCTTTTGGAGAGAATTGCGGACCAGAACATGGACAGCTGTATTTCCGTCAAGCTGAGCCAGCTGGGCCTCACTATCAGCGAGGACTATTGCCGGGAGGTGATCGGTGAGCTATTAGATCGGTGCCGTCGTGTGGGTGTCTTCCTCTGGCTTGACATGGAGGACGCCCGCTACACGAACGCCACCCTCGACGTATACCGGGATTGCCTTGCGAAGTACCCAGAGACAGGAGTGGCCCTCCAAGCCAACCTGAAGAGGACTGAAAGGGACCTCCGCTCTCTGATATCCACGGGGGGCATCATCCGCCTCTGCAAGGGTGCCTACCGGGAGGACGGCTCCATCTCCTACCGAAGGAAGAGGGATGTGGACGAGAGTTATCGGCGGTTGATGCGCATCCTCTTCGGGGATGGAAACCGGTTCGCCCTGGCCACCCACGACGAGGGACTCATACGGGAAGGACTGTCCCTCCAGGAGAGGTACGAGCGGAAGCTGGAGTTTCAGATGCTCCTCGGGGTCCGGGATCCCCTGAAAGAGGAACTCAGGTCCATGAATCGACGGGTCCTAGAATACATCCCATACGGGCCGAGTTGGCTCCCATACTTCTCAAGGCGCCTCAGGGAGAGGCCGAGGAACGTGGTGACCATGCTCAGGTCGTTACTGGGTCAGTAGGTTTCCACCGCAGTCGGGCCGGGGACCGAGTATATACACTCACGATAACAACTTTTAATAGAGCAAGCCAGGTTTTTGACCGAATCTACCTCATATGCAAGGGGGGCAAACCGTGACCGTACTGAGAGTTTTCAGATATGCCCCGGAGGAAGGGAAGGCCAGGTATGTGGATTACCAGCTCGAAATGCCAGCGGGTGCCACCGTCCTGGACTGCCTCTACAGGATAAAGCACGAGATGGATGGCTCCCTCGCCTTCAGGTCCTCCTGCCGGAGCGCCATATGCGGATCCTGTGCTATGACCATCAACGACTCGAACCGCCTGGCCTGTAAGACCCAGATTGCCTCCCTGGGACGGGTAGTGAAGGTGGAGCCCTTGGTGGGGTATCCGGTGGTCAAGGACCTCGTAATCGACATGGACCTCTTCTGGAGGCAGTACCGGTCCATCAGGCCCTACCTGTTGTCCAAGCCATCTCCGCCGGAGAAGGAATGGTTGCAGTCCCCTGGGGAGAGGAGGCTATTGGACGAACCCGCCCAGTGCATCATGTGCGGAGCGTGCAGCTCCTCCTGTCCAGTGATGTGGACGGATGATAGATATCTGGGCCCCGCGGCCCTCCTCAAGGTCTGGAGGTTCGTAGCTGACACGAGGGACTCTGCTCGGTTGGAAAGGCTCGGGATGATCAACAACGAGTTCGGTGTTTGGCGGTGCCACACCATCTTTAGGTGCGTCGATTCCTGCCCCAAGAGCATCAACCCAACCGAGGCCATCGAGAGCCTCCGGCGAGCCGCCGTACGTCAATCTGTCGCTGCCCTCATCAGGAGGCGGTAGCCTGAGGGCACACGACGTCCTAATCGTCGGTGGAGGGCTCGCCGGGTTGCGCGCTGCCATCGAAGCAGGCCGGAGGGCAGACACCGCCGTTGTCTCCAAGCTCCACCCCCTAAGGTCCCATACAGGGGCAGCCCAGGGAGGTATCGCCGCCAGCCTGGGAAACGCCAGCGATGACTCCCTGGATCTCCACCTCTTTGACACCATCAAGGGCAGCGACTACCTGGCTGATCAGGACGCTGCCGAGACCCTGGTGAAAGAGGCCCCCATGAACATCTATGAGCTTGAGCATCTGGGGGCCGTCTTCAGCCGGACAGAGGATGGGAAGATCGCTCAGCGGCCCTTCGGGGGCCATTCCAGGCCCAGGGCCTGCTATGCAGCCGACTGGACGGGACACACAGTCCTCCATACAGTATACGAGCAGAGCCTCACCGCTGGAGTCAGGTTCTACGACGAGTGGTATGCCCTGACCATCGCCCTGGCCAATGGCGCCTGCACGGGCATAGTCGCCATGAACATCGCCACGGGGGAGATCGAGTCCTTCCATGCAAAGGCCGTCATCTTCGCCACAGGAGGTTACGGCAGGGCCTACAGGATAACGTCCAACGCCTACGCCAACACCGGCGACGGCCTCGCCATGGTCCTAGAGGCCGGCCTCCAAGTCGAGGACATGGAGTTCGTCCAGTTCCATCCCACGGGGCTCTACCAGCAGGGCATCCTGGTTACCGAAGGGGCCAGAGGAGAAGGGGGCTACCTCCTCAACGACAAGGGCGAGCGGTTCATGGAGAGGTACGCCAAGGAGCAGATGGAGCTGGCTCCCAGGGACCTCATCTCCCGCGCAATCCAGACGGAAATCATGGAGGGGCGGGGCATTGGAGGGAAGGACTACGTGTACCTGGACATCCGGCACCTAGGCCCTGAGATGATACAGGAGCGCCTCCCCCAGATACGGGATTTGACCATAAGCTTCCTAGGGGTGGACCCGGTAAAAGAGCCCGTCCCCATCCAGCCCACCGCCCACTACTCCATGGGGGGCATTCCCACAGACCTCAACGGTCAGGTCATCATCGGCGCCGATAGAAGGCCTGTCCCCGGCCTGTATGCTGCGGGAGAGTGCGCCTGTGTATCCGTTCACGGGGCCAACCGGCTGGGAACCAACTCCCTGCTGGAAGCGGTGGTCTTCGGAAGACGGGCTGGGATTGCAGCGGGTGAGTACGCCTCGAAGGCGAAAAAGGAGCCCTTCCCGGAGGAGCTGGAGGGAAGGGTGAGGGAGGATATCGAGGACCTCCGAGGCGCGAAGGGAAAGGAGTCCGCCCCACTCCTTAGAGCGGAGCTGCAGGAAGTCATGACCAATCTGTGTGGGATCTTCAGGAATCAGTCAGACCTGAGGAAGTGTATCGCCAAGATCCATGAGCTCAGGGAGCGGTTCATGGACATAAGGACCCAAGACGGCAGCCGCACCTTCAACACGGAGCTGATCAGCGCCTTGGAGACGAGACACCTGCTAGAATTCTCTGAAATCATCGCCATAGGCGCCGAAGCCAGGAAGGAGAGCAGAGGCGCTCACTTCCGAACGGACTACCCGAAAAGGGACGATGATGACTGGCTGAAACATACCCTGGCCTGGCGGGAAGACGGCAAGGTCAAGCTAGCCTACAAGGACGTCGTCATAACGGAGTACCAGCCGAAGGAGAGGAAGTACTAGGAGGCGCTGACCCCGAGAATAAGGGTACTACCGCGGGAAGGACAACACCGTTTTAACGGTCAGGGGCATGTTGCAGACGTGGCCGAAAAGCCCATGTTCGTGGTGCAGGAGCATCACGCCAGAAGCCTTCATTGGGATTTCCGGTTGGAGATGGACGGAGTTCTGAAGAGCTGGGCTGTGCCTAAGGGACCCCCGGAGAAGCCAGGAGTAAGAAGATTGGCCATTCAGGTGGAGGACCACGACCTGGAATACGCGGACTTCGAGGGGACTATAGAGGAGGGACAGTACGGAGCTGGTCGTGTCATTCTGTGGGACAAGGGAACCTACAAGCTGTGGAAGAGAGACGAGAAGCTGATCGACTTCCAGCTCGATGGAACCAGAATGAAGGGGAACTACTCCCTGGTCTGGTGGAAGGACAATCATTGGCTGCTGATCAAGAAGGCCTAGGATGGACAGGGCGACCTTCCGTCGGGTAATGGGGATCATCTCGAAGGAGTTCCCGTCGGTAGACTGGTCTAGGGAAATGGACCCCTTCGAGGTTCTTGTATCCGTGGTCATCTCTCAGAACACCACGGTGGCGAACGAAAGACGTGCACTGGAGAGGCTTCGCAAGGCCATGGAGATCACTCCCAGGGCGCTGAGTGAGGCACCATTGGAGGTGCTGCAGGAAGCCTTGAGGCCCGCTGGTCTGCATCGAACCAAGGCCCCGAGGCTGAGGCAAATCGCCAGTGAGATTCGGGATAGGCATGGCGGGGATCTGATGGAACTCCTGCGACTGCCCCTGAAGGAGGCCCGTAGGGCCCTCATGAAACTCCCTGGTGTAGGCCCCAAGACGGCTGACGTGGTCCTGTCCATGGTGGCCGGGCTTCCCACCTTTCCGGTGGACACGCACATCTGGAGGATAGCTCGTCGATGGGAGGTTGCGTCAGGTAAGAGCTACGCGGAGGTGAATAGTTCCTTGGAGGCATTAGTCCCTGCCGAAGAGAGGCGCGCCGCCCACCTCTCACTGATAAAATTCGGAAGGGAGATCTGCCTGGCCAGGCAACCTCTCTGTGCCTCCTGTCCGGTTCAAGGATACTGTCCTTACTTCCAGAAGCTCAGACCGCACGTCTAAAGACTATATTCGATAGGTTTTTCTGATACCCTGGCCTTGCCCGACCAAAACCCTCGCATTGCCAGTAATAAATAGTCGGAGGTGGAGAGCTGATTGAGCGGAGGGGATTTGGGGAGTACGTGCGGCGGACCACGAAGGTATCCTTGAAGGAGACAGGGACCTTCGCATACGTCATGCACAGGGTTACTGGCATTCTCTTGACCATTTACCTGTTCATCCACATCGGGGCCATGTCGCTGGCGAGAATCCAGGGCCAGTCCTTCGAGGATTTCATGGCCACCTTCCGTCAGCCCCTCTTCCTTCTCGTCGACTGGTTCATCTTCCTGGGAGTCCTCATCCACGGGCTCAACGGCATCCGGATAACCCTCTTCGACCTGGGCATCGGAATAAGGCGCCAGGCGGCCATCTTCTGGAGCCTGATGGCCTTAGGAGGCGTAGTAGCCCTGACGGGGCTCGCCATCATCCTCCCGGAAGTCATGGGGGGTCTGTAAGTGGTGGAAGCGTACCCTCCCGCGCCTGAGAGGTGGAGCCTATTCCTATGGGTCATGCAGAGGATCACGGGCGTCTTCCTGGTGGTCCTTCTCTTCCTCCATGTGATATGGCTCCACTTCGTGGACCCTCACTCCGTCCTGACCGTCGCCGGCGTGAGGTTGCGCCTCCAGGCCCTCCTCTTTGGTACTACGGACAGCCTGCTGCTGGGCTTCGCCGTCTTCCATGGACTCAACGGGATGAGGGGTGTCCTCTACGACTACATCGGATCCCCCGTGTGGAGAAGGGTCATCAACTTAGGTTTGATCGGGGCCGGTGTCGCCCTCTTCGCTTACGGGCTCTGGGCCTTCCTGCCCTTTGTCCTTGGGGTATAGGGAGGTGGTGATGTTGATAGAGCACGATGTTGTGGTTGTAGGAGGCGGCCTCGCCGGGACCCGCGCGGCCCTGGAGGTCTACTTCTCCGGGGTGGACGTGGCGATAGTCTCTAAGCTGCACCCCATGAGGTCCCACTCAGTGGCGGCGGCTGGTGGGATAAACGCCGCCGTCTCGGAAGAGGATAGTTGGGAGGGACACATGTTCGACACCGTCAAGGGCAGTGACTACCTGGCCGACCAGGATGCTGCAGAGGTCTTCTGCCAGGCGGCTGCCGATGCGGTGATACAGATGGAGCACTGGGGAACCCCCTTCAGCAGGGGACCCGACGGTCGTTTAGAAAGCCGGCCCTTTGGAGGCCACGGTATGCCCAGGGCCTACTTCGCCGGCGACAGGACCGGCCTGATGCTCTTGAACACCACCTTCGAGCAGGTGATGAAGGAGGACCTGACAGTCTACGACGAATGGACCGTCACCGACTTGGCGGTGGAGGACGGCGCTTGCCGTGGCGTCTTCGCTATGGAGATTGCTACAGGTGAGCTTCATGCCATCCGCGCCAAGGCTGTAGTCTTGGCAACGGGGCCCGCCGGGCAGATATATCAGAAGTCCACAAACGCCGCCACCTGTACGGGGGATGGCATGACGATGGCGTTCAAGGCCGGAATACCCTTGAAGGACATGGAGTTCATTCAGTTTCACCCAACATCCCTGTGGGGCCCGAATGTCCTGATCACGGAGGCTGCCAGAGGAGAGGGGGGGCGACTCTTCAATGCCAAGGGCGAGAGATTCATGGAACGCTACGCCCCGAAGATGCTCGACATGGCGCCCAGGGATATCGTCTCCAGGGCCATAATCACGGAAGCGAGAGAAGGTAGGGCCTTCGAAGGAGGATACGTCCACCTGGACCTGACACACCTGGGGTCGGACTACATCAAGGAGAGGCTGCCGGAGGTTGTGGAGTTCTCCAAAGATTTCGCGGGGGTGGATGCCACCCAGGAGCCCATACCCGTGGAGCCAGCTCAGCATTACATGATGGGGGGAATCGACGTCGACATCACCGGGGCCACCGAGATGCCCGGCGTCTACACGGCCGGCGAGTGCGCTTGCGTAAGCCTCCACGGCTCCAATCGTCTGGGGGGTAATGCACTCCTGGAGTGCCTCGTCTTTGGCAGGATCGCTGGGGCCAACGCTGCGGAATTCGCCAAGAAACAGGAGTTCAAAGACATTCCGTCTGAGTCCAAGGAGGCCGAGGAGGGGAGGATATACGACCTGCTGAAGCGGGAGGACGGAGAGAGTATCGCCCGAATACGAGGGGAGATGCAACGGGCCATGCATGAACATGTAGGGGTCTTCAGGACGGAGGAAGAACTGAGGGAGGCCCTCAAGAAGATCAAGGAGCTTCAGACGAGGTACGAAAACGTCTACGTGGAGGACAAGGGAAGGGTATTCAACCAGAATCTCCTCAATGCCCTGGAGCTGGGCAACATGCTGACCCTGGCCGAGGTGGTCACCCTGGGCGCCCTGCAGAGGAGGGAGAGCAGAGGGGCTCACTACAGGCTGGACTTCACTGAAAGGGATGATGAGAACTGGCTCAGGCACACAGTTGCCCGACTCGTTCGTGGAGAGGTGGAGCTCTCCCACAAGCCCGTCGCTGTGTCGAGGTTTAAGCCCGAGGCGCGGGTTTACTAGGAGAAGATGAGATGACTCTGTTGAGGGTCCTGAGGTACGATCCAGAGAGAGACGAGGAGCCCCGTTTCGCCAAGTATGAGGTTGTGGCCAGGAAGGGGCTCACCGTCTTGGACGCCCTCCTGAACATCAAGGACGAAGTGGATGGTAGCCTGGCGGTCAGGTACTCCTGCAAGAGCGCCATATGTGGCTCTTGCGCCATGACCGTCAACGACCAGAACAGGTTGGCCTGCAAGACCCAGCTCTCCACCCTCGGCAGGACAGTGAGAGTAGAGCCCCTGGCCGGGTACTCCATCGTCAAGGACCTGGTGGTTGACATGAGGCCCTTCTGGGAGCAGATGAGGCGCATCCTCCCCTACTTCATCACCAAGACGCCGGACCCCGAGAAGGAGAGGCTTCAGACCCCTGAGCAGAGGAGGGTAATCGATGAGGCCACTTGGTGCATCTTCTGTGGGGCTTGCAGTTCCTCATGTCCGGTGATGTGGACGGATGAGAGGTACGTAGGGCCCGCGGCCTTCGTCAAGGCCTGGAGGTTCGTGGGCGACTCGAGGGATGAGGGGGCAGAAGAGAGGCTGGACGCCATCAACAGCGAATTCGGCCTCTGGCGGTGCCACACCATCTTCAGATGCGTGGACTCCTGTCCGAAGAGCATCAATCCAACGGTAGCCATCGAGAGCCTCCGGAAGGGGCTAATCCGAAGGGCCTTCTGGCGGCCCTTTGCCAAGAAGGAGGCCCCCTTAGTAAGGGTTAAGTGAGGTTTCAGGCTTAGATAGGATGGAACCCGTGGAACCATGAGTCCTGTGACATTTGACTTGTTGAGGGACCCCACAGAGGGGGAGAGGATCAAGCCCTCGGATGGTGGTCTTCTCGTTCCTGACAGACCCATCATCCCATACATCGACGGCGACGGCATCGGGCCCGAAGTCGTCCTTGCGGCCCGGAAAGTGGTAGACACCGCTGTGGACAGGGCATATGGCCGAAGCCGAGGAATCTTCTGGTTCAAGATCAAGGCTGGGAAGGAGGCTCAAGAGGAGTACGGGGAGCTCCTCCCTAACGATGTTTTCAAGGCCATCGAGCACTACGTGGTCGCGCTGAAGGGGCCCCTCACAACGCCCATAGGAGGAGGATACCGGAGCCTCAATGTCGCCCTGCGCCAGAAACTTGACCTCTACGCCAACGTGAGGCCCATATTCTGGATACCAGAGGTTCCCAGTCCATTGAAGGAGCCTTGGAAGGTGGACCTGGTGGTCTTCAGGGAGGCCACGGAAGACGTTTACGCCGGAATCGAGTGGGACAGGGGGAGCCCCGAAGTACGGAAGATGAGGGAGTTTCTGATGAAGGAGTTTGGCATCAGCATCAGGGAGGATTCTGGTGTCGGACTGAAGCCCATCAGCGAATTCATCAGCAAGAGGTTGGTCAGGAAGGCGCTGACATATGCCTTGGAGAAGGGGCGCCGCAGTGTGACGCTGATGCACAAGGGCAACATCATGAAGTTCACCGAGGGCGCTTTCATGCAGTGGGGTTACGAGGTCGCTGCTTCAGAGTTCAAGGACGATATAGTGACGGAAAGCGAGGTCTTTGAGCAGCATGGAGGGAAGGTCCCAAAGGGTAAGGTTGTCCTGAAGGACAGGCTTGCAGACAACATGTTCCAGCAGCTCCTCACTAGGACCGACGAATACGACGTCATAGCCACCACGAACCTCAACGGTGACTACATATCCGACGCGGCCGCTGGCTTGGTGGGAGGTCTGGGCGTCACCCCAGGAGCCAACATCGGGGACTACATGGCCCTGTTTGAGCCTATCCACGGCAGCGCTCCCAAATACGCGGGCATGGACAAGGTCAACCCCACGGCTGAGATCCTCGCAGGGGCTATGCTCCTCGAGTACCTGGAATGGCAGGAAGCCGCGGCCATGGTGAAAGAGGGGGTCAAGACGGCCATCCAGGCCAAAGAAGTCACCTACGACCTGGCCCGTAGAATCGAAGGCGCGACCCAGGTGGGCACCCAGGATTTCGCCCAGAGGGTGATGGAGCAGATCGGACCCTAGAACCCCTGCTAGCCCTTGCCCAGCTCCTTCATAACCTCGGGGATAACCTCAAAGAGGTCTCCCAGGATGCCGTAGTGGGCCACTGCAAATATGGGGGCCGTCGGGTCGTTGTTAATCGCCACGACGATTTGGGAGGACTTCATACCCGTCACGTGCTGCATGGCTCCTGAGATACCACAGGCGACGTACAGCTTGGGCCGAACTGTCTTTCCCGATGATCCCACCTGACGACTCCAAGGCAGCCAACCCTTGTCAATGATGGGGCGAGAACCGGCCACCACCCCGCCCAGGGCCTTGGCGAGGCCTTCCACGAGCTGCAGGTTCTTCTCCTCCTTGATGCCCCTTCCTGCAGCAACGACGATGTCGGCCTCAGATATGTCGATGTCCTCAGTCTCCGGCTTCTCGTACCCGAGGACCTCTCTCGCCACAGCCAAAGAGCTGAGGTCAAGTTCGATCTCCACGACGGAGGCCGCCTTCTCAGATTTCTCAGGCGCCTTTGAGGCCCCGGGGCGCACGGTCACGAAGCAAGGGTCTGCCCCCTCCACCGTGAGTTCCAAGGCCACCTTCCCGTTGTAACCCATCCTCGTAATTATGACGGTGGCGTCCTCCACGCTCACATTCACAGCATCCGTCACCACGGGCTTCCCAAGATCGGTGGCTGTTCTAGGGAGGAATTCGTAGCCAGTAGCGGTGTGACCCGCCAGCACAACCTGCCAATCCTCCCTCTTCAGGATTTGGGCGAGGGCTCCACCGTACCCCTCAGGCGTGTAGCTCGCCAGCTTCTCATCCTCCACCACCAAGACCTCATCCACAGGATATGAGGCGAGATTGGAAGCCAGAGAAGAGATGTCCTTGCCCAGCAACACCGCTTTCAGCGCCACGCCAGCGGCCTTCGCCAGCTCCTTGCCTTTGGAGATCGCCTCGAGGGTCGTCTCATCCAGCTTCCCTCGCTTATGTTCGGCAACCACGAGGATGGACACGCTAGCCCCCCCTCACGAGGCCATTCTCCTTGAGAACCTGGACGAGCCTCCTGGCAATGTCCTCCGACGACCCCTCTATCATCTCTGCTTTGTGGGTCACCTCGGGGACGTACATCCTCCTGACGGAAACCCCCAGCCCTAAGCTGTCCGGAGACAGATCCAGGTCCTCCAGCTTCAGCTGTTTTATGGGCTGCCTCGTGGCCCTGAGGATAGCCGCGACGGAGGCGTACCTGGGCTCGTTGATCCCGAACTGGATGGTAAGGAGGGCGGGAAGGCTGAGGGAGAGGACCTCCTGGAGGCCGCCCTCGAGCTCCCTGTAAACCTTAGCCTTACCATCGCTGAGTTCCACCTTGGCGATGACGGAAGCATGGGGTACGCCCAGCAGGGAAGCCAGCAGAGGGCCTGTGGAGGCATGGGCGAAGTCCTCCGACTGCACCCCCGTCAAGATCAGATCGTGCTCCAACGCCTCGATGGCCTTGGCCAGCACCCGGGCCACAGCATAGGGGTTGAACTCGAGCCCCTGGGGGAGGTCCACCCTCACGGCCTCGTCCGCCCCCTTAGCCATGGACTGTCTCAGAACCTCCGTCACCCTCTCAGGCCCTGCACTGATGACCGTCACCTTCCCCCCGTGTTTTTCCTTGATCCTCACTGCCTCCTCCAAGGCGTACTCGTCAGGACCGTTGATCTGGTACGTTAGGGCATCCCTCATTATGTCCCGCCCGTCCTCCCTCACTCGAAACTGCAGCTCCGGGTTGGGAATCTGCTTCACGCACACAACGATGTTCATGGGCAGTTCCATTGGACCTTATGACTCGATATAAAGGTGTCGGCGGGCCCTGATTGGCCGCACTGGCAGCTTGGAGAAAGCTTAAATCGAGCGGGACCCGTCCGTCCTGAGATGGGGCTGGTTGGAGGCTTCCTTCAGGCCCTCGTCCAGGGGCCTGAAAGGGAGCACTTCGCCATCGTGGGCGAGCAGGTTTTCCTCCCCATGATTCTCATCTTCACCGTCTTCCTGCTGGTCTTCCTGCTGGGCCTCTTCTACAGATGGAGGACTTGGAGGAGGGTGAAGAGGGAGAGCCCCAACGACAGCCTCGGCAAGAGGCTCAGGATGTTTCTGAAGTTCGGCCTTTTCCAGGGGAAGGTCGTCCGGGAGTTCTACGCGGGCCTCCTCCACTCCCTCATCTACACCGGGTTCATAGTCCTCCTCATCGGGACGATCCTCGTGTCCCTGGAATTCGACCTTACCATGAAGTTCTTCGACTCACGCTTCCTGGTGGGCATCAACTACATCATCTTCGAGGTCTTCCTGGAGGCTTTTGGACTCTTCCTCATCATTGGCCTGGGGATGGCTCTCTGGAGGCGGGTTGTTACCCGACCCAGGCACTTGCGGACAGGTTTGGGGGACTACTACGTTGTCCTCATCCTCCTCCTCCTGGCCGTTCAGGGCTTCATCCTCGAGGCCATCAGGCTAGGGGCCACGGAGCAGCAGCCGTGGTATCCCTGGTCTTTCTTCGGCTACGCCCTCTCCAGGGCCTTCGTGTACTCGGGCATCCTGGTCCCCGGGCAGGTGACGCCGCAGCTGGAGTCCGTCTACTACCTCCTCTGGTGGTTCCATACCTTCACCACCTTCACCTTCATCGCCAGCATTCCCTACACGAAGTTCCTCCATATGGTCACCTCTCCTCTGAACACCTTTCTGGAGTCCCTTCGGCCCTATGGACAGCTTCCCACCCCCTTCCGCTTGGAGGAGCTCATGGCTCCCGGGGCAGAGGCGGTGATGCTAGGAGCGGCCAGCACCAGCTACTTCTCCTGGCAGGACCGAGCGATGTTCGACGCCTGCACCGTCTGTGGCCGCTGCACCAACGTATGCCCAGCCTGGATTACCGGCAAACCCCTGGACCCCATGAAGGTCATACTGGACCTCCGGGACCTCACCTTCAGTGAGGCCACCACGCCCAGCGACGAGCCCATAGCCCTTACCGTGGGAGAGGAGGAACTGTGGGCGTGCACTACTTGCATGGCCTGCATGGAGGTCTGCCCGGTGAGCATCCGCCACGTACCTCCCATAGTGGAGCTAAGGAGAAACCTCGTGATGGAGCACGGCAGATTTCCTGAAACCGCTCAGAGGGCACTGCGGAGCATCGAGACAAACTTCAACCCCTACGACGCGCCCTGGGATCAGAGGGACAGGTGGGCGGCTGCCCTGGGGGTCCCCGTGGCTTCCCAGGGTGGGGAATTCGATGTCCTCTACTGGGTTGGCTGCGCGGCTTCCTTCGACGAGAGAAACCAGAAAGTGGCGAAGGCCCTCGTGAAGATTATGAGGGCCGCGGGTGTGAACTTCGCCATCCTTGGAAGGGAGGAGAAGTGCACGGGAGACCCAGCCAGGAGGATTGGCAATGAATACCTGGCCCAGACCCTGATAACGGAAAACGTGGAGGCCCTCAGCAGGTATGGAGTCCGGAAGATCGTGACGGCCTGTCCCCACTGCCTGAACACGTTCAGGAACGAGTATCCAGAGTTTGGGGGCAACTATGAAGTCATGCACCACTCAGAACTCATCCAGCAGCTCCTCAAGGAGGGCAGAATCAGCCTCCGGGAGGCAGAGGGGGTAGAGGTCACCTATCACGACTCCTGCTATCTGGGGAGGTACAACGGGGTGTATGACGCCCCCCGGAGGGCCATTAGGGCCGTCGCGGGCCGCAAGCTGAGGGAGATGGGGAGGTCAGGGGAGAAGGGACTCTGCTGCGGGGCTGGGGGCGGAAGGATGTGGATGGAGGAGAAGATTGGCAAGCGCATCAGCGTGGAGAGGACGGAGGAAGCCCTGGGGACCGGGGCTAAGACCCTCTGCACGGCCTGCCCCTTCTGCATGACGATGATGGAGGACGGGGTGAAGAGCGTGGGGAAGGAGGAGGAACTCAAGGCCCTAGACGTGGCCGAGCTTGTGGCTAGCTTCCTGCAGGACTAGGGGTAGATCCCTCTGACGCGATACGCCTCCACGACCTTCCTCATGGCCACCATATAGGCCGCGGTTCTCATGTCCACCTTCTCTTCCCGGCTCATGTCCCACACCTCGGCGAAGGCCCTGATCATTATGTCCTCAAGACGCTTCTTGACCTCCTCAAAGGTCCAGAAGAAGTGCTGCAGGCTCTGGACCCACTCGAAGTAGCTGACCGTCACTCCCCCCGCATTGCACAGGATGTCTGGGATGACCGTGATGCCCCGCTTGAAGAGAATCTCGTCGGCCTCCGGCGTCGTAGGTCCGTTGGCCCCTTCGGCCACAATTTTCGCCCTGATACGTGGTGCATTGGAAGCGGTTATGGCCCCTTCCAGGGCGGCGGGAATGAGGATGTCACACTCCACCTCAAGAAGGCCTTCGTTAGTCAGGGGCTTTGTTCCGGGGAAGCCCACCACGCTTCCTGTCTTGTCCTTGAAGGCCTTCACTTCCATGGGGTCTATACCGCCAGGGTTGTACACGCCTCCTCGTGAATCGCTCACCGCTATGATCTTGGAGCCGCATTCCTCACTGAAAAGACGGGCAGCGTTGTATCCCACGTTACCATAACCCTGAACGGCAATCGTGGCCCCCGCCAGGTCCAGCCCGAGGTTCTTGGCCGCCTCCCTAGTGGCGTACATGGTCCCCCGGGACGTTGCCTCCTCCCTTCCCTTTGATCCTCCAATGACCAGGGGCTTTCCCGTCACAACTCCTGGGACAGAGTAGCCCTCGTTCATGCTGAAGGTGTCCATCACCCAGGCCATAACCTGGGCATCCGTGTATACGTCCGGGGCGGGGATGTCCTTCTGGGGGCCGATGATTATGGAGATCTCGGAGGTGAAGCGCCGGGTAAGCCTCTCCAGCTCGCTGGGGCTCAGCTCCTTCGGGTTGCATATGACGCCTCCCTTGGCCCCTCCGTAGGGAAGGCCGATGACCGCGCACTTCCAAGTCATCCATGCGGCCAGGGCCCTCACCTCTTCAAGGGTCACGTCGGGATGGTACCGGATACCACCCTTGAAGGGGCCCAGTACCTGGTTGTACTGGACTCGGAATCCAGTGAAAACCCTGATGGAGCCGTCATCCATCTTCACTGGGAAGTTAACCGTAAGCTCCCTGTTAGGGTTCTTCAGAACGTCCAGCAGGCCGGGATCCAGGCCCAAACGCTTGCCCACGGCCTCGATCTGCGCCTGAGCAATATCGAAAGCGCTCATCTCCTTACCGCCGCTCTTGGCAGCCTTTGGCATACTCATCACTCCGTGTACGATCTGGGAGGAAAGTCTTCCTCTTTAACTCGGTTGAGCAGGGGCTTCCCCATAAAGAAATTGCCTATATTCTTTATGGCAAGGCCCATCATCTTCTTCCGGTGACCTGGAACGCGGTCAGCCACATGGGGAGTCATTACAAAGTTTTCGAGCTCATGAAAGGGTAGGCTGAAGAGACGGCCCTCTAAGCCCTTTGGGTAGGTCCACCAGACGTCGAAGGCAGCTCGAAAAGCTGGGTTCGCCTTGAGGTGTTCGAAGAGAGCTCCCTCCTGCACCACCCTAGCCCTACCGACGTTCACCAGCACAGCGTCCCGTTTCATGGCCTCGAGCTCTTCCTTACCGATGAGCCCCTCTGTACTCTTCGTGAGGGGTAGGCAGATCACCAGGAAGTCCGCTTTCCTCAGAAGGCGATGGAGGTCCTTTGCGGTCCCTATGAAGTCCACTCGCTCCTCGGTTCGACCGGTGCGGTTGATCGCGAATATGCTCATGCCCAGGGCTCGGCCGATGTCCCCGACGGCCCTTCCCACATTCCCAAATCCCAGGATGCCCAGGACTCTGCCCCTCAGGGACAGGTTCGTGGGACTCCTGTCAAACTTCCCTTCGCGCACAGCCAGCGTGTGGGTAACGACGTTCTTGGCCGCCGAGGCCAGGAGGGCGATAGCGTGCTCTGCCACCTCTTGGGCCACAGCCCCCGAAACGGTGCAGACGGCCACCTCCGGTCTGAAGAGCTCCGATGGGAGGTGGTCAGCGCCGGCCAGCAGGGTTTGAACCATCCTGAGGGACCCCATTCGATCGATCATGGATGGGGTGAACTGCCGCAGACCCGCGCATAGTATCACCCCCACCCGGGGAAGAAGTTCATCCATGGACCTCTCCAGATCATCTGCGTAGACGAGCTCCGTGGCCGGACCTGCCGCGCGCCCCAGGGCCTTTCGGTCCTCCGGATCTAGCTGTACCGTCACGATAAGGAGGGACATCTTGGGGGGATTCGCGAAGGGTTTTATTAGCATTTTCGGCCATCAGCCCCTGATTATGGTCAAAGGCGGGGCCTACATACTCCTCCTGCACCTCCAAGGAGAGACGAGGGTCCGTGTCGGCAGGTTGGGAGAGTTCACCTTCCCACCCGGGTGGTACGCCTACGTGGGGTCTGCTCGGAAGGGGCTCAAGGCCAGAGCTAGCAGACATCTCACCCGGGAGAAACACGCTCGCTGGCACATAGATTATCTCACTCCTCACGCCACCGAGATTCGAGTCGTCCTGGTCCCCTCCAGGGAACCGCCTGAATGCTTCCTCAGCAAGCACGTCCTCGAAACCGGAAAAATAGTGGTGAAGGGCTTCGGAGCAAGTGACTGCCCCTGCCCTTCCCACTTAGCCTATCTGGGGGAGTCTAGCATTCGGAGAACCCACAGTGCCGGCACTTGGTGCAACTCTCCTCGAAGATGAGAGGGCTTCCACACTCGGGGCACTCTGGGTTGAGGCCCTGTCTCACCATCACCTCGGTGTCGTCGGTATCGTCCCTGTACTCCTTCTCAAATTCGCTATCCAGGTGCTCTCTGTCCTCCTCAAAGCTGTCCACCCTAGGTTGCAGCGTCTCCTGGGCATAGCCGCTGAGGTGCCTCTTGAGAGCCTTTGCCAGGGCGTCAGGCACTGAATACACCTTCTCTCTGTGATCCCAGGCCAGTCTGGGGCTCCTGATGCCTTCAAGCTGGTCGATGATTTCGTCGTGTGGGATCCCAGTCCTCAGACAAAGACTTATGAGTCTTGCCACGGCCTCCGTGAAGGACGCCGTATACCCGCCACCCCGTCCTATCTGGGCGAACACCTCGAACAACCCGTGATCGTCCTCGTTAATGGTGACGTACAGGGAGCCGTAGCCCGTGAGGATCTTCTGGGTCGTTCCACGGATGACGTCTGGTCGGGGCCGCGGCTTCGTTGTCACTGGCCTGGAGTCCTCACTCCTATCAGCAAGGCCCACGTTGAGGACCTGTTCCTCCCTGCTTCCGTCTCTATAGACAGTGATCCCCTTGCAACCCAACTTATATGCCAGGAGGTAGGCCTCCATGACATCGCCCACAGTCGCCTCCTTGGAAAGGTTTATTGTCTTGGAGACCGCGGCGTCGCAGAACTCCTGGAAGGCCGCCTGCATCCTGACATGCCACTCAGGGCTAACGTCGAAGGAGACTGCGAACACTGATTGCCAGGCCTCAGGCACCTCCCTCAGACCGCGACACGACCCCCGGTTGCGAAGAATCTTCTCCAGGAGGTCCTCCGACCACCAACCCTCCTCCTTGGCCACTTCAATGAAGTATTCCAAGACGTAGGGAAGGTGTTCTCCATCCATCACATTCTTGTACCACACCAACGAGAACTCAGGCTCGCAACCACCCGACGTATCGGCGATCATGCTAAGAGTGCCGGTGGGCGCAACCGTCGTTACGTAGGAGTTCCTCATGCGGAGACCGTTCTTGTCGTGGACGGAGCCTTCCCAGGCGGGGTAGACTCCCCTGACCTCGGCCAGTCGCTGGGACTCGTCGTACCCCACGTCTCGGATGAACCCCATAATCTTTCGGGCCATCTCGATGCCCCGCTCTGAGTCATAGGGTACCTTCAGCTTGAAGAGGGCTCGTGCAAGGCCCATGACTCCCAGGCCGATCTTCCTGGTCTTCTTGGTCATCTTGTCGATCTGCTCGATCGGGTATTGATTCACGTCTATGACGTTGTCGAGGAACCGCACGGCGCGCCTGGTGGTTCCTTCCAGTCGCTCCCAGTCCACCTCCCATTCATCGGGGCCCTTCTTGAGGTGCTTCTCCAGGTTCAGGGAGCCCAGATTGCATGACTCAAAGGGGAGCAGGGGCTGCTCTCCGCAGGGGTTTGTGGCCTCCATGGGGCCGATGTGGGGCGTTGGATTCGTCTCATTGGTCGTGTCGATGAAAAATAGTCCGGGTTCACCGTTCCTCCAGGCCGACTCCGCAATCTGGCGCAGGAGCCTTCGAGCGCTGATCCGTTTCGTCGTCTCCCCGTTTCGCGGATTTACGAGGGGGAACTCCGAGCCCGCTTCGTAGGCCTTCATGAAGTCCTTCGTGACGGCCACGCTTATGTTGAAATTGGTGATCTTGCTGCTGTCGTGTTTGCAGGTGATAAACTCCTCGACATCCGGGTGGTCCGCTCTGAGGATCCCCATGTTGGCCCCTCTGCGCTTGCCACCCTGCTTCACCTGCTGGGTGGCCTCGTCAAAGATCTTCATGAAGCTTACGGGGCCACTTGCGACGCCCATGGTGCTTCTTACAAAGTCCCCCTTCGGCCTCAGTTTGCTGAAGCTGAAGCCCGTTCCTCCCCCACTCTGGTGGATCTTTGCCTGCCACTTCAATGCATCGAATATGCCCTCAATGCTGTCCTCCACTGGTAGGACGAAACAGGCCGAGAGCTGCTGTAGGTCGTTTCCAGCATTCATCAATGTGGGGCTGTTGGGCAGGAACTCGAGTCCTGCCATCATATCGTAGAACTCCCTGGCCAGTCCCTGAACGTCGGTGTCCTTGTCATAGAGAGCCTCCGCCTGTGCCACGTTCAAGGCAACCCGCGCGAAGAGTTCCTTGGGCGTCTCAACAGGTTTGCCGTCCTCATCCCTGCTCAGATACCTACGCTCTAGAACCCTCACGGCGTTGTCGCTTAACTGCGGCGCCAGCCATGATTCAAGACCAGGGACCCTCTTCTCCAGTCTCTCCATAACACCCACCAACGAGCCGGGAGGTAAGACGCCCGTATATCAGCTCCCCATAAATGTATTTCTGACCCGAGTCAGTTATCCGTCCCCCCTCCTGCATGACCATATCGGGCACCAAGTCGTTTACCAATAATTCCATCTTCTCTGACTCCGCATTGGCAACAGGACTGAGACCCGTTCTTTCTAGGACGGTAGCTCGTCGAGCCTAATAAGTGAGATGGTGGGAGGTGACTGAAAGTGGGCTTGGAGGCGTGATTACCACAGTCACGCGGTATACGGTATGGCCGGCGGTCAGAGAAAGGGGAGCGGCACGAGTTCCGCCGGATGTCTTCGTTCCCTAATCAGCACGTCGACCCGATCACCTAGGCTCGCCGTTCCCGCCTTAACGCGACCAAGGCCTATACCAACCCCCAGGCTCGGGGACAGCGTCGCGCTCGTGAGCCGTCCTATACTCCGATCTCCAACACGGATTTCGTTCCCGGCTCGCGGAACTCCCTTATGAAGTAACTTGACTCCCACCACATGGGGGTAGTCACCTCTCCCTTTCAGCCGGAGCAAGGCATCTCGACCGACAAAATCGTGCTCCCAATCAATTAGCCACTCATATCCCACTTCCAAAGGAGTCTGATGGCCGTCGAAGTCCTGGCCGGAAAGGAGATAACCCTTCTCAAGGCGCAGTGTGTCCCTGGCCCCCAGACCGACAGGAACCACCCGGAAGTCCCCCCCTTCCGACAGCAGAGCAAGCCAAAGAGCCCTGCCAAGGTTCCTTGGGGCAAGGAGTTCGAACCCGTCCTCTCCCGTATAGCCTGTACGAGTCACATACACGCTTCTGATCTCCGTTGGCCCGGAAAGGCCGAGGAGGGTGTGGAGAGGGGCCCACCCCTTTGCTTCCACTGGAAGTTCGCTCGAGCCTCTCAAATCACCCTGGAAGGCAGCAAAGGTGCCTCTGAAACGCCGTAGCCCCTTTACGTCAGCTGAAAAGAACCTTCCCATCGCGTCCGCGGATGCGGGACCTTGCAGCGCAACCAGGGTGAGTTCCTGGGTGAGGTCCTTTATTTGATCGTCGGAGAACCATTGGTCGAACCATTGAAGGACCGTTGCAGTGGCCCCAGCATTACATACGCAAAGATACCGGTTCTCACCCAAGAAGGTCACCACGACGTCATCGAGAATCCTTCCCCCCTCATCAAGAAGGTGAGAATACCTGCATACACCAGGCTTGCTGGGCATCTTGCTAGGTAGCAACCGCTGAAGCGTGGATGTAGCGCCCTCCCCGAAAAGTACAATCTTCCCCATGTGGGATACATCAAATAACCCAGCCCGCGCCCTCACCGCCCGATGCTCACGTACCACGGAGTCGTAGTAAAGGGGCATCCACCATCCGTGGAAGTCTACCAACTTTGGTGAGTGCCGCCTATGGTAGGGGTGTAAGTCCGTTCTCATCTCTGAATACTTTAAGGGGATAGAATATATTAAAAAGCGGAAGCCATACCACAAGAGTGAGCTTCCTTCGTGAGATCAAGCTCGAGATTAGCTACGCCGTTTTCGCTTTGGGGACGTTCCTCACAATCCTAGTGGTGCTGAACTACTTTTTCCGGGCGTCCTTACCGCCCTCAATCGAGGAGATCCTTTCGGGTATCGGCAACTGGATTGTGTGGTTCGTCGTCACTGGACCCTTGCTCGGTCTCGTCGGTGGCTGGTACTTTGTGGACATCCTGAGAAAACAGAGGGAATTCCGAAGGCTCATAGACGTCCCCAGCAAGGCGCATTTCGTGAGGAACCAAGACAGATTGGAAGAGCTGTCTTGGTACCTGTCCTCCGACTACAGGAGGGAGCTGTCCGACCGCAAGAAGCATTGGAAGATTAAGGAATAGGTTCCACAGGAAATGAGGGGGTCGGTGTCCCGTCACGAGGCTAGATATATTCGATCTCCACACGGGTCAGATCATATCCCAGCGGGCATGAAAGCGTGTGAGATACTTTGGTAACCTTCACCCTCGTGGGCCCCTCAAGCCCCGGGGGATGGCATAGACGAAAGTTCTCGCACTCATGGTTGGCACACACGGGCCTGGCATATTCAACGATGGAGCCTTCCATGGCCAGCCTTGATTTGAGGGTTGCAGAAACGAGGGCCGGCCGGACCTCAACGACACGGACCCCGTTCTCATGGTAACGGCACTCATCCTCATGATGAATATCCCTGACCTTCACAACCTCGTATAGCCTCCCCCTATCAAGCTGGAGGCACGCACTTTTAAGGCGGCATTCTCTGCACTCCGGCTGTGGTCCCACGAAGACGAAAGCGTCACCCTCTCTCGCGATCCTGTCTCCTATGAGAGTGACCTGCTTCAAACCCCTCCCTCAGATAACCTTCGTGGTTGTGGCGAGACGCTCGGCAGCTTCGTAAGTGAGCCCCCTGTCCCCTAGAACCGTGTACCAGCCGCTCTTCATCTCATGGGCACGGACGAGGGCCTCAATCACCTCTTCAGGGGTAATACCCATGGCCTTGGCTGTTGTAGGAGATCCGATGTCAAGGAGGGCCTGGCGTATGCCCTCCCAGTTCCCTCCATGGAGATACATCATCATGATGGTGCCGACGCCGCACTGCTCCCCATGCAAGGCCGGCCTCTTTGCGAACCTATCGAGGGCGTGGGAGAAGAGGTGCTCAGATCCGCTGGCCGGCCTCGAAGAGCCCGCTATGCTCATGGCGACACCGCTGGAGACCAGGGCCTTGCAGACGAACCACGCGCTCTCCTCCAAGCCGGGCTTGATGTCCCTGGCGTTCTGAATCATCATTTCCGCCGTCATTTCGGAGAGGGAAGCGGCGTAGCTGCTGTAGGGCTCGTTCCGCAGCTTGTGGGCCAGCATCCAGTCCTTGACTGCCGTGGAGTTCGCCACGGTATCGCCGCAGCCCGCTGCCAGTAAGCGATGGGGGGAGGCCGCTATGACCTCCGTATCCATTATCACGGCGATGGGAGCCCGGGCGGGCAGGGAGACCTTGCCCTCGGGGCCCAGCAGGGAGGCCTGCGAGGACACCAACCCATCATGGGAGGCAGCTGTCGGTACGCTCACGAAGTGGACGGCCTTGTTGAAGGAAGAGTACTTAGCCACATCTATGGGGCGGCCTCCACCAACCCCCAGGACGAAGTCGATGGAGAGATCGTCGATCTCCTGCTCCACCAGCTCAACTTCCTCCAGGCTGGCCTCCTTGATTATGTGATGTTCAGCCTTCATACCGGCCTGAGCCAGGCCATCATGAGCCCTGTCCCCCGCGATCCTCTTCGTAACGGGGTCCTCAACAATCAGCCCTTTCCTGCCAAGCTTCAGGCCAGCGGCCACCCGGCCAACCTCGTCCAGGGCACCATGGCCGATGACAACACTTCGGGGTAGCTCCATGCTCTTCCATTTGAGGAAGGCGTCCTGACCTCCTGGCTTCATAAGCCCTTCAATAAGGGGAGGTCTCTATATAAAGATAGAGCGGCTGGTCTCCCAGGGGGCTGAGGGTTTAATATTCCAGGACCTTCCCACCTTTGTGCAGAGGGACGGGTTCAAGAAGCGCCGGCGCCTTCGTACTAAGGAGGTCTCAGATCTCTTCCAAAGGCTCCAGCGGTCTCTAGGAAGCGTGCCCTTCGCCCTGGACGACCACGTGGACCGGGCGGAGGGGAAGGACTTTGACATCCTCTACGTGGGGGGAGACATCCTCGTCATCATTGTGGATGAGGAGCCTTTCCCCACGATTAGGGGTCTGCTGAAGAAACCCGCCGAGCGGAAGTACGTCACGGTGGACATGGGGGCAGTGCCCTATCTCTACAACGGTGCTGACGTGATGGCTCCCGGGAGTACTGAGGCGGACCCAGACATCTCGGAGGGGGATCTAGTCTGGGTGAGGGACGAGAGGAACTTCAGGCCCCTGGTGGTGGGGAGGGCCCTGGTTTCAGGCGAACAGATGGTCGCGTCAAGAAAGGGGAAGGCTGTCAAGACCATCCACTATGTTGGGGACAGCCTCTGGAAACTGGGGGAGTCGTAGAGCTCAGGCCCAATATGGCCTACGGATGTGCTTGTAGGCGCTCATGGCTGCCACCGCAGCCTCACCGCACCCACTAGTTATCCTCTTATCCTTCCCCTCATAGGTGATTATGTCTCCGCAGGCGAAGACCCCCTTCAGGGAGGTGCCCATGTCGACCCCCACCCTTATGGAGCGGCCGATCAGCTCCAGCCCCCAGTCTCTTAGGCGATGAACCCTCGGCGACAGTCCTATCTGGACGATCACGTCATCGAAGTCTCGGGCGGACTGCTCTCCCGTGGTGTTGTTGAAAAGGACGCAGGCCTCGACCCTCTCCTTCCCTAGGATGCGGACGACCTCGGTGTTCAGGAGGACCTCGATGGGGGAATGGTTCACGGCTTCCACGTTTTTCTCCATAGCCCTGAACTCGTCCCTCCTGTGGACCAGGGTGACGCTCTCGGCGACGGCCAGGACGGAGAGGGCGTTTTCCAGAGCGCTGTCGCCCCCACCTACCACTAGGACCCGGCTCCCCTCGAAGTCTGCCCGCCTCGCGACCTTGTAGTGGACGCCCCGACCTTCCAGCTCGAGCTCCCCAGGCACATTGAGGAGGCGGGGCTCGAAGAGCCCCATTCCAAGGGCAAGGATTACGGCCTTGGCGGAGTAAGCTCCCTGATCCGTCTTCACCGTTATGCCGTCCCGCGACGACTCCAACTCGAGGACCTCCTCCCCTTCCCGCAGCTCGCATCCGCTCTCCCTGGCATGCTCTATGAAGAGCCTCCCCAACTCCTCCGCTTCGATGGCGATGTAGCCAGGATAGTCGTAGATGCTCTTGCTGGGGTAGATGCTCGTTAGCTGCCCGCCTAGCTGTCTCGCCTCCAGGACAAGGGTCGAAAGCCGCCTGTGGGCACAGAACATACCTGCGGCGAGGCCAACTGGCCCCCCTCCGACCACGATCACGTCGTAGGCCATTCCTGGCCGCGGGAACATGCCTTCTCTATTTAAGCTTCCCGACGGAAATCCCGTTTGCCGCCTCAGGCGTTCCTCGCGTTCCCGTCGGGGTCGTCACCGGGGCCCCTCTGGCTTAATACATGGTGCCTGCGTGAGCGAGCCTTCCAGGCTGGGCCGATATATTTAAATCCCCATAGTGGAATGCAGCGGGCCGAAGGGATGGGGATGGGAATCTTCAAACCGCTCAAGAAACTGGTGGAACACGGGCAGACTTTTGATGGGGAGTACGTGGACCTGAGCGAACTGCCTCTCGAGGAGGAGGCCCAGGTCACGAAGACGGTAGTGAAGGTGGCGGAGGTCTTCAAGGAGGAGGACCTCGGCCTCCTCAACAGCCTCCTGTACGAGGGGAGCGTGGTCGTCGTCGACTACAGCCCCATAGCCAACGACGAGCTGGCCCTCAAGAGGGTGACCGGCGAGCTCAAGGCGGTGGCCAGGGACACCGGCGGCGATGTGGCCGCCCTAGGAAGGAACTTTCTGGTGGCGACCCCGGCCGGGATAAAGATCGACAGGAGCAAGGTAAGGAACGCGTACTGACCTATCGGGTCACGGGAAGGGCCAGGAAGCGACCCCTTCGAAACTCCAGCTGATAGTAGTCCCTGGAGTGCTCCACGTGCCTCAGCTTGGGACACCTGATCCAGAGGACCACCTGACCTCTGTCGAGTTCCCTGGACTCGATCTCCAAGAGTCCGTCAGCCATGTAGTCCTCCCGGTAAGGGAATTCCTTGCCCTCGGTTATGAGGACGCTCGTCAACCCGGAGTCCTTGAGGAATCTGAAGAAGTGGAAGAGGTCCCGCCGAGGTGAGGCCAGCTGGGCCATGGGGTAAAGGGAGTTGAAGGGGTCGATGACCAGGAGATCCACACCGTCCTCTACCTTCCCTTCCAGGTAGCTCATGAGGATCTGGAGCCAGTCCCCAGCCTCCTCCGCCAGGCCATGCTCCATGCGCATGGTGGCGATGTCCACAATGAAGTCTCCATCCTTGATGCCCAGGCCCTCCATGGTCCTCAGAAGGCTGTCCCTGGTCTCCTCTAAGGAGACGTAAAGGGGCTTGAAGCCCCGTTCAACGTTCCTCGACGCAAGGAAGAGGCCAAGAGAGGTCTTCATCGTCCCTGCTGGGCCATGGAGCACGACGACGTGGCCCATGGGTATGCCACCGCCGAGGTCTTCGTCAAAGCCCTCCACGAAGGTCCGTACCCTCTCCTCCCCAGGCGGAGCCCTGCCGCGGGCAAGCTCATCGAGCTTCCTCTCCACCTGGCCTACCCGCTGCCTTAAACGTTTGAGCTCCCTGAGGAGCCTCTCGGTGCCCTCCCCGGCCCTCATCTCTACGTCTACCTGACTCCCCTCCTGTTCTCCGGTACTCTTCCTAAGGGCCAAGGCCAATTTATCTTTTTCCTGACACAATTGATAATAGGGATACCTTGACACGAAGTATCACGGAAGTTAAATATAAGAGCTCAGCGCAATTAAAAAGCTCAAGGGCAGGGAAGACCCTTGGCGGTATACTCCAGGGATAGAGGTATGGAGGGGACGCTGACTGTTGATGATCTGACGCGGGCCATCCGCAACAGCATCGACAGTGAGGGGATGAAGGAGGACGAAGCGAGGGCCATGGCCCAGCATATCCTGAACTTCTTCGGATACAGCGAGAGGATAATCGACAACGTGCTGGAGCCTGATGATCGGGATGCCTTTTACATGCTGGAGGACTCCGGTATCCTGACGACTGAGCGGGAGGAGACCACCCTGTACGATGGGCGGGAGTGGCGAATCCACTACTGGCTGTTCAGGAAGGAGAGAATCCTCGAGCTGGTCCAGGGCGCCCAGCCGGTGAAGGAGGAGCTGTCCCCCTCAGTCTACGAGGAGATCCCGGAGGACATGTGGGAGACCCGACGGGAGAGAGGGACGGAGATCTGACTAGGGGACGAAGATTCTCTGAATCGCTGTGCGGTGCTTCAGTATGAGTTCGAGCCCCAGGGAGTAGGGAAGCCACATCTTCCCATCCCGAAACGGATAGGCCTTTCCAAATCCCTCTAAGCGGCGAAGCACCCCTGCGGCGACCTCGTCGTCCAAGCTGCACTGATCCTCCATCCCAACGTGAAAGCGGAGGTTTATCGGAAGCCTCAGCCTGCCCATCTCCTCCTCCGTGGCAACTGCCGCGAGCGTCTGCAAGATCTCCCTGTCAAAGACGTACATCTCCCCCTCCCGCGTCCGGCACTGGGGTTCCTCCTCCTCAAGGAGTTCCTTGAGGGTCTTTCTCCTGGTCACAAGCCCCTCTTGCAGACCCCTCATCTCAAAGCCCATCCACTTCTCGAGCCTTCTCTCGTCGAACACCAGCGATGATTATGGTGGTGGCCACAATAAACCTTTCAGGCCGCCCGTGACCCCGCCGGATACTTTCGCCCATCTCCCCGTGCAAGCCTTTTATCCCCCCCTCCCCTCGACAGGCCATTGAGGTTTCCCTACCCCTTTCGAAGGTACCAGGAGGAGATGCTAGACTGGATGGGGAGGGGGCTGGAAGGCGGCCATCTTGTTCTCCAGGCAGCCACCGGGTCGGGGAAGACGGTCTGTGCCCTCCACGCCGCCCTGACGAAGGCAGAAGCGGAGGAGAAGGTCGTCCTCTACCTCGTCAGGACGAACTCACAGCAGAGGCAGGTGATGGTGGAGCTTAGGCGACTGGGCCCCTTCGGCATCGCATTGCAGGGCCGCCGGCGAATGTGCCTTCTGGCGGCCGAGGACCCGGAGCTCTCTGCTGGCTCTCCGGAGGAGCTATCTCAGTTCTGCCGAGATAGAAAGGAGGAGGTCCTGGAGGGGAACGGTGGTTGCTCATACTACCGGGGCCTGCTGAATACAAACCTGGAGGAGGTAGGCCGGTGGTGTCGCGAGGCCCTTCCCACGGCCGAGGAGCTAGCGGAGCACTGCCACGGGATCCGCCTCTGTCCCTACGAGCTGACAAAACTCCTGGCCCCCGAGGCCACCGTGATAACGGCCCCATACGTCTACTTTTTCGAGACGCCGCTAAGGAGGACCCTTCTGGAGACGATGCAGAGGCCTCTGGAGGACGTGATTCTGATAGTGGACGAGGCTCACAACCTCCCTGACTATTGCAGGGATGTGGCCTCCCTCTCCCTCTCGTTGAGGGGAATTGAGCTGGCCGAGAGGGAGGTGATGGACTACGGTGACCCTGAACTCATGGAGGAGGTGAGCGCCTTCGACTTCTTGGAGGTCCTGGGCCGGGGCGTCCGGGATCTGGCCTCGGAGTACGTGAGGGAGGAGGATGGCTTCCTTCCGCCGTCAGCCATTGAGGAGATCCTCATGCATGAGTTCACCATCACAACGTCCAGGCTAAAGGGGCTCCTGGCCTCTTTGGCCGCCATGGGGGAGGTCGTCCGGGAGTCAAGAAGGAAGAGGGGGGTCCTCCCTCGTTCCTACGTTCTCTCCATGGCCCGAAGTCTGTTGAGGTGGATGACCATGGATGGTGTGGAGTATGCCCGACTCATCCTGGGCGGCGAGAACCCCGCCCTGAGGGCCTACTGCCTCGACCCCTCCCTGGCGGCTAGACCCATCCTTGAATGCCACGCTTCGGTCCACATGTCCGGCACCCTGGAGCCTCTGGAGGAATACCGGGATTCTCTTGGCCTGCCCATGGATTCCCACCTAAAGGTCTTCCCCAATCCCTTCCCTCCCGAGAACCGCCGCGTGGTCTACGTGGACGGCGTGACGACGCGCTATGAGGAGCTGACATCGGACCCCGAGGCTGTGGACCGATTGAGGTCCGAGGTTGCCGCTCTCCTGGAGGCGTGCGAGAGGAACACCCTCTTCCTATTCCCCAGTTACAACCTAATGGACTCCTTCCTGGACCTGGCCGGCAGCAGCAAGGTCCCCGTGTATGTGGAGAGGAGGGGGATGAACCAGGTGGAACTCATGAGGACCCTGGACGCCTTTCGAAAGCCACCTTCCGCCCTCTTCGCCGTGGTGGGGGGCAGAATTGCCGAAGGGATGGACTTTCCCGACCGCGAGCTGGAAGTGGTGGCGATCGTGGGCATCCCGTATCCCAAGCCCACGGCCGCGCTGAGGGCCCTGGTGGACTACTACGACTGGAAGTTTCAGAGAGGCTGGGAGTATGGAGTGGTCGCCCCCACGAGCCGGAGACTACTCCAGTGCGTCGGGAGGCTCATAAGGTCCGAGGAGGACCGAGGCATAGCCATCCTCCTGGACCGTCGAGCCCCGTTCTTCAAGAGGGCCCTGGGCCCCATGGTCATGATCCAGAACCCTGCGGAAGCCGTGGAGGCCCATCTGTCCCCGGACGTCACTCAACGATGATGGAGGTCACCATGAAGCGCTCATCCGCCCTGATGAGGGCGAAGTATCCTTGCTCGTGCTTAGCCTTCCTCAGCTTGATGCATCTTATCCTCAGCTGGACATCAGTCTCCCCGATCTCGTATTGTCTCAGTAGGAAGATGCCGTCGGCCAGGAAGTCCTCCTCATGGGCGACTAGGCGAGGGGAGCCGTACGGGATCTCCGAGACCAGGAAGGAGGTGGGACCCAGCTCCTTCAGGAACGAGAAGAAGTGGAAGAGGTCCCGGCGGGGGTTTCTCATCTCGCTGAGGGAGTACAGGCCGGAGAGGGGGTCTATGGCCAGGAGATCGAAGTCCTGGACCTTGACCCTCTTGTCGATGTACTCCATGAGGACCTGCATCCAGTCCTTCTGACCTTCCTCCTCCTTGTGCTCCCTCCTGATTCGGCCGACATCCAGGATGTAGAGGTCCATGTCGTCAAGACCCCTCATGCCCAGCTCCGCCATGGCGTCCCTCAGGTCCTCGTAGCTCTGCTCCAGGGTGACGAAGAGGGCCTTGCTTCCGTTCTTCCGGACGTTGTTGTAGAGGATGCTGAAGACCAGGCTGGTCTTCATGGTCCCCGGGGTGCCACATATCAGGACAACGCTGCCTCGGGGTATGCCACCTCCGAGGGCATCGTCGAAGCCCTCAACGAAGGTGGGCACTCTCTCCACCATGTGGCATACCCTCACCAGGTCGGTATAAATCGGTGATGAAGCGGTTATCTCGGGTGAGAACATCCAATGTTCATATATGGGGGAAAGCCATGCTGGCAGAGTGGTCCTGGAGACCCTCCTCCTTTCGTTCTGGTTCTTCATCCCGGCCTACATTGCAAACCCCGCTGCGGTTCTGTTCGGCGGCGGCAGGCCCGTGGACCTGGGGAGGGTATGGAGGGACGGCAGGAGGGTCCTGGGGGACGGGAAGACTTGGAGGGGCTTAATTGGTGGCGGCCTCTCCGGGGTCGTCATTGGCACCATTCAATGGACCGCTCTCCTACCCTGGGAATCCTCTCCCCTCTCCTTCGGTCCCTTCCCCGAGTTCCTGGGAATCCTCGCCGCCTTATCCTTCGGAGCTCTCTTGGGGGACATGCTGGGGAGCTTCATCAAGCGGCGAAGAGGGCTGGAGAAGGGCCAAAGGGCACCGTTTCTGGATCGTTATGACTTCGTCCTAGGAGCCTTCCTCCTCACAGGGCTCCTCTTTCCTGACTGGGTGGCCGCCCGCTATTTGTTCGGGGAGGCCATTCTCGGGCTCCTTTTCATCCTAGGAATCACACCCCTCCTTCATAAGGTAGTGAACGTCATTGGGTACAGGATCGGCAAGAAGGAGGTCCCGTGGTGAGCCTGGTGGAAGCCCTGAAGGAATGTGGGGCCCTGAAGTTTGGGGAGTTCACCCTGGCCTCGGGGCGGAAGAGCAAGTACTACGTGGATATCAAGCAGGCCGTAACGAGACCCGACATCCTCCGGATGATAGCCAGGGAGATGCTTCCCCACACGGGCGGTTGCACTAGGATCGCGGGAACAGAGTTGGGGGCGGTGCCCATCGCCGCGGCCCTCTCCTTGGAAAGCTCCCTGCCCTACGTGATGATTCGGCGAGCGGCCAAGGCCCACGGCACCCGAAAGCCAATAGAGGGCGAGTTGAAACCTGGTGACAAGGTCCTCCTCGTGGAGGACGTAACGACCACCGGTGGGACGGTAAGAAAAGCCGTCGAGTTGCTTCGTGAGGTGGGAGCAATTGTGGAGAAGGTCCTCTGCGTGGTTGACAGGGAGGAGGGAGCGGCAGAGAACCTGGGGGCGACGGGAGTCGAACTAGTCGCCCTTGTGAGGGCCCGGGACCTGGCCGCTCAGTCTGGAAGCTAGAGAGGCTTACTTTCACCCACCCCTCCCCTTAGACCCTATATATTGAGTCGGAGCCTGGTCCGCGTGTGAAGCGAGCGACAATGCGTAGGAGGGGTGATGAGGTTGTCCTTTCCTTCGAGTACGACAAGTCGCTGGTGGCCACCATCAAGGGGTTGCCACAGCGACGTTTCGACCCATCCACGAAGGAGTGGGTCTTTCCGTTGCACCTCTACATGGACGCAACCGCCCTTCTGGAGGCCGTTGGAACCCAAGTAGAGATGGATCGAGACCTCAAGACTCTGTACGATGAGGGACGCATCCCGAGGCCCAAGAAGCCGGAAGTAGCCATCAGCCGTTGCGGGGAGGAGTATGTAGTGCAGTTTGACTACGACGCCGCTTTGGTCAGGGCAGCAAGGAAGGTTCCCGGAAGGACTTTCGATCCCTCGGCAAAGGCCTGGTTCGTTCCCATCGACGATGAGCGGGACACACTTCGCCTCCTGCTAGACAGCTTCGAGGATGCTGAGTGTGCCATCAGGCTAGAGCCCAAGTTAAGGGCTCTGGTGTCGAGTTAGGGACGGCAAGCTCTTAGATGAGGGTCCAATGACCCTTGGGTAGTTCGGGATGTCAACTGCGGAGGCCACATCGTGGATGAGGGCGAGCGGGTGAAGCTTCTCGAGTTGAAGGCTCGGTGCTCTGACTTACCTCGAGTTCGGGCTTGGCTGGATGCCAACGCTGTCGTGGTTGGCACCTTCAGACAAGTAGACACCTACTTTCGCGTATCGAGGGGCAGGCTCAAGGTCAGGCAGACTGACGATAATCCGGAGGGCACCCTCATCTTCTACCGCAGGGAAGACCTCCCCGGACCCAAGAAGAGCGAGGTCCTCCTTCTACAGCTTAATGATGTCGATGATGTCAGATCCATCCTGACGGAGGCCCTTGGCACCCTGGTTACTGTGGAGAAGGTCCGTTCCGTATACCGGTGGAAGGCGGTGCAGGTCCACCTGGACGAGGTGAAGGGCCTTGGTGGCTTCGTGGAGTTCGAGAGAAAGGTGGAAGCCGAGGACGAGGAGAAGGAGGCATTGGGGGAGTTCAGCTCTTTGAGGGCTTCCCTCGGAATCAAGGAGGAGGACCTCGTCGCCGGTTCCTATAGCGATCTGCCCCTGACTGAGCGTCCTCCAGACGGTTGAGGTAGCGCGGCCCTTCCGGGTTGGCTGATGACTTCATTCGCCAAGTCATTCCCTCGGAAGGCTTCCAGGAGACCTTCCTCAGTGTAGCCAAAGGGGGAGAGCAGGGTCTCCGCAGCCCGGCAGAGGAGTCGAAGGTACTCCCATCGGTCCGCCTTGTCATCCTCCTGAAGAAAGGCGGCAAACCGCACTTTTCGACGGTAGTCCCTCGACCTTCGGTCGGTGATGACGTACCTCACGTACTCCCCAGGCTCCGCCTTGAACCCTCGGTCCCGCATCTGCCTGAGGGCGGCCGCGGTGTAGTTGAGGACCACGTAGTCGCTCAGGGGCTTGGTGACGATCTTGGTTATCACTAGATCATCCAAGGGAACGCGGCCCTCGAGGAGTTCCCTGGCGGCCTCGTGAAGGACCTGAAGGGCCTCAGAGATGAGGGCCTTGAACTCCTCCGCATTTCGAACTCGGCGGAAGACCTCAAGCATGGAGTGCTGGGCATTGGACACGAAGACGGGAGTATCGTGCTTTCTCACCTCGATGCCCCTCAGCTTCATCTCCCCATCCTCGAAGAGGCCGTAGTAGCGGTTCAGGGCCCCCACTCCGGTGGTCTTGCAGGGGAGGAAGACGATCCACTTGTACACACCTTCAAGGTCAATGGGCAGCCCGGTGGCGGTGGCGATGTGGTCCAGCACTTTTTCTACGGGGTCGTGCCCCGGGAGGGGCCGGAGCCAGAGGGAGTCGACGATCCCGTGGAGGACCTCGTAGTTGTGGTCCTCGGCGATGGCCATGCTCCG
>CAYFYB010000006.1:0-65451 GCA_964347345.1 uncultured Methanomassiliicoccales archaeon | reverse complement strand
CCTCACTGCGGCGCGGAGGCGCCTGGGCCCTCATAGGTCAGGGCCATGCCCTCCCCATCACCTAGGGAAGAGTACACTGCTTAGTGGTCTGGTTCCAAGATGGGTGTCAGTCGCAGTTATTTTTTTGAGAGCTCTCTATAGGAGTGAGGGGGGATTCCCGGGGTCCTACTCAATCCACTCTATCTCATCCACCTCGAAAATCCCACCGCAGGCCATGCACTCCACGCCGATGCGTAGGTCCTCGAACATAAGAATGGCTAGCTCCTCTTCCCCACAGGCTTCGCAGGGTCCTAGAACATATCCGCTCCTTCTTATGGCCTTTACTTTCATCTCAACGACTCCGAGAACCAGAGGTGGCTATTCGTCCTCTCCAAGATCGCACTTGGGACAGAGGTAGTCCAGAAGGGGGTAGTTCCCGTGGGCATGCTGGACGAAGTAGACCATCTCGCTCCCACAGGTTGCGCAGACCCGCTTTTCGTCCCTCTTGAACGCGACAATCCCTCCCGGGGATTCCTGCCCTGCTTGAAGAGGCGGGGTCTATTTAGGCCTTTACCCCTGCCCTCTTCTTCGGAGCTTCAGGACGCCAAACTGGACCATCAGGCTGAAGGAGGCCGAGGCGATGGCCAAAAGGGATAGCCATGCCACGGGACTCGTCACCGCGCTCGTTCTCTCTACGGTCCCAGTCCTGGATTCCAGGGCAATAGTCTGCTCCTCGATCGCGTCAAGGCGTACTACCCTCCCGAAGACATCAATATCCTGGCCCACTAGGTCACTCGTCTGAAAGACGAAGTCCACTATGGCCTGGTAGGTCTCTGCCTTCACGTTCTGAGACAACGGCCCCGCCACTAGAGTCCCCGCCACAAACACGCAACCAACACAACTATCTTCGATCTCACGAGGTTCCTCCCCTTGGAACTAGCAAAAATGCCTCTCGGTCTATATGACCGCTTTCTGCTGGCGCCTCCGCCTGCGGCCCGACGAGAGTTTCAGCCCGTATAGTTTTTAACCGATGGAAATTTTGGGTTGGACGGACAGTAAAGGGATACTTCCATGGAGAAGTTCAAGGTCAGGGTTATCGAGAGAGTTCAGGAAACGCCCACCGTCCATCTGCTCCGGCTCCAAAGGACGGACGACAAACCCCTCGAGTTCGTTGCCGGCCAGTGGGTGCTGACGAGAGTCCAGAGGGATGGAAATGATATTCGAAGGGCCTACTCCATCGCTTCTCCCCCCTACATAAAGGACAGTTTCGAGCTTTGCATCAAGAGGGTGGACGGAGGTGAGATGTCGCCCACACTGACCTCCATGGAGAAGGGAGAGATCTTCGATTGCGCTGGACCTTACGGCAAGTTCGTGTTGGTGGATCCCCTGGAGACGAATATCTACTTTGTCGCGACAGGTACGGGCATCGCACCTTTCCGGTCGATGATCGATACCCTCTTCCACAGGAAGACGGACAGGAATATCCATCTCTATTTCGGTGTGCGAAACGAGGAGCAGATCATATATGGAGATCACTTCACCCGGCTTGCGAAGGAGCACAGGAATCTCGACTACGTCGTGACCCTCAGCCGGCCCCAGCCCTCATGGAAGGGGGAGAAGGGATATGTCCAGTCCCTTGTAGAGAAAAACGTGAATGGATACAACGGCGAGGAGGTCTACATCTGCGGGATCCCGGAGATGGTGGACGAGGTCCGCCAGATGTTTCTGAACATGGGATGCCCCAAGGAGAGGAGCCACGTTGAGAAGTGGTACTAGGGTCCTTCTAAGCAACAGATTGGGCGGTCCCTGTTAAAGGCAGGTTGCCCGCCTTCAGGCTCAGACCCAGGAGCCCCGGCCAGGAGCATGTAGCTCCAGGCCCTCTTCCCTATGTTTGCCGCGCCGTTGATGTCGGCGTGGCCTGTCCATCCACAGGCCGAGCAGATGAAGAGGCCCTGGCTCGGCCTCCTGCCCTCGTTGTTGCAGACGTGGCATTCCTTTGAGGAGTACTCCTCCCCGACTAGGATGACCGGTACGCCCTCCCAGGCGGCCTTGTACTGGATGTAGGTTGTGAGTCGGTGGTAAGGCATGGTGTGTACGATACGGGCGAAGCGCTTGCCCCTCTTTCGTTTCGCAGGGGGACATCGCTGCGTGATTCCCTTCAGGTCGCCGATGGCTATGGCGGCTTTCTCGCGGATGGCTGCATTGACGATTTCCCTGGATGCTTTGTGGAGGAGGTCGTCCACCCTCCTTCGTTCGGTGTCTTTGATCCTCACAAGCGTCCTATGGTGTCCTCTCTCCTGCAATATTCGACGCAGCCAAGCATAGTGTCTCCTCAAGCCCCTTGCAACGCGGGCATGGAACTTCGGCTCACGGATGAGGCCATCGGCCCACACCACCGATGTGGCGATGTTCCTCTCGCCAATGTCCACGGCCAAGACTCTGCTGCGAGGCTTGAGGGCCTGAGATACAGGCTTCTGGATCGTGAGGTGGATGTAGAAATCCTTACCTTTGCGGATAAGCTCCGAGTTGCATACCTTGACCTCCGAAGATGCAAGAAGGTTCTCGTGTTCTGGCGCTATGCGGAGGGCGTAGTTCCTCCTCTCGCCCTTGGTGATGGGTATGCGGACCCACCACCGGGCCACTCTGGAGTTCGGGTTCTCCCTCAGGCCAAGGCAGCCCCACTGGTTGAGAACCCTCTTGGAGGGATACCTCAGGCTCATGTTGTCGTGCATCTTGTAGCCCGTACGACGCCAGTTGTCGTACAGCCAGCGGAGCCTCTCGGCCTTGGTTCTAGTGGGCCTCCATACCTTGGCCCGGATGGTCCTGGTAACAGTCGTCTCCACTCGGCTTGGAGGGGCGGTCGCTACTTAAGGCTGGATGAGGGAGGGGAGTGAAAGTATTACACTAGAAACACCCTACAAGCTCAGACGTAGTAGGTCTGGCTCTGCTCCCGGAGGAATTGCTGCAGGTAGTAGTCACCTCCAGCACCTTTCCCCGATATTCCGCTGTGCTTCCAGCCCCCGAAGGGCTGGACTCCCACGACCGCCCCTGTCGTGGCTCCCGCCGATCGATTGCAGTAGACGACCCCTGCCTCTATCCGCTCGAAGAAGGTTGCCTTCTCCTCCTCATCTTCGGTGAAGATGCCAGCGCATAGGCCATACTCAGAGTCGTTAGCGAGCCTCAGCCCTTCTTCGAGGGAGCCGATGCGCGCGACGCACAGTAAGGGGACGAAGAGTTCCTCTTTGAAGAGACGGTGGTCCATGGGTAGCCCGTCGACGATGGTTGGCTCGACGAAGTAGCCCTTGGCCAGAGCTCCATCCTGCACGACCCTGCCACCAGTCAAGACCGTCCCGTCGCTCCCCGCAAGGGCGGCATAGCTCTGATAGTTCTCGTAGGCCGTTTCATTTATGAGAGGCCCGAGGTAGGTATCCCTTTCAGTGGGATCCCCTACCTTCAGGTCCTCAGTCCACTGGACGAGCCTCGTCATGAACTCCCCCTTGACGTCTTCGTGGACGTACACACGAGAAGTGGCACTGCACTTCTGACCACCGAAGCCAAAGGCGCCCCTTCCCACCCCCGGAACCGCCTTGTCCAAGTCAGCGTTCTCCGTCACGATCACCGGGTTCTTCCCTCCCAGCTCCGTGATGACGGGCTTGGCGAAGTCCCTCGTGAAGGTCTTGAAGGAGGCAAGGCCGACCTGCTTTGATCCAGTGAAGACCAGCCCAGAGACCTTTGAGCTCTCGACTAGCTCGGCCCCGACAGAGGACCCGGGCCCCGTCACGAAGTTCAAGACACCCTCCGGTAGGCCCGCCTCCTGCAATGCTTCGTAGAGACGAAGCCCCATAAAGGGCGTATCGCTGGCCGGCTTCAGGACGGCGGTATTCCCGGTGAGAACCGCCCCTGTGGTCATCCCACACGTTATGGCCAAGGGGAAGTTGAAGGGAGAGATGACGGCCCAGACGCCGTAAGGCTTGAGGACACTCCTCGTCCTCTCTTCAGATGTGTACCTACCCATCTCATGGTCAAAGCCTTCGTTTCGCACGAGGATCTCGCAGTACCAGCGGGTAAGGTCGATGGCCTCGTCCACATCCGCCATAGCTTCGAGGCGGTTCTTTCCATTCTCCAGGCACATGAGAGCTGCTAGCTCGTGCTTACTACGCGAGATGATGTCCGCGGCCTTCTGCAGAATGCTCACTCTTTCCCTCCAGTCCGTTCTCGACCATTCAGGGAAGGCCCGCAACGCCGAGGAAACGGCCTTGGCTGCTTCTTCCCTCCCCGCTCGTTGAAAGCGCCCCAGAAGCAGGCCGGTGTTGGCTGGGCTTCGGCCCTCGAAGGTCTTGCCCGTCTGTAGAGCCTTACCATCGATGTAGATTGGGTGTTCCCGACCCAGCTGATCCTTCACTTTCATCAAGGCGTCGTCGAACCTGCCATGAAACTTCTCCACCTTTCCGTCCTTTGCCGCCTTCGAATGGGTGGCCTCGTTCTGGAACACCATTTGGGACCCCTATTCCGACTTGTCCGTCTTTGATTTAAGCCTACCGATTCCTCGAGCGTTTTGGTGCGGCACTGACTCTAGGTCTCAGGCTTGGATCTCTTACCGGCATTCAAGAGGTCCTGAATATGGTCAACCAGTTCAGTGGAACTCTGTCCTAGGATGTATGTGATGGGCTCGATGCCAAAGGCGCCCCGGTGATAGAGGGCCCGCGGCTCAGTCTCGCTCCTCCTCACTGCCTCGGCGATTCGCTCCCTGCGCCCCTCATAGGCGGGGTCAAATTCAAGGGCCTTCCACCCTAGGGACCGAATGGCAGCCATGACATCCTCGTTCCAGCGCACGTTTATGGCCGCCAAGATGGGAGGGAAAACGCTCTGGACCGCCAGGACGACCTCGGCCACGTGCTTAGAGGGACCAAACTCAGGAGATGTCGGAACCCGCACCATACCCCTCATCTCGAAGATGCGGCCGGGAACCGCAGCCACATCGTATCTTGACTGGGCACTGGGCTTGGCCCTCGCGATGTTGCTCCCTACGTTCGGTATGAGGGATGCGAATCCGGTCATGGACTCGAGCTTCCGAAGGGCCAAGCGAAGATCACTGAGCACCTCCTCCTCTTGGAGACGCTCTTCCCTGTCTGCCCGAACGCAAAGGTCGCATCCCAGACCTACGAGGGCAGGCAAGGCAGCCTCATGAAGCCTACATACTGTCCCCCGGTTCTCCTCCCGTCGGATCGCTTCCATGACGCGTCCCATGGCCTCAAAGCCAGACATCCGGTCCTCTTCTAGACTGTCTGCAAGGCTCTCCACGAGGGAGCGAAAGGTGTGGGACTCCTCCACAGTTGGCTCCCTTCGGATGCGTCCCCTGAGGTACTTGCTCACTGCGCTCTGCGTCAGATGGAGTCTCACGGCAATGGCCCTCTCCTTCAACCCCCTTTGGGCCAGACGCTCCGCAAGCATGGATCGAAGGGTGGGGAGGACTCGATTGGCCACAATCTCTTCCGGTAGGATCAAAACAACAACTCCGTCGTGAACACCGTGTTGTAGAACAAAGTTATAAACCTATGCCATTTAGGAGTTGGGATGGCCTCGGAAGGTAAGGAAGGTTTGCTCCGTCTCCCGCCCGAGTGGGGAGTCGAGCCCGTTCCCGAGGATCTGCGACGCCTGCGTCCCTTCGACTTCACGGTACTGTGGTTCAGCCTAGGGGTCGGTCTCCTAGTCCTGGCCGCGGGGGCCCTGCTAACGAGGACCGACTTCGGGTTTGGCCTCAGCCTGGTGGAAGCGATCCTCCTCATAGTCGTCGGGTCCATAATCGGCAGCCTCATGCTGGCTTCCGCCGGGGTCATAGGAAGCCACTATGGCGTACCCTCCATGGTAAGCCTGCGAGCTGTTCTCGGAAAACAGGGCTCCTACGTCCCCACGACCCTCAACGTCCTTCAGCTTGTGGGATGGGCGTCCTTCGAGGTAATGGTCATGGGGGAGGCCGCTGCATCGCTCCTCGGCCGCTCTCAGGGTTCCCTGGAGAACTACGTCTTGGTCGCCGGCTTCGCGGGATTCTGCGCCCTCCTGGCTTTGGGCGGCCCCATAGTGGTCATCCGTCAATGGTTGGAGAAGTTCGCCGTATGGCTGGTCATCGGCTCTACGGCCTGGATTAGCTACATCCTGTTCACTGACAGGCCAACCATCCCATTTGGGGGCTTCGACAGCAGCGCTGCCTCCCTGCTCCTCGGCCTAGACCTGGTAATAGTCATGCCCATTTCCTGGTGGCCTCTCGTCTCAGACTATAACCGGTTCGCGAAGGGAAGGGCGGGAGGTTTCTTGGGCACAGCTACAGGCTACACCCTTTCGAATACCTGGTTCTACCTTCTGGGAGCCGCCATGATCGTCATCCTTGGGGTGGGCAACGTCATCGGGGCTATACTGACCCTCACCCTGGGGGTCATAGCCCTCTTCCTTCTCCTCGTAGACGAGACGGACAATGCCTTTGCCAACATCTACTCCACGGCCGTTAGTCTGCAGAACCTCTTCCCAAGAATCAGGCAAAAGGTCTTCATCGCTATCATCACCTCTGCCGCCATTTTATTCGGGTGGTGGCTCACCCTTCTGGGCGGTCTGGAAGGGGCCGCTGCCCTCGCCTACGAGAACTTCCTATTCCTGATAGGCGGTGCCTTCGTACCCCTCCTTGGGGTACTCTTCGCAGACTACTTCCTGGTGAGGCGATCCGTGTACAAGCTGGAGGAGTTCTATGGGGCTGCCGGAATTCTCCGACTCCCGGCATTCCTAGCCTGGGGGGCGGGTGTTCTTCTGTACCTCAGCATCGCCTTCTTGCAGATCCTGCCCACGGGCGCCAGCCTACCCGCCTTTGGCCTGTCAGCGGCTGTCCACTTCGCAGCTTCAAGATTTGTCTCTAGGAAGCCCCTAGACCATTCCCTCGAGGGAGAACGCAAATAGGTGCTCCCTCTCCTCCAGCGTCCCGCATGAAACATAGAAATAGGATGGGCTGCTTGGCGAGTATGGTTTCCATGGATAGAGCCATTGTACTGCTCTCTGGGGGCATCGACTCCGCTGTCAGTCTCTTTCTGGCCCGTGAGAAGGGATGGAAGGTATATCCGTTGACCTTTCACTACTACATACGGCCGAAGAAGGAAATGGTGGCCGTCAGAACTCTGACGAGACTCTGCGATTGTGAGGAGAGGCTAATAGAGGTGGATCTGCCCTTCCTGAAGGACGTGGAGGACCTGCTGGGGGAGGGCCTGGAGAATCCGCTGCTGGAGGTCGCCCCCCTGCCTTACGTGCCCGCCAGGAACCTCATCTTCTATTCCATCGCCGCGCATTTCGGAGAGGTCAACGGTGCCAGATGGATAGTGGGCGGTCACAACGGCGCAGACTCCGTTACCTTCCCCGATGCCGGCAAAGGATTCTTTGACTCCTTTAACGAGATCTTTGACACGGCCCTCCTCACCCACCGGAACCTTCCCTTGGAGGTGGTGAATCCCCTACAGGGCCTCTCCAAGGCCGAGGTGATCCGCCTGGGCATGGAACTCCGGGTGCCTTTGGAGAAGACCTGGAGCTGCAATTGGGACAACGATGAGCCCTGCGGTGAGTGTCTATCGTGCAGACAGCGAGCCGAAGCCTTCGAGGAGGCTGGTGTGGAAGACCCCCTGCTCCTTCGCCTTGGCAAGGAAGGCCTTAATACAGGCTACCCTTAGGAGAAGGGAGTATGAGGCTCGGCGTAGTTGAGTTCATGGACTGTGCCCACTTCCTTCCCGGACACTCGAAGTGCGGCAGCCTCCACGGTCACACCTACAAGGTGGAGGTCATCATCGAGGGGGAGAAGAAGGGAGGCATGGTGGTGGACTTCGCGGACTTGAAGGCCAGGGTCCGAGAGGTACTGATGAAGTACGATCACAGGGCCCTCAACGATTTCATGGAGTACCCTTCTGTGGAGAACATCTGCGAACTCCTGGCGACCAACCTGAAGGAGCGACTGGGCTTCCCCTTCCTCATAAAGGTTTGGGAAGGAGAGGGGAAGTGGGCTGAGACCCGTTCCTAAGCGCGTGCCCGCTGACTAAAAATACGAGGCCCCCATAGGACCCTAGGGATTTCATGGTGGACTATCGCATCGAACGCGACTTCCTCGGCGAGGTGAGGGTTCCCAAAGGGGCCTACTGGGGGGTGCAGACCCAGAGAGCCGTTGAGAACTTCCCCATCAGCGGCCTCCGCCTCCAGAGGGGCTTCATAAGGGCCCAGGGAATCATCAAGCTGGCTGCTGCTAGAGCCAACATGGAGGTAGGTCGGCTGGACAGGGGTGTTGGTCAGGCCATAGTCGAGGCCTCGAAGGAGGTCATGGAAGGGAAGTTCGACGACCATTTCGTCGTGGACGTCTACCAGGCAGGAGCCGGGACATCCCAAAACATGAACGCCAATGAGGTCATCGCGAACAGGGCCAACCAGTTGCTTGACGCCGAACTGGGCACCTACAAGCCAGTCCATCCCAACGACCACGTCAATATGGCTCAATCCACCAACGACACCATCCATGTGGCAATGCACATCGCGGCCCTGGAGGCGATCAGCCGGGAGCTCCTACCCTCCCTTCAGACCCTGGCAAAAGCCCTTCGCAAGAAGGCGAGGGAGTTTGACGACGTCGTGAAGATCGGCCGCACCCACCTTCAAGACGCTGTCCCCATCCGATTAGGCCAGGAATTCGGCGGATATGCGACGATGGTTGAACACGCCGAGTCACGGCTGAGGGACACATCCAAGGCCTTGGAGGAGCTGGTCATCGGCGGCACCGCCGTCGGCACCGGCCTCAACGCGGACCCGAGGTATCCTGACCTGGCCCTCAGAGAGATTAACAGGCTGACAGGCCTCAGGTTCCGGCGTCCCGACGATATGTTCGAGGCGATGCAGAATGCTGACGCTTGCGTAGAGGTAAGTGGCGCCCTGAAGACCATGGCGGTGAGCCTGACAAAGATTGCGAACGACCTGCGGTTGTTGAGTTCAGGACCCAGGACGGGCCTGGCCGAAATCAGGCTGCCGGCGGTTCAGCCCGGGTCCTCGATCATGCCCGGAAAGGTCAACCCCGTGATGGCTGAGATGCTCAACATGGTCGCCTTTCAGGTCTTTGGCAACGACGCGACGGTGACCTATGCCTCTCAGGCGGGACAGTTGGAGCTCAACGTGATGATGCCGCTTATCGCTTACAACCTCATCCAGTCCGTTCAGATCGCGGCCAGTGGCATCCGGTCCTTCACGGACAGGTGCGTGAAGGGTATTGAGGTCGACAGGAAGAAGTGCCTGTCATATGTCGAGTGGAGCACGGCCATGGCGACGGCTCTATCCCCCCGTCTGGGATACGAGAGGGCGGCGGAGGTAGCGAAGAAGGCCTATGCAGAGGGGAGGACCGTCCGAGACGTGGCCCTCAAGGAAAAGGTGCTCACGGAGGAGGAGCTGAACGAACTCTTGGACGCCGACAGGATGACCAGGATATTGGAGAGCTAGGCGAACTCTTCCTGGAAGACCTTCCGCCAGTCATGCCTCTCCACGGCGATGTCCTGCTGGGCGATGGGCAACTTTGGGAAACCGGGACTCTTCTCCTCGTATGAGGGCTTCTCCTCGACGTAGATTAGGCCGGTATAGATCTTGGAGAAGTCCATGGCCACCTCCACGGCCTGCCTCCTTTCCCTAGGATCGTACCCTCCATCCTCATCCAGATTGACAATGTTGTCCCGGTAGAACTCGTACGTATTCACGTGGTTGTAGGTGACGCAAGGGGTGAAGACGTTCAGGAGGGAGAAGCCTTTGTGACGGATTGCCTCCTCGATGAGGCGGGTCAGCTGCTTGACATCCCCAGAGAAACCCTGGGCCAGGAAAGAGATGCCACAGGAAAGAGCCGTACCGAGAGGACGCATAGGTTCCTCTACCACCCCGTGGGGAGAGGCCTTCGTCTTGTAGCCCTCTCTGGCAGTCGGCGATGATTGACCTTTCGTAAGGCCATATACATGGTTGTCAAAGACGATGTACGTGATGTCCACGTTCCGCCTTATCGCATGCAGGAAGTGGTTTCCCCCGATGCTGTAACCGTCCCCGTCCCCTCCAGCTCCAATGACGGTGAGGTCCCTGTTGGCGAGCTTCACACCCATGGCCAGCGGGAGGATGCGACCGTGCACACCGTGAAACCCGTAGGCCCTGAAGTAATCCGTAATCTTACCGGAGCAACCGATGCCACTGACCAAGACGACCTGATGAGGTTCCAGCCCCAGGTTTGAGCAGGCTACCTGCATGGCCTTGAGGATACCGAAATCGCCACAACCCGGACACCAGGTGGGCCTATGCAGCGTGTAGTCCTTGGCTGTAACCATTCAGACCACCTCTCTGAGGAACCTGCATACCTCCCGAGGCTTGAAAGGCGTACCGTCAAACTTCAGCAGGCTTCTCAACTCGTCCTTGGGGATTCCCAGCTCAGACCTCAGGACACGGGCCAGCTGGCCTGTGGCGTTGTGCTCAACGGTGACGATCCGGGCTCCGCTGTGCAGCAGCCCCTTAACCCGATTTGCGGGGAAGGGTGCGAGGATCTTGAGCTGGATGTGTTTCGCCTTGAAACCTTCATCCTTCAGGATATCAATAGCCTCCATCACGGGACCGCGTACGGAGCCAATGCCAAATACGTTGATTGATGCGTCCGACGGACCGTACACGTCACCTCCCGGATTGAGCGGGTGGCCGTCGGAGAGGGAAGCAACCTTCTTCAACCGCTTCTCCATCATCAACACCCTCTTCACAGGGTTCTCCGTCGTGTAGCCCGTCTCGTCGTGCTCCGTGCTGTTGGCCGTATGCAGTCCGTAGGGAGTTCCTGGCAAAGTTCTAGGGGAGATGCCCTCGGGCGTGATGGCGTACCGTCTGAAAACACCCTCAGGAGTACCTCCGTTGGCGCTGGCCATGGTCGCCATCAGGTCCTCCTCCTCAATGACGGCACCCCTTTCGATGGCCACCTTGGACGGGTCGATCTCCTCCGGGGAGACCGACATCTTCGATGAAGAGAGGGACTGATCCGTCAGTAGGATCACTGGACACTGGTGGACCTCCGCCAAGTTAAAGGCCTCAGAGGTGAGGTAGAAGCAGTCCTCCACGCTGCCTGGGGTGAGGACTATCCTCGGGAAGTCCCCATGCGATCCGTAGAGGACGTGACCGATGTCCGACTGCTCATGTTTTGTGGGCAGCCCAGTGCTTGGACCCGCCCTCTGGGCGTCCACGATGACCACGGGGACCTCGCTCATGCCCGCGAGGCTGAGGGCCTCGGTCATGAGGGAGAAGCCAGGTCCTGAGGTAGCCGTCATGGCCCTGACACCCGTGTAACCGGCGCCGATGGCGGAGATGACGGCCGCGATCTCATCCTCGGCCTGTATGACGACGCCGCCATACTTGGGGAGGCGAGGCGAGAGCCACTCGAGTATCTCCGTTGCCGGGGTGATGGGGTAACCAGCGTAGAAGCGGCATCCGGCGACCAATGCGCCGAAGGCGATGGCGTCGTTTCCTGAGAGGAGAACCTTCGTCTCGCCATTGTCGGGAACGTCCAGCGTATGACCGTTCTCCACCCCCAGGGATGTGGCTAGTTCGTGCCCTCGGGAGATGGCCTTTCGATTGGCCTCAAGCACCTCCTCCCCCTTGCTCCCAAACCTCATGGAGATGCCCTCATAGAGGTGCTCCACGTCAAAGCCGAGGAGGGCGGCGGTAACGCCCAGAGAGACCATGTTCTTCATAATCACATTGCCCAAATCTCTCGCAGCCTGGGCCATCGGGACTGCGTGGAGTCCCACGTCTATGCCCTCCGGAATCCGGGCCTGGAAGGAGGAGCTGTCATAGATTATCAGACCGTCAGGGGCCAGCTCATCGAGATTGCGGTCGATGCTGTCCTGGTCAAAGGCCACGAGGAGGTGAATTGCATCGGACCTTGCCTGTGGCCTCTTCTCTGGGCTGAGCCTAACCTCGTACCCGGTGTATCCCCCGCGGATCCTCGAGGGAAACTCCCGGTAGGTGTAGATGTTCAACCCGGCCCTTGCCATCGAGTAGGCGAAAATCTCTCCAGTGCTGTCAATGCCCTCGCCAGACTGGCCGCCAATACGCCAACTGACCTCGTTCTGTGACATGGACATTCCGTGGTGGTTGCCGTGAGCCTCAGCCTTTCAACGCGATTTATTACATCCCTTGCTTATAAGCTCGTGCACTTGTGCTCGACAGGTGAAAATCAGCCGGAGCCAGCCTCAGCTGGGGGCGCCGTTTTCCGCCTGGCCCTGATCTGCCGAACCATCTCGGGGATGACTTCGAAGAGGTCCCCCACGATGCCGTAGTCCGCGATTTCAAAGATTGGGGCGTTGGCATCCATGTTGATGGCTACGATCTTCTCCGATTCCTGCATCCCTGCCAGGTGCTGGACTGCCCCTGAAATGCCCACGGCCACGTAGAGCTTCGGCCGGACGGTCCTCCCTGTCTGGCCCACTTGGTAGTCCTTGGGGACCCATCCAGAGTCCACAGGCTTCCGAGATGAGGCCACAACCCCACTCATCTCCCTGGCCAGCTCTTCCAGAAGCTCGAAGTTCTTCGGGTGTTTCAACCCGAAGCCCCCAGATACTATGATGTCTGCATCCTCCAGGCTCACCTTGTCCTGTCTGTGAAACTCTACGAACTCCACCAGCTTGGTGTCCACGTCCTTAGGCCCCAGATTGACCTTCTCCCGGACGACCTCACCCTTCCTTCCCTTCTTCCTTGGGGGGACCTTGAAGACGTTGGGCCTTACCGAGGCCATCTGGGGCCTGTGCTTCTTGCAGAGGATATGGGCCAGGCTCTTTCCGCCGAAGGCAGGCCTTATCATGTCTAGGTTCCCGTCCTTGTCCAGATCGAAGGCTACGCAGTCCGCTGCCAGGCCGGTGTGGATGACAGCGTGAAGCCGCCCTCCCAGGTCCCTTCCGTTCTTCGACGCCCCGAAGAAGACAATTTCGGGCTTGTGCTTCTCTATGAGTTTGGCCAACACCTTCGTGTAGGGCCGTGGGGTGTATGCGTCGAGTAGCGCATGCTCCACTAGAATGACCCGGTCGAGACCCCGCTGCAGGGCCTCCTCCGTCTGGTCGGCCACATCGTTCCCCAAGAGGACTCCAGTGAGTTCAACTCCCAGCCGATCCGCAAGCCTCCTACCCTCACCGATGAGCTGTGTGGAGACCTCCCTCAGCTGTCCTCGTCTCTGCTCCAGGAAGATCCAGATACCTCGGTGGACCTTTGAGCTCATGGCTCAGACCTCCAGGAGTCCTTCCGCCGCGAGACTATCGAGAAGCTGCTTCACTGCCTCCCGGAGCTCCCCGCGGTATATCTGTCCCTGTCTGTCCGGGAGCCTAACCGTCTCCACCTTCGAAACGACGGTGGGGGATCCCTTCAGCCCAATCTCCTCTGGTTTGAGGCCGACATCATCTGCACTCCACTGAAGGATGGAACCGGGCCGCTTTGCCCTTATCTTCCCCGTAAGGGTGGGGAGTCTTGGCCTGTTGCAGCCGAAGCTGACGGTGATAAGAGTAGGCATGGGGCACTCCCATACCTCGAAGCCATCCTCCACGAAGCGCTTGCCCCGGACCTTCCCGTTCGCCACCGTCGCCTCGGAGACGTAGGTGATCTGGGGGATGTCCAGGTGTCCTGCAATTCCTGGCCCTACATGGCCTGTGGAGCTGTCCGTGGTCTCCTCCCCGCAGAATATGAGGTCGTAGCCACCGATCTTGTGGATGGTCTCGCTCAGGGCCAGGGCGGTAGGAACGGTATCGCTGGCCGCCAGCTTGCGGTCCGTTAGCAGGATGCCACTATCACAGCCCATCCCGATGGCGTGCTCCAAGGAGGGCACGAAGACGGGCGGGCCCATTGTGACCACCACGACCTCGCCGCCGTGGAGGTCCTTGAGCTGGAGGGCCATCTCCAAGGCGTTGAGGTCCGGCGGGTTTATCTCGCTGGGAACTCCTGCTCTGCGGAGGGTCTTCGTCACGGGGTCGATCTGGAGTTCCTGGGCCTTTGGCACCTGCTTGATGCAGACTACACTTCTAAGCCCCTTGCTCTCGGAGGTCACCATCGACAGTCCCTGCACCGCCTGCAGAATGCATAAGGAGGACGTGTAAGAGGGTTTCGGTCTTCAGGCCTTGTTGGATAGCACCTTCAGAGCTTCCTCCCTCCCCTTGGCTAGGATGCTCCCGGAAGCCCGCATGTCCTCGAGCTCGGCGTGGTCCAGGTCCCACTCCAGAATCTCCTTGACGCCACCCTTTCCCAGGACGACGGGCATTCCTATGCTGATGTCCTTGAGCTCGTACTCCCCCTTAACGACGATCGAGGAGGGGATGAGCTCACCCCTATCCTCCGCAATGGCCTGTATCATGTCCGCAGTGCAGTTAGCGGGACCAAACTCCGTGGCCTTCTTGCCCGAAATGATGTTGATGGCCACCTCCTTGATCTGCTCCCGGATGAGCTTCTTCTCCTCGTCCTTGAAAGTCTTGGACTCCCCCTCCGCCTTGACCTTTGACCATACGGGGACCTGGCTGTCTCCGTGCTCCCCCAGCACATAGGCCTCAATCCTTTCGGCAGGAACGGAGAGGAAGTCGGAAAGGGCTGTCCGGAAGCGGACGGTGTCCAGCATCCCTCCAGAGCCGACCACCTTGGTCCTCTCGAAGCCCGAGTGCTTGTAAGCCACGTAGTTCATGACGTCCATAGGGTTTGTCAGGTTGATCATAACGGCGTTGGGAGCCAGCTTGCCGACCTGTGCGGCCACATCCTTCATGATGGGAGCGTTCGTCTCCAACAGGTCCAGCCTTGACATTCCCGGTGCCCGAGGCCGCCCAGCGCTCACCACAACGATGTCCGAGTCCCGGATATCCTCATAGCCGCCCGATATGATGGACATGTCCGCTTTATACTCCATGGCGTGGCGGAGGTCGTTGGCCTGGCCCTTTGCCAGGGGCTCTATGATGTCCACCATGACGAACTCCTCTGCAAGCTCCCTCAGGACGGTGGTATAGGCGATGATGCTGCCCAACCTACCAGTTCCGATGAAAGTTACCTTCATTCCACCACCCGCAGTCTACAGAAAACGCCTAGGGAGAGGGGGGATAAATATGTTTACGCCAAATAGAGGTCCCTAGTCTACATACTCCTCCCTTAAGGGTGAAAGACGTCCGGGACCTCTACGTCCTCCAAGGCCACGGCATCATGCCTCATGCCGGCAGGCACGAGATAAGCGGAGCCTGCTGTCAAATCCCTCTCCTCCTTCCCTATGACGATCCTTAGCTTGCCCCGGAGAACGAAGCCGGCCTGTTCGTAGGGGTGGCTGTGCTCTCCAAATCGGATTCCCTTCTTAATCACCCAATGACAGAGCGGCATCTTGTCGCTGTACACGAGGGTTCTTCTCACTATGCCTTCTCGCATCTCCACCGCTTTGGCTTCAGGAAGCGATTCCCAGCCTCTTAGCCTCCCCTCTCCTCCTGCCATCCTTCATCACGATCCCCTCCGTCAGGGCCATCAAGAGATCCTTGACGGCCCGACATCGAGACTTCCGTAAGATCTGAAACGTTGATATAATCTCGGCATTATCAACGTGATGTCGGTGGACGCGTCTGTCAGGGCTCTGGAGCCGGGGAGAGGGTTGCATGGTGGCGAGGGGCGGCCACGGAACGGGATCACGTGAGGGGGAGGTTGCGGTATGAAGTACCCGGATGAGGTCCTAACAACCACAAAGAAGGGAAAGGTGGAGGTCCGAAAGCTTGTGGATAGAGGCAGTTACGTCAGGTATGAGTATCTGGACCCCGAGACTGGGGAGGCCTCCGAAAATAAGGTGAAGCTGGTCCTGATGGGGGATCGCATGGAGGAGTACTTCCTCATTCCTACCAAGGATGGCAGGAGGTTCCTGCTGCTGCCGACGGAGACAAAGGGGGCAAGGATGCTCTGGGACGGCGACAAGGCCGTGGAGCTCTGACGGGTTCGTTATCACTCAGAATATTGCTGTCTCAACCCTTAAGTATCCTCGTCCTGGAGTTCAGGGGCATAGTCCAACTCGATCAGGATGGTTTGATGGCAGAGAGGCGGTCCCCTCCCACAAAGGGAAGCAAGACCAAAACCAAGTCAAAGACCTCCAAGGCCAAGGCGAAGACCGCCGTGAAGAAGGCTCAGATTCCCACCAAGACCGCGAAGCCAGAAGTGAAGGCTGATGTGGACCCCGAGCAGGCCAAGAAGATGGCCCTCCTTCAACTGCGCATCGGTAGGGCCTCCCACCTTTACAGCATGGCGGCCGCCTTCGCCTTGGCGACGAGTGGCATCATACTCCTCCTGATCCAACCCGGGAGGCTTCTGGAGGACATTCCTGATGACGCCAAGGTGATCCTCCCATGGCTGGTCCCCGTCGTGGCGGGGGCCTTCATCGCCACCTCCACATTCTACATCAAGTGGAAGCCCTACGCTGGCTCGAGGCTCAGCGGACACTTCCTGCTGACCCTCTACGCCTTCCTGGCATCTGTAAGCATCCTCATACTCCTGATCCTCCAGAGCTTTGAAGGGCTGGATCCCAAGTCCCTGGCCTGGCTCTACCCCTCGTCCCTCTCAGGCATATCCCTGACCTTAATCTCCCTGGCCATGACCTGGCGGGGCATGGGCAGGAGGAAGCTGATGAGCATCATGGCCGCGGCCTTCCCCATGGCTGTAATGGTCTACGGCTTCACGCCCATCTTCTCCTCCGGGATTCCACCGGACCTCCTGATCCTCACCTTCATGGGAAGCGCCGTCGCCGTGCAGTTCAGCGGCTCCATGTTACACATCATCTCAAGCTCCACCTCCGTCCAGGAGAGGGAGGTGATCCGGGTGAGCAACGATCAGCTCCTCCTCATCCGAGAACAGCTCAACGCCCGCTCCGAGGCCTTGGAATACAAGGAGAGCGCCCTCCGCTCTAAAGAGGCGGACATGGAGGTTCACGAGAAGGCTCTAGCGGATAGGATCAAGGCCCTTGAGGGGAACCAGAAGGGGCTGGCGACCACTGAGTCACGGCTTGAGAAGGCCCTGAAGGACGTTAAGAACCGAGAGGCAAAGCTCCAGGCTAGAGAGGCCGAGATTGCGGCGAAGGCAGAGACCTTTTCCCTCAAGGAGCAGGACATCTCCCAAAAGGAGAAGAGCTTCGGGAGGACCTCGGGAGACCTCTCCAAGCGGGAATCGGAGCTTTCTCAGAAAGAGAAGGAGCTGAAGAAAGCCCTCATCGACCTCCAGTCCAGGGAGAAGGAGCTTAGCCAAAAAGAGACGGAGCTGAACAAGCTGGAGAAGGAGCAGGAGGAGCTGAGAAAGAAGTTGCAGGAGTCCAGAGAGGAAATACTCGCAAAGGAGGGCGAACTCAAGGTCAGGGAGAGCGCCCTCACCATGAAGAAGGCGGGGACAGATGTCAAGGGCAAAGGGGCTCAGGGAGAACTGAGAAATCTGGAGGCCAGGCTCCTCGAGAAGGAGAAGGAGCTAAGCCGCAAGGAGGTCCAGCTGAAGGGCATGGACCAAAGGCTTGCGGAGGCGACTAAGAAGGCGAAGGACTGGGAGCAGAAGGCCACCAGAAGGCTGAAGGACATTAAATCCAAGGAGGGAGAGCTCACCACCAAGGAGAAGTCCCTCGCCGAGAGGGAGATGAATGTCGAGGCAAAGTGGAAGGAGGTACAGAGGCAGCTTCAGCTTCTGGAGGAATCCGTGGCAAACGTGAAAGAGAAGGAGGTCAAGTATCAGGAACTCTACAAGACCGCTCACTCCAAGGCCTCTTCCGTCGAGAAAGCGAAGGAGGAGATCAACGCAGAGATGGCTACCTTGGGGGAGAAGGAGAAGCACTTGGAAGAGATGGCCAGGAAACTGGATGGGGAGAGGGAGTCCCTCAACTCTCTGCACAAGGATGTCCTGAAGAACCAGAAGGACCTGGAGGCTCGAGAATCGGAGGTGAGACTGCGACAGATGGACATGGAGACCAAGATGAGGCAGGCCCTCCAAACAGAAACCGGCCCCGACCTGCTCAGGGAGAAGGAGAAGGCCCTCCACCTTTGGGAGCAGAGGCTGAAGAAGAAAGAGCAGGAGATCAGGAACCAGCTCTACCAGAAGGAGAAGGAACTGAAGGAGAGGGAGAAAGCCATCCGAGAGGGAATGGTCTCGGAGCCGGAGGAAGTCGAAGTCGAGGAGGAGCTAGTCCAAGACAGGATAAAGTCCGGGACTCCTCGGTTGGATGACCTGCTCTTGGGCGGCCTTCCCTTGGACTCCCAGATCCTCTTCGTCGGCCCTGCCTTCGTTGGGAAAGAGATAGGCATCCTCAACTTCATTGCTGAGGGGCTGAAGAGCGGCACTCCATGTATTCTTATAACCACCTCAAGGCCGCCCTCTGAGCTGTCGAAGGAGATGGGGCCAATCCTGCCATCCTTCATGGAGTATGAGCAGGTTGGACTTGTCCGCTGGATTGATGGCTCCACTCCAATGCCTGGTGATCGGAGAAAGAGCCCCATCATTGAGGGAAACAGATACATTGTGAAGGGAGCCGGGGATTACGAGGGCATCCTTGGAGCCCTCAACAAGATTGAGGCGGAGTTCCGGAAGGAGGACCATCCCTACGTGCGCTTGGCATACATGACTCTGTCCACGTCCTTGACGCAGGGAAATGAGAAGGATGCCCTGAGCTACGTTCAGCGTTTCGTTAACAGGATGAGGAAAACGAAGTCTGTGGGCGTCTATGCTGTTGAGAGGGGGATGCATAGCGACCAGCAGATCGAGGCTCTCGAGCACCAGATGGACGGAGCCATCCACTTCAAGGTCGACCGACAGAAGAACTACCTGTCTGTCGCAGGCATATGCGACGCGCAGACCCGGGGATGGGTTGAGTACAAACACACTAACAGGGCTCTCATGATCGGGGCCTTCATGCTGGAAAGGATTCGTTAGTTCTGCTGTCATATCAGAAGGCGGGGACCTGCTTCCAGTGCCTCCAAAGTTTATTTAAGCGCGTGGAGGTATAGATCGATGGGCGAGTGTCTTTGGCGCGGGTCCTCCTGAAGGATTTAACAAAACGATTCGGGAACGTTGTCGCTGTAGACAATCTGAACCTAGAAGCGAAGGATAAGGAATTCGTCGTGTTTCTCGGTCCATCGGGCTGCGGGAAAACAACTTCCTTGAGATGTATCGCCGGGTTGGAGAGACCCGATGAGGGCGAGATATACATTGGAGACACCGTGGTGAACGAAATGGAGCCCAAAGACAGAAACGTAGCCATGGTGTTTCAGAACTACGCCCTCTATCCTCACATGACTGTGTACAAGAACATGGCCTTCCCGCTAGAGAATTTTCGATACTCGCAGGATGAGACTGACAGTAGGATTCGAGAGGTTGCCAAGCTTCTGCAGATCGAGACGCTGCTCGAGAGGAAGCCCACCCAACTCAGTGGAGGCCAGCAGCAGCGAGTCGCGCTAGGCAGAGCAATAGTGAGGGAGCCGCAGGCCTTCCTCATGGATGAGCCCTTGAGCAATCTTGACGCCAAGCTGAGGGTGTACATGAGGGCTGAGCTCAAAAGGCTCCAGAAGGAGCTCGGAGTCACGACGATATACGTTACTCATGACCAGGTGGAGGCCATGACCATGGGGGACAGAATCGCCATCCTGAATGATGGGGTTCTCCAGCAGTATGCCTCCTCAGGAGAGGTATATTCCCATCCCTTGAATGAATTTGTAGCTGGCTTCGTGGGAAGCCCTCCAATCAATTTCTTCGATTGCACTTTGAGCCGAAAGGGTACCCTAGATTCTGTGGAGTTCAGTTATTCGTTGGGAAAGGACATGCTCGAAGCGGCTTCAGCCTGTAGCTCGGATGAGCTGATAATGGGCATACGGCCTCAGGATCTCATCGCCCATAGGAGGGGGACGGAGAAGGACGGTCTCATAAAGGCAGAGATATACACGACAGAGCCCTTAGGGGATACGTTGATTCTTGACCTTCAGATCGGGCAGAAGATTGTCAAAGTCGTCGTAAGTCCGGATTTCGACCTGAGTGGTGTGGAGGAGGTTTGGATCGAAATCCCGCATGCGAAAATGCACCTGTTTGATAAGAAAACAGGGAAGGCCCTGACCTAACTTTGGCGCAGAAGGGCCTGTAAGACGAATCGGCTGAATTGCTATCCCTTAACAGTCCAGCCAATCATGCCTCTGATGTAATACTTCTGAAGAAGGGCGTATAGCAGGACGGGTACTATCATCAGCATGACAGATGCCGCAGATAGCAGCTGCCAGTCTACATGGAATTGCCCCCGAAGCAGCGGGATGCGTTGCGTGGCCAATAGCTTGTCAGGGGAATAGATGAGAATCAGGGCCAGGAAGAAATCGTTCCAGACCCACATGAATTGGAGGACGGCCACTGATGCTAGGGCAGGAAGAGCCATGGGGAGAACGACTTTGTAGAATATCTTGAAATCCGATGCGCCATCAACCTTGGCTGCCTCTTCGATCTCAACGGGAAGGGTAAGGAAGAAGTTCCTCAGGAACAGAATGATCCAGGCAAGCCCCCAGGCCGAGTGAACGAGAATAAGGCTGAGGTGGTTGTCGACAAGCCTCAGGTCGTTCATAATCCCGAAAATCGGTATTGCTATCATCTGCTGGGGGATTGCCATGAGGACTACAACCGTAAGGAAGATATAGTCCCGGACAGGAAAACTGAATCTTGCGAAGCCGTAGCCCGCCAGTGCCCCCACGAACATTGGTATGAAGGTTGCCGGAATGGCCACCAGGAAGGAGTTGGCGATACCTTGTGAGAGTGGGAAACCTGGGTGATTCCATGCCGCCGCGAAGTTGGCAAAGGATGGATTGAACTCAGAGAATTGCCACCAGCCGTCAAGAATTTCTCGGAAAGGTCTAATAGACGCCATCAGGAGACCGACGAAGGGCAGCGTCCAAGCGAGGGCAACCGACCAAGCTATGATGTGGATTACTATTGTGGTCTTCCTGATCTTCATCTCTTCACCACATATCGAATCATCCAAACAGTGACGACTAACGTAAGAAGGGTAAGGAGCGTAGCTACGACCGCCGCACTATTGAAGTCGAAACTGCGAAAGGCGAATCGATACATCAACAATGCCAGAACATCTGCTGATCCTCCCGGCCCTCCCCCAGGTCCAGCACCCGTGTATACTATATCGAAAATCTTCAGCTCCCACACGATGGTCATCACCACTACCACTAGAGTCATAGGCCTAAGGAGGGGGAACGTAACGCGATAGAACATCCGAAAGGGTGAAGCGCCATCGATCCTCGCGGCCTCGAAATACTCTTTAGGTATTGTCGTCAGTCCAGCAGAGTATACAATCAGACTGAATCCGGTCCACAACCACACAGAGCCGAAGATTAACGCGAAAAGGACAGTTTCGGGATGGTTCGTCCAAGTGATGTTCAGCGAATCGACGCCCAGCAGACCCAGAAAAGAGGGGACAACCCCCACGCCCTCAGTAAAGGTAAATCGAAGGATTAGTCCACCCACAATGAGAGGCGTGAGCATACCCAAGAAGATGATAGACTTCACGATGGACGAACCCTTCATGTCTCTGAGTATTATCGCCAAGTATAGGCCCGCAAACATCGACAACGGCAGGTGAATCGCGATCCACAGGAAGTTGTGAACCATCGCTCCCAGAGGAGGCCACTTTGGAAAACCCTCAAGATTCAGAGTCTCCCTACTTGCCAGCACGTCAGAATAGTTATCCCATCCAACAAACTCCCCTGAAGGCGAAAGAAAGCTGAGATACGCCGTCTGGAGCACGGGGTACACGACGAAGAATACGACCAAGAACAGGGCTGGTATGAAGAACAGCGGGCGCGCTAGTGCAGGTAAATTCTTTCGAATGGCCCGTACAGAAATAGGAGGGGGGTTGGGTCCCCCGCTGGTACCCTTGGCCTTCATCAGGGAGCCTTTGCCTCAATCGCTGAAAGTACGCTGTCCAACTGCCCCGGATTTACCCATAGCAACTTCAGTTGGCTCCAGAAAGTAGTCTGGAATTCACCGCCTATCTTATCGTCCAAGTCTTCGAGAACCTCCTTCCCCGTCAAGAGTTCAGCCACTTGTCTGTCAACGTCCGGGTATGCGTTCAGAGGCACATCTTTGATGGTTGCGAGGTGACCGCCCTGTCTGACCTGAAAGTCCTGTCCCTCTCCGCTTGCCAAGAACCTAAAGAGTTCCTGAGCCTCAAGGAGACGTGGCGTGTAGGCTGGTATGAAGAAGAAGTCTGGCGCGAAGACTATCCCTTGTGCTCCTGGCAGGGGCAGGACTCCCAAATCGTCCGGATCATCGACCATGCCTGTTATCCAGCTGCCCATGAAGTACAAGCCATAGTCTCCATCCCACCAGGCATCTACGGCTGCAGTCCATTCAGTGGGTCCGCTGAAGCAACTCTTCGTACAGACGGAACCAGGGGTGAGCAGTGGAACGAGTCTGTCGGTGAAGACCGTCTTCACGGCCGCGCTCGTCCATGAAACAGTTCCCGCCGTCAGATCGCGATGCATCTTGGGTCCGCCGTAGGTGGCGATGAAGTACTCCGTCACGTCTGATAGGGGCCATCCCACTTCGTCCCCGCTGACGATTGCGTTCTTAATGCCTTGTACTCCTTCAATCTGCACAAGCAATGACTTGAATCCGTCCCACGTTGTTGGCACCGTCAGGTCGTTGTCAGCGAAGAAGGATTTCCTGTACCAGAAGCCAGGTTTGACCTTCCCAGTATAGGTACCGCCGTAGATCTTGCCATCGACGGTAACTCGATCCAATGCGCCGGCGGAATAGGCGGTTGCGTTGATTATCCCCGTGACTTCAGCGATGTGCCCGTCGGGGGCCTGCGTTCGAATGAACGAGTCCCACATGAATATCAGATCGGCGGTCGCGACCCTCGCCTCAAATTGAGCGGGAAGGACGGGAGCGAGGTCTTCGGCCCTAGAGACCCGGTAGTCAACCTCTATCCCCGTCTTCACCGAAAATGCATTCAGTACCGGCAGAAACGCCTCCATCTCCGCACCTGACCACGGTCCGATGACGGTCAGACGCGGCGGAAGCCTCTTCTCAAGGTCGGCTAGCCTCGATCCGAAATCCAGCGTAAAGCCCAAGCCAGCTCCCGCCAGTGCCACTGCCGCAACGAGCAAAGCGGTCAGTGTAAGTTCCATTTTTGTAGCCATATTCAACCCCCCACGTGGGCTGACCATAATCCTGACCATATTTATGTGTTTCGTCAACCTACTAAGTATGATGAGAGGAGCCCTAGAAAGGCCACGACTCCCTTGAAGAAAGCCGATACAGGACTCTGCATGCCCTATCGTTCTCATTATCAATAACGTGAGAGTTAACAATATATGGGTCAGTAACGACGCCTTTTCATGAGGGGTGTTTACAGGCCTCGCTTCTACCCTAAGGTCGCTCGTACAAGGCTGAAAATCTGTCTAGCGGGTGACAGGGGGGTTGGCAAGACCTCTCTCCTAAGGCGATACCTGATCAACGAATTCAGCAACGCATATCATCAGACCATTGGCACGAGGGTCTTTCAAAAGAGAGTCGGCGTCCGCCTTTCCAGCCATCGCCTCAACGCGATTGCAGACCTCGAACTCTGGGACATAACAGGAGACAGAGGCGTATCATCCATTCTGAGGGAGGCGTATTTCCACGGTGCTCAGGGGGTCGTGGCCGTCTGTGACATGTCTCGGAGGGAGTCCCTATACGAGCTTGACTATTGGATGGATAGCGCCCTTCAGATATCGAAGGGCGTCCAGATGGAGATAGCTGTCAACAAAGCCGACGTCCCAAGGAGGGCGATACGGCCGAGGGACGTTGATTTGGCGGCCAGGGCCTATGATTGTCCGTACCTCTTTGTCAGTGCCAGGTCAGGCAAGAACCTAGAGGCTATGTACGCCGGTCTCATCATAAGCATCCTTCGCAAGAGGCTGGCGAGAAGGGCACCTCCTCCCGCGCCTCACGCAATCTGACATATCCGCTGGTCGTTCTCGTGAAGAGGGAAGCAGGCTCATTTAGTCCTCAAATACAAGATACATCTTCACGGGAACTGGCTTCGGAATCTCCTTGTGCGCATGCTCAAACTCCTTCCCCTTTAGCAGGATATTGGCAAGGCGGTCCAGTGCTCTGTTGAAGGCCTCCGAGTCCAGATCGTATTGCACGGCCATGTGCGCATACGGACCAACCTCCCCACGCCGTCGGAAGAACTCGGTGAAGTTCCTGTATCCTGGCGGATACACCCTCATGATGTAGCTCACCTCGGTGGTAAGGTTTCCTGACATGAGGTACGCGTTCCAACGGAACTGCTCCTCTTCGTTGAAGCAGGACTGCACCAGACTGCCCATCTCCACTGTCATGTTTGGATTGAGGAAGGACCTTAGGGCGACCACGTTTGCCAGGGCCTCCTCCAAGTTGTAGCCCAAGGGGCCTTCGGAGTCTCGCAATGACTTCATATATGGGCCTTGAAGGTAGGAGCCGTAGTACTCGACACTATCCTCGACCTCCCTCGAGGCCGCGAAACTATCGACGCTCGCGTGGAAAGACAAATGGTTGGAAGCGATGTCGAAGGCCATGCGGAAGGCCAACTCGCGAGCCTGATTGATGGGAACCCGTTCCTTGAGTTCCATGTAGCCCAGACCGAGGACCCTCAGGATTTCCTGGGCGAGGCCCATGAGAGGCCTCCTCTTCAAGTAGAGGCCCCAGCGTTCCGGCTCCAGCCTGAAAGACAGGTAGCTCCCGAAGGCCTCCGCCCCATGTTCCTTCATCAGGGACCTTGCCGGGAATGAGTCCTCCCACGAAACTTCTTCCAACAGTTTCCTGTAGGCTTCCTCCCAGCTCTCCACCTCTTCACCCGTTAGCCCCCTGCAGGTGGTCAGGCCAGGCACCCTGATCTTCTCCCTGTCGGAGAGCTCGGGATGACTACTCCGAAAGGAGGCGTGGTCCAACATGCGTTCCTTGAAGGGAAGGTTCAACTTAAGTCTTCTCAGTTCATCCAAAGCGTTGAAATTCCTCGGAGTCCAATCGTAAGCATGAAGCTTACTCCATTTACCACCTTCCTGATCATCCTCGTGCTGAGCTCGATATGACGAGCGTGGAAGAGTTTAGTTTCGAGGCAGCTGCAGGGACCTACAACTTCGGAATCGTGGCTTCAGAGCTGGAGGAATCTGATGTAATCCTCATTTTGGTCTTATTAGTCTACGGTGTCGTGGCCACGGGTATCCTCGTCGTGTTGCGACGAAGACGGCGGTAGTCCCCGCGGCCTTGTCACTACCTTCGGGTCAAACAGGTGGCAATTGATGATCCTCCCCTGAACCTGCAGATCCCTAGGCTCCAGAGGCTCACTGAACGCTGCCGTCACCTCCTTTCCAGAAACCGTTATGCCTTCGATGGCATCATTTATCGGTCCGGCTCCTTTCAAACTTGAACGGACAGTGGCGGCGATTTCCTCCCCGTCCATACGCTCTGCCTGGATAATACAGGAATTGCCAGACACAGTCACGTCACCTATCAACGGGCGGACGTCTTCATACCCTGGCTCCATGGCGCGTTTTTCCAGAAGATCCCTGAGATCCTCTGGCTCCCAACCACATGCGACAAACGCCTCGGGACAGCGTGGATGGAATCTACAACCCCGGGGTGGAGCAATCGCATCGGGAACCTCTCCCCCTGGAACTTCCTTCCGCCTCTTCCTAGCAGGATCAGGTATGGGGATAGCCTGTAGCAGGGCCTTCGTGTATGGGTGCCAGGGCTCATCATAGATCTCCTTGGCGTTGCCCATCTCCACGATCTTGCCAAGGTACATTATCGCAATCCGATGGCAGAGAAACTTGGCCGTCGCCAAATCGTGGGTTATGAAGAGGTAAGTCAGGCCATACTTTCTCTTCAACTCCATGAGTAATTCCAGGATCATCGCCCTCACCGACATGTCGAGCATCGCCACTGCCTCATCCGCCACAATGAATGAAGGACGCAAGATGATGGCCCTCGCTATGACCACGCGCTGCTTCTGACCACCACTGAGGTCTGCGGGATACCTGTCATATATCTCCTCCGCCGGTTCCAAGCCAACCTCTCGAAGGGCTCTAAGGACCTCTTTTTTTACCTGTTCTTCGCTCTCCATCAGGTTGTGTATCCGAAGTGGATGCGCCACCGCCTGACCAACTTTCATTGCGGGGTTCAGGGAAGCGTGAGGGTCCTGAAAGACAATCTGCATTCGTTGGCGTAAGGGCCTGAGCTCCGATTCTGGAAGGTGGGTTATGTCCTGTCCGTCGAAGAGGATCCTTCCATCCGTGGGCTCCGTCAGCCTCAGGATGGTCCGTCCCAATGTGGTCTTCCCACACCCGCTCTCCCCCACGAGTCCAAAGATTTCCCCCTTTCTTATTTCAAAGCTGACCCCGTCCACTGCCTTGACGAAAGCTTTCTGCCGGGTGAGAAGACGGGCAAGGAAGCTCCCCAGGACGGGATAGTGTTTCTTGAGGCCTTCCACCTGGAGGACGTAGTCAGCCATTATCTTCACCGTAGAGGAAGCAGGCGGCCCTGGAGGCATCGGCATCCGTCATGGGGGGCTCAGCCTTGCTGCAGATATCCATAACGTGGGGGCATCGAGGGTGAAATCGACAGCCGGGCGGTGGGTTGAGGAGGTCAGGAGGTGTGCCCCTGATGAAATTTAGCTCTTCCGTCTCGAGATGGATTATTGAGGACAGGAGACCCTGGGTGTAGGGATGTTTTGGATTGGAGAAGAGGTCGGATACCTTGGCGACCTCCACAAGCTTTCCGGCATACATTACCCCGACTCTGTCGCAGGTTTCCGCCACAATCCCCAAGTTGTGAGTAATCAGAAGGGTGGACATCCTGAAGGACCGCCTCAGGGTCTCGATGAGCTTGAGAATCTGAGCTTCGACCAGGACGTCGAGGGAAGTTGTGGGCTCATCCGCTATGAGGAGTTCAGGGTTCATCACCAGGGCCATGGCGATCATGATCCTCTGTCTCATTCCACCCGAGAACTCGTGCGGGTAGTTTTTCAGCCGAGACGCGGGAATCCCCACCGAGGAGAGGGCCCTTACTGCCCTTTCTTCCGCCTCCCGTTCGCTGATGTCGTGGTGGGCCTGCAAGAGTTCTACGAAGTGATCCCTCACCGTCATGAGCGGGTCCAGGCGAGACATCGGGTCCTGAAAGATGAGGGCCATCTTCTCGCCTCTGATCCCCCGCATCACCTCGGTGGGTAGCACGGTTAGGTCGGAAGCGCTCTTGAGTTTGAGGAGCCTCTTCAGGTCCTTCATTGCTTCCGAGGGAGTCCTCGTGGGGCCTTGTAGCTCCTTAAGCATGGACTTCACGGTCCGGGTATCGAAGGTTGAAAACTGGCCTGATTCGATTTGTTTCTTGAACTCGGCCTTTAGCTTCGCCTCTAGCCAGTCCATCTCCTCCCTCTCACTGGCAGTCATTTTGTGAAGAATCTCACCTCGAACGAGGGTCCCTGGCGGTAAAACGCCAAGAAGAGCCTTGCCCAGCGTGGACTTCCCACAACCTGTCTCACCCACGATGCCCAGGGCCTCGCCCTCGTTCAAATCGAGGCTGACATTGTCCACGGCTCTGATGTATCCCCGCCTAGTCTTGTAGAAGACGGATAGGTTCCTGATTTCGATGAGCGGGGCCACTAGCTTCTCTCCTTCTTGACGAGGGGGTTGATTATGTCATTGAGGCCCTCGCCAAGCATGCTCAGACTTGCCGTCAGGATAACAATCATCAGCCCGGGGAAGAACGAGGTCCACCAGACTCCGCTGTAGAGAAACCTCCTACCAGTGCTCAGATCCAACCCCCAATCCGGGATGGGCTCCTCGAGCCCGAACCCGAGAAAGCTCAACCCTGCTGCCGTAAGGACTGCGTCAGCGGCGTTGATTGAGAAGATTACCGGGATGGAGACTATCACGTTGTAGGCGATGTAGGACATGATCACGGTCCAGGGTTTAGCACCGAGGGCTCTCGCGGCCTCCACGTATGCTTCTTGCTTGACGGAGAGGACATGGTTCCTTATGACCCTGAAGTAGAGCGGTATGTAGATCACAGTGATGGCGATTGATATGTTGAAAATCCCCTTCCCAATCATGGTGGCAATGGAGAGGGCCAGAAGGAGGCCTGGAAATGAGTAGATGGAGTCCATTATCATGACCTGGGTTCTGTCTAGGTAGCCTCCCGCATAACCCGAAATGAGACCCAGGGGAAGTCCGATCAGAAGAGCGATGGAAGTGGCGATCGCCATTATGGACAAGGAGGTTCGGGCTCCGAAGATGACTCGGCTGAAGACATCCCTGCCGAATCGATCCGTTCCCATCAGGTGTTCCGAGCTGGGAGGGAGGTTCGGACTAGACACGAAGGTTGTTGGGTCAAAGGGGGCTATGATCGGGGCGAATATTGCCAGTACGATGAAGCCAAGGAAGATGAAGAGTCCAACCCATGTCATAATGCCCGCGAGAGTCCGTCTTTCCTCAAAGAGGGGAGAGAGAAGTTTGCCGAGGAACGATCTTCGATACTTCTCGGGGAGCTGTGCAAGTCCGAGTCTGACCCCGATGGGTTCGGACCCCTTTTCATCTGCCCTTTTCTTCAACTTGCCTCCCCTCAATACCTGATTCTCGGATCGATGAAGGCGTTCACGATGTCTATGACGAGGCTGGCCAGAACGATGAGGACGGCGTAGAAGACAATTATACCCTGGACCACGGGGAAGTCCCGCTCCTCGATCGCGCTCAACAGTCTCGATCCCATTCCGGGCCAGGAGAAGGTGGTCTCCGTCAGGACGGCCCCCGCAAAGAGGATTGCAAACTGCAGGCCCATGACGGTTACGACGGGAACCAGGGCGTTCTTGAAGGCATGCTTGTAGACCACGATTCTCTCCTTGACCCCCCTTGCCCGGGCGGCCTCGACATAGTCGGACAGCATCGTCTGCAGCATGTTCACCCTTACCATGCGGGTGAACACCCCGGAGATAACCAGGCCGAGGGTGATGACGGGAAGAACCAGGTGGCTCACGGCATCTAGAAATTTGTTTAGGTCCCCTTCTAATAGGCTGTCAATCGTGTACAGGCCGGTAACGTGCCTCGGGAAGTACAATCCCCCAAACCTGGTATTCGGTGGCAACCACCCCAGCCAGATGCTGAAGACGAGCTGGAGCATGAGCCCTAGCCAGAAGATTGGTATGACGTAGATTATGATGCCGTATAGTCGCAGGCCCATGTCCAAAGGGGTGTCCCTCTTCGACCCAGCAACCATGCCAGTGAGGATGCCTACTAGAATGGCAAAGCCCATGCCAAACATCGTGAGTTCGAGGGTTGCGGGAAACACGCTAAGGATTCTGAAGGAAACGGACTGGCCGGAGTACTTGATGGATTCGCCGAAGTCCCCTCTGAAAGTGCTGGAGAGGTAGTTGAAGTACTGAACTATTATGGGATCGTCCAGACCCAGCTGCCTCTTTGCCTCCTCAATGACCTCGGGCGGTGCCCTTCCGCCGTAGAGAGCGGTTATGGGATCTCCGGGAATCGCCCTCAGAATGATGAACACTACTGTCAGAAGAATGAGCAACATCGGCAGGGACATCAGAAGCCGTGCGATGATGTATACCTTCAGAGAGGATCCAGCTTGCACAGTCTCATCCTCGCTCTTGCGGACTAGGCTAACACCTATAAAGATTTCCAGAAAGAAAAATTAGAGGGGAGGCTGCCGTCAGTTGGGACGGGCAGCCAGCTCCCGAACAAAGATGGTGAGGCCCCTCGAAGCGAAATACTCTTCGAGGTAGTCCTCCGCCAGTTGCATGTTCTTGTCACCGTAGACGTCCTTGAAGATGTCAGTGTGGGAGAACATGCCTATGGGGACCATGCTGTAGAGGGGCTCGGCTTGGCCTGCGAGGACCGTATCGATGATCTGCTGTCGATCAATTGCCGCAGCGATGGCCCTCCTAAGGTTGACATTGTCGAAGGGCGGTGTCTGCACGTTGAAGACGATGTATCTGATGAAGGGTCCACCCTTGATGTCGACAGTCAGGCCCGCCTTCCCCTGTAGGTCCACGATGTCTTCTGGGTTCAGAGTCCGGTAGGCCACGCTTATTTCTCCGGCTTCGAGGGAAGCCCTCAACGCACTAGCCGTCGCAAGGAGCCTGATGGTCACCGTGGATGTCTTCGGCTTCCTCCAAGTAGCCCAGTCACCGTAGTTCTCGTTCGCCACTAGTGTCACCCTCTCATCTACGGCCCACGCGCTGACCTTGTAAGGCCCGGCTGCGATCAGGTTTTGCATGTCCGCTGGCACGTCGCCAGTCCAAGCATTCATCGGGAAGAAGTCCCTGTGAACGGGGGCAGTGTTCCAGAGGGCCATCATGGCATTGAAGGCCGAGAATCGGAACTTCAGCGTGACCGTAAGCGTATCATCATCGACGGCTTGGACGGTGTCTATGACGTCAAGGAGGAACGAGGGGTCGCCCCTCCGGGGAGGGATTCCAACTTCGATATCCCTCGAGCGAAGGATGGAATACGCCACGTCATCTGCGGTCAGCGTGTCGCCATTACTGAACTTCAAGCCAGATTTGAGTTCGTAGGTATAGGTCAGGCCGTCGGGGGAAATGCCGCCATTCTCCGGAGTAGGTATCTCCTTAGCCAGCAGGGGGACTAGGTCACCATTGTCATCATAGGTCAGGAGGGTGTCGAACACCTGCTCTATCAGGCTGATGGAGAAGTAGTCATACGCATCGGCGGGGTCCAGGGTCACTATCTCGTCAGTGGTCCCCGTGAAGAGTTCCGTGACGCCGGCCCTTGATATGTTCCAGTATTTGAATCTCTGCAGAGGGTCCAGGACGATGCCGGTGACCCCCGTCTGGTATGCAACGTGCTGCGTGCCCTGGTAGAGGGGTATGTACACTGCCTGTTTCGCGAGCTCCTTCTGGATGTCCGTCAGGACCGCCTCCCGGTCTGCGCCGTACTGATCCAGCTGCCTCGCCCGCAAGATGGCATCGTTCATGAGTTCGCTGTCATACTCGGAACCCAAGGACTTGGCACCCTCGCTGCCCAAGAAGGGTTCCAAATAGTTGTCAGGATCCCAGAAGTCTGGGTACCAGCCCAGCAGAAACATTCCCATCCGACCTGCGGCGAACTGGTTGACGAAAGTAGCCCAGTCCGCGGAGTCCAAGGTAACCTGGAGGCCTGGAACCTCGTTGAGGGCGGATTGCAGGACAGTTGCAACATCCCTTTCGGTCTCACCATAGTGGGCCGGTGTATACCAGAGCTTCACTGTAACAGTTCTCGAAGGCGGCAGGAGAGCCGGAATTGCGAAGACTGCTGTGAGAGCCCCGAGCACTATGACCACAACAATCAGAGCCACGATAATTATCATCGGCTTTCGTTCCAAATTAGTCTCCTCCTCATCCCAGAAGAGCTAGCGGTCTCGAATGTACCGCTGAGCCCTTTGAGGCGGGATTATGTCCTCTCTATTTAACAATTTCTCAACAAGGAGCCCCTGCGGGGGTAAATGGGATACAACACCGAGTCCGAATAGACAGAACATCCGGCAAGACTGGGGTGAGGTTGTTCAGGCAAGGGTTAAGAACGATGTACGAATCAAAGCTCCTCAGACCATGATCTTTAGGCAGATCAAACTCGGAACAATGGAGAATTTCTGCTACGTGTTAGGAGACGAGGACTCTCGTGAAGCCGCCATAGTCGACCCCCATGGCGAGATTGACAGACTGGAAGGCATCATCAAGAGGGATGGGCTGACCGTGAAGTACATCATCAACACCCACACCCATTGGGACCACGTCGCTGGAAATGATGAACTGAGAGGAAGAACAGGCGCAGAGGTCGTGACCCATCGCCTTGGGAGAATACCAAGGAGCTTGAGCGTGGAGCACGGCGATGTGCTTTCTGTTGGGAGTCTTACGATAGAGGTGCTCCACACTCCGGGCCACTCTCCTGATGGGATCTGTCTACTTGTCAACGGGAAGCTACTGACCGGGGATACCCTCTTTGTGGGAGAATGCGGGAGGACAGACCTTCCTGGGGGCAATGCTGAGCAGTTGCACAACAGCCTCTTCGAGGTGATATGTCGCCTGGATGATGATATTGAGGTCTACCCAGGACACGACTACGGTACAACGCCTTTCTCCACCCTCGGTCATGAGAAGAGACACAACTACACCCTGGAACCAAGGACTCGAGAGGAGTTTGTCAGATTCATGTCTGAGCCCTGAGCGTCCCTGCAATGTGACTCAGGCAGAAGTACCCCGGTACTCTCGGTCACTGTCCAGCAAGAAGCCTATCACAGCGAGGACTCTTATGCCAAGAGCCATGTCTCCATGAAAACTCAAATATACTCCACCCTCATCCACCAATGAGAGAACCCGATGCTGCTTAGTGTCCGCAACGTCACGAAGAAGTTCGACGGCCTGGTGGCCCTCAGTGACGTGTCCATGGACGTGGGCGATAATGAGATATTGGGTTTGATAGGGCCCAACGGGTCGGGAAAGACCACTCTCATAAACGCCATCAGCCAGGTCTATGAGCTCGACGCCGGTAGCATTTTCTTCCAGGATGAACGCATCGACAACCTGAAACCTCACGAGATTGCACTTCGGGGGATAGGAAGGACATTCCAGATAACGAGGGTGTTTCGCAGGCTCACGGTGTTCGAGAATGCCCTCGTTCCTGCGGCTGCCAGGTTGCACGGCATTAGCAGGGATCGGATGGAGGAGGATGCCCTTGGGAGATTGAGGTTCGTCGGTCTCGAGGGCCTGAAAGACGAGTACGCCTCAGACCTTTCAGGAGGCCAGCAGAGGCTCCTCGAGTTCGTCAGGGCCTTGGCACAGGACCCTCAGCTGTTCCTACTGGACGAGCCCTTCGCAGGCGTTCACCCCGATACGAAGAACAGGATAATCGATGCCATTCTGAAGCTGAAGAACGGAGGGAAATCCTTCATATTGGTCAGCCATGACATCGAGTCCATCTTCAACCTCTCCAATAGAATGGTCGTCCTCAGTGAGGGGAAGAAGATTGCGGAAGGAGTCCCCGCAGAGGTGAGGAGCGACGCTGAAGTAGCCAGGGTTTACCTGGGGGTCTAGCCATGTTCCTTGAGGTTGAGGCGTTGGTCTCGGGTTACTTCGAGGATATGGACATCCTCCATGGAGTGTCCCTCCGGGCCAACAAGGAGAAGATCACCGTCGTTCTGGGTCCAAACGGGTCAGGGAAGACGACCCTACTGAAGACAATATATGGATTCCTCAAGCCAAAGAGTGGGAGAGTACTGTACAACGGGGAGGATATCACGGGTGCGAGCCCCCATGCTATGTTGCGCCGGGGGATCTCCTACATTCCCCAGGAGAGTGGCCTCTTCCACTACCTCACCGTCGAAGAAAACCTGATGCTTGGAGGATGGACCATTAGGCGGAGAAAGAATACTGTGATGCAGCGGATTCAAGAGCTGTATGACAAGTTCCCGTTCTTGGAGAGGCGAAGGTCAACGAAGGCGGGGTACCTGAGTGGTGGGCAGCAGAAGATACTGGAGATATGCAAGGGCTTGGTGGTGGACCCAATCCTGATGCTTGTGGACGAGCCTACTGCAGGACTTGCGCCGATCGCCAGCGCTGAGGTTTACGACACACTAGAAGGTCTTGCAGGGGAGGGAAGGACCATACTGCTCGTGGATCAGAACGTCCGGAAGGCGACTCTTCTGTCTGACTACGTCTACTTCTTGGAGCTAGGCAGAAACAAGCTTGAGGGACCTCGAGAGGAATTCGAGAAGCGGTTAGATGAGATGATAAGCCTGTGGGGATTTCACAGGACGACTTAATGGCCGGTCGTTTCCCGCAACCACCGGTATCCCGTACCGTTCCCTCTGTACGAGCGGTTGGAACCAAGGTTCTGGCGGGCCGGATCATCAAGAAGTCAGCTTCTGCCGAAAGTTTTCGATGGCCTCCCACAGACCACCTCTGAAGAACCTCATCACAAGGATTATAAGTGCCCCGAAAATGACTAAACGAAGAGCCCCGTACTCACGCAGGTATTCACTGGCAATCTCGATAAGAACCCCACCAATCACCGGGCCTATCAGGCTCCCCATTCCACCGATAACCGTCATCGCGATGACGAGTCCCATCTGTCCGATGGTGAGCATGGTGGGGCTCACGAGGCCTATGTAGTGGCCGTAGAGGCCGCCGGCTATACCGGCTATAAAGCTGCTCACGACGAACGCAAATAGCTTCCATTTCTTGATGTCGACCCCCATCACCCAGGCTGCTCCTTCATCCTCACGGATAGACCTGAGGAACAGGCCTATCTTCGATCGCATTATCCAATAGATGACAGCGACCGATAGGACCAGAACTCCAAGGAGGGCGTAGTAGTACCACAGAACACCGGGACCGAAGAGCTTCGGCACGGAGAGGCCGAGGCTTCCTCTCGTGTATTCTTCTTCGATGATAATGACCCGCCTGAGGATCTCGGAGAAAGCTAGGGTCGTAAGGGCGAGGTATACGAACCTCATCTTCAAGCACAGGGCCCCTACCAGGTAACCAGTGCCCGCTGCCACCAGAGCTCCAGCGAGGACACCGAGGACTGGCGAGATGCCATAGTGTACGGCAATGAGTCCCGAGGTGTAGGCCCCTATAGCAGCGAGAGCCACGTGCCCAAAGGAGAACTGACCAGTGTAGCCCGCAACGAGGTTCCAGCTCACCGCCAAGAGGGCGTAGTAGTAGCCGATAATGAGCACGTGGGTCCAGTAGGCACTGACGAAGAAGGGGACGGAAAGGGGGACCACTGAAGCAAGTGACAGGTAGAGTATTGACCTCCTGGCCGGCAACGAGATCTCAAACCCGAGGAACCTGCCTATGCCCATCTCTCCCTTTCTCCCAGTAGGCCCCAGGGTCGCAGGACTAAGACTATTATCAGTATGATGAAGCCATAGACCTCCTTGTATGATGGAGAATACAGCACGCTTCCCATGCTCTCAATCACTCCCAATAACACCCCTCCTATGAGGCTGCCGGCGATGGACCCCATCCCGCCCAGGACGATTATGACAAAGGCTTTCACGACCGGTGAAGTTCCGGAGTCGGGGAATACGAGGAAGAGGGGCGCCAAGAGGGCCCCTGAAGCTGCAGCCAGAGCCGCGCCTATCCCGAATGCCAGCGAATTCGCCTGCTTTGAGTCTATGCCCGATATGAGAGCGCCAAACTTGTTCTGGGCCACCCCCATGAGAGCTCTGCCGACCCATGTCTTCTTGATTACTACGAGGACGAGCGTCAGCAGTATCAGCGCTGACCCCAGGGCGAATACCCTGTCCCCCCCGATGTTTATCAGGCCGAGTGAGAAGCTTGCCTCCCAGTAGGTGGGGGGCTTTCTAACATAGGGTCCAAAGAGGACGATTGCCAGATTCTGAAGCAGGATAAGGAGGCCGAAGGTGACTATAACGGAATACTCCACAGGCCGCTCCATCCTCCTCGAGTGCATGGGACGCAGGAGGAGTCTTTCGATTCCATATCCAACCCCGAACCCTATCCCAACAGCTGCAGGAAGGGCAAGGTAAGCGGGCAGCTGGTATACGGCCATGAGGAAGTAGGCGGAATACCCGCCAATCATGTAGAGTTCGCCGTGGGCGAAGTTCACGACCTTCATGACGCCAAAGATAAGGGTAAGTCCAACGGCCATCAGCCCGTAAATGCTGCCCATGATCACCCCGATCAGGATCTGGAGCAGAAACTCTTCCGCGGATATGTTCAGAAGCAAGGAGAAAAGCGCAGGTTCAGGGGTGAATGACATGCTTGGGTCTCCGATCACCACGGGAATGAGTGGTGTGGCTTAAAAGATCGACCTTCCGTGTTTTCGGGGTTTCCCTTCAGAGAGTTCGAAGGAATGGAGCTAGAGATGCGCTTCGTGTCGTCGCTTCGACAGACCACGCTGTGCACTTTAGTATCTCCCTTCGGTGAGATTGCCGTAAGTCCCAATGCAAAGTGCGCGGTTTTCTTATGGCCCGGGGTACATCAACCCCGCAGTCTTGAACTGCAACGGATAGACTACGTCCGCTTCTGCCTGTGAGAGACCCTTTGCCTGATACTGGAGCAGGTACACCGGTACGTCTAGCCACTGCTGCCAACGAGCGTTCACGCCTTTGTCGGCCGAATCAACAGAGAAAGTTATGGTCGCGCGGGTGCCTTTCACACTAGCCGTCCGTAGCGCCTCAGCGATCTTCGTGGGATCCGTCGACCCAGCCCTCTCGATGGCATCTGCCAAGACGAGTATCGAGTCGTATCCCTCCATGGCCACATATTCGGGCTCCCTCCCATGCCTGTTGAAGTAATCGGTTCTGAACTTCTCGCCCACGTCAGTCAGCTGTACCTTGGGGCTGTACATGGTCGGGAAGACCACCGTGACGCCGTTATCCTCGACAACGCCCCACCATTCGGGGTAAGCGGGGTCGCCGTCCGCGCTTATGATGAAACAGTCTGGCGCAAGTCCTATCTCGTATGCCTGGTTGATTATGATCTTCTCGGCTGCCCCCGTCATGATGTCCATCAGCAGGTCCGGTTTGGGAGTCATCGCTTGGAAACTGGTAAGCTCGGAAGTGAAGTCCGTCCTAGTGCGGTCCACAACCTGAGCCGTGACGCTTATACCGAGGGCCTCTAGCCTGGGCTCAAGCACATTTCTAAGGCCCGTTCCCCAGTCTGTGTCTTCCACGAGCATCACCACGTTCGTGAAGTTGAAGTAATCTACGAATCCAACCCAGACTATGTCCGCCATGTAGGAGTTGTAGGGCGCTAGCCTGAACGTGTAGTCGTGGCCCTCCTCAGTGATTACGTCGGCCCAGCACTCGGTCACCAAGAAGGGTATCTCGTTAGCTTCCGCTACTTCATTCACGGCATTGCAGACCGAGCTGTGGTACTCTCCTGTAAGAGCAACGACCCTGTCCTCCAGGATGAGCTTATTCGCTGCTGCCACGCCTTTCTCTGGTGTAGCCGCAGTGTCCTCGTAGATGAGTTCAAGATCCTTATCCAACACTCCGCCAGCGGCGTTTACGTCGTCCACAGCCAACTGCATCGCGTTTCGCATGAAAATGCCGGATTCGTACGCTCCCGGGGCAGAAAGGGGACCTATGGCTCCTATCTTGATCGTCTCCGGTGCCGGAGGTACGAAGAGGACGTAGGCTGACACGCCAGCAACCACGACGACAACAACAACAATGGCGGCCACAACATACTTGACATTAACTGCCATGCTCCTCCCTAGCAGCCGAATCTTATACCGATATAAAAGTCTTTTCTGCAACAAAGATGCAGACGCATAAATTGTGCACTATCAGGTGGGACATGAATAGCAGATATTCCTGACGTCGTTCAGAGCGACGGTCTGGCGTATTCGGCAGAGCTTCCCAGCTCCTCCTCGATCCGTAGAAGCCGGTTGTACTGGGCAGTCCTTTCACCCCTGCAAGGTGCACCTGTCTTAACCTGCCCGGCGCACAGTCCGACGGCGAGGTCTGCCAACCAGGTGTCTTCCGTTTGTCCCGACCTTTCAGAAACCTGAACTCCATAGCCTTTCTCGGAGGCGTAGCCCGCTGCCTCCAACGCCTCGGTGAGCGTACCCACTTGGTTGACTTTCCAGAGAAGGGCATTCGCGGCCCCAATCTCTGTGCCCACCTTCAACCGATTAATATTGGTCACGAAGAGGTCGTCGCCTACCACTTGAATCTTGAGGGACTTCGTTATGACGGCGAAGGCCTCGAAATCCTCCTCATGGAAGGGATCCTCTATGGAACGTAAAGGATATGCGGACACCAGCTCCTCGTAGCATTCTAGAAGCTTCTCGCGGCTTATCTCCCGATTCATCAGCTTGTATCTCTCCTTCTTGGCATCGTAGAAATGGCTTGCGGCGGCATCCAGTCCGAGGACAATCCGGTCTCCGTATCCCAGCTCCTCAGCAGCCTGCAGCTCTGCGTCAAACGCTTGCTGGGCAGTGGTCATGCCCGGAGGGGTATAACCGCCTTCATCTGCAACGTTGAGGGAGTGACGACCCCATTCCTTAGAAAGGATGTCGCCGAGCTCGTAGTAGATCTCTGACCCGATGCGAAGGGCCTCCGAAAAGCTCTTAGCTCCAACTGGTACCACCATGTGCTCCTGAAAATCGAGGTCCGTGGCGGCATGCTTCCCCCCATTTATGAGGTTGAGGAAGGGCACGGGAAGGAGGTCGGCGGAGGGCCCGCCGATGTAGCGGTAGAGAGAGACGCCAAGACCCTGAGCGGCGGCTTTCGCAACGGCTAGGGAGACTCCGACCACGGCGTTTCCTCCGAGTCTCGATTTGTTGTCGGTTCCATCCAGCCTTATCATCGTCTCATCTATTTCCTGCTGCCCTCTCACGTCCTGGCCCTTCAGCCGCGGACCTATGATCTTGTTCACGTTCCTGGCAGCTCTCAGGACACCCATGCCTCCATACCTGCGCCCCCCGTCCCTTAGTTCGAAGGTTTCATGCCTGCCCGTGGAGCGACCAGACGGGACATCTGCCCGACCAACGGCACCCCCCTCCGTGATTACGTCGACCTCCAGGGTCGGATGCCCCCTGCAGTCGAGCACTTCTCTGGCCTTCACATGCTTGATACTGAAAGCCCCGGGCTCCTTTTCCGTCATCAGGGCATGAATTACAGGAACTCCTATTTAGAATGTTGAAAACCTGCGTCTCGAAGACCTAGTCTGGGAAGGCACCCTCAACCGGCTCCGACGAGCACTATGTGCAGGTCCATGACATTGGTCCCCGTCGGACCGGTGATGATGGCGTCACCGAGGCGAGTGAGCACGTCTGAGCTGTTGTGCCCTGCCAGTTCGCCACTTATGTCGAGTCCCGCCTCAGCAGCCCTGGCGAGGGTATGACCATCGATGATTCCACCGGCGATGTCGGTGGGACCGTCTGTCCCGTCGCTGGCAATGGCTGCCGCGGAAATTCGCATGCTGCCTTCCGCCTTCAGGGCGAGGCTGAGGATCAGCTCCTGGTTCCGGCCTCCCTGGCCATGTTTCCTGGGGAGCGTCACCGTGGTCTCACCACCGGATATGAAGACACACGGAGGTTTCAAGGGCCTACCAAATCCCTCCGCATACCTGGCTATAGATGCCAGCACGATCCCCACTTCCCTGGCTTCTCCCTCCATCATGCTGGACAGTATCTCAGCCCTGTAGCCCATCTGCTCGGCAGCCCTCTTGGCAGCGGAACACATGTCCTCGTTGGTCGCCAGCATGAAAGTGTAGACGCTGACACCACGCAGTTCCTTCGGCGTTTCAAGGCCTGGGTCAGAGCTCGTAAGATGACGTCTAATGGACTCAGGAACCTTGTCCCATAGGTCGTACTTGTGCAGCACTCTGAGAGCGTCTTCCATCGTCGACGTGTCGGGCACGGTAAGGTCGGTTATGCAGTCCAGGGGATCGCCGACGACATCAGAGACGGTCAGGTTGACGATGTGTGCTGGATGAATCTCCTGGGCCAGTCTTCCACCCTTTATTCTGGACACGTGTTTCCTGACTGCGTTTATTTCCTGTATGGTGGCGCCACACCTGAGAAGGAGCTCCGTCAGTCTCCTCTTGTCTATGAGAGGCACCCCCTCGGGCGGCAAAGGACATGTGGCGGAGCTTCCTCCAGTGAAGCAGCAAAGAACCAGGTCGTCCTCCCCAGCCTTTCGTGCTGTGAGAAGAATTTCCTTCGCACCCTCTAGACCCATCTCATCAGGCAACGGATGGCCCGCCTCCCTCACCTTTATGTGCCGCAGTCTTCGTCTCTCCCCACTCTTCACGTTGATTCTGCCTGCCCTTATCCTATTCCCAAGAATCTCGTCAAGGGCTTTTGCTATCGGGAAGGTGGCCTTCCCGGCCCCTAGGACATAGATGTTCCCGACCTCGCTCAGGTCGTAAGCCAGATCACCGACCTTCAGGGTGTGCTCATCCTCCAGGGTGACCAGTCGCTTCACGGCGTGATAAGGGTCCACGGCTTCCAGGGCCTCCTCCGCTATCTTCAGAATAACCTCCCTCTCCTCCCCGTTACCGTGGGCGACCAGTTCGGCCCTGTTCTTGATGATCGCAACCTCACCCCTAGATGAAGGCTCTCGAATGATTGTGGAGCCAAACCTCCATATAAAGTCGACGACGGAAACCCGCGGGAGGGACATGGTTAGTTGACGCTCAGCACTCGACACGTAGCTAGAGGTCCAACTCCAAGGCGCGGAGCAGAAACTCCGTGCAGCCCCGCCCTCCCTAGGCATCTCGAAAATCGTCGAGGGAGACGCTCTTCCGGTGCCCTCCAAGCCTTTCCGCCGCCTGACGCACCCGTTCCTCGGAGAAGTCTCGCTCGCCACATAGAAAGCTGATCAGCCCCTCTTCATCGGGCCGTCCTACAGACACCTCGAACTCATCGACTACGGCGGGGTGGAGGAACAGGTCACGGATGGCATCGATATCCTCCGGTAGTCTTTCCCTCACCTCGGGTGGCAGGCCCTCTATCCGGCCATGCTTTCGAAGTAGACCGAGGGCCTTCTTCGGCCCTACTCCCCTGATTCCACGATTATAGTCGGTCCCAACCAGAATGGCCAAGTCCACTAGCTGCTCTCTTGACAGCCCAAGGGTCTCCAGCATAGTCTCCAACTCTATGAGTTCCGGTTCCAGAGGGCGCGAAACGCCTTTGCTAGGAAGGAACTCTCTTCCTGAGATTGTGAGATAGCGAAGAAGCCTTGGGGATCCATACAGCAATGCATCGTAGTCCCTTGTCGCGGCCGCCCAGACCGCTCCCCGTTTGCACATGAAGGCCGCCTGGGCCTCCCCCTCGCCCGGCGCCTGCACCCAGGGGATCCCAAGGAGGGTGAGCAATTTCTTGGCGTCTTCCACCAAGTCCGTCGTCAGGCGAGAGGAAGTGACGGCCTTTGACCAAGCCCTTGCATAATCACCCCTTTCCAGCGCTTCCTGATACTCCTTCATCGCCTTCTTCCTCACCCGGCTGCGCGCCTGGATCTCCTCCCTCTTCATCTCAGGAGGCCTCCCGTCGAAGACGAAGATCAGGGACAAACCATAGTCTCCAATCAGGCTGGTGGTCCTATAGAGGAGACCCACGAGATGGGAGGTGACCTTTCCGTCCCTACTGGTCAGGGACCTCCCATCCCGCTGACGGATCAACGCCAGAAACTGGTAGAGGACGTTGTTGCCGTCCACCGCAAAGCTCCTCCCCCCAAGGTCCTCGAGGCGGACGATTTCCTTTTGAATGATAGGCGTCAGTTGAACTCCCATGTTCGAAGAAGAAGCCGTTTCGCATCACTTAAGGCTTGACCTCGGGCCAACCGCCGGAGGGGGGCAACACTGGCGGCTGGCAGGTCAAGATGCACGGCTAGCCGTGATATCTTACGTTCTCCCCAGGTCCGCGGCCAACCGACCCTGAGAGGTGGTCTTTCCTCATCATGGTCGACTTGGCCATCTCCCGCTCCGCCGCCTTCTTTAAGTCGTCCATGGTCACCCTTCGGAGTTTTCCGCTTCTTCTAGCGGCGTATCTCATCGCCTGCCGGACCACGTTCAATATGTGGCCCCCGGACAGGGGGTATCGGCGGGCGAGCGCCCCAAAGTCCACATCCTCCGCTAGGGGCGTTCTGTCCGGCACTGTCTTCCTGAAGATGTCCTCCCGCATCCTCACATCGGGGAATTCGAACTCGATGGCTATGTCAACCCTCCTGTCCAGGGCCTGATCCATCACGCCCACCATGTTGGTGGCTAGGATGACCACACCAGGAAAGTCCTCCAAGTGGCTGAGCAGGACGTTCACGTCCCTGTTGGCCCACGGCGCCGAGGTCTGGCCACGCCGGTAGAAGACCGCATCTGCCTCGTCAAAGAAGAGGACCGCATCGCTCTTCATGGCCTCCGTGAACACTCTCTCGATGTTCTTCTCCGTTTCCCCGACCCACATGTTCTCCAGCTGGGCATAGTTCACCACCATCATCGGCTTTCCCATAGCCTTGGCGATGGCCTCGGCGGTCATGGTCTTGCCCGTCCCCGGCGGGCCAGCGAAGAGCATGGAGAGTCCCTTCCTCTTTCTCACGACCTTAGAAAGGCCCCAGGTCTCGAAGAGGAGCCTCTTGTTCCGCAGCTCAACCAGGGCGTCCTCGATGGCCTCCCTACCGTTCTGAGAGAGAACCACATCCTCAAGGGTGAATCGAGGTTCGAACATCTGGTAGAGGTCGGGCCGCTTCTTCTCCTCATCCGACTCCTCGAACATCTCATCCTCGAGGAAGTCCTCCTCGCTCTCATAGACAATCACCCCGGATTTGATGAGGCGTTTGACAGCCGCGATGTCCTCCTTGCTGACGTGGTCGCAGCCCTCGAGAATTCGCCCACAGACGGGGCACTTCACGTACAACTCCCTGTCCTCTTCCTCCTCAACCACGACGTCACCTGCCTAGGGGCCGGAGACAGTTGCCGCCTTCCTATTGCACTTCAAGGTATTTAAGGATAAATATGAGGCCTGGTCCCGGTGAGAAACCTTTTAGGGAGTCCCGACCTCCCTGTAGGTTGCCGTGAGGGTCCTCTTAGCCTTCGACGCGGTCGATGATGCCACGAAGAGAATCGTGAGAATTATCACCGGCATCCTCAAGGACACGAGATGGCGTCTCGATTCATACGACGTGTCGGAGGCCGAAATGGCGGACATCGAGACCAGTGATGTCCTGGTGGCTGGATGCTCCACCGAGGTAGCTGTGAGAGAAGAGGTGCTTCCGACAAGCCCCCCGATGGCAGACTTCCTCGCAGAGCTGCCCCCCGGAGTGGGGGAGGGCAGGCATGCCGCTGCCTTCGACACTCGGTTCGACTATCACATCGAGGGGAGGAGCGCCGCAGCCTCTATAGAAATCGAACTCTCCAAACTCGGTTACAGGATCATTCACCCCGCCCTTAGCCTCCTGGTGGAGAGGGACAAGCCCCTGAAGGTCGTCCATGTCAAGAGGGCCCAGAACTTTGCCAGGGGATTGAAGGGCAAGATCGCCGGGGTCCTCTTCTCAAAGCCCGTCTGAGGGAAAAACGTTAAGCTTAGAAACCATTGGAAACGACGAGGCAGTGGTCCTCAGGAAGGTTGAATCTTGGAATATCACATCGCAACGGAAGAAGAGGGAGATCGAGCCTGGGAGATACTTAAATCCTCAGGTGCCATGAAGGAGGGACATTTCCTGCTGTCTCAAACCGGTCTGCACTACGAACACTTTTTCCAGATACCTCTGGCCCTCCAGCACTCCAAGAACGCTAAGGTCCTGTGCGTAGCCTTGGGGAGGGTTCTCAGGCGTTCCGGAATCCTGCACCAGCTGGACAGCGACAAGAGGTTCACCATCATTGCGCCCATGGACGCGGGAGTGCCGGTGGCCTTCTGGACGGGGGAGCATCTGGGAGCGGACAGGATACTGTGGGTCAACAGGTCCGATGACGGGTGGAGGTTCCGGCCCTTCATAGACATCGACAAGAACGACCAGGTGTTTATCGTGGATGATGCCATCCTCACCGGCGGGACCATCTCCTCCGTCGTGAAGTTCGTGAGGTCTAGGGGCGCCTCCATAGTGGCCATTGCTGCACTCGTGGATCGGAGGGACGAGAGGGAGAGCTTCGACGGCATACCGGTGTTCTGTGTCATCCACGAGAGTGGGAAGAAGTACAAGCCGAAGGAGTGCCCCCTCTGCAAGCGAGGCATCGAACTGGTCAAGATAGCGCCTCCCAGCTAACGGCAACCCTATATCCCCCGTAGGAGCTTCCTGGCCGAGTTCTATGGACAGGAAGGTATGTCTCATTACAGGGGCGTCCAGGGGAATTGGGAGGGCGACCGCCCTGCGCCTGGCTGAGGATGGTTTCGACGTTGTCGTGAACTACTTCAAGAGCGAAAGGGAGGCTCAGGGGGTAGCCGATCTGGTGAGGGCTACAGGGAGACGGGCCGTAGCCATCCGGGCGGACGTGGCCTCATACGAGGAGGTCACCTCCATGATCGACAGGGCCTTGGACGAGTTCGATAGGATTGATGTTCTTGTGAACAACGCAGGGAGGTATCAGAGGACGACCATTGAAGACCTGGGCCCTGAGGGGTGGCAGCGCACTCTGGACGTGAACCTCACAGGGGCTTTCAACTGCACCAAGGCGGTCCTGGGTCCTATGAAGTCTGTCGGAAGGGGAAGGATAATCAACATATCCAGTCAGATCGCCGTCAGAGGTACCGACCACGGGGCCGACTACGCCGCTTCCAAGGCTGGCCTTCTCGGCCTGACCAAGGCGGTGGCCCTGGAGCTGGCGGAGCACAGGATCACCGTGAATGCCATCGCTCCTGGGACCATCGAGACGGATATCATTGCCCACTACACGGAGGAAGACAGGAAAACGAAGACTGGGAGAATTCCCCTAGGTCGAATTGGCCTACCAGAAGAGGTAGCATCGGTGGTCTCCTTCCTGGCCTCAGAGGACTCCGACTACATCACGGGAGCCACCATTCACGTGAATGGAGGAGGACTCATCGTTTGAGGTCAGGCTTCTAGGGTCCACCTCTCCCTCGAGTTGCGAAAGTCCTGCAGAATCCTTACGCTCTTTTCCCCAGGGAGTTTGAGAAGGACGGCGGAGATGTGCTTGCAGAGAAGCCCCTGCTCAAGGTTCTTCTTCCAGTCCTCGCAGTCGTGCCTCATGACTCTGGTGCTGACATCGATTAGCACGGTATATTTCGATACGCGGGCCTCAATCACCTCGGCCTCGGAAACCATCTCTATCCCGCTTCGGGCTATCTCCTGGGCCCGGCCGACCCTCGGTTTGCTGGACAATTCCGTCAACAGGGCAAGCACCTCCTCCTCCCTCATCGGCCCCTCCACGAACTCCGCGAGGGTCGTGGTGCGGACCTTCCCGTGAGCAGCCCTCACAATACCCCTCCTGAAGTCCCTGATTCGTCTCAAGGTCCTCTTCTGCTCGGGTTCAATGACTCCAAGCATCTCCAGCACCTCAAGGCAGTTCTCAGGCGCATAACCGTGGAAGTGATTGTTAAAGTACCCATAGACGACCTGCGCGGAACCTGCCAACTCCTTCAAGCGTGGGATCCAGGGCTCGAGCTCCTCTCTGCTGTATCTATAGTTGTACCAGGGGTCCGTTCCGTGTCCATGCCATCGGATGTAGGCCATGGAGGAGGTGAGGTGCAAGTCAGAGGGGAGGAGAGGCTCGTCCACGACCGTGTATGCCACGTTGAACTCCTTCAGAAGCTCGAAGGCCTCTGGGCACAGCCAGCCCTTGTTCCGAAACTCCATCGCAAACTGGAACTCCTGGGGCATCGACTCGAAGAAGGAGCGAGTCCTCGTCTCGTGAAACGACAGCCTTGGAGGCAGCTGCAAGAGTAGAACCGCCAGCTTACCTGCGTCGAGGAGGGGTCTCATGAGGTTGCAGTAATCCAGAAGCTCCCTATCCGCCCCGCTCTCCACCTTTAGGAGCCTATCATGGGTGACAGTCTGGGGCACCTTGGCCGCGTATGTGAAGTTCTCAGGCGTGTACCGGCCCCATCCCAGTACCATGCCCTGGCTCGGCGGGCGATAGAATGTAGAATTGATCTCCGCGGTACTGAAGACACGGCCATAGGCCGATAGCTTGCTCTCCTTCTTTGTTTCGTAGAATGGTCCAATCCACTCATCATAGTCCCATCCAGAGCACCCCAGGCGGATGTCTGCCATTCAGTCCTGGTAGGTGGCCATTCTACTTGACGCTTCCCTTCCAGCTAGCTGGGAGCCTCTCTTTAATATCCAACTCTGTGATACTGCAGGGGGATAACGGTGATGGAGGAAATCAGAGTGGGCACCGGGGGATGGGCCTACTTCAGGATCCCCGGAATGGACTCCCTGCAAGCCTATGCTAGGGCCTTTGACTACGTGGAGGTGAACAACACCTTCTACCAGATTCCCCCGGTGGAGATGGTCACGGGTTGGAGGGCCCGAGTCCCTCCGGATTTCTCCTTCACCGTCCGATGTCATCGGAGCATAACTCACGCCCACGGCTTCGACCCTGCGGGGCCCGTCTTGGATATCATGAGCAAGATGGTGGAGATAGCCCGCATCCTCAAGGCCGATGCCCTTCACTTCCTGACCCCTCCTAGCTTCAAATTCAGCGCTCCAAAGGTCGAGGCCTTCGGCAACCTCCTCGAGACATCAGCTCTGGAGGGGATTCCCGTTGCCCTTGAGGCCAGGGCCTACAGTGGAGGGGAGATTCCTCGACCCCTGAAGAAGCTCATGGAAGACAGGGGAATCATCCACTGCGTGGATCTCTCGAAAGAGAAGCCTCAGGTGGAGTCCCCCACCCTCTATACCAGACTCTTCGGACAGGGGTACCACACCGTCTATCAGTTCTCTGACGACGAGCTGGAGGAAGTGCACGCCAGAGGCAACTCCGGGGACTACAGGCGGGCCCTCTTCACCTTCCACGGAGTGAGGATGTACTCGGACGCTGGCCGGTTCCTGGCATACACCAGAACGGGGAGATTCCCCACGGCCCAGGCCCCGGGACAGAAGAAGCTTTTCTAGGCGCAAAGATATATCGGGGACCTGTCATCGCCGCATGGCCGTGAGGAAGGATGAGATTTGGAGATGCAGACGGCCTGGAGGAAGTCTACGATGAAGAGGGACAGCTCATCCTCGCAGAGAGGGAGCGCATGTACGGCCGGAGGGGACTGACCATCGATGCCTACGAAGTCGGATTTCTCAGTCGGAAGCCGCTGGTCGACATGAGCCTCTGGATGGTATACTACACCAACCAGCGGGTAGTCGGGTTGAGGGATATGACGGAAAGGGAGGAAGAGGTGTACCTGGGAACCCTCAGGCCCATCGACCGCAGTCGCTTCATGGGACCTCAAGCGGACGCCCATTGCGTCATGAAGTACTTCGAGTTTCCCACGAAGGACATAGAGAGGGTGAAGAAGTCTGGGAAGAAGTGCCTGAGCCTCTTCCTCAGGGGTGAGGACCACCGGTACGAGTTCCGCTTCAGACCCTGGGGTGCTGCTTGCCGCTTCTTCAGTGTCCTGCTTCGGAAGGAGGAGTGACAGCCAGCCCTCTTTTTGTTGTAGCAGATATCGCTACATAATCTTTAAGTCGAACTCTGAGCTATCAGTGGGCCTAGGGACTGGCGGTTCCTTAGGATGAGAGCATGTCCTACGACATCAGGGAGATAAGCCTAGATAAGAAGGATAGGAGGGCCATAAAGGCCGAGCAATGGATGTACGACTCCGACCCCAGGCAGTCGGGGAAAACCGTTGTGATGCGCTACAAGGAGTCCAGGGACGCACGGGCAACGGTCGTCATGCCATCGAAGCTGCGCAAGGGTCTCCCCCGGCGGACAGGTTCTCTCTGCCCTGAATGCGTCAAGATCATCCCGGCGGTTCTCTACGAGGAAAATGGCGCTCTTGTGATGAAGAAGGAGTGTAATGAGCACGGGGAATTCAAGGAGGTTTGCTGGTCCGACGTGGACATGTACCTCAAGGCTGAGTCTTGGGCCTTCGATGGTGTGGGCATCCAGAACCCCGCCATCACAGATGCCACGGTCTGTCCATACGAGTGTGGCCTCTGTAACCTGCACTACAGCAACACCGCCCTCTGCAACATCGACCTCACGAACCGCTGCAACCTCAAGTGCCCGATATGCTTCGCCAACGCCAACGCCGCTGGGTACGTCTTCGAGCCCACCTACGAGCAGATACTCTACGAGTTCGCGGTGCTGCGGGCCCAGAGGCCCATCCCGGTTAACGCCATCCAGTTTGCTGGCGGCGAGCCCACCATCTACCCCCACTTTGTGGATACAGTTAAGGCCGCTAGGGACATGGGGTTCGCCCAGATCCAGGTAGCTACCAACGGCATCAGGATAGCCACGGAGCCCGGGTTCATTGAAGCCTGCGCCAAGGCGGGCCTTAACACCGTCTACCTCCAGTTCGATGGTCTGAAGGAGGACAACTACATCAAGGCCCGGGGCAAGCCCCTGCTGCAGATCAAGATGAAAGCCATCCAGAGGATCCGGGAGATGGAGCCGCCCAGGCCTACCATCTGCCTGGTTCCCACCCTCGTGGGTTCCTTCAACGAGGATCAGGTGGGCCCCATCATGGACTTTGCCATCAAGAACAGTGACGTCGTCAAGGGCGTTAACTACCAGCCCGTGAGCCTGACGGGGAGGATACCGGACGAGGAGCGGGAGAAGCTCAGGTACACCCTTAGCGACCTGGCCCACGACTTGGAGGAACAGACGGGATACCTTACGGTGGATGACTGGTATCCAGTGCCCTTCGTGGCTCCCATCTCGGAGCTAGTGAGCATCCTTGCGGAGAGTCCCAAGACCGCCTTCACATCCCACCCCGGTTGCGGCCTGGCCTCCTACCTCTTCCTAGAGGAGGGGAAGGACCCGGTGCCGATCACCAGGTTCGTGGACATCGAGGGACTCATGGAGGACATGTGGGAGCTTTCCCAGCGGGCCAAGGATTCCAAGATAAAGTTCGTATCGAAGATCAAGGCCCTGAACCTCCTCCGGAGACACTTCGATGAGACGAACGCCCCCTCCGGCATGGGCCTCAGGACCTTCCTGAAGACCGTGGGACAGATGTTCAAGAGCGGCGACAAGAAGGGCGCCGCTGACTTCTCCTGGAGGATGATGTACGTCGGTGGCATGCACTTCCAGGACAATTACAACTACGACATAGAGAGGGTGAAGAGGTGCGTGATCCACTACGCCTCACCCGATGGCCGTATCATACCCTTCTGTGCGTACAACACGGGACCGGTCTTCAGGAACGAGGTCGAGAAGAAGTTCGCCATACCCCTGAGGGAGTGGGGAAAACGCCATGCAGCCGCCAACCCAAGAGCTGGTTAGCCCCCAGGCCATCATAGACAACGGCATAATGGCCATCGACACAGGCCTGTGCATGCACTGTGGAGCCTGTGTGGGGGCATGCCCGACCAACGCCATCTTCCTCACGGAGGTCCTCATCACCTTCGACGAGAACTGCACCCAGTGCAGCCTCTGTGTCAAAGCCTGTCCCGTGGGCGCCATAGATTTCCCCCGAGGTCACAAGCTCTCGAAGCTGCGGTGATGTGTTGCAATCCAGAGACGAGTACGACGTGGTGGTCGTGGGAGCTGGCCCGGGGGGAAGCCTGACGGCCCGCTTCGCCGCCCTGAATGGTGCCCGTACTCTCCTTCTCGAGAAGCGACAGGACATCGGCTCCCCCGTCAGATGCGGGGAGGGCCTCTCCAAGGCCCATCTCGATGAGGCCGGGATCAAGATCGACAAGCGGTGGCTGACCAATGAGGTAGAGGGAGCCCATATCATCTCCCCCGCAGGCCATCGGCTGACCATCTCGGAAAAGTACGCGGGAAACGAGGTGGGTATGGTCATCGAGAGGGATATCTTCGACAAGGTCCAAGCCTTTGAGGCCGCCAAGGCCGGTGCGCAGATCATGGTGAAGGCCACCGTCACGAACGTCATCAAGGAGAATGGGGATGTTGTCGGTGTGAGGGTAGAGCACTTCGGGGAGAGGTTCAACGTCAGGGCAAAGTGCGTGGTGGGCGCCGATGGTTTCGAATCCCAGGTAGGTCGTTGGGCAGGCCTGGACACCCGGCTCAAGGGAGGAGACATCATGAGCTGCCTCCAGTATCGTCTCACGGGGGTGAGCGTTGACGCCGCCTACTGTGAGTTCTACCTGGGCAACAACGTCGCGCCGGGTGGCTACCTGTGGGTTTTCCCCAAGTCCTCAGACACCGCCAATGTGGGCATCGGAGTGATGGCCAAGAAGGTAAGGGAGAAGGCCGACGCGAAGAGGTTTCTGGATCGCTTTGTGGAGAAGGACTCCAGGGTGAGCAAGGGTAAGCCTCTGGACTGGGTAGCCGGCGGGGTGTCTACCTCTCCTCCCCTCGAGAGGACCGTCGCGCCCGGCGTCATCCTCGTAGGTGATGCCGCCCGGCAGATTGACCCAATTACCGGTGGTGGGGTTGCCAACGCCTGCAGAGCGGGGAGGATAGCGGGCGAGGTCTTGGGGGAGGCGGCCCAGGAAGGAGACTTCTCTTTGGAGCAACTGATGAAGTACGAAAGAGGCTGGAGGGCCCTCATGGAGAACAACCTCTATCGTAACTGGTTGGCCAAGGAGAAACTGGCAAGGCTGAGTGACGAGATCTTGGACAAGCTCATCGACAGCCTCGCCGATGCCAGGGTGGAGAAGCTCTCTGTTTTGGCGATTCTTCAGGCGGTCAAGAGGAAGTATCCTGAGCTGGTGAGCGACTTCGAGGAGTTCATCTAGCCTTAGCTTCCCCCAGCATCCTTTCTCTCCCCTGATAACTTAGAAGCAAGCTATAAGTGGGCCCGGGAAGGATTTTCAGACAATGGGGTCCAAGGCTAGAACAATCTTCCTCATATCCTCCTTCGTCATCGTCGTGTCCCTCGTCGTCTCCATGGGACTCTTCGAGTTCCCGTTCCCCCTCCCCGTTCTTCCCCTGGGCAATTACACCGTCTACTTGACCGTCTTCCTCATCATCCTGGCCACGAAGCTGGTCATGGAGCTGGTGAAGCCCCTATTCCGAATGGCCTTGGCCGCCAGGATGCCCCACGAGGCCGACATATACGCCCTATTTCAGCTGGTCAGCTATATGATATGGGCGGGGGTATTCCTGAGCCTCATCTTCTTCATGACAAACGCCCAAGTGGTGGATGCCCTGAGCCTTGGCCTCGTCTCTGCAGCCTTGATCTACGTTCTTCAGAAGCCTCTCCTGAACCTCGTGGGCTGGGGTGTTCTCGTAGCTAGGAGGCTGTATAAGCTGGGGGACAGGATCGAGATCAACAGCGTTCGCGGCTACGTGATTCAGATATCCCTCACCAATACCCTTGTGAGGGAGTTCGGGGGATGGATGGGCGGCGACACCTTCACGGGCCGATATGTGGCCATACCCAACAGCTACGTCCTCGACGCGAACGTCTACAACTACACCAGAGACACCGAATTCATCTGGGACGAGATCAGGGTGTCCGTCACCTTCGAGAGCGACCACAAGGTGGCGGAGAAGCTCCTCCGCGACGCCGCGGAGGAGGTGGTCGGGGACCTGATGAGGAACAACAGGAGCGTGGTCCGGAGCAAGTACGAGTTTGCGGACCTGGCCACGTACATGGTCGAGGAACCGACCATAACCCTGACCTTCAGCGAGTCCTCGGTGGACATGCATCTCATCTACTTTTGCCCATCCTACCGCAGGCGCTTCTACCGGAGCGAGATTGTGAAGAGAATCCTGGATAAGTTCGCGGCGGACCCCCGGGTGGCTATTGCCTATCCCCACATCGAGGTCGTCCCGTACAAGACGGCGGATATGGAGGTGGAGGCCCGGGACATCATCACCGAGATGAAGAGGTAGGCTGGCCCCACCCTTTCCGGGGCCAGGAAGCGTGAGTTCCCCCACCTGTGCTGAGCCACAGAAGACCCTTTTATACCCTCACACACTACTGAGCCTGGATGGAATGCTAGAAGACTGGCCGCCCTTCAAGGGGCTCAGGCAGATTGGCGAGGAGGACTTTGACCGGGAAGTCGCAGCGGCAGGGTGGCTCGAGGAAGTGAGAAATCTCGGTGGTATCGCCTTCCTTCTCCTCAGGCAGCGGGAGGGCACGCTGCAGGTGACGACAGTGAAGGCCGACAACGAGAAGGTGTTCAAAGAACTGACGGGCCTTCCCCGGGAGAGCGTGGTCGCAGTTCGTGGCACCGTCCGGGAGAACTCGAAAGTGAGGAACGGCTTCGAAATCCTTCCCGACTCGTACTTCGTCCTGAGCCAGTCGGCCAAACCGCTGCCACTGGGTGTCGTGGACAAGGTTGGGGCTGAGATGGATACCAGGATAGACAACCGCTTCATTGATCTGCGAAAAGCGGAGGTCAGGTCTGTCTTTCAGCTCAGGTCCCACATAAACGACGGGCTGAGGGAGTACATGCGACTCACGGGTTTCGTGGAGACTCAGACGCCCAAGATCATCAGTGCTGGGGCTGAGGGGGGTGCCACCCTTTTCAAAGTCGACTACTTCGGGAGGAAGGCCTACCTCGCCCAGAGTCCTCAGCTTTACAAGCAGATGCTCATGGCCACGGGCCTCGACAGAGTTTACGAGATAGCCCCCGCCTTTCGGGCCGAGCTGTCGGACACGGTGAGACACACGTCCGAGTTCATCTCCTTCGATGGAGAGATGGCCTTTATCCGATCTCAGGAGGACGTGCTAAGGGTGCTGGAGGAGGCCTTCGTGCACTCCCTGAAGCATATCAAGCAGGTATCCAAGGAGGAGCTGGAGATTTTGGGCGTCGATCCGGTCATTCCCAAGACCCCGGTCCCCAGGCTTCATTATGAAGAGGCCAGGGAGATTCTGGCGGAGGAAGGGAAGAAGGTGGGGGCGGGAGAGGACATAGACACGGAGGCGGAGAAGATCCTGGGGAACGCCATGAAGCGAGAGGGCCACATCCTATACTACATCGTGGAGTATCCGTCGGAGATCAAGCCCTTCTACATCATGGTCAACGACGAAGAGCCAGAGTACTCTCATTCCTTCGACCTGGACTATAAGGGAGATGAGATGGCCTCCGGTGGTCAAAGGGAGCACCGGTATGACGAGCTGGTCAGGCGGTTGCGGCACAAGGGCCTGGACCCCGAGGACTTCGAGTTCTATCTGAAGGCCTTCAGGTATGGGATGCCACCTCACGGAGGCTGGGGATTCGGTCTAGACCGCTTCGTGGCGAAGGTCGCCGAGCTAGACAACATAAGGGAGGCAATCCTCTTTCCCAGGGATCGTAACAGACTCTCTCCCTGAAACTGCGTTCCTTCGAAAGGTTTATTGACCCTGGGGGTGATGTCGTTGAAGGGAACGAGACTGCTAGAGTTCAAGGTCTTTGTGGAGGATAGACCTGGGGAACTGGCGAGAGTCACGGAGGCTCTTGCAGTAAGTGCAGTGAACATCAAGGCCATCGCCAGCGAGGTCACCAACGCTACACCCTTCTATCGAGTCGTGACAAACGACGTGAACACCACAAGGAGAGCCCTCGAGGCTTCAGGGTTAAGGTACGAGGAGAACGAGATCCTGGTAGCAGATCTCATAGACCGCCCGGGCGAACTGGCCAAAGTGGCGCGACGACTGACGAGGGCTAAAGTCAATGTCTCCTCCATCTACCTGCTGGGGACGAGGGATGGGAAGACGCAAGTCGCGATGACAGTCGACAATCTGGACAGGGCGAAGGACCTTCTGAAGGCGTAGGCCCGTTGGCATCCCGAAGAGAACGCTTCAGGGCGTGGGGCCCCAGACTATAGATTCTCGATGGGCACTGGCTCCCCAGGCTCCGCCAACTCAAACCCGAAGATCCTCGAGTAGAAGTATAGCTCGGCGTCCAATGCCCGCTTGATGTTCTCGGCACGGCGAAACCCGTGCTGCTCTCCCTCGAAGGCGATATAGGCAACGGGGAGACCCTTGGAGCGCAGGGACTGAACCATGAGCTCGGCTTGGCTAGGGGGTACGACCTCGTCCTCCAGGCCCTGAAAGAAGATTATGGGACAGGACAGCCTGTCAGTGTGGTGAATCGGCGACCGCTCGCGGTAGAGGTCACGCTCCTCAGGATATGGTCCGATCAAGCCGTCGAGGTAGCGCGATTCAAACTTGTGTGTCTCCTTCGCGAGGGCCTCCAGGTCGCTCACGCCGAAGTAACTGGCTCCCGCCCGAAAGACGTCGCGGAACGTCAACGCACAGAGGGTTGTATAGCCACCAGCGCTGCCACCTCGGATCACCAGCCGCTTGTTGTCAACCTCCCCCACTTCCGAAAGGTAGCGGGCGCCGTTGGCACAATCGTTCACGTCCACGACCCCCCACTGGCCCTTGAGCCTATCACGGTAGGCCCTTCCGTAGCCGGTGCTGCCCCCATAGTTCACGTTGAGCACGGCGAAGCCCCGGCTGGTCCAGTATTGGATGACAAAATCCAAAGAATTGTGAGCTGCGGAAGTAGGGCCACCGTGACTCATGACCAGTAGGGGAGGCCTCTCGGTCGGCGGGCCCACGAAGTCACGGCTCTTGGGGCGGTAGTACATGGCATGGGCCTTGAGTCCCTGCTCCGTCGGGAACTCCAGGGACTCCGGTATCGAGATGTAATCCTGCTCCACGGCGACGTTACTCGACCGGCGGAGGATCTCGAGTTCCCCTGTTTCAAGAGCGAGCTGAACGATGGAAAGTGGCTGGATGGGGGATCCGGCACCGAAGACAACCCGACCAGGCGCCGCCCGTAAGTGCCATTGAATCTCGGTATATGGAGTTTCAATCGTTTCCAGCTTCAGGGTGTCGAGATCGAGCGTCGCCAGGTGCCATGCTCCACCCTGAGTGTAGGAGCAGATGATGGCGCCTTCTGACTCGAAGGCATAAGTGGAGGTTCCGAGAAGCCACTGGGGCCTGCCGAACTCGGCCTCCAGCTCGCAGAGGGTATCGATATGACCGTCCACCAATCGGTACAAATTCCACCACCCAGTCCGGTCAGATATGAAGTGGAGGATACCGGCAGGAGAGAACTCGGGTTGGTAGATGGACTCCCCAATCCCGCCTGCGATTCGCTCTGCCTGACCAAGGGTCCCGTCCTTCTTCACCTCACCCTGCCAGAGCTCTGTACCGTCCCAGGGCATGTTTGGGTGGTTCCACGTGAGCCAAGCTAACAGGGATCCATCGGAGCTCAGTCGCGGAGATGAGTAGAAGTCGTTCCCCGAGCTGATGACCTTCGCTTCGGCCTCCCCTTTCAGATCGAGGCTCGCCAAGAAGTTAGTGGGCTGCTGGCCGCGAATGCGATGGTCCTCGGCCACACAAACAAGCTGGCCCCTTGGGCGATCCACGACAAAATCTGCATACCGCAGGGCTGTAGCAGGGGTGATGGGCTCCGGCTGGCTCCCGCTTCTCTGCCGATACAGGCGTTGGTCCGTGAAGTTGGAGAAATAGACTGTTCCCGCGGCAACGGCGAAGGCACCACCGCCATACTCATGAACTCGGGTTCGTGCGTTGAAGGGCGGTGGCGTGATGTCCACCATCTGCCCATCGGCAGCCCTTCTGACAACGACATTTCGTCCGCCCTCCGTCAAACGGGTCTCGACCCAGTACGTGTCCTCACCATCAAGAGCGGTCTGACTCAGCGGGACCGTCTCAGCCACTATGAGGTCTGAGGTGATTGGCGACTTCCAAGAGCCGTATGGAGCGACATCAGGCATCGACACTACTTCCGCCCTCCTAGGACCTCCCGCGCCTTCAACAGATGAGGGAGTTAGGCATCTGTAACGACCCGTATACTATAGAGGTTCCCGCCAGCCCGCCCCGTTACGGACCAAGCCAGTTCTACTCCTTCTTCTTGAAAAACTGCTTGAGCTGCAGGGGCAGATTACATTCCGGGCAGAAAGGGTTCATGTGGGCATCGAAGACAGCCTCCTTGCCCTCCCACCCACAGTACGGACACAGGAGTTCGAACATCGAGTATCGACGACACGAGGTCGGCCTTCTATAAAGGAGTGATGAGCTCCTTAACTTTCACTGACCCCCACCGCATCCGTATTTATACCGCCTGCCACATGGGTGAGCGATGTCAGGAGGGACCTTCGAGAGGGAACTAAAAGGAATTCTGAGGGGCGATGCCGAGGTCCTGGATAAGGTCACTAAATCCTGCACCCCCGAGGAGCGAGAAGGATACTGGAGGATCACGGAGTGGCCCTTCACGGTTCTTCGGGCGGCCGGGTCCTTGGGAGTTGACTTGGTGGCGATCCGCGGTGACGTGTCCTTCCCCATTGAGGTCAAAGCCTCCAAGAATGAGACCCTATGGTTGAGTAATAACCAGCGAACTGTGGCCCAGGCTCGCGTTCTTCGGGAGGAGTGTGCCAAGTCACGGGTCCTCCCCATCTACGCGTACAGACTCAAGAACCGCAGAGGGGACAGCTGGCGTATCTTCACCTTTGACGACATCGAGGTTGCTGGTGCCCTGAGTAGGATTCAGGCTGAATTGCCGAAGGCAAGCACGAGCAAGGAGGGACACTACATCCTGAGATGGTCCTCGGGCCTGCCCCTTCACGAGTTCCTCTCTTATCTGGCGGGCGGTGCTATAGGAAGGGTATCCCAAACAGATAAGGCAGACGAGGAGGCTAGAGAATAGGCTTCTGCCATGCAGCTCGAAAGGCCATCTGAGCCCATCAGACTGAGGGAGGAGGTTCTGAGGTTCCTGAGAAGACATCCTCAGTCAAGGGAGGAGGGTGGCCACTCGGTGGCAGACCCTCTGACGTACTGGTACGGAAACAAGCTGCCTCGCTACTTGTGGAAGAGCGGCTGGGGACCGAAGCTCTCCGGGGCAGGCCTTGATCCCGACAGATTCATGAGAACGATCGGGGCTCACAGGAAGGGCTTCTTCAGATGGATCGATGGTGTTCTACCATGGGACCAGTTCCTCGATCTAATTGTTCTGTCAGTCACTAAGACTGCTGAAAGCCTTCAGAGCAAGGCGAAGGCGTAGGTCTTGAGTGTTCACCCGGAGGAGCCTTTTCTGTCGTACAACCGGGTCACACCGGTTGCAGAAGTCTTCTGAGATGCCTCAGCACTCATAGGGTCGATCACTGCGACTCTCACAGAACCCTCTTTTCATCATCGGCACACGGAAATCCCCCGTGAATGCTTAAAGGGTGTGGTGGCGGTGGATTTAAGACTGAATTGCTGCTGAGGAGGCGGGCCACGATCAGCCTGCAGGGTGGTCTGCCATACGTAGTTGCTGGAGTTGATGGATATGAAGAGACAGCACATCCTTTTCATGTACGTCGCCCTGACCTCTCTCCTTGCCTGGGTCTTCCTCCTCCCGATAGCAGAGGGTTACAAGTGGCTCATCGTCCTGGGGGAGGGGATGATGCTCGCTTCCGCATTCATATACGTATCGTGCCAGCATACCATGCTGAGAGCCATCTGGAGGGTCGCCACCCCGTCGCCATCCACACCCCGCCCGGGCAGGAGGTCCGGTCACTGACGCCTTCACGCACGGATACAGGGTCGGGCGGGCGAGGATCCTCATTGGCTGAAGCCGTGTCTGAAAAGCTTTAACATCAAACACCATTTAGCGATTGAGAGAATGGCATGAAAATCGTTCCGGATACTAGCGTAATCGTTGACGGTCGCATAACCATGATCGTCGGTCGGAAGCAAAAGGGGCTTGTGGAGGTAATCATCCCTGAGGCAGTGGTTGCCGAGCTCGAGGCCCAGGCGGATCGTGGTCAGGAGACTGGCTACAAAGGGTTAGATGAACTCCGAGAGCTGGCCCGCCTCGCTAACGGTGGATCTATAAAGTTGAGGTATGTGGGCAGCAGGCCCTCCCTGGAGGACATTAAGCTAGCTGGGGGCGGCTCCATCGATGCAATGATTCGAGAGGTCGCGGAGACGGAGAAGGCCGTCTTGGTCACCAGCGACTGGATCCAGGCCAGGGTTGCTGAGGCTAAAAGCATAACTGTGGAGTACATGCGGCCCAGGACCTCCGTGAGGCGCAGGAAGCTCAGGATAATGCGGTACTTCGGGGACGACGTCATGTCGGTTCACCTGAAGGCTGACACTGTTCCCAGGGTCAAAGCTGGCAGACCCGGCAAGATGGCACTGCGGGAGATCGGCAAGGGGAGGCTGAGGGAGAGAGAGCTTCGGGAGATGGCCCGCCATCTCATAGAGGAGGCAAAGGTGAATCCGAAGGGGTTCATTGAAATGGACGAGGGAGGAGCCACCGTCATCCAGCTGGACGACCTGAGAATAGCCATCGCCCGACCTCCCTTTTCAGACGGCTTTGAGATAACCGCCGTCCGGCCGGTAGCCCAGGTGGACCTGGAGGAGTACAGATATGCCAACGTCATCAAGGAGAGGCTGAAGGAGCGATACAGGGGGGTCCTCATTGCAGGTCCTCCAGGAGCTGGAAAGACCACCCTGGCCCAGGCCGTTGCACAGCACCTGCACGACATAGGCTGGATCGTAAAGACCATGGAAAAGCCCAGAGACCTGCAGGTGATTGACGAGATAACTCAGTACTCAGCGCTGGAGGGAGATATGACCAAGACGGCGGACGTCCTTCTCCTGGTCAGGCCTGACTACACTGTATACGACGAGATGAGAAAGACGACGGATTTCCAAGTCTTCGCCGACATGCGGTTAGCGGGGGTTGGAATGGTGGGCGTCGTGCACGCCACCCGTGGCATCGATGCAGTGCAGAGGCTCATCGGTCGGGTCGAACTGGGAATGATACCCCAGGTGGTGGACACGGTCCTCTTCGTGGAGGACGGCGCCATCAGGAAGTTGTACGATCTGCATTTCACCGTGAAGGTGCCGGAAGGCATGGTGGAAGCGGACCTGGCCCGCCCGGTAATCGAGGTGGTCGACGTCGAGTCGGGAACGCCAGAGTTTGAGATATATACCTACGGAGAGGAAATCGTGGTGATGCCTCTGCACGGCATCCAGGGGGAGAAGCCCCTCTGGAGTCTGGCCGAGAGGCAGATCGCCTATGAGATCGGACGGCACATAAGCGGACCCATCGAGGTCTCTGTCGGCGCCGAGGGCCAAGCGACTGTCTACCTCAATGAGAGGGACATACCCAGGATTCTGGGCCGGGAGGGCAAGAGGATTGCGGAAATAGAGAAGGAGCTCGGCCTCAGGATAGACGTTCGCTCCATCCAGGAGGCAGGCCGCCTCAAGGGCAAATCCAAGCCTCGTGTCGCAGAGGTGGACATGGATAGAAGGAATGTCATCCTGAGAGTCGGGGAAGACATTTCCGGTCGCAACGTTGACATCCTCATTTCTGGGAAACCAACCTTCCAGGGGACTGTGGGCCGCGATGGTCTGATACGGCTGGCGAAGGGCAGTGAAGCAGGCAAGGCCCTGGAAGAGGCCTTCTTCGCTGGGAGGCAGGTGACCGTCGCCTTCACTGAGTAGCCCATCCATGACCCTCATAACCCTGATGACGGACTTCGGCCCAGGCAGGTACGTGGCCTCCATGAAGGCCGTCATCCTCTCCATAAACAAGCAGGCCACAGTGGTGGACATAGAGCATGAGATCTCCCCCCAAAGTGTCCTCGAGGGAGCCTTCGTGCTGGCCAGCGCCGTGAAGTACTTTCCTTTTGCGATTCACGTCGCCGTGGTGGACCCAGGGGTTGGTACCGAGAGGCGCGCACTGGTGGCGGAATGCAGGAAGGGCATACTCGTGGGACCGGACAACGGCCTCCTGATGCCGGCGGTTCAAGTTCTCGGCCTCCAGGGGACCTTCGAGATCACGAGGAAGGAATACTGCCTTCCGCAGGTCTCCACCACATTCCACGGAAGGGATGTGTTCGCTCCAGTGGCCGCACACCTGAGTCTAGGTTTGACACCCACTTCCGTGGGAGATCCCGTGGAGGACCCCGTTGAACTGGACTTCGGTGAGTATACGGTGCTGTCCTCGCGACTAGAGGGCAGAATCCTGTTCAGAGACCGTTTCGGGAACCTCGTCACTAACATTCCTCAGGAAGCTCTACCTCCATGGATCTCTCCCGGAACCACGCTGGAGCTGAAGCTGAGAAGGAGTCACGAGCTCCCCTTCGTGAGAACCTATTACGAGGGGAGGCCTGACCATCTCCTGGCTACCATATCCAGTGACGGATATCTGGAAATTGCTGTCAACCAGGGAGACGCCTCCGAGTTTCTCGGGGCTCGACCTGGGGAGGTCTTTGTGCTGAGGAAGCCCTAGAAGGACGAAAGGCTATCTACAGGAAGCTTGTAGGGGGTCCCGATGCAAAGGAGGATTCTTCTCATTGTGTGTGACGGCCTGGGCGACCGACCGGTGAAGAGCCTGAAGGGCAGGACTCCCCTTCAGGCAGCTAGGAAGGAAAACATGGACTGGTTCGCCTCCCGGGGTGCATGCGGATTGATTGACCTCATATCCCCTGGAGTTCGGCCGGGAAGCGACACGGCGCACCTATCATTATTCGGATATGACCCCTTTCAGGTATATACCGGGAGGGGACCCTTCGAGGCGGCGGGAGTGGGGATGAATGTCAAGGGTGGAGATGTGGCCCTGAGGTGTAACTTCGCCACCGTTGACGACGATGGAAGGGTGAGTGATCGGCGGGCAGGACGGATAAGGGAGGGGACTCAGGAGTTGGCCGCGGCCCTGGATGGGATGGAGATCGAAGGCGTCGAGGTCCGGTTCAAGGCTGGGACCGAGCATCGTGGAGCCTTGTTACTTCGGGGGGATGGTCTAGACCCTAGGGTCACCGACGGAGATCCCCACGACATTGGCGCCCCTGTAATGAAGGTGAAGGCCCTGGTCCCGGAGGCTGAGAAGACGGCTAGGATCATCAACGAGTTCGTCGCAAGGGCTGCTAAGGCTCTGGCGGACCACCCGGTCAATGTCCGGAGGAGGCAGAAAGGGCTGCTGCCGGCAAACATACTCCTACCGCGGGGTGCTGGCAGGTTTCCCAACATCCCGAGCATACAGGAGAAATGGAATCTCCGGTTTGCGGCCATCGCTGGAGTCGCCCTCATCAAAGGGATTTGTCGATCCGTTGGCATGGAGCTGCTGGACGTGAGCGGAGCGACGGGCGGGCTGGACACGGACGTGGATGCCAAGATTAGGGCGGCCATGAAGGCCCTGGAGGAGTTCGACGCGGTCATGGTAAACATCAAGGCCCCCGACGTCGCCGCGCACGACCAGAGGCCAAGACTCAAGGTGAAAGTTGTGGAGAGGATCGATGAGAGCCTTGACGTCCTCAGAACAGGCTTTCGGGATGACTGGATAGTGGCCATTACCGCCGACCACTCCACTCCCTGTGAGACGGGAGACCACAGCGCAGATCCTGTCCCCCTCCTCTTGTACGGGGAAGGAGTGAGAAAGGATGACGTCACTTCCTTCGACGAGATTGCAGTGGCCAGGGGTGGTCTTGGGCGTCTCAGAGGAGTGGACTTAATGCCTTCTCTCCTGGACTTAGCTAACAGAGGCGAGAAGTTCGGAGCCTAGAGGCCGCTACACAGAAGGGCCAGCGCCAGGAGTCTTATATCAGGGGACTCCGCCCCATGGGCTCAAAACCAAGGGGAAGAGGGTTTTTATATAGGGCTCACTTGAAGCCTCCGGGAACACATTTCGGCCTCACCAGGCGATGAACACCCCCACCAGAGGTCGGTGGGCTTGAGGTCGTCCAGAGTCCGGCCCGTTGGAGGGCCTCCATGGCTGATCTGTCTGTAATAGTTCCAATATCCGGTGTGACATCCCTAGTCTTCGCTTTATTGCTCACATGGGATGTCCTTCGCCAGCCCAAAGGCGACGAGGAGATGCGGAAGATCGCGAGGGCGATAGAGGAGGGTGCAAGGGCCTTCATGAAGCGGCAGTACAGGACGATAACCTACCTGGCGGCCCTCATCGCCCTGATCTTCGCCGTTACTCTAGGCGTCGTGAGGGACCCTCAGGAGGGCCTGAGCACCGCAGGGGCCTTCGCCATGGGAGCGACCTTCTCCGCCATCTCTGGGTATGTGGGGCTCCACGTTTCCGTGAGGGCAAACAGCAGGACCGCCAACAACTCCCTCAGTAGCCTGGACGGGGCCCTAAGGACTGCCCTCCGGGGCGGTGCTGTGTCAGGCCTAATCATCATTGCTTTGAGCCTTTTGGGTGTCTGGGGCATCTACTACATCTATGGAGGACCTTCGGCCCCTGACCAGGGACGGGTCATCCTATCCATTGTCGGCTTCGGCTTCGGCGCCAGCCTCGTAGCTCTCTTCGCCCAGCTTGGGGGCGGCATATACACGAAGGCCGCGGACGTTGGGGCTGACTTGGTGGGAAAGGTTGAGGCGGGGATACCGGAGGACGATCCCCGAAATCCCGCAGTAATAGCCGACCTCGTCGGGGACAACGTGGGTGACTGCGCTGGGAGAGGAGCCGACCTCTTTGAGTCCACAGCGGCCGAAAACATAGGTGCCATGGTCCTAGGTGTCGCCCTTGTGCCCTTCTTCGGAATTAACGGAATAATGTTCCCCCTGGTGGCCCGGGCCATGGGACTCATGGCTACGATCCTCGGTGTCCTCATAGTCAAGGCGAGAGAAGACGACCCTCCCATGCGTGCCCTGAACCGGGGCTACTTCCTCACCATGGCCGTCGCCACTGCACTGTTCGCCCTAGCGTCATGGCAGATGCTCAACCCCAGGGAGGAGCTGCAGGCGAACCTCCACCCCTTCGTGTGGCTCCTCTTCTTCTTGTGTGGTTTCGTAGGGATACTCACCTCCCTGGCCTTCGTCTACATCACCCAGTACTATACGGAGACGAGATACCGCCCCGTGAAGGAAATCGCCCGCTCCTCTCAGACAGGAGCCGCCACCAACATCATCTCTGGGTTCTCCGTCGGGCTGGAGGCGACAGCCATCCCTGGAGTCGTCATCTGCGCTGCCATCCTCTTATCCTTCTATCTCGGGGAGGCCACGGGCCTTTCCGCCGCTGTAGGGGGCTCCCTGATCCCCATCGGGGGCCTGTATGGCACCGCTATTGCCACCATGGGAATGCTTGCCACCGCTGCCTACATCCTGGCCATGGACACCTTCGGACCCATCGCAGACAATGCTGCAGGAATGGTGCAGATGTCTGGAAAGGGGAGAGACGTCAGAGGGAGGATGGACAGGCTGGACTCTGCCGGGAACACCACCAAGGCTCTGACCAAGGGGTATGCCGTGGGAAGCGCCGCTCTGGCCGCCTTCCTGCTCTTCTCGGCCTATCTGGAGGAGGTCAGAATCCTTCGCGAGGCCAAGGGCCTTCCTGCCGCGATATCCATAGACCTGGCCCTGCCACCGGTCTTCGTCGGAGCCATCGTGGGTGTGGTCCTCGTCTTCCTATTCAGCGCTCTGGCGATCAGGGCCGTGGGGAGGGCCGCCTTCTATATCATCAGGGACGTGAGGGAACAGTTCCGGGAGGACCCCGAGATCATGAAAGGTAACCGGGCCCCCGACTACGCCCGCTCCGTCGACATCTGCACTCGGGGCGCCCTGAAAGAGATGGTAGCCCCCGGCATCCTCGCCGTCGCAGGCCCCGTCCTGGTGGGCGTCCTCCTCAGGCCAACGGGCCTCGCTGCCGAGGCTGTGGGCGCCACCCTCATGGTGGGAACCATAGCCGGTGTCATCCTCGCCCTCGTCCTGAACACTGGCGGGGGGGCATGGGACAACGCCAAGAAGCTCATCGAATCCGGCCTGCATGGCGGCAAGGGAACGGACACCCACAAGGCGTCTGTGGTGGGGGACACCGTGGGGGATCCCTTCAAGGACACCGCCGGACCGTCCCTTCATATCTTGGTGAAGCTGTTGAGTACCATCACCCTGGTCTTGGCTCCCCTCTTCGTGTAATCGGCACCCCGATAACTTCATAACCCAGTTACTCTTCGTCCCCTTCTGTCAGAATCCCTGATCCTGGGAGAATTGGGGCGAGAACAACCATAGAGAAATCTTATGAATGTTCGGCCCCTGGAGTTGCTGTAATGTACGTAAAGGTCACCATGGAGGATGTTGTCAGGATACCTCCAGAGAGGCTCGGCGATGACCTAGACCAGGTCGCCAAGGAGCTGACGAGGGCCACCCTAGAGGGCAAGCTGGGGGACCAGGACGGCCTGACGCTGGTGGCCTCCAACATCGAGAGGGTCGGGGAAGGCCGTATCGTCCACGGCGATGGCGCGGTCTACCAGAGGGTGAAGTTCGATGCCCTCGTCTTCCGGCCAGTAATACAGGAGGTCGTGGATGGTCTGGTGGTCGAGGTCCTCAAGTTTGGCGCTTTCGTCCGGTTCGGCCCTATGGATGGGCTGCTGCACATCAGCCAGATAATGGACGATCGGGTGGACGTCGATGAAGAGAACCAGAGGCTCATCGGGAAGGACACGAAACGAGACGTTCGACTGGGAGACAGAGTCAGGGCTAGGATTGTGGCCATTAGCCTTAACGAGAGGAATCCCAGAGAGAGCAAGATCGGTCTGACGATGAGGCAGCCTGCCCTGGGCAAATGGGACTGGATTGAAGAGGATCGAAAGAAGAAGGAGAAGCTGAAGAAGGTGTAGAGTTGCCGAAGGCTCTGAAGGCATGCAAGGTTTGTAGCTTCATAACGGACGAGGATGTATGTCCCAGGTGTCGTGGGGAGACCTCCAAGGACTGGCAGGGTTATGTCGTGATTGTCGACCATGAGAAGTCGGAGATAGCGAAGAAGATGGGGATCGATACAAATGGAAGGTATGCCCTCAGGGTTCGGTAGGCACCTCAGGCTACCGGATTCTATGAGGGAGGAACTCAGGGTTCCTCTTGGAAAGCTGCTGGACCACATGGGTTTCATAGAGGAGGTAAAGGGACTGAACGGCTTGGTGACCGTGGGGGACTACTGCAGCCTCCAGGCCGTGAGAGGCTCCGTTCGACCGAAAGTGGCAGTGGTGGATTTCAAGGTGAAGAGACGAAGGGATGAGGGCATAAGAGGGTCTGCCCTCTACGAAAATGCGGAGATACTGGAGGCCGAAAACCCTCCCGCGCACATTACACCCGCTGTATGGTCAGCTCTGAAGAAGGCTTTCGAGGAACCCGGGAGATTTCTAATTCACGTGCTGGGGGAAGAGGACCTAGTGGCTCTTCCAGCCATCGCGCTGGCGCCGGCTGACTTCACCATTGCCTACGGCCTCCCAAGTAAGGGAGTTGTGTTGGTGGAACCCAGCGAGGAGTCGAAGTCAAGGGTGGAGGATATCCTATCGAGGATGGAGGTATTGGATGAAGGTTGAGGTGCTCTCCAAGGAGGAGAACAAGCTCTTGAACAGGCTGGAAGTCAAATTCGCTCTGCAGTATGAAGAAGGGGGCACCCCTACAAGGGACATCGTTCGCGGGGAGCTGGAGAAGCTCCTCAAGGCCAAGGGCAAGCTCCTTGTCATCGATCACATCAGCACGGAGTTCGGGAAGAGAGAGGCGAGAGGTTATGCCAAGCTCTATGACACTATCGAGGAAGCCTCCAAGGTTGAGAGAAGGCACGTCTTGAGAAGGAACAAGCTGCTGGAGGCCCAAGAGTGACCAAGCGAGAGCTATATGCAGTCGACGGCGAGGAGCTGAAAAGAAAGAGGACCTTCTGCCCCAAATGCGGACCTGGCGTGTTCCTGGCCGAGCATTCCGATCGCCTCTCATGTGGTCGGTGTGGGTACACCGAGTTCAAGAAGAAATCCGAGTCAGGGTCGTAGTCCTTCACACAATTTCCCGAGAATTTCTACCCTGGCACCCCGTCCGCGGTTTTGCATCTAGTGTTTGCGACAACGGGACAAGATATATCTCAAACCGCTGATACTCCTTCTTGGCCTGAGCGGGCCTGTAGTGTAGACATCCACTTGTAAGGACTGCATTGGACATCACTGGGGCCTCCGGAGCCCCAAACCGGGGTTCAAATCCCCGCAGGCCCGCT